>DATLFH010000079.1:0-26358 GCA_035524965.1 Gemmatimonadota bacterium | reverse complement strand
CTACCGCGGGGTCCCGGCAGGCTCCCGTGTGACCGTCGCCTCTGCCGCGGCCGCGGACCTCGCCGACTCCTCCCGCTCCGCCAGCCGGAAGAGGTCGGCCAGCGTGTCGGCCTCGGTAAGCAGCTCGACCGCCTTGGCCAGCGGCAAGTCCGCCTGCATGACCGCCTGGCGCGCCGCTCCCTCGCCGTGATACTGGCTGATCAGCGTCCACTGCAGGAAGTCGGACAGGTAGTCGGCCTCCGCGTCGAAGGCTTCATCGGAGAAATCGATCCCCTTCACTTCGCGGAGATGGGTCCGGAATTCCTCCAGCAGCTCGGGGCCGGGCACGAAGTTCCGCGGAATCGAGGGGTGGGTGGACTGATACTGAACGGCGAACGAGAAGTACGCTCGCTGGGTGATGACCTCCTCGAGGAGACTGCGCGCGATCGGCGCCAGATCCTCCCCTTCCACGATCACGTCCGGCAACACGCCGCCGCCGCCGTACACCTTCCGTCCCATGTCGGTCCGGAAGATCAAACTGTCGGGAATTTCGTCCCGCTCACCCTTTTCGATCGCCCCCATCTCGGAGGGCGTCGGCAGGAAGTCGAGCGGGCTCGCGTCATCCCGCTGTATGCTGCGCCCGCTCGGGGTGTAGTAGCGCGCGGTCGTGAGCTTGAGGTAATAGCCGTCATCCAGCGGGAAGAGGCTCTGGACGAGTCCCTTTCCCCAGGTCGACTGGCCGACGACGAGCGCCCGATCGTGATCCTGGAGCGCACCGGCCAGGATCTCGCTCGCCGACGCCGATCCGCGGTCGACCAGCAGCACCATCGGGTGGACCGAGAAATCTTCATTGTCACGCGCGCTGTAGGTCCGGTCCGTGTCGGGCATGCGTCCCCTGGTCGACACGATCTCGACGCCGCGCGGGAGGAACAGATCGGAGACCTCGATCGCTTGATCCAGCAGACCGCCCGGGTTCACCCGCACGTCGAGGATCAGCGCCCGCATCCCCTTGCGCTCGAGATCGCGGACCGCTTCCCGCACCTCGTCGCGCCCGTTCTCGGAGAACTGGACGAATCGCACGTAGCCGATCCCGTCCCCCAGCATGAAGGAGTACGGAACGGCCGCGAGCTCGATCGGCTGGCGCACGATCTTGACCATGATGGGCTCGTCCAGCGCCGGCCGCCCGATCGCCAGCTTCACGACCGATCCCTTGGGGCCTCTCAGCTCCTGGACCGCCTTTTCCTCACTCCACCCCTGGGTCGGCGTATCGTCGACCGCCAGGATCTGATCGCCGGCGCGGAGTCCGGCCTTGTAGGCGGGCGTGCCCTCGATCGGCGAGATGATCGTCAGGACCTCGTCGACGATATCGATGCGGATCCCTAGCCCCTCGTAATTGCCCTGCGTGTGGATCTTGAGATCCTCGTAGTCGGTTGGCGCGAGCATCTGGGAGTAGGGATCGAGCGACATCAACATCCCATTGAGCGCACGCAGATAGAGGCTGTCGGCGGGAACCGGATCCACGTACTTGTCCGCCACCTGGTGGATCGCCTCGTTGAGAAGCTTGATCGCCTGGTATGGATCGTCGCCGTCGGACGCCGAGAGATCGTCGTAGATGATCCCGCCGGTCAGCACGGCGAGGAAGAAGAGCAGGATGAAGAGGGTACCGAATCGCTTGCGGATCATCCGGATTCCGTCCTTTGAGGCACCCGGCCGGCGAGCAGCTTCTCTACCCGCTCGCGGATCCCCTGTTGAATGTCGTCGATCGATTTCGTACCGTCGATCACGAGGAAACGTTCCGGCTCCTCCCCCGCGATGCGATGATACCCTCTGCGCACCCGCTCGTGGAATGCGGTGCCCGCGCGCTCCAGCCGATCGGGGGGGCGACCCCGGCGTCCGGAGGCGTCGCTCACCGGCATGTCGATCAAAACCGTGAGGTCCGGTTCCAGACCGCGAGTCGCCCAGCGGTTGAGCTCCACCACGCGCCCCGGCTCGATCCCCCGCCCGTACCCCTGGTAGGCGACCGACGAATCTCCGTACCGGTCGAGGAGCACGATTCGTGCCGCTTCGAGCGCGGGCCGGATCACCTCTTCCGCGAGCTGCGCGCGGGCGGCCAGGAACAGCGCCAGCTCGGCCTCGGCGGCGAGGCCGTCCGGGGCGGTCTGCAGCAGGATCCTGCGGGTCATCTCGCCGACCGCGGTCGTGCCCGGCTCCCGGGCTACGACCACCTCCCGGCCGCGCTCCGCCAGCCATTCGGCGAGCCGTTCGACCTGGGTCGATTTCCCGCTTCCCTCGCCGCCCTCGAACGTGATGAGGACGCCGGCGGTCGCACCCCTGGCGTGAGCGGCGCTCACCGAAAACGAATATCGCCGCGCGACGGTTGAAACTCAAGCCGGGCGCGGCGGCCCTCAGGCCCGGCGTGCCTCAGGGCCGACGACCCTCAGGGATCGGCACCCGTTCGCGTGGCAGCGCGCTCGTGGAGGAGCCAGCCGTCGGGGTCAAGGGCCAGATCGCGTACCGGGGCCGGCGTATCGAAGACGTGAGCGGCCTCGCGGGAGCTCATCTCGATCCGCTCGCGCCGCTCGCCTCCATCCCACCGGAGGACGAGGTCGAAGCCGAGCCGGAAGGGCTCTCCGTCTTGAAGTTGGCGGATGATCACCCGCGTCCCGCCGACCCCCGGTCCGCTCTCTACCTCGAGAACCGGGTGGCCGGGGCGGCCGACCCACTGCGCGAAGAACCATCCCAGATCCCGTCCTGAGGCGTCCTCCATGATGCGCTCGAAGTCGGCCGTCCAGGCGGTGCCGTCGCGCAGAGTGGCGTAATAGTCCCGCATGCCCCGGAAGAATGCGACATCGCCGACGAGACCGCGCAGCATGTGGAGCACCCAGGCGCCTTTCTGGTAATTGTTGGGGTTCAGGAGGTGCTGGAAGTCCCCCGCTCCCGAGGCCGGCGCGTAGATCGGAAGGCCGGTCTCGGCGGCGTGTTCGAAGATCGCCTCCGTCATCGCCGCCATCCGGCGCGCGAGCTCGGCTGGACCCCGGCCGCGAGCACCGCCGTGGAACTCGAAGAACACGGCCGCGAAGTAGGTGGCGAACCCCTCCGAGAGCCAGAGGTGGTGCCAGTCCGACCCGGTGACCGCGTCCCCGAACCATTGGTGGACGGTCTCGTGCGCGACCAGCGACGTCAGGGCGTCCCGCGCCTCGCCTTCGACTCCCGCCCCCGTCTCGAGCGCGTTGCCGATCGTCTCCTCGCCGTAGAAGATCGCGCTCGCGTTCTCCATCCCGCCGTAGCGCGTCGTCGACTGCACGTGAGCCAGCTTCTCGTACGGGTAGGGGCCGAAGAGCGAGTCGTAGAAGGCGAGGATCTCGGTCGAACGGGCGAACGCGGCGGCGCCCGCCGCCGAGTCGGCGGGATAGGTCCAGTGGGTCACTTCGATCCCGTCGACCACGCCCGCCGATTCGATCGCGAACTCGGCCGCGCCGAAGACGATCGTGTAGGTCGGGATCTCGGCCGTCTCGGCCCATGTCGTCCGCGTTCGGCCGTCGCCGAGATCGACCGACTCGCGCAGATAGCCATTACCGACGACCTCCATGCGCGAAGCGGCGACGACCGTCATCTCGACGGTCGCCTTGTCGGACGGGTGGTCGACGGCCGGAAACCAGCTTCGGGCGCGGGTCGCCCAGTTGTCGGCGAAGACGACCCGTTCGCCGTGACGGTTCTCGCCCACGATCAGACCGTCTTGCGGCTCACCGTGATACCAGACCGTCGCCTCCCGACGGCTCCCCTGCGGAACCGGCGGCAGCCTCAGCAGGAGCCTCCCGCCCGCGTGATCGAACGGGACTCGCTCCCCATCCACCTCCACGCGGTCGACCGTCAGCCCGACCAGGTCGAGCGCGAGCGAGTCCGTCCCGTCGCGGGTGACCTCGTAAAAGATGGCCGTCCGCCCCGTGATCTCGGGGCCGAATTCCGGGATCTCGATCTCCAGGTCGTAATGGAGGACCTCCACGCCCCGCGTCCGCGGATACTCGTCCACCGGCTCCGACGGGATACCCACCCGCGGTGAGACGGTGGCCGGAATCTGACCCCGCACCGCACGCGGGCCCGCGAGAGCTGCCGCGAGCGAGAGGACGGCCACGAGCGGGACTACGGCCGCGCTCGGGACCACGCCCGCAACGGTCCCTATTCGGCGTAGTATTCGAGCCCCAGGTGGGTGATCTGCTCCTCCCCCATCAGGTGGCGGAGCGTGTTCTTGAGCTTCATGAGCTGGATGAAGAGGTCGTGCTCGGGGTAGACCTCGGGCGCATGCTGGGGGCTCTTCCAGTAGAACGAGAGCCATTCCTGGATCCCGGTCATTCCGGCCCGCCGGGCGAGATCGAGGAACAGCACGAGGTCCAGGACGAGCGGGGCCGCCAGGATCGAGTCGCGGCAGAGAAAGTTGATCTTGATCTGCATCGGGTACCCCAGCCACCCGAAGATGTCGATGTTGTCCCAGCCTTCCTTGTTGTCCCCCCGCGGCGGGTAGTAGTTGATCCGGACGACGTGCGATAGGTCTTCATACAGTTCCGGATACAACTCTGGTTGTAGAATGTAGTCCAGAACCCCGAGCTTCGACTCCTCCTTCGTCTTGAAAGACTCGGGGTCGTCGAGGACCTCGCCGTCCCGGTTGCCGAGGATGTTCGTCGAGTACCAGCCGCGGACTCCCAACATGCGCGCCTTGAAGCCCGGCGCCAGGATCGTCTTCATGAGTGTCTGCCCGGTCTTGAAGTCCTTGCCGGTAACGGGAACGCCGTTCTCATCGGCGAGTTCCAAGAGCGCCGGCACGTCGGCCGACAGATTGGGCGCCCCGTTCGCATAGGGGATGCCCGACTTCAGGGCGGCGTAGGCGTATACCATCGATGGCGGGATCGCCGGATCATCAGCATCCAGGCCCCGCTCGAACGCCTCCAGCGATTCGTGGACGGCGGCCGGCTTGAGGAACACCTCGGTCGAACCGCACCACACCATGACCAGCCGGTCGCAGCTCTTCTCCTCGCGAAAGCGCGCGATATCCTCGATGAGCTGCTCGGCCCACGCGCGCTTGGAACGGCTCTCGATGACGTGGGTGCCGTCCAGCTTCTTGACGTACCGCCGGTCGAAGGCGCCCCGCATGGGCGCGATCGTCTCGAGAAACTCCCGTACCCTTTCGACCTCGTCCCGCTTCAGAACCCCGGCATTCAGCGCCGATTCATAGGCGTTGTCGGGGAACACGTCCCACGCCCCGAACACGAGCTGATCGAGACCAGCCAGCGGAACGAACTCCTGGATCCGGGGAACCCGTTTCTCGGGACGCCCGCCCAAGCGGATCGTGCCCATCTGGGTCAGCGAGCCGAACGGCCGGGCATTCCCTCGCCGCACCGCTTCCACTCCGGCGATGAAGGTCGTGGCGACCGCGCCGAGGCCGGGCAGCAGAACGCCGAGCGTGCCGCCCGCCGGCGCGATCTCGGTCGGCTCGGGCTTGATCTGGGTCAGGGGCCTGGGGCGTTCCCGCCCGTCATCCGTCATCGCGGTCTTCCGGGAATCCGCCGCTCATCGGGCTCGACCGGCTGTGGGGGGGCTCGTCGAGCGGCACGCCGCGAGCGAGCGTGTACACGCTGTGGATCCGCTCGATGGCGGTGAAGTTGGCCAGCACGGCGATGAATCCGATCGCCAGGAGGAGCGGCGCGTACTCCCATCTCGGCCCGATGGCGGCCGCGACCGGGACCAGCAACCCCCCCACGCCCAGGGCGACGACCCGCTCGGGACGCTGCATCATCCCGATCTTGCAGTCCACGCCCAGCGCCTCCGCTTTGGCTCGTGTATAGGAGACCATCAGGGAGCCGACCATCGCCAGGATCACCACGTACCCCACCCACCAGAAGTTGTCCATCGGCCGGAAGTAGGCGTAGAGGGAGAAGTAGACGACGATCTCGGAAACGCGGTCGAGGGTCGAATCGTAGAAGGAGCCGAACTTCGAGGCCAGCCCGGTCTCCCGCGCCACCCGCCCGTCCAGGATGTCCATCATGCCTCCCAGGAGGAACACCACGCTCCCCCAGAAGAGGTGGCGCTGGAAGATGACCACCGCGGCGGCCAGCGTGACCAGAAAGCCCAGCGAGCTGATCAGGTTGGGATGCACCCGGCGGCGGACGAGAGCTCCGACCACCGGGTCGAGCAGGCCGACGAACGCGTTCTTGAACCAATCGGGCATGGCGTGTCCTCGGTCTTGAAACGGCGAGGGCCCGCTGCCGGCGTTTGCGGCGGCGGGCCCTCCGCCCGGAACGGATCGGCGACCTGCTAGAGATGGGCTTCGATCGCTTCTTCCAGGCGCTGCTTGCGAACCGCTCCGACCACCGTCTCGACGACCTCTCCGTCCTTGAAGAGCAGAAGGCTTGGAATGGAGCGGACGGCGTACTCCTGGGCGGTCCGCACATTCGAGTCGACATCCAGCTTGCAGACTTTCAGACGGCCGTCGTACTCCTGCGCCAGCTCGTCGATCGTGGGCGCGATCATCTTGCAGGGGCCGCACCACTCGGCCCAGAAATCGACCAAAGTCAGCTTGTCGGACCGCCGGACCTCGGCGTCGAAGTTCTCGTCGGTTACGGTATGCGTATGATTGGATCCCATGCTGTTCCTTTCCTTTTAGCGGGCGCCGTCCGCTCGACGGGGGCCAAGACGAAAGGCTATAATACGCGCCCGAAAAATACCCTGTCAACCACTCTTACGTATCACGCTGGTCGCCTGTTCCCTCACCCGAGGAGGCCCTTTCGTGACCGTTCGGCTCGCTCATATCGGGATCGCCGTCCGCTCGATCGCCGAAGCGCGGACGTTCTACGAAGAAGTGCTGGGCCTCGAGGTTGCCGGCATCGAGGAGATCCCGTCGGAGGGAGCACGGGTGGCCTTCCTGCCGTTCGGCGGCGGGAAAGTCGAGCTGATCGAGCCTCTCGACGAAGACACGCCGGTGGGCCGCTTTCTGGAGAAGCACGGCGAGGGTCTGCATCACGTTTCCTTCGACGTGCCCGACGTTCGGAAGTCGATCATGGCCGGGATCGAGCACGGCGTCGAGACGGTGGGCGATGCGCCCCGGGCCGGCGCCGAGGGTCGCGAGATCGCTTTCTTCCACCCCCTCTTCACCCACGGCGTCCTGATCGAGGTCGCCAGCCCGACCCATTGAGGCTGAATCAGGCCGTTTCGGCGACCGTTTCGGCGACCGGCTCGGCCACGAGAGCCCCGGCGCGCTCGAAGGCGAGCCCCTCGCCCCCTTCGGCCAGGTCGACCTTCACGTGATCGCCCTCCGATAGCGTCCCCTCGAGGAGCTCCATGGCGAGCGGGTTCATGAGATGGGTCTGGAGCGTCCGCTTGAGGGGCCGCGCGCCGTAGACCGGATCGTAGCCCCGCTCGGCCAGGAAGCCCTTCGCCTCCTCGCTCAGCTCGATCGACAACCCCCTCCCGGCGAGCGTGCGGGCGAGCCGCCGGAGCTGGATCTCGACGATCTCGGCCAGGTCGGCGGGCTTCAAACGGTGGAAGATCACGATCTCGTCGATCCGGTTCAGGAACTCCGGCCGGAACTGGCGCCGGAGAGCCTCCGTCACCCGGTCCTCGATGATCGATTCGTCGGCTTCGGTCGTGATGTGCTGGCTGCCGACGTTGGAGGTCATGATCACGACCGTGTTCGTGAAATCGACGGTGCGTCCCTGGCCGTCGGTCAGTCGCCCGTCGTCCAGCACCTGGAGGAGCACGTTGAAGACGTCGGGGTGCGCCTTCTCGATCTCGTCCAGAAGCACGACCGAGTACGGGCGCCGGCGGATCGCCTCGGTGAGCTGCCCGCCTTCCTCGAAGCCGACGTACCCGGGCGGCGCCCCGATCAGCCGCGCGACCGCGTGGCGCTCCATGTACTCCGACATGTCGATCCGGACCATCGCGTCCTCGTCGTCGAACAGGAACTCCGCCAGCGCGCGCGCCAGCTCCGTCTTGCCGACTCCGGTCGGTCCCAGGAAGATAAAGCTCCCGATCGGGCGGTCGGGGTCCTGGAGCCCGGCGCGCGCCCGCCGAACGGCGTCCGAGACCGCGCGGATCGCCTCGTCCTGGCTCACGACCCGGCGGTGGAGCCGGTCCTCCATGCGAAGGAGCTTCTCGCGCTCGCCCTCGACGAGTCGCGCGACCGGAATCCCGGTCCAGTTCGCGACGACCTCGGCGATGTCCTCCTCGTCGACCTCCTCCTTGAGGATCCGCTGGCCGGCCTGCCGCTCCTCCATCGCGGTCTCGCGCTCGGCGAGATCCTTCTGGAGCTCGGCCAGCCTGCCATACTGGAGCTCGGCGGCCTTCCCCAGATCGCCGACCCGCTGGGCCTGCTCGGCGGCGATCTTCGTGTTCTCGATCGCCTGCTTGAGCTCGCGGATCGCCTGGATGTCGCCCTTCTCGGCCTGCCAGTGGGCGCGGAGCTCGTCGGCCTCCTCACGCAGGGAGGCCAGCTCCTCCTCCAACCGCTCGAGGCGCTCGCGCGAGGCGGAATCCTTCTCCTTCGAGAGCGCCCGCTTCTCGATCTCGAGCTGGGTCATCCGGCGCTCGATCACGTCGATCTCGATCGGGACCGAGTCGATCTCCATCTTGAGACGGCTGGCCGCCTCATCGACCAGGTCGATCGCCTTGTCGGGCAGGAAACGGTCGGCGATGTAGCGGTGGGAGAGCTCGGCGGCGGCGACCAGCGCGCCGTCGGTGATCCGAACGCCGTGATGGACCTCGTAGCGCTCCTTGAGCCCGCGCAGGATCGCGATCGTGTCCTCGACCGAGGGCTCGCCCACGTAGACCGGCTGGAACCGACGCTCGAGCGCGGCGTCCTTCTCGACGTGCTTCCGGTACTCGGTGAGGGTCGTGGCGCCGATCATCCTGAGCTCTCCCCTCGCCAGCGGCGGCTTGATCATGTTCGAGGCGTCGACCGCCCCCTCCGCGCCGCCCGCCCCGACCAGCGTGTGGAGCTCGTCGATGAACGTGATGATCTCGCCCTCGGACTCGGTGATCTCCTTGAGGACCGCCTTGAACCGCTCCTCGAACTCACCGCGGTACTTGGCGCCGGCGACCATCGCCCCGACGTCGAGCGCGATCAGCCGTTTCTCCATGAGGCTCTCCGGCACGTCGCCGGCCACGATCCGCTGGGCGAGGCCCTCGACGATGGCGGTCTTGCCGACCCCCGGCTCGCCGATCAGCACCGGGTTGTTCTTGGTGCGACGCGACAGCACCTGGATCACGCGCCGGATCTCCTCGTCGCGGCCGATCACGGGATCCAGCTTGCCGCGCCGGGCGAGCTCCACGATGTCGCGGCCGTAGCGTTCGAGCGCCTGGTACTTCTCCTCCGGGTTGGGGTCGGTGACCCGCTGGGAGCCGCGGATCGCCTGGAGGACCCGGAGGATGTCGTCCCGGCCGACGCCCGCCGCGTCGAGGACCTTGCCCATCGCGCCGCTCTTCGCTTCGACCCAGGCCAGCAGGACGTGCTCGATCGACGTGTACTCGTCCTGGAGCTCCTTCGCTTTGGCCTCGGCGCGGTCGAGGAGGTTCGTAAGCTCGCGCGAGAGCCGCGGCTCGGCGCCCCCCTCGACCTTCGCCAGCCGGCTGACCGCCTCGTCGATCCGGCGTTTCGTCGCGGGGATGTCGATCCCCAGCCGTTCGAGGAGGGTCGAAAAGAGCCCGCCCTCCTGGGCCAGGAGCGCCCGGGCCAGATGCTCGGAGGCCATCTCGGGGTTCGTGTTCCGGCGGGCCGCGTCCTGGGCGGCGGCGAGCGCCTGCTGGAGGCGCTGGGTCAGGCGGTCGAGGGAAGGCATCGCGCGAAAGTTACAGGCTGGTCCGGCACCCGCCACGCGGCCGGCTCGTGGGGCCTGTGATCGCAAGGCCGGCGGATTCCGCCGGCAAATCCGTACGTGTAGATTACAGCCTGCTTCCCCTGGGAGCCTCGATGGCGCCGCCGGAACCCTCGCTGCTCACCGTCCTGTTCACCGACATCGTCGGCTCGACCGAGCCGTCCGTCCTCTGCCGGTAGGCTCCCAGCGCGCGTCCGGCCCCCCACCACACAGCCGGCACCACGAGCGCGGACGCGTAGCCGTCGACCGCGTAGTGCCAGCCGAGGTGGACCGAACCGATCAGCACGACGAAGGCGTAGATCGCGAACGCGAGGCCCAGGCGGCGGTCGACCTTCCACCCGGCGATCGCGTAAAGGATCGGTATCGCCACGTGGAGGCTCGGCATCGCCGCGATCCCCTCGATCAGGTGCATCGCTCCGCTACTGTAACCGGTCCAGAGAAGCTCCTGCACGTCCAGGGCGGTCAGGGGATACATGCGATCCACTCCGCGGAGGTACTCCATGAGCGGCGCGAATGGGTCGGGACCGCTCACGACATAGCCGTAGTAGCAGGGACCGACGGACGAGAAGGCGGTCGCCGCGACCGTGCCGAGCACGACCCACAGGGTGAAGAAGGTGAGCAGGAACTGGCCACGGAGCTCCCATCGCGGACTCCACGCGATCCAGAGAAGGACGCCCATCTTGAGCGGGAACCAGATGTAGTAGAGAAAGTCGAGCGCGGCGGTGACGATCGGCGTCCCGACGATCGGCTGGAGCAGCCGCCATGGATCGTGACCGAGATGGAGCGCGCGATCGAGCCGCATGAACGCCACGTCCCAGGCGAAGGGCTGGATCTCCGGGATCGCGCGCTTGAAGCCTACGAAGATGTTCATGAGCGGAACGAGCAGGAAGAATACGATGAAGATCCCGGCCAGGCGGTAGGGCGTCAGGTGGCGGCGGTAATCGGCCCAGCGGCTCGTGAACGGCGAGGGGCGCCCGCGTCTCTTTGCCGCCGCCCCGACGGCCCGCGAGAGGAGATAGACCGCCAGCAGCGAGCCCGCCGCGATCGCCACGAAGAAGAGCCCGAACAGAGCCCCCCATAGAAGCGCGGTCCAGCCGAGCTCGCGGGTCAGGTTGATGCCCGTGACCGACTGGACGATGAGCCCGGCTGCCAGATAGGCGGCCGTGAGGAAAACCAGGGGAAGGTTCTCTCGCGCGAAGCGGTCCCACCATGGACGCGCGTCGGTCGGAACGCCACTGGCGGCGCCGCTGGCGGGATCGCGGCCGGGTTCGCGGGCGGCGACCTCGCGGGCGGCGGCCTCGCCGGCGGCGGCGCCCTCGTGCACGGCCACTGCCGCGCCGGTCGGGCTGGCGGGATCGGATTTCGTCATCGGCGCTTCGAATCATCAAGTTTCGTGCCCTTCGAGCGGCTTTGACAAGCTCGCCGGGCCTCGCATACACTCCGCGCCATGCGCCGCTCGATCCATGTCCGCGTCGTCCAGCACCGGCCCCTTCTCGGTGACATCGAGGCGAACCTTGCCGATCACCGGGCACGGACCCTGGCGGCCGCGGCGGACGGGGTCGACGTCGTCCATTTCACCGAGCTCTCATTGACCGGTTACGCGCTGGGGGATCTCGCCGATCAGGTCGCCATCGATCCGGCCCACCCCCTGTGGCCCGAGGTGTGCGCGCTCTCGGAGGAGATCGACGTCGTGGTCGGCTTCGTCGAGCGCGGCCAGGACGGCTGGCTCCACAACGCGGCCGGGTACTTCCACGCCGGCCGGGCGGTCCACGTGCACCGCAAGGTGTACCTGCCGACCTACGGCGCTTTCGACGAGGGTCGCTTCTTCTCTCCCGGGAACCGGTTCGACGTCTTCGAAGCGCCCTGGGGGCGCGCGGCGCTCGTCATCTGCGAGGAGCTGTGGCACCCCTCGGCCGCCCACGCCGCCACGATGCAGGGGGCCGAGGTCCTCTTCGCTACCGCGAACGCACCCGGCCGCGGGCCCCTGGACGGCGGCTGGGCGAGCCACCGCGCGTGGCGGGAGATCCTGGCGACCTACGCCCGCCTCTACGCCGTCTGGGTCCCCTTCGCCAGCCGGGTCGGGTACGAGGAAGGCTTTGTGTTCGGCGGGGCGAGCGCGGTGTTCGCTCCGGACGGGTCGCTCGCCGGCGGCGCGGACTTCCTGGAACCGGCCGAGCTGACGGTCCTGCTCGACCAGGCCGCGCTCAGGCGGGCGCGCGTCAGGAACCCCGCCCATGCCATCGAGCGCCACGAGGTGCTGATCGCCGCGCTGGAGCGCGCGCGGGCGGGGGCCGGTCCGGATCTGGGCCCGCTCCCGCGATGACGGTCGCCGGCCGCCCGGCCACTCCCCCGACCGCGCCGGCCGCGGTCCTGGCGCCTCCGCCCCTCGACCCCGACTTCACGGTCCGCGCGCTGGCGCTCGCGCTCTCCCAGGTCCTGGACGACTCGAAGCGTTCGGGCTTCGTGGTCGGGCTTTCCGGCGGGATCGACAGCGCGCTCGCCGCGAGCATAGCGGCGCGCGCGGTCGGTCCGCACGCCGTCCGTGCCTTCTTCCTGCCCGCGCCCACGACCCCGGCGGAGAGCGGCGTGGCCGCGGCGTCCGTAGCGGACCACCTGGGGATCGGGCTGGTGACGCTCCCCGTCGCGCCGCTCGTAGCGGCCGCGTCTCTTCCCCCGGACAACGATGAACGGGCGCTCCGGTCCCGGCGCGGTAACCTGCTGGCGCGCCTGCGGATGGCGCTCCTCTACGATCGCGCCGCCGCTCACGACGCGCTCGTCCTCGGAACCGGCAACAAGAGCGAGATCGTGCTCGGATATACGACCCTGTGGGGCGACATGGCCGCGGACTGCTGGCCGCTCGGGGATCTGTACAAGAGCCAGGTTTCGGCCATCGCCCGAGCGTCGGGAATCCCGGCCGCGGTCAGCGACCGCGCGCCGTCTGCCGAGCTGTGGGAGGGGCAGACCGACGAGGACGATATGGGCTTTTCTTACAGCCTCGCGGATCGGGTGTTGTATTATTTTATCGACGAGAGGTATCATCCGGACGAGATCGCTGCGACCGGCGTACCCCGCCCGCTCGTGGACCGCATCCTGGAGAGGGTGCGCACCCATGCGTTCAAGCGGCGGTTGCCGCAGGTCCCGAAGCTGTCCGCACGGACGGTGGGACACGATTTCCACCACCCGCGCGCGTGGCGCGGGCCCGCGTGAGCGGGGGCCGGGTCTTCCAGCCGAGAGGCGGATATGGAGTACGCTCTGTGGAACACCATAGCACTCTGCATCATCGCCGCCTTCTTCCTGATCCTGACGCTGGTGCTGCTGTTCGTCGGCATCCCCGTAGCGCTCGATCTGAAGCGCTCCGTTCGCCACCTGCGGGGAACGGTGGACGAAGTACGGGTCAAGCTCGACCCGATCCTGTTCCGGGCGCAGGCGATGGCCGACGACGTACAGGAGATGACCGCCACCGCGAAGCGCGAGGTCGCCCGGGTCGGATCTTCGGTGGATCGGGTCAGCGAGCGGATCGATGACCTGGCGGCGCTCGTCGAGGTCGTCCAGGAGGAGATCCGTCGGCCGCTCTTGAAATCGGTGGCGACGTTGTCCGGGGCGAAGCGGTTCCTCTCGCGCTACCTGTAGCAGGTCGCAAACGGATGCATAGGAGGCACAGCGATGGGTGACACGGATTCCAGCGGCATCGATTTCGCCGCCGCCTTCACGCTCGGAGTCCTTTTCGGGGCCGGCGTGGCGCTCCTGCTCGCGCCCCAGAAGGGGGACGAGCTGCGAAAGGGCTTCGCGAAGAAGGGCCGCCGGCTCCAGAAGGACGCCGGCCAGCAGCTCGGCAAGGCAGGCGAGCGGATTCGCGAGACGGGCGGGGAGTGGCTGGAGGACGCCGAAGGGCGACTCCACGATCTCACCGACGAGATCGGCCAGGCGGTCGAGGAGGGCATCCGCACAATTCGCGAAGCGGCGGCTGACGAGATCAAGGAGCTCGAGAAGAAGCTCGGCCGGAAGAAAGGGCTCTTCCGCTGATCCTGCCGGCGCTCGCCGCCGCCGGGACCCTGCTCTTCCTGCTCCTCGCCCTGCCCGAGCCGTTGCTGGCATGGGGCCCGACGACGCACGCTTACATCGGCAGCCAGGTGCTGGGTAATCTGGGCGTGCTGCCGCTCATCGTTCGCGAGCTCCTCGCGGCCCACCCCCATCCGTTCCTCTACGGCAGCCTCTCCGCCGATATCACCCTGGCCAAGCGGTATGTCCACTACAGCCGCAACTGCCACAACTGGAATGTGGCGTACGAGATTCTCGACCGCGCGGAGACGCCGGCGCTCCAGTCGTTCGCGCTCGGATACCTGAGCCACCTGGCGGCGGACACGATCGCGCACAACGTATTCGTCCCCCGCCGGCTCCTCTCCACACCGCACAGCAGCAACCTGGGCCACACCTACTGGGAGTATCGGTTCGACGCCGATCTCGGCGAGGAGTACCTGCGGCTGGCGCGCGAGGTCGTCACCATGGACCACGAGGAGCCGGACGCGCTGCTGGAAGGCGCGCTCACCCAGGCGTTCTTCTCGTTTCAGACCAACAAGCGGATCTTTCAGCGGCTCATTCACCTGTCCAACCGCGAGCGGTGGCGCAACCTGTGGGTCCGGATGGCGGATCAGTCGCGGTGGGAGCTGCCACGCGAGGAAGTCGAGAGCTATAACCGGCTTTCGACCGGTTACGTGCTCGACTTCCTGCGCCGGGGCGCGGAGAGCTTGTCGCAGGAGCTCGACCCGACCGGGCACGAGCGGCTGGCACTGGCCAAGAAGCTTCGACGGCAGGCGTTTCGTGCGGCGCGCCGCCAGGCTGGCCGCGAGCTCGCCGTGGCGCCGATCTCCTCGCTCAGCCGCGAGGATGCGACACGGCTGATCGGGACCCGGCCCGTTCCCCAGGCCGAGATGGAGCTCCTGGCGGCGGTCTTCTTCCCCGAGCCGGCGATCGTGCCCGAGCCAGGTGAACCGTCCCTCGTGGTTGGGGATGAAATGCGGGACGAGCACGCCTTCTGGAACCGCTTCACCGCCGGCCGCGCGTTGCCCGCCGGCCACGCCCTGCCCGCCGGCCGTGCCCAGCCCGCGGGCGGTTGACCCGCCCGGACGTCACCCCTAGCGAGCCAATCGCTCCTTCAGCAGCTCGTTGACGAGCTCGGGGTTGGCCTGGCCCTTCGTTCGGCGCATGACCTGCCCCACGAAGAAGCCGAGCAATCCCACTTTCCCACCGCGGTAGGCGGCGACCTCGTCGGGGTGATCGTCCAGCACGGCGGCGACCTCGGCCGCGAGCGCGGCGGCGTCCGAGACCTGCTCGAGCCCGCGCTCGGCGACGATCTCCGCCGGCGTGCGTCCCGTCCGGGCCATGATCCCGAGGACTTCCTTCGCGGCGCTCCCCGAGATCTTCCCGCCGGCCTTGAGACGGAGGAGCGCGGCCAGGCCATCCGGTGAGACGGGCCGTGGCTCCGGTTCGAGCGCGATCGCTTCGCCGCGCTCGTTCGCGACCCGTAGAACCTCGCCCATGACCCAGTTCGAGACTTCCTTCGGGTCCGGGAACCGCGCCGCCGCCGCCTCAAAGTAGTCGGCCAGCGCTCGCGTCGCGGTCAGGACGCCGGCGTCGTACGCGGGCAGGCCGTAACGGTCCGCGAAGCGAGCGGCTTTCGCCTGCGGCAGCTCGGGGAGCCGCGACCGGAGCTCCTCACGCCAGCCGCCGGCTACGACGAGCGGCTCCAGGTCGGGCTCCGGGAAGTAGCGGTAGTCGTGGGATTCCTCCTTGGAGCGCATCGGCCGCGCCTCCCCCCGCACGCTGTCCCATAGGAGGGTCTCGTGGACGACCGGCCGGCCGCCATCGAGGCGCGCCGCCTGACGCTCGATCTCGAATGCCAGCGCGTCCTCGACATAACGGAACGAGTTGAGGTTCTTGACCTCCGTCTTGATTCCGAGCGCGGCCTGCACGGCGGGCCGGATCGAGACGTTGGCGTCGCAACGCAGGCTCCCCTCCTCCATGTTGCAGTCTGAGACGTCGAGGTATTCCAGCGTTTGCTTGAGCGTCGCGAGGTACAGGTAGGCTTCGCGGGGGCTCGCCAGATCGGGTTCGCTGACGATCTCGATCAGCGGGATCCCGCAGCGGTTGAAGTCGACCAGGGTTCCATCCGGCGTATGGGTCGACTTGCCGGCGTCCTCCTCGAGATGCAGGCGGGTGATCCCGATCCGTTTCCGCGATCCGTCCTCGAGGACGATGTCGATCGCGCCGCCGGAAGCGAGCGGACGGTCGTATTGGGAGATCTGGTAGCCCTTCGGGAGATCCGGATAGAAATAATGCTTTCTGGCGAAGATCGAGGTCTCGTGCGCGGTGCAGCCGAGCGCCAGCGCGGCCGTGACCGCGAGCTCTACCGCCGAGCGGTTGAGGACCGGCAGCGTTCCCGGGTACCCCAGGCAGATCGGGCATATCTGCGTGTTGGCCGGCGCGCCGTAGGTCGCCCTGCACCCGCAGAAGATCTTGCTCGCGGTTCGGAGCTGGGCGTGGACCTCGAGGCCGATGGCGGGCACGTAGCCTCCGCCGGCTTCACGGCCTCCGCCGGCTTCACCGCTCTGAACCATCCGCCGCCCCTCCTTTCCCCCCCTCCCGCTCCAGGAAGCGCGCGATCCGGAACAGCCGCTTCTCGGCGAGCGCCGGCCCCATGATCTGGATCCCGATCGGAAGGGCGGGGCGGTCCGCTCCGCCCCCCACCCGCGCCGGCACCCGGCCGTACGGGATCGAGATCGCCGGAATTCCGGCCAGGTTCGCGCTCACGGTGTAAACGTCGTTCAGGTACATCTCCAGCGGATCCTCCACCTTCTCGCCGATACGGAAAGCGGGGGTCGGGGTCGTCGGCGAGAGCAGCGCGTCGACCCGTTCCCAGGCGGCGTCGAAGTCGGCGCGGATCCGCGCGCGCACCGCCGTCCCCTTCCCGTAGAACGCTTCGTAGTAGCCCGCCGACAGGACATACGTGCCGAGCATGATCCGCCGCTTGACCTCGGCGCCGAACGCGGCCCGGGTCCGGAAGTAGAGGTCCTGAAGGGTCGCGTGCGTGGGCGCCGGCGCGCGGAACCCGTACCGGACGCCGTCGTACCGTGCCAGGTTGGAGGATGCCTCGGCGATCGCGACGACGTAGTAGACGGCGATCCCGTAGGAAGCGTGCGGGAGCGATACCTCGACGACGTCGGCGCCGGCGGCCGTGAGCCGGTCGCGCGCGGTCTCGCAGGCCGATCGGATCCGGGGATCGAGACCCTCCCCGAAGTACTCGACCGGCCAGCCGATCCGGAGCCCCCTGGGGTCCCACGCGTCGAGCCCGGCGACCCAGTCCTCGACCGGGTCCGGAACGCTCGTCTCGTCATGGGAGTCGACTCCCGCGATCACGGCGAGGAGCTGCGCGGCGTCCTCGACCGTCCGGGCGAGGGTGCCGATCTGGTCGAACGAGGAACCGAAGGCGACCAGGCCGAAGCGGGAGACCCTCCCGTAGGTGGGCTTGACCCCGACGACCCCGCAGAAAGCAGCCGGCTGGCGGACGGAGCCCCCGGTCTCGCTGCCCAGCGCGATCGGCACGCAGCCGGTGGCGACGGCCGCCGCTGACCCGCCCGAGGAACCGCCCGCGACCCGCCCGCGGTCATGCGGGTTCAGGGTCGGACCGAACGCCGAGTTCTCGGTGGAGGAGCCCATCGCGAACTCGTCGAGGTTCGTCTTGGCGACCACGATGGCGCCGGCCCGGCGGAGGCGGCGGATCGCGGTCGCGTCGAACGGCGAGACGTAAGGCTCGAGGAGTTTCGATCCGCAGGTCGTGGCCGCGCCGTGCGGGGGGTCGAGCCGGTCGCCCGCGACCGCGATGTTGTCCTTGACGGCGACCGGAACCCCGGCCAGCGGTAGCGCCGCGGCCGGTTCCGCCGCCACCCGGCGGTCGACCTCGGTCGCCTCCTCCCGCGCCGCGTCCTCGCGCACGGACAGGAAGGCGTGCAGCTCGCCGGCCATGACCTCTGCGATCCGCGCCAGCGATTCCTCGACCGCGGCCGCCGCAGTCGTCTCGCCCGACCGGACGGCCCGCGCCAGCGCGGTCGCTTCCCGCCTCACTCGACGACCCGCGGGACCCGGAAGAAGCCGCCGGCGAAATCGGGCGCTTCGGCGTGGAGCGTCCCCGGATCCGGCCACGGCTCGACCCGGTCCTTGCGAAAGCGTCGCGCCGGCGGAAGATCGGCGCCCGCGTCCTTCGCGTCGACAGCGGCCTCGATCGACTCGAGCTGCGCGACGTACTCGAGGATCTTCGAGAGCTCCCCGCGGAAGCGCTCGACCTCGTCGTCCGTCAGCTCGAGCCGCGCCAGGCCCGCGATGTGGCGCACGTCATCGGCCGAGATCGTGATTTCGGCGGCCATCCGCGAACGGGGGTCTCCTGGAAGCGGAAGGGGCGAGCGGCTCGCGCCGCTGCCGGTTCGTCAGCTCAGGTCAGGGCGTGCTGGAGGAGCCGGAGGAATCCAGGCCGGAGCCGGTCTCCGCGGCGGAGACGAGATCGGGCTTACGCACCACGACCGGCCGGCACTCGATCACCTGGTCCCCGCACAGCAGGTGTCCCACTGAGGCCGCGAGTTGCCACTGTCCGTCGACGATGTACGAGCCGTGCACGGTCGTCACCACCCGGCACGAGGCCTCCGTCATCTCGTCCGGAACATGGGTCTGGACCTCGGAGGAGATCCTGTAATCCTTGACGGGAGGTGTGACCGGGATCGGCTCCTTCTCGAGGACGGCGACGATGGCGTCGGCGAGCACGAGGTCGCTCCCCAGAGCGAAGTCGACGGTGACCCGCGCTCCGGGACCGATGCGCACTGAATGGGTCACGGACTCGTAACCGAGGTAGTCGGCGCGGACGCGGTAGCTGCCGGACGGGACGTCGCTCACGAAGTAGGAGCCGTCGTCGTTGGTGACGTTCCCGAGGCTCGTGTCCTCGAGCATCACCATCCCGCCCACGAGCGGCTCGCGGGTCTCGCGATCGTAGACCTTCCCGACCACGATTCCCGGCGCCGGCAGGGCGTGTCCGGATCCGGTCTGGGCGAGCCCGGCTCCCGCCACGGAGGCGAGGAGCGCGAGCGCGGTCGCGCCGGTCCGTAGGGCCTGCTTGGCGTTCATCTCCGGGACGGGAGCCCTTCTTCCGAGTCTTCTGAAAGGGCCGGAACGATCTCGATGATCCTGCCCAAGTATGACGCAACGATCGGGCCGCATCAAGGCCGCGCCCTCCAGAAACCTCTCCGCGCCCCGTCAGGGGGAGCGTTCGTAGCCGCGGTGTTCCCGAGTTGAGCCCCGCGGGGGTCGGGCGACCCCGGCGGCTTCCCATCTTCAGAAGGCGAAGGCCAGACCGGCGGTGAGGGCGAAGTCGTGGAGCGTTTCGTCGTCCGCGCAGAATCCAAAACCGGCGTCGCACAACTGAACGTAGTCCCGAAGGTCCAGCCGCGCCATCGCGCGGCGCTTCACCACTCCTTCTCGAGCCGGGCGAAGCGGGCGACCAGGCGCTTCTCGCCGATCGCCGTGCGGTCGAACCGGACCGTCACCTTGAGGTCGCGGCCGATCCCGCTGACCGTGCGGATCGTCCCGGCGCCGAACTCGCGGTGCTGGACCCGCTCGCCGGGCCGGTAGTCCGGCTGGAGGTCGGAGGCCGGCTCGCCGCCCCCGCGGGCGCCGTCATCCGGCGCTTCATCGACGGCCACGGGCTCCCACACCACCCGGCCCCGGGAGCGGCCGTCCCCGCCCGCACCCGCCGCGGCGGCGTTCCAGCTCGAAGCCCGGCGGCCCGATCCCGCCCAGCCCGTCATCGGTTCCTCCTCCCACTCGAGTAGATCTTCCGGCAGCTCGGTCAGAAACGGCGACGGCCCGGCGACGTTCGTCTGGCCCCAGCGATACCGCTCATGGGCGTAGGAGAGGTAGACCCGGTCCCGGGCCCGCGTGAGGCCGACATAGAAGAGACGCCGCTCCTCCTCGTACTCGCGCGGGGACTCGAGCGCCCGCCCGAGCGGGAAGAGCCCCGCCTCGCAGCCAGTCAGGAAGACGACCGGAAACTCGAGGCCCTTGGCGTTGTGGAGGGTCATCAGCGTCACCACACCTTCGCCGAGGGCCGCCTGGTCGATGTCGGTCAGGAGGCTCACCTCCTCGAGGAAAGCCGCGAGGTCGCCCTCGCCGGCGGCCTGTTCCCCGGGCGCCGCGGCCGACCGTTGGTCATCGCTGAACGCCTGCACGCCGGCCACCAGCTCGTGGAGGTTCTCGAGACGGTCCTCGCGGCGCGGGTCGTTCAGGGCCCGGTAATGAGCGAAGAGGCCGGCCTTCTCGAGATACTCGGCGACCCAGCCGCCGGCCGGCTCGACCGCCGCCCGGGCCGCGTAGTCGTCGAGGATCTCCCGGAGCTGGGCGAGGCTCGCGGCTGTCGGCGCGTTCACCTGGAGCGTGGTCGCCGGGTCGCCGATCGCCGCCGAGACCGGCACTCCCCGCTCGTGCGCGACCGATTCCAGGACCTGGAGGGTGACCGGACCGATCCCGCGCTTGGGGACCCCCAGGACGCGCGTCGCCGACCAGTCGTCGGCGGGGTTCGCCAGCAGCCGCAGGTACGCCATCGCGTCCTTGATCTCCTGCCGCTCGTAGAACCGTGTTCCCCCCACGATCACATACGGGATCCCGCGCCGTCTCATCCCCTCCTCGAGCGCCCGCGACTGGGCGTTCGTCCGGTAGAGGACCGCGATGTCCCGGGATCCGTAGCCTTCCCGCTGGAGCGCGTGGACCGTCCGCGCCACACGCCGGGCTTCGCTCTCGGCGTCGGCCGCGCCATAGACGCCGAGCGGCTCGCCGCCCTCGCGGTCGGTCCACAGCTTCTTGGGCTTGCGCTCGCGGTTCTTCTCGACGATCGCGTGCGCGGCCTCGAGGATCGTCCGGGTCGAGCGGTAGTTCTGCTCCAGCCGGATCGCGGTCGCTTCCGGGTAGTCGTCCTCGAACGAGAGGATGTTTGTGATGTCGGCCCCGCGCCAGCCGTAGATCGACTGGTCGTCGTCCCCGACGACCGTGATCGACCGGTGCTCGGCGGTCAGCAGCCGGACGAGCTGGTACTGGGCGTGGTTCGTGTCCTGGTACTCGTCGACGAGGACGTGCCGGAACCGGCGCCGGAAGGAGGCCAGGAGCGGCTCGTCGTCCCTGAGTGCGACGACGGTCTTCAGCAACAGGTCGTCGAAATCGAGTGCCTTGTTCGCGCCGAGGACCGTTTCGTAGCGGCGGAACGCCTCGGCGACCTGATCCTCCACGTAGCCGTGGTGGGTGGCCGCATACTCGCCGGGCGAGAGAAGCCTGCTCTTGGCGTCCGAGATCCGGCGCCTCAGCCCGTACGGGTCCACGGCGCCGATCGACCAGCTCATGGCGTCCATGACCCGTTTGAGGATCTGCAGCGAATCGTCGCCGTCATAGATCGTGAACGAGCGCGGGTAGTCGAACCGGTCGGCGATCCGGCGCAGGATCCGCGCGCAGACCGAGTGGAAGGTGCCGATCCAGAGACCCTCGATCCCCCCCGGGCGGTCCGCGAGGAGGCGCACGATCCGCTCCCGCATCTCGCCCGCGGCCTTGTTCGTGAACGTGACCGCGAGGATGCGCGAGGGGTCCACGTCGTGGACCTCGATCATGTACGCGACCCGGTGGGTGAGAACGCGGGTCTTGCCGCTCCCCGCGCCCGCCAGGACGAGGAGCGGGCCCGGTCCGTGCTCGACCGCCTCCCGCTGGGCCGGGTTGAGCGAGGCGACGAGCCGCTCGCCCCGTTCGGCTTTCGTCACCGCTCCTCTCCGGCCACCGGCAGCGTGACCCGGAAGGTCGCGCCGGAGGCCGAATCGGCGCTCACGAGCTCCAGGCTCCCGTCGTGGTACTCCTCGACGATCCGCTTGGCGAGCGAAAGCCCGACTCCCCACCCCTGCTGCTTGGTCGAGATACCGGTCTCGAAGATGCGCTTGCGGAGGGCCCGCGGGACGCCCGGACCGTCGTCGGCCACATCGACGACGATCGTATCGCCGTCCGGCCCCGGGGCCGCCTTGAGCTCGATCCGGCCGCCGCGCCCCTCCAGCGCGTCGACTGCGTTCTTGACGAGGTTCTCGAGCGCCCACTCCAGCAGCGTCCGGTTGGCTACCACATGCGGAACCGGCTCGCAGTTGGTCACGAGCCGGATCGGCCGGCCGCGCCTCGGCAGTCGCGCCCGGCAGTACTCTTCCAGCTCGGTCATCAGGTCGCGGATGTCGAGCGGCTCCAGCCTGGGCTTCCGGCCGATCAGCTCGAAACGGTTGGCGACCTTCGACAGCCGGTCGAGGTCCTGCTCCATCGCTGCCAGCGCCGCTCCCGGTTCGACCTCGGAGCCGCCGCCGGCCGGCTCGACGGCGCCGCGACCGACCGTCGCCGCACTGGCCGCGGTGGCGGTCTCCGCCCGCAGCAGCTCGACCCAGCCGTAGAGCGAGGAGATCGGCGTCCCGAGCTGGTGCGCGCTCTCGCGCGCCATCGCGACCCAGATCTGGCCGCGCTGCACCCGCAGGTTGTAGCGGATCAGCCAGAAGGCGATCAGGGCGACCGCCGCCAGGCCGATCCCCTGGATGTACGGCAGGTATCGGAGCAGCGTGATCGTCCCCGCTTCGCTGACGTGGATCCGCTGGATGACCTCTCCCACCTCGTCGGTGACCGGATAGGGGTTTGCGATCCGATCCATCCGGGCAGCCTCCTGGCGCAGGGCGAGGCGCTCGGCCGGCGTCCACGGTCCGGTCCCGTTCTCGATCTCCAGCTCGTCCAGGTTCCGGAACGCGGTGGGGTTGCCCTCGGGGTCGGTGAGGATCACCGGATACGGAAAGTTCTGGATCACCTCTTCGAAAAGCAGGAGCTGGGCGTCGTCCGGCGAGGTGATCCTGAGAGCGCGGGCGTAGAGGGTCGCCAGCCGCTCGGTGTCCTGGCGGATGTCGGCGACGAGCGCGCGCGTGTACCAGAGGTAGCCGGCGAAGAGCGCGATCGTCCCCATGATCGCGACGATGGGCCAGATCCGGGGTCGGGTATGGGAATCGCTCAACCGTCGCTTCCCGCGGGCGCCAGCCTTTCCGCACCGCCGAGATACGGGCGCAGCGCCGGGGGAACGGTAACGCTGCCGTCGCCGTTCTGGTAGTTCTCGAGGATCGCGATCAGCGTGCGGGGCAGGCCGAGCCCGGAGCCGTTCAGGGTATGCGGGTAGCGCGTGCCACCGCCACCGTCCCTGAACCGCAGGTTCGCGCGGCGCGCCTGATACTCTTCGCAGTTGGAGCACGAGGAGACCTCGAGCCACGCGCCGGCGGCCGGCGCCCACGCCTCGAGGTCGTACGTCTTGCTCGCGGCGTTTCCCATATCGCCCGCCGCCAGCAACGCGACCCGGTACGGGATCTCCAGCGCCTGAAGCACGGCCTCGGCATCGGCGGTCAGCGTCTCGAGCTCGTCGTAGGAAGTCTCGGGGGTGGTGATCATGAACATTTCGACCTTGTCGAACTGGTGCACCCGGTTCAACCCCCGTGTCTCGCGCCCGTGCGCGCCCGCCTCGCGACGGAAGCAGGGCGTATAGGCGCAGTACCTGAGCGGCAGCTCCTCGGCCGAGAGGATCTCGTCCCGGTGCCACCCCATGATCGGGACCTCGGCGGTCGGGATCAGATACAGCTCGTCACGCTCGACCGAGTAGAGCTGGTCCTCGAACCGGGGCAGATGTCCGGTGGCGGTGGCGGTCTCCGGGTTCACCAGGTAGGGCGGCGCGATCTCGCGATAGCCGCGCTCCCGGTGGCGGTCGAGCATGAAGGCAACCAGAGCGCGCGACAGGGCCGCACCCTCGCCGGCGAACCCCACGAACCCCGATCCGGAGATCTTGGCCGCGCGCTCGAAGTCGATGAGTCCCAGGGACGTCCCGATCTCCCAGTGCGGCTGCAGGGTGAAGTCGAACTGGCGCGGCTCGCCCCACTGGCGGACGATCCGGTTGTTGCGCGCGTCGCCGGCCGGCACCGAGGTGTGCGGAATGTTGGGAATCTCGAGGAGGAGGGCGTCCAGCGTCTCCTTGTGGGCGGTTGCCTGGTCGTCGAGCGTTCCGATCCGGTCCCCGACCTCGCGCATATCGGACTTGAGGGCCTCGGCTTCCTCCTTCCGGCCGGATGAGAGGAGCGCGCCGATCTCCTTGCTGCGCAGGTTGCGCTCGGCCTTGAGACGCTCGCTCTCGCCGAGGAGCCGCCGGTACTCCTCGTCCAGTGCGACCAGACGGTCCACGTCGGCCGACTCCTCCCGCTTCCCGATCGCGGCCTTCAGGGCGTCGGGAGCGGTCCGGATCAGGCGCACGTCGAGCATCGCCAGCGAAGCCCGGTCTACTCGACCAGGCGCCGGTTGAGCGGCTGCCGCTGATACGCCCAGCGGAAGCGGATGAAGCGCGAGCGGGGATCGCCCGGGATCTCCTGTCCGACTTCGATGACCTCCAGCTTGGCGTAGTTGAGCGGCGTGCCGATCTGGGAGAGGTCCGAGATGCGGAAGGCGTATACGTGGCCCGCCACGACCGGTACGCCGAGCGAGTCGTCGGCCGCGCTGTACCCGTCGGCGGGCGCCTCGAGGACCGAGTCGAAAAGGATCGCGCCCAGATCCTGGATCCCCGTCCGGGTCACGACCAGCTCCGGCGCCAGCGTCGATAGGGGGCGGAGGATCAGCGTCCCGTCGGCCCGCGCATCGAGCGCCCAGTCGCCGACGATCCGTCCGGTCAGAGGATCACGACCGGGTCCCCGCAGGTTGCTGAGGAAGAAGCGCTCGCCGCGGGCGAAGTCGTAGGCGCTCGGGAACGCGGACAGCCCCAGCTCCCAGACCTGGGACTCGCCGGTCAGGACGTCCTCGGGGGTGGCCCGGAACGGGTTGTCTTCGTCGCATCCCGCGAGGATCAGGGCCCCCAGAATCGCGCGCGCAATCGCTCGCGCGCATCGTCGTCGTACGCCTCCCCGCCTCGTCATCATCGTTGCAATCCCTCCGCGTGCTTCACCGCGGTTTCGGTTTCGGCTCCGGCCGCGACCCGCGCCCGGCTGTCGGCGAGCAGGTCGCCCATCGTCTCCTCCCACCGCCGCCGCGGCCGCCAACCGAGCGCGGCCCGGAGCCTCCCCGGGTCGCCCACCATCCAGTCGAAGTCGGCGGGCCGCAACCGTTGGGGATCCGTTTCCAGCCGGACCGGTCGGCGGGCGAGATTACACAGCATCTCCAGCCCGGACCCGAGGCTCCGCCCCTCGCCGCCACAGACGTTGAACACGTCTCCTTCCACGTCCCTTTCGAGGAGACCCGCGTAGGCCTCGACGACGTCGCGGACGTCCAGGAGGTCACGGATCACATCGATTCTGCCCACCTGGATGACCTCCGGACCGCGTCCCTCCTCGGCGAGCGCGATCCGCCGCGCGACCGAGGGGAAGAGGAAATGCGCGGCCTGCCCCGGACCGGTATGCGGGAAGGACCGTACGCGAATGACCGGCACGCCAAGACCCCGGCGATATTGGCCCCCCAGGATGTCCTGCGCCGCCTTGCTGGCGCCGTAGGGGCTGATCGGCGCGAGGGCCGCGGTCTCCGAAACCGGACCGGCGGCGGAATCGGGCCTTCCGTAGACCTCGCACGACGTGACGAGCAGGACGCGCCCGATCCCGCCCTCACGGCACGCCTCCAAAACGTTCAGCGCCCCGCCGGCGTTGATCGCGAACGTCTCCGCCGGGCTGCGGAACGAGACCGCCACGCTGGTCTGTCCGGCCAGATGGACGACCGCCTCCGGACGGGCCTCGCGCAGGACTCGCGCGACCCGGTCGCCGTCCCGCACATCGCACGAAACGACCCGCTCCGCGCCCTCGACCATACCCGCCGGATCGAGCGATGAGCCCGAGACCGCGTGCCCGCCAAGGACCAGCCGGTCCACCAGATGGCGGCCGACGAAGCTATCGATTCCGGTGACGAAGACGCGCATCGTCCGGGACGGGGCGAGGGTTGGCGGAGGGAGATCGACGGCCGATGGAGCCGGCGCAGCGCGGCTTCACCACGCTGGAGAACGGGTAAGATAGCCGCCGGCCGGAAGGGGGTGCAAGCAGCGGGGGCGGGCTCATGCGACGGGGCGGGCTCAAGCAGCGCCGGCCGGCGGCCCGCTCGCCGCCCGGTGGAGCTCCGCCAGCATCGCGCGCTCTCTTTCGGTCGGGACCTCCCCGCGGCGGCTCATCGCGTTCGTGGCCGTTTCGAGGAACGGCTTCAGCCGGACCGGCTGTCGATCGAGGCCGTCGTGCCACGAGAAATCCGGGAGCCAGGCGGGGGAGACGCCGCGGCCGCCGAAGAAGTGGGAGCCCACGCCGAATCGCGCGCCCGTCGCCAGGAGCGAGCCGATCCCCGTCTTCACGTGATCGCCGAGGAACGCCCCCAGCTTGAGGTGCCCGGTGTCCGCGCGGCCGTCGGGACCGGAAACGCGCACCGTGCCGTAGGTGTT
>DATLFH010000078.1:0-61367 GCA_035524965.1 Gemmatimonadota bacterium | reverse complement strand
GCCCCCGCCGAGTCGCCGAGCGCCGCGGAGAGGATCAACCGGGTACCGAACTCGCCCCAGCTCCCCTCGGCAAGGAGGGGCCGTGTGGCCCCGGTCGCGTCCGCGGCGGGGGTGTCCGGTCGGCGCGGGTCGTCGCGCGGCGCGCGATACTTCTCCGGATGGAGGATCTGCTCCGTCGAGCCCGGCGGATCCCGGTAGAGCCGGTCGACCGCCTCCCAGCCGCCCTCCCGAAGCGCCGCCAGGACGAAGCCCGAGCCTTCCACGTAGGGGAACAGAAGCAGCCGCTGGAGCGCGGCGGGCGCCCGGTCGAACGTCGGGAAGGCCTGGGCCACCTGCGCCGAGCGGCTCTTCAGGAGCCCCGCGACATCGGGCAGCTCGGCCGGTCCGATCCCGGCCGGCGCCAGCAGATAGGCCAGCATCGCCGCCATCGCGTCGCCCTCGACGACCGCCGCCCGGGCGAGCGTCTCGTCCTCGGTGGCCGGCCGGCCCTCCAGCCAGCTCACCAGGTCGAAGTGCTGGTCCTGGAGCGCGTGGGTCGCCTCGTGGGCGACGACGGCCCGCTGGAGGAGCCGGGGCAACCAATCCGCCAGATAGAACGTTTTTTCGTGCGGATCGTAGTAGCCGGCGACCTGCTCGGTGTAGAGGCCCACGACGAGCTCCCGCAGATCGAGAGTGTCGGGGATGAGCCCGCAATGCTGGAGCAGCGCCTCGTAGGCGCGCCAGTCGGAGAGCGACATCTCGCGATCCAGGGCGCCCTGGGCATAGCGGCGGATCGTCGCGCGGTCGCTGACCTCGAAGTCGACGGCTCCGAGCCAGCCGAGGCCGCGGATGCCGGCCACTTCGCGCGCGACCGCGCGAGCGGCGGCGATCAGCGCGGCCGGCGGCTCGCGCTGGGCCGGGAGGGGAAGGGGAGTCGCGGCGATCGCGAGCGCCGCGAGGAGCAGGGCGAGAAACCCGCCCGGCGGGGACCGACGGCGGCTCACGGCAGGGTCCAGGTGACGTTGCGCGTCGTCTCCTCGAAGCGGAGGAGCCGGTGCGGGGGCTCGGCCGCCAGCCAGTATCGCTCTTCGAGGCCCGAGACCCGCAGGCGGACGCGGAAAGCGGCCGGGCCCGATGGTGCCGGGACAGGTTCGTTACCGGGGAGCGAAACGAGGGCGCCGATTTCGAGACGCGCCGGAAAGGCCTCTTTCTCGAAGGAGGCGATGTAGTTGAAGCTCGCCGTATCGGGAGCGCCGAAGTGGAGAGCGCTCAGGACGAGCGGGAGCTGGGCCGCGTCGAGGGCGGGGTACGGAGTGCGGATGTTGTCCTCCTGGCGACCCTGCGGAGCGGTCAGCGTCAGGCGGGCCTGGCCGTCGAAGCCGCGGCCGTACAGGAGCTCGGCGGTCACGCTACCGTCGGCGGTGTGGATCCGGCGGAAGCTGGCGAGCGGCGCCTTGCTTTCGGCGTCGATGACCGCGACGGCGCTGTCGACGCCGCCCGCCGCGCGCCGGTAGCGGGCGAGGATGATCGTCTCCCCGGCGGGCGATACGCGGAAGCGGAGCGTGTCGCCGATGTCGCTGACGAGCGAGAAGGTCCCCGCCGGCAGGGCGCGGGCGGTCAGCGGCAGGCTGTCCTCGCGCGCGAGGGGGTCGGCAGGCGCCTCGTCGGGTTCGCCGCAGGCGGCCAGCCCGGCGAGGAGCGCGGCCAGCCCGGCCAGAATCGCGACGAGCAGTCCGGCGATCGGCGAACCGATTGGAAAACGGCGCATCGCCGCCGTAAGATAGAGAGGGAGGTCAGCATGGCAAAGCGGGTGTGCACGGCGAGCGTGGCATTTCTCGCGTGTTGGATCGCGGCTTCCTGGGCCGCGCGGCCACCCGCGGTCCACGCCCAGGACGTCCGGCCGCTGGCGCCGATCCGGGAGCCGGCCGAGCCGGGCGACCCCCCGGCCGTCGAGGATGCGGGCCGCGAGGGTGAGCCGGCCGGTGCCGAGCCCGCGCTGATCCCGCTCCCCCAGGCCGCCAGCCGCGCCGTGGCCGCATCCGGCGATCGCGTCAGGGTCGCGGCCGTCCTGCCGGCGTCGTGGAGCGACGTCGTGGCGGGCTATCAGCCGGCCTGGACCGGGATCGCATCGGCCGGCGGCTTCGGGCTCCAGGGCTGGACCGCATACTTCGCCGCGGCGGGGCTGGTGGCCGCCCCGAGCCCGCATCCGTTCTTCGGTCCGTGGGGGATGCTGGCCTACGAGGGTTGGCTCTTCGAGCGCTACCGGTCCGTCTGGACGGCGCCCGGAGCCGCCGAGCTCCGGTATGGCGAGGACGCGGCCGAGTGGCTCCAACGCGGGGACTACGCGATGGCGACCGTCCGGCCGGCCGAGGCGGCGCACGCCTACCGGCGCGTGACGCAGGCGGCCCCCGACTTCCCGCTCGGGTACCTTGGTCTGGGCGCCGCGCTCAGCGAGCTGGCCGACGACGAGGCGGCGGCGCTGGCCTTCCGGCAGGCGCTGGATCGCTACCCGGCGTGGCTCACGCTCACGATGGACTGGACCCTGCTCTATCCGGGCGCGGAGCGGCTGGCCGCGGTGCAGGCGGCCGCGGCGGAGCGCGCGGAGGATCGCTCCGGGCGGCTCGTGGCCGGAATCCTGCACCTCTTCGGCGATCGGGCCGAGCAGGGGCGCGCGTTCCTGCGCACGCTCGCGGACGACCCGCACGCCGAGCTGCTCCTCACCCGCTCCCTCCCGTAACCCCCGTCCCCTTCGGGTGCCCGCGGCGACACGGTCCCGCGCGGCGACACCGGGGCGGAATCGGGGTGCCGCGATCACGGTACGCCTCTTGCACCACTCCACGGGCGCCATGAAAAGCGAGAAAGACCTTTCCTTCATGATGCCCGAGCTCAGCACCGAGATGCTCCCCAGCGGGTACTGGGAGCTCGGCGCCCATCCGAATTACCTGCTCAGCGTGGACGAGGAGGTGATCGCGGTGCGCGAACGGCTTTCCCAGGTGGCCGATACGTCGCTCACCGTCATCCTCTACGGGGAGCGCGGAGTGGGGAAGGAGGTCCTGGCGCACGGAATCCACAACCTCTCCAGCCGCCAGGCGCGCTCTTTCACGGCCCTCAACGTCTACGCGGTCCCGCGCAACGCGATCGAGCGCGAGCTGTTCGGCAACGGCTACGCGGGTGATTCACACGGGGGGAAGATCGAAGTCGCCGAGGATGGCACGCTCTATATCCACGGGATCGAGCTCCTGGAGCCGACCGTCCGCCAGCGGCTGGCCGACTGGGTCCGCGAGCGGGTCCGGTCCGCCGAGCAGGCCCCGCGCATGATCCTGAGCTGCGAGGCGCCCTCGATGGAGCGGGACGACCTCGAGGCGCTTCAGCGCATGTGGGTCGGCGCCGGCGGCGCAGTGCGGGTCGAGATTCCGCCGCTCCGCCAGCGACCCGAGGACATCCCGCTCCTCGCCGCCCACATCGTCCAGAAGTACGGCCCGTTCTACGGCTCGAAGATCCGCGTGCTGCGAGGCAGCTTCCTCAAGTTCCTGCAGAGCTATACCTGGCCCGGCAACACGCGCGAGCTCGAGCGTGTGCTGCGCCGCTTCCTCGTCATTGAGGACGAGGAGGTCATCCGGGGCGAGCTGGGAGGCAAGGGAAACGTCTCCGATGAGATCGACGACGAGCCGGTCGCGGCGGGCGCCTCGCTCAAGGATGTCGTCGCCCGCGCGGTGGCGAAGGTGGAGAGCCGGGAGATCGCGCGCGCTCTCGAGCGGGCGCGCTGGAACAAGAAACGCGCCGCCGCCGACCTCAGGATCAGCTACAAATCCCTCCTCAACAAGATCAAGGATTACGAGATCGAGGCCTGAGCTCCCGCGAAGCGTTTTGCAAGCGGGCATGCGGAATCCGCGCAGGCGCCTTCGTAAGCCTTTGTTTTAACCAGACTTAAAGAGCAGACATGGGACTCGGCGGCGGGCCTCGGGGCGGCCCCGGGAAGCGTCCTTCCGCGATCGTGGAAACCCGCTGCCGCGCTCCGGGTCCGGAGGAGGCCGGGCGGGCGATCGGGAAGCGCCGGACGGTCCGAACCGCGGAACCGGCCGCCGTGATCTCGCGCCCGCGGTGCGCGCATTCGCCGACGCCCCGGCATCGGTCGCCGTGGCACGCGACCTGCGTTAACCGGCGGCGTAACGGCATGACCACCACCAACGCTTCACGAGAGGCACGCATGACCGCAGGAGCTCCAACCCCCGCAAGCACTGGGAAGGCGGTTCACCCGCTCGCTCTCGGCAGCGCCTTGCGGGCTGATGACGGACAGGACCTCGCGGAGTACGCGATCCTCATTGGACTCATTGCGCTCGTCGTGGTGGGAGCGGTCACGCTGTTCGGCGGGCAGGTCGTGGCGCTGTACCAGAACATCGTCGGCACGCTGCCCTTCACTGAATAAACCCCACGCGGCCCTGAGTGGGCCTGGAGGAACAACGGATGGTCAACCTCTGGAACGTCTTCTGGAGCGACGAATCTGGTCAGGACCTCGCCGAGTACGCGCTGCTGATCGCGCTGATCGCGCTGGTTGTGATCGCCGCCGTCACGCTGTTGGGTCAGAACATCAACACGGTGTTCACCAACATCGCGAACGCTTTGACGGGCGCTGCTGGCGGGTCGTAAGAAGCGACGCGCCACTGAGGAGCCGGGGTCCGAAGCACGGGGGAACGGGCCCCGGCTTTCCTCTCCACAAACCACGATCCACTCCCCCGACGCCGCCGGTCCCCGGATGATGCACACATTCGCCACACTCACGCTGATCGCCATGCTCGGCGTAGCCGTTGTTTTCGACCTCAGGACGCGCCGCATCCCGAATGTCCTCACCGTCACCGGTCTCCTGGTCGCCCTGGCGTTGCGCGCGGGGGCGGGGACGGGATCGTTGATGGCCGGGCTGGCCGGAGCGGGGATCGCCTTGGCGCTCACCTTTCCGCTGGTGATGCTGGGCGGGTTGGGGGGTGGTGACGCCAAGCTCCTGGCCGCCGTCGGCGGCTTTCTCGGACCCGGCAGTCTGCCGACTGCGCTCCTGGTCACCGCGCTGACGGGGGGCGCGATGGCGCTCGTCCTGGCTCTCCGGCGGGGCGTCCTCGGAGAGACCCTCGCCCATGGCCGCGACCTGATCACCGGCCTCGCCCCAGGCAGCGCCGGCCGCGCCGGCCGCGCCCGCACCCGCACGATCCACACGCCCGGCGCCATGGCGATCCCGTACGGGGTCGCGATCACGATCGGCGGGCTCGCGGGATGGTTCACATGATGCGCCGCCGCTCGCAGCGCCGCCGGGAGAGCGGCCAGTCGCTGCTCGAGTTCGCGCTCATCCTGCCGGTCTTCCTGGCCCTGGTGATCGGGATCTTCGAGTTCGGGCGCGCTTGGAACATCTATCAGGTGCTGACCAACACCGCCCGCGAGGGGGCCCGCCTGGCGGTGATCCCGAACAGCTCCGAAGCGCAGGTCCGCAATACGATCGCGGGCGGCCTTCAGCGAGCAGGCCTCGACCCTGACCTGGCCACCGTTACGATCGACGGCAAGGGCGACGGGGCGGGCCAGCCGACGACGATCGGTCTTGGCTATCCCTATGAGTTCAAGTTCCTGGGCCCGATAGTTGCGTTCCTCAAGGGGCCGGATGACAGCATGGCGGGGGCGATCACCCTCTCGACCACCGCCGTAATGCGCAACGAGTAGAGGGAAACGCCTGTCTGATGGCACGGGGGAAACGATGAAACGCAAGCGTAGAAAGTGGATGGCGCTCGTGCTGGCGCTCGTCTCGGGAGGCGCGGCGGGCTACCTCGCGCTCAACTACTTGCGCCAGCCGGTGATGCCGCTGGTGGCCAAGTCGACGCAGACCACGCAGGTCGCCGTCGCAGCGCGCGCTTTGGCGCTCGGATCGGTCGTGGGCCCGGCCGACGTGAAGCTGGTCGACTGGCCGGCGACGAACGTGCCGCCGGGATACTCGTCCGCCGTGCAGGAGGTCGTCGGGCGCGGTCTGATCACGGCGGTGGCCGCCAACGAGCCGCTGCTCGACGCCAAGCTGGCCACCAAGGAGGCCGGCGGCGGCCTTCCGATCGTCATCCCCGAGGGGATGCGCGCGGTCAGCGTGAAGGTCGACGAAGTGATCGGCGTGGCGGGGTTCGTGCTGCCCGGCACGCGGGTCGATGTACTGGTGACGCTGAATCCGCCCTCCGACAACGAGGCGACGATCACACGGGTCATCCTGCAGAACGTGCTCACGCTGGCCGCCGGCCAGACGATCCAGCGCGACCGCGACGGCGAGCCGCAGACGGTGACGGTGATCACTCTCCTCGTCGGTCCGGAGGACGCCGAAAAGCTGACGCTGGCGGCGACCGAGGGTCAAATCCATCTTGCGTTGCGCAACACCCTTGATATGGCGCTGGTGGAGACCAGCGGGGTGCGGGAAGCGTCGCTGGTGCGGTCCACGGCGCCACAACCGACCCCGTCCCCGTCGCGGGTCCGCCGCGCGCCTGTTCAGCGCGAGGGTCAGTCCGTCGTGACGTACAACGGCACCGAGCGCACCGTCACCACCTTCTAGGGGGGAGGCCACCCATGCCAGTCAGCTCTCGTGAATCCTTCAGCCGCCGCTCGAGGAATGTTTCGGCGCGCCTGATCCCGTTCGTCATCGGAATCGCTGTGTATGGCCTGACGCAGCCCACGGTGGCGGCGGGACAGGCCGCCGAACAAGGCGGCCGGACGATCACCCTGGCGGAAGGCACGGCGCAACTCGTCTCGCACCCGGTGCCGATGCGCCGGGTCTCGGTGTCGAACGCCGAGGTGGCGGAGGCGGTGGTCGTCTCGCCGACCGAGCTCCTGATCAACGGGAAGCGGATCGGGACGACGAGCCTCGTGATCTGGGATGCGGAAGGACGCCGGACGCTTTACCCGGTCGAGGTGTCCCTCGACTCCGCGGCGCTCGAGAACCACTTCCGGGCGCTGTTCCCGGGCGAGCAGATCGAAGTGACGTCCAGCGGCAACGTCTACATCCTGTCGGGAAGCGTCAGCAACTCCACCGTCGCCCAGCGCGCCGTCGAGATCGCCGAGGCGACCCAGGCGATGGTCGTCAACAACATCTCCATCCCGTCGCCGCACCAGATCCTGCTCCAGGTCCGCTTCGCCGAAGTGAGCCGCACCGCGCTCCAGGAGCTCGGCGTCCAGTTCCAGCACTTCGGCGACAAGGAGGGCGGCTACGTCGGGACGGGCCGCTTCATCCCCACGCCATCGATCGACGACGACGGAACGGTCACGACGATCAACACGCTGGCGAACCTGTTCCTGTTCGAGACCGATACCAACGTCGCGGCGTTCATCCGGGCGCTCCAGGCGACGGGGCTCTTTCGCAGCCTGGCGGAGCCCAACCTGCTGGCCCTGGATGGTCAGGAGGCCTCGTTCCTCGCGGGCGGCGAGTTCCCGTATCCGGTGCTCCAGGGCGGCGCGACCGGCTCGGTCACGATCGTCTTCAAGGAGTTCGGCATACGGCTCAACTTCACGCCGACGGTCCAGACGAGCGGGAACATCCAGCTCGCGGTGGAGCCCGAAGTGTCGACGCTCGACTTCGCCGCCGGGCTGCAGTTGGCTGGCTTCCAGATCCCGGTCCTGCTGTCGCGAAGGGCCAGAACGACGATCGAGCTGGAGGACGGCCAGACGTTCGCGATCGCGGGCCTCATCGACAACTCGATCACCGAGAACCTCGACCGGATCCCGGTCCTGGGCCATATCCCGATCCTGGGCGCGCTGTTCCGCTCGCAGGACCTGCGGCAGCGGCGGAGCGAGCTGCTCGTGCTCGTGACCCCGCGCCTCGTCCAGCCGTCCGACACATCGCCCCCGGTCCCCAGCGGCGAGCCGGTGGACTGGGACTGGAAGAAAGAGCTGGAGGAACCGGTCGGTCAAACCGAACAGGGAGGCGAGAGCCGATGATCTACGATCCGGTCCACGCGAGCGCAGGCCGCGCGAGCTCAGGCCGAAAGACCGCGCTTCACGGGGAGCGCGGGTCCACGATCGTCCTCGTCAGCCTGGCGATCGCGGGGCTGCTGGGGATCGTGGCGCTGGCGGTCGACATCGGCATGCTGTTCACCGCGCGCGGCGAGGCACAGCGCGCGGCCGACGCGGCCGCGCTCGCCGGCGCCGGGTCCCTGATCGTCGAGCCCGGCAACGAGGACCGCGCCCGGACGGTCGCCATCCGCTACGGGAACCTCAATACCGTCCGCGACGAAACGGCAGGGGTGCAGCCGGAGGACGTGGTGGTCGACCTCGATGCCGATCAGGTGACGGTGACCGTCTATCGCACGGAGGAACGGGGAAGTGCGGTGGCCACGTGGTTCGCGAACGTCTTCGGGGTCGCCGCGGTCGATGTCGCCGCGAGAGCCACCGCCGAGGCCGCGCCGACCGGCGCGGCCGCGTGCGTCTCGCCGTTCTCGGTCGCGGACGGGTTCTTGGACCAGGACGGCGACGGGATCTTCGACGAGGGTGAAGACGAGTACGATCCGGAGGTCCATGGTTACGGCACGTCATGGCGGAACACCGGCTCGCCCGGTGACGACGGTCTGGGCTACGAAAACGACCGCGGCCGGGAGGTCGTGATCAAGGGTGGGGGGCCGGGTCAGGCGGGTGGAAATCCGGGGAACCAGGGAGGCTCGGAGCCGGGGACCGGCCCGGGCTGGTACCTGCCCTGGGACCACCCCCAGGTCGAAGAAAACGTGTGCCCGGGCGGCCCGGGCGGCCAGGGCGCGAGCTGCTACCAGTGGGCGATCGAGAACTGCCACCCGGCGGTCATCTCGATCGGCCAGCAGTACTGGACGGCGAACGGCGCCATGGACGAACCGACCTTCGAAGGGGTCCAGACCCTGATCGACGCAGACCCCGACGCCTACTGGGATACGGGGACGAACACCGTCGCCGGGAGCATCCATGGCGAGGACTGGGAAGCGAGCTCGCGGATCGTCATCGTTCCGACCTTCGATCCGAGCCGCGAATTCGAGTCCGGCAAGCAGCCGATCGAGTTCACGAACTTCATCGCCGTATACATCGAGGCGGTCGAAGGGGAGGGCACGTTCCAGAAGGTCAGAGGGCGCATTCTCGGCGCGACCGGCGTGAGCGGAGGCGACCCCGACGCCATGGCTTCGGCCGCCAAGTCCGTCCGACTCGTCGAGTAGGGGAGCCCATGGAAAGTCAGGCCATCTCCAGCGCCGTCATCTCGATCGATCCGCAGTTCCGCGCCGTATTCCAGGCGAACGGCGACGGCGGCGAGGTGCCGATCCAGGTCACGTTCGAGATCCTCGTGCCGTTCGTGGAAATCAGCCACGGGCACCTCGAGGAGCTGCGGTACGTCGACGCGGACATCATCTTCCTCGATCTCGAGCACGACCCGCAGCTCGGTTGCAAGCTGGCCCAGTTCCTCGTCGAGGCGAACCCGTCCCAGCGCCTGATCGCGGCCGGTACCGAGCATTCGCCTGAATTCCTGATGACCGTCATGCAGGCCGGGATCAGCGAATACCTTCCCAAGCCGGTCTCCCGGGAGGCGCTGACGGCGGCGATCGGCCGCACGAGCCGGAAGCTGGGGGCCAAGCAGCCGAGCACGGCCGCAGGACCCGCTCACCGGGAGCCGGGTCGGCTGCTCGCATTCTTCAGCGCCAAGGGCGGCTCGGGCTCGACGACGGTGGCCACGAACCTCGCCATCCACATCCACCGCCTGACCGGCAAGCGCACCGTTCTCGTCGATCTCGATCTCGAGCTCGGCGAGATCGCTCTGTTCATGGGGATGGAACCGCGATTCAATTTCGTGGATCTGGCCAAGAACTTCCATCGGATGGACGCGGGGTTGCTCGCATCGTTCATCGAGTGCCACGACTCCGGCGTTCATCTCCTGTCCGCGCCTTACCATCCCGAGAAAGCCGAGGCGGTGACCGGCGACCAGACGCGCCAGATCCTGCAGTTCCTGAAGCAGCACTACGAGTACGTCGTCGTCGACACCTCGAACTCCTTCACGGCGCGCACCCTGGCCGCCCTGGATCTGGCATCCGAGGTGTACCTGGTGGCGAACATCGACCTGCCGTCGCTCCGGAACATCCAGCGCTGCCAGCATCTGCTGGAGCGGATGGGTCACAAGGGGCAGGTGTTGAGACTGATCGTGAACCGCTACGCCAGCGACAACGACATCACGCTCGAGGATGTCGAACGATCGCTCAACCAGGAGATCTACTGGGCGCTGCCCAATGACTATGAATCGGTGATCTACTCGATCAACACGGGGCGGCCGGTGATTCTCGACGACAGCAGCCGCTACACGCACGAGCTGCAGGCTCTGGCGGCCAAGATGACCGGCCTGCCGGGCGCTGTCGCCCGCCGCAAAGGGTGGTTCTCGCGCACGATCGTCGATCCGCTGAAGAGCTTTCTGGGCAACGAGACGCGGACAGATGAGCCGCTCATGCTGCCCCCGGCCGTCGTAGGAGGAGAACGCGCATGAATGATTCCCGGGATCCTTACACCGTCCCGTTGTTCACCCGGGAGGGCGAAGTCAACCGCCAGCGGCTTCCGTGGGAGGCGCCCGAGCCCGACGACGGATCGCCGCCTGCCGAACAGGAGATCGGGAGCCCCATCGTCCCGCTTCCGATCCCTGCGGAGACCCACGGGTCGGCCGACACCCACGAGCTCAAGGGACGGATCCACAAGCAGCTCCTGGAACGGCTCAATCTTTCCAACCTGGACGCGCACGACCGGAGCCAGGTCGTCACCGAGATCCGCAAGGTGGTCCAGGACCTGCTGGCGCGGGAGGCGGCGCCGCTCAACTACGACGAGCGCGAGGAGCTGGTCGAGCAGATCCTGCACGAGATCTTCGGCCTGGGACCGCTGGAGCCGCTGCTGCAGGACCCCTCGATCTCGGACATCCTCGTCAACACCTATAACAAGGTCTACATCGAGCGCGGCGGCCGGATCGAGCATACCGACGTCCGCTTCAAGGACAACCGCCACCTGCTCCAGGTGATCGATCGGATCGTGTCGGCGGTGGGGCGCCGGATCGACGATTCCTCGCCGCTGGTGGACGCGCGTCTGGCCGACGGCTCGCGGGTCAACGCGATCATCCCGCCGCTGGCGATCGACGGCCCCCACCTCTCGATCCGCAAGTTCAAGCGGGACGTGCTGACGGCCGAGGACCTCCTGCGCTATCAGACCGTGACCCAGCCGATGCTGGAGCTCCTGCAGGGGATCGTGAAGGCGCGGCTGAACATCCTGATCTCGGGCGGCACAGGCTCGGGCAAGACGACGCTCCTCAACGTCCTGTCGACGTCGATTCCGGTCAGCGAGCGGGTCGTGACGATCGAGGACTCGGCCGAGCTCCAGTTGAGGCAGCCGCACGTCGTGCGGCTCGAGACGCGGCCATCCAACGTCGAGGGCCAGGGTGAGATCACGGCCCGGCAACTGGTGATCAACTCGCTCCGCATGCGGCCCGACCGGATCATCGTCGGCGAGGCGCGGGGATCCGAGGCGGTCGATATGCTGCAGGCGATGAACACGGGCCACGACGGCTCGCTGACGACGCTCCACGCCAACAGCCCGCGGGACGCGCTGTCGCGGCTCGAGACGATGATCTCGATGGCGAGCCTGAACCTCCCCGAGAAGGCGATGCGGCAGCAGATCGCGAGCGCGATCAACGTCGTGATCCAGGTCGCGCGGCTGTCGGACGGCACCCGCCGGCTGACCTCGATCTCGGAGATCGTAGGGATGGAGGGCGAGGTCATCACGATGCAGGAGATCTTCACTTTCGAGCGGATGGGGATCGACAAGGACGGCAAGGTGCTGGGGCGGTTCAAGGCGACGGGGATCCGGCCGCGGTTCGCCGAGCGCCTGAAGACGAGCGGGATCGACCTGCCGACCGTCCTCTTCTCCAACGTCGAGTTCGGCTATACGCCGGCCGCGGAAGCGTGAGCGAGCGACTGCCACCCGATATCGGCCTGGCGCTGCTGGTCTTCGCCGCGGTGGCGTGCGGCGTAATCACCCTCGCGCTCGTCTGGGAGTGGTGGAACGAGCGCCGCCAGCGGAAGGACATCACCGATCGGCTGGAGAGCTTGGCGCGCGGCGAGGCCCCGGGAGGCGACCCCTTCAGCGATCTGTTCCGCGATGCGTCGGGCGACGAGCTGAAATGGCTGGCGCCGCTGGTGTCGCGTTTCCCGCACACGCGCGACCTCCAGCACATGCTGGATCAGGCGGACATGAAATGGCGGGTAGGCAGCTTCATGCTGTTCACGATCGGCGCCTCGATGTCCCTCGGGCTGACCGCGCTCGTCGTCACGAACTACTGGATCATCGCGTTGGGAGCGGCCACGCTCGGCGCGGCGCTGCCCTACCTCTACGTCCGCCGGCGGAAGACCAAGCGTCTGGAAAAGTTCGAGGAGAGCTTCCCGGAGGCGATCGACCTGCTGGGCCGGGCGATCCGCGCCGGCCACGCCTTCTCCACCGGCCTCCAGATGGTCGCCGAGGAGTCCCCCGAGCCGATCGCGGGCGAGTTCCGCCGCGTGTTCGAAGAGCAGAAGTTTGGATTGAGCCTGGAGGACTCGCTCGTGGCGCTGGCCGACCGGATCGAGCTCCTGTCGATGCGCATCCTGGTCACGGCGGTCCTCATTCAGCGCGAAGTGGGCGGAAACCTGGCCGAGATCCTCGATAAGATCTCGCACACGATCCGCGAGCGGTTCACGATCGAACGGCAGGTGCGGGTCTACACCGCCCAGGGACGCTTCACGGGATACCTGCTGGCGGCCCTCCCGATCATCGTGGGCTTCCTGATCTATCTGCTGAACAGCGAGTATATGACGATCCTTTTCGAGAAACCGATCGGGCGGCTCATGATCGCGAGCGCCGCGGTGCTGCAGTTTATCGGCTTTTTCATCATACGCAAGATCATCAACATCGAGGTTTAGCGTGCTGTATTTCGTAGTGGGACTCGTCATGATGTCGGCGATGGCGCTGGTGTACGGCCTGGCCCAGCTAGCGCCGGCGCGGCCGCGGGCGATCTCGCGCCGGCTGGACGAGCTCGAGTCGGGCGCCACCCACTATGCAGTCCAGCGCCGCCGCCGGCAGCAGAGACGGGAGCGGCTTCAAACGGTGCTCGAGACCTTCGGCGAGCGGGTGGCGAGCCGCCGAAAGGAGTGGAGCAGCGTCCAGCACATGATGGTGATGGCGGGCTACCGCCGCCCCAAGGCGGTCCCGCTCTACTTCGCCATCCGCACCTTGCTGGCGCTCGGGCTGGCCGCCGGAGCGCTCTTCCTCGGCACGGTGATGGGCGTCGGGTTCGGCGCGCTCGCGCTGGCGATCGGGGGCGCGGGCCTCTTCGGCTGGGCGCTTCCGAGCTACATCGTCAAGCGCAAGATCCGGAGCCGCCAGAAGGAGATCCAGAAAGCGCTCGCCGACGCGCTCGACCTGCTCGTCGTCTGCGTCGAGGCGGGGCTCGGGTTGAACCAGGCGCTGGTCCGCGTATCGGACGAGATCGAGCACGTGAGCACGGTGATGAGCGAAGAGCTGGTGCTGACCAATTTCGAGATCCGGGCCGGCACCCCGCGTGGGGACGCGCTGCGAGACCTCGGGGAGCGGACCGGTGTCGCGGACCTGAAATCCCTGACCGCCATGCTGATCCAGACCGACCGCTTCGGGACCTCGATCGCGACCGCGCTCAGGGTCCATTCGGACACCCTTCGGACCAAGCGGCGCCAGCGGGCCGAGGAGGCGGCGGCCAAGACGACGATCAAGCTCGTCTTCCCGCTCGTTCTGTTCATCTTCCCGGCGATGTTCGTGGTCATCCTGGGGCCGGCGATCCTGCACATCATCGATCAGATGCGGGGGCTGACTTGAAGATGGTGCGCGTGTGGAACGAAACCCGCAAACGGGACCTCGGGGGCCGGATCGGCCACGCCGACCGGTGGTGGCCCCGGCTTCGCGGCCTGATCGGAAGGCCTCCGCTCGAGCCCGGCCAGGGGCTCCTCATCGATCCGTGCCGTGGGGTCCACATGTACGGGATGAGAATCGCCCTCGACGTGGCCTTCGTGGACGGCGACGGCGCGGTGGTCGCGCTCTATCCCGAGCTGCGACCGGGCGCCCGCACCCGGCACCATTCCAAAGCCCGCCGAGCGATCGAGCTGCCCGCCGGCACGCTGGCGGAAACGGGGACCGCCCTCGGCGATGTCCTGACCTGGAACCCCGTATCGGCAGGGTTGGAGGAGCGATGAGCGCCGGATTCGGGGCGACTTCCGCAGCGCGAAGGGTCGAGGCAGCCGGCGCCCGGCGACCGGCCGTGCCCCAGACCCTGGAGGAGACGGGACTCCTCGCCGAGGCGGTTCACGACCTCACGCTCAAGATGCTCTACGCCCAGGGGGCGCGGACGGGCCAGCACCTGAGCGACAATCTCCGACTGCCGTTCCCGCTGCTCGACGAGCGCCTCCACGACCTTCAGCAGCGGATGATGATCGATGTCCGCGGCACGCAGGGCCACGGTCGTGGCGCCTACCTCTACGACTTGACCGGCAAGGGGCGCGAGCGCGCGCAGGAGGCGATGGCGGCGAACCAGTACGTGGGGCCCGCCCCGGTGCCGCTCGACAAGTACCGGGCCTGGGTCGAGGCGCAGACGATCCGCCGCGTGCACATCACGGTCGATCGCATCCAGACCGGTTTCAGCCATCTCGTTCTGAGCCCCGATTTCGTCGAGCAGCTCGGGCCCGCCATCAACTCCGCGAAGTCGATGTTCCTGTACGGCGACTCGGGGAACGGCAAGACGAACCTGGCGGAGTCGATCGCACGCATGCTGGGCGGCGACATGTATCTGCCTTACGCCGTCGAGATCGAAGGCCAGATCATGATCATTCACGACCCAGTCTATCATCGCGACCGGCCGGAGGGGGAGGGGTTCGAGGCGAACGGAGGCGAGCCGGAGTGGCTCAAGACCGCCCCTTCGTACGACCGCCGTTTTGCCCGGGTCTCCCGACCGGTCGTCTTCACCGGCGGCGAGCTGACGCTGGACCAGCTCGACCTTCAGTACGACTCCAACACCAAGCTGTACCAGGCCCCGTTCCAGGTGAAGGCGAACGGCGGCGTGCTGATCATCGACGACTTCGGGCGCCAGCGCGTGCGGCCGCGCGACCTCCTCAACCGGTGGATCGTGCCGCTCGAGAAGCGAATCGACTTCCTCACGCTACACACCGGCCACAAGTTTCCGGTGCCGTTCGACTGCCTGTTGATCTTCGCCACCAACCTGAATCCGACCGAGCTCGTCGACGAGGCGTTCCTCAGGCGGATCCACTACAAGATCCACGTGCCGAGCCCGGACTACGAGCAGTACGTGCAGATCTTCCGCCGCTGCTGCGTGGCGCGGCAGATCCCGTTCGTTGCGGGGCGCGTGGCGTACGTCTACAAGCAGTACTACGAGCGGATCCCGCTCGCCCCGCGGTCCTGTCATCCGCGCGACCTGCTGGAGCACCTGTGTGACTCGGCGCGGTACCTGGGCTTTAAGCCGGAGCTGACGGTGGACCTGCTCGACCGGGCCTGCAAATCGTACTTCCTCGATATGCCCGACCCCGACTTCGGCGATCCGACCGAGCGGATGTACGAGGACCGCTACGACATCGAGCTGAAGGTCCAGTCCGAGGACCAGGCGGCCGCTCCCACGGCGACCGTCGACCCGGAACCGCCGCAACAGGAGGGGGGCGCCGCGAGCGCGCCCGCGCCGCCGAGCCCCACCCCGCAATGAGCGAGCGGAATACGCGCTCGGCGACGCCCTCGCGCTCAAGGCGCGACAGCTACGACGAGGTACGCTACCGGGAGTCGTTGCGCGCGCTCGGGCTCTTCGCGCCGGTCGTTCTCGACGATATCCAGCAGGCTTACCGCTCGCGCGCCAAGCAGCTCCATCCGGATCGCTTCGCCATGAACGGCGCCGCCGGCCGGCTGATGGCCGAGGAGGCGACGCAACGGATCCAGAAGCTGAACGTGGCGCACGAGTACGTCGTGCATCACTACCGGGAGTTCGACCGGTCGCAGGGTCGGCGCTGGAGGTGGAGGCGAACGCGCGCGACCAAGCCCTCGCCTCCCCCCGGCCCGCGGCCGCGCGGGGGCGGCCATGGAGAGCGCTTGCCTTCGCCTCCCGCGAGCCCGTTCGTGGAGCTCCTTCTCTCCCCGATCACCCTCCTCTACTCGCTCGCGCTCCTGATCGCCGCCCTGCCCGGCGTAGCGTTCGCGCCGGTACGCGCGCTGGCGCACGGTCTCGATGAGGAACCGGAAGACGGCCGCCGCTGGCCGGCGGCCGTCTGGTCACGCTGGATCGTCCTCGGTCCTCACTTCGTGACGGTGGCGGGCTTCCTGGCCCTCGAGTCCACGCGGGTCGGTCCGCCGTGGGCACGCTGGTGGCTGGGGGTCGCCCTACTGATCATGGCGTCGACGGATCTGGCGACCCGGATGACGGGGGAGTCGAATCCGCTCCGCCGGCATCGCCTGCTGGCCCGCGTCCAGAAGCTGGTCGGCGGCGCGTCCTGACGGATTCCTGAGGTGGCTTCCCTTCCAGAGAGGTGGAAGGAGTTCAAGACCGGCGGTAGGGACGAGGGTAACCGTGAAGAGCAAGGGCCGCGCTCACTCCGCATCGGAGGTGAACCATGCGCCGCTTTCTCTGCCTCGCGATCGCCAACCTCGCCATCGTCGTAACTTCTTGCGCTGACGATGGCTACAACGAGTTCACTGCCGCCATCCAGGTCACCGGTCCCACGACAGCCCACGCTGTAGACCGGAACTTCCCGGCGTCCCTGAAAGGAAGAGAGGAGGTGCCGCCGGTCGACACGAAGGCGGCCGGCCAGGCCAAGTTCCAGCTCTCCAAGGACGGGAGCGAGCTCGCCTTCAAGCTGATCGTCGCCAACATCGAGGACGTCACGCAGGCCCACATCCACCTGGCCCCTGTAGGGGTCAACGGCGACATCGTCGTCTTCCTCTTCGGTTTTGACCCTGCCGGCGTGACGACGAACGGGATCCTGTCCGAGGGAACGATCACGACCGACGACCTGATAGGGCCGCTCCTCGGGGCGACGCTGGACGACCTCGTCGCCGAGCTCCGGTCGGGCGACGCGTACGTCAACGTGCACACGATCGTCCACCCGGGCGGCGAGATCCGCGGCCAGATCAGGACATCGGGCCCGAAGGAGTAGACCGGCCGCGCTAGAGCGGCAGGCGGCGGGGCGCGTAAGGGCGCTATATTCAGCTTTTCCATGCTGAACGATCGCGTATCGCGCCTCGCCCTCGCGCTCTCCCTCCTCGCCCACGCCGCCCTCGTCGCTCCGGTCTGGGGGATCCTGGGCACGGCGGAGCGGGCCTCCCGTGCCGCTCCGCCGACCCCGGCACCGGACCCGATGGCGTTCACGTTCGTCGATCCACGGCCGGTTCCGGAGACGGTCCCCGATGAGCCGACCCCGCTCGTCTCCACGCGCGACGGCCGCGCCGCCCAGCCCGAGTCTCCCCGCGACCTTCCGGAGGGTGCACCGTTCCGGGCCGGCGAGACGCCCGTGCCGACGACGCCCAGGAGCGCCGCGGCCCGCGACCCCGCGACCGCGGAAGCGGCGGGGGATGCGCGTCTCGCCATCCCGCGGAACGCGATCGGTCCCGGTTCGGCCCTATCCCGGCCGAGCGTCGACCCGTCCGACGGGGCGCGGCTCCCGTCGCCGGAGGTCGATCAGCGGCTGTCCCGCGCTCGAGCGGGCTCGGATTTCAGCCTCAACACGACCGCGTGGGAGTACGGGCCCTACCTGTCGCGGCTCAAGCGCGAGATCGAGGAGCAGATCTTTCCCCCGCCGGCGTTCTACTACGGAACGGCGGCCTGGGCGACCCGCGTCCGGTTCCGCATCGCGCCCGACGGGAGCATGACGTCGCTGACCCTTCTCGATCATCGCGGGGTGCCGAACCTGCAGTACGTCGCCACCTCGGCGATCGAGGGGGCGGCCGACTTCGAGCCGCTGCCGCCGGGCTTTCCGGAAGCGTACCTCGAGATCACGGGGGCCTTCTACTTCAACACCGTCATCCCCGGCGACCGGTAATGTGGGAGGCGCTCGGGCAGGGAGGGGTCCTCATGATCCCGCTCGCGGCCTGCTCGGTGCTGGCCCTGTGGATCATCCTCGACCGGGCGTGGCATCTCCGGCGCCGGGAAGTCGTCGTGCCGGAGATCGTGGCGGTCATCGACGGTCTCACGGGCTCCGCCGACATCCCGCTGGCGCGCTCGATCTGCGAGCGCCACCCGGGCCCCTTCTCGGCGATCGTCCGGGTCGCGCTCGAGAGCCGGTACCGGCCGCGCGCGGAGTTGCGGGAGCAGATCGAGGACCAGGGTCGGCAGGAGGTCGCCCGGCTCGAGCGCGGGTTGGGGCTCCTCGAGACGATCGCCGCGATCGCGCCGCTGCTGGGGTTGCTGGGGACCGTGCTGGGGATGATCGAGGTATTCGAGGTCGTGTCCCAACAGGGCGCGGGGCGGGCGCAGGGGTTGTCGGGCGGGATCGCCGAGGCGCTGATCACGACCGCGGCCGGACTCTCGATCGGCATCCCGGCGCTGGTGGCATACAACTACTTCACCGGCAAGGCGGAGCGGCTAGTGCTCGATCTCGAGTCGCACACGAACCGGCTGCTTCAGAAAATGCTGCGCTTCCGGAGCGAGGAGGGGCGGGTCCGGAAGGAGGAGGGACGGGTCCGGAAGGAGGAGGGGCGGGTCCGGAAGGACGCCGCGCGCAATGCGCCTTGAGACCGGACGCCGCCGGAAGGCGGGGATCAACATCACGTCCCTGATCGACGTCGTCTTCCTGCTGCTCCTCTTCTTCGTCGTCACCTCGACCTTCCTGGAGCAGCCCGGTCTCGACCTCGCGCTCCCCGAAGCGAGCACGGCCGAGGGGGAGCGCGAGGGCGACGTGACGGTCAGCGTAGCGCCCGACGGGACGGTCTATCTGGCCGGCGAGGCGGTTCCGGCGGGGGACCTCGCGGGCCGGCTCGAGGCCGCTCTCTCCGTGCGCGACCCGAAGCGCGTCATCCTCGAGGCCGACCGGAGCGTCTCTCACGGGCGCGTCGTCGAGGTCATGGACGCGGCCCGCCGTGCCGGCGCGACGGCCCTCGTCGTGGCCACGCGGCGGCCGGGGCCGGAGGCGGGCGGCCGATGACCCGCGCCGCCCAGCTCTTCATCCTGGCCGTCGCCCTTGCCGCGACCGCCTTCGTGGGCCCGCCGGGCGGCGCGGAGCCGACCGGATGGGCGGCGGCGGAGCGGTTCCTGGCGGCGGCCGCCGCGCTCGCCGCCGCCGCCGCGCTCGCTGCCGGTCTGGCGCTCGGCCGTCCGCGGCGGTGGGGACTCCGCGCGGGCTACGGGCTCCTCTTCGCCTATCTCGGCGTCTGCGGCTGGTTCCACCTCCAGACCTGGCGGCTGGAGGCGGGTGGGGCGCGGGCGGTCGCCCGTCTGGAGGCGGCGGAGCGTGAGCGGGTGGCCGCGTTCTTGACGCTGCGCCTCGCCGCCGATCGGCGGTTCGCGGTGGAGACCGCCGAGCGGCTCTCCGGCGTGGTGGCCTCCGGTCCCCCGCTCCAGGACGCGGAGCTCTTCGCCGCCCTCGGCCGCGCCGCCCCCCCGGGGCTCCCCGCCGGCGTCGGGATCGAGCTCTACGATACTTCCGGCGTCCTCCGGGCCTGGTGGGGCGAGCCGCGCGGCGACCCGCTGCCGCCCGACTCCATCGGCGTCGCGCTCGGCGGGGCCCTGGTCCGCCGGCCGGCCGGCTACACGCTCGCCTACACCGGGGTCCCCCTGTCCTCTTCGGGAGAGATCTGGCGGCTCGTCGTCCAGGACATCTGGGCGGTCGAGTCGCCGCTGGTGCGCGGCGCGTCGGACCTCGTCCTGCCGCAGCTCGAACGGGCCGGCGATCTGGCGTTCGAGGTGCAGGCCGGGGCGAACGGTCGCGGCGGCGGGCCGGGGTCGCCCATCCTCGCGCCGGCCGTCGATTCCGGCCCGCGGCCGGGGGAGCTGTCCTCCAGGCGGGCGGCGGCGGTCGTCATCGGCGAGCGCTTCATGCTCGACCGCTACCTCGACGAGCGCCGGCGAGACTCGCAACGGGCGATGGCGGTCCTGTTCCTGTGGCCGCTCCTGTGGGCGGCGGGGGCGGTCTGGCACTCGGCGCGGGCGACGATCGGGAGCTCCCCGGCCCGGGTCGAGCCGTGGGCGCTGGCGATCGCCGGCCAGGCGGCGCTCCTCGGGGTCGTCTGGGCCTTCCTCCTGGAGTCCCGCCTGCCGGCGCTGCTCCTGCCGTCCGCGTGGTTCAGCCCGCTCGCCTTCGCCTTCGGCCTCTTCGGGCCGGGCGGACGCTCGCCGGGGGACTTCCTGCTCACCGCCGCCCTGCTGGCGCTCCTCGCGGTCTCGATCACGACGCTGCTTCCCGAGCCGCAGCGGAAGGGCGCTCCGGTTCGCGTCGCGCTGGCGGCGGCCGGCGCGGCGGGAATCGCCATCCTGGCGGCGCGGGCGGCCGCGGGGACGATCGAGATCGCGATGCAGAACATGAGTCCGACCGTGTTCTTCAGCCCCACGCTCCTCTTTTCGCCCGCGTACGTGATGGTGCTGCTCGGATTCGCGCTTCTCGCGTCGGTCGGGATCGCGGTGCTGGCGGCGGGCTTCCGCGCGGTGGGCGCCCCCGCCGGCCGGGCCTGGGTGGCGGTGGCGGCGGCGGTGGTCGCGGCGGCGGTGGCCGGAGCGGCGTGGACGCTCCCCGAATCGGCCCTCGCCGGTCGCCTATGGCCGATCGCGCCGCTCCTGGCGATCGGGGCGACCGCCGCCGGCTGGCTCGCCCACGCCGCCACGCGCGCGCGGGGTACCCCGGGGGGCGCACGCGGCGTGCGCTTCGCCCTCCTGGCGGTCGGGATCGGCGCCCTCCTGACGGTCCCGGTCGCCACGTACGCGCGGGTCCAGGCGGCTCATGAGCTCCTCGTCGAGCGGGCCGAGCGGATCGGTCAGGCCTCCACCCAGTGGCTCCAGTACACGATGTCGCGGACCGCGGAGTACCTGGCGGGGAACCCGTCGGTCGCCGAGGCGATCGCCACCGCCAACCGCGACGCCGCCCTCCTGCTGTGGAGCCAGAGCCCGCTGCGGACGCTCGACTTCGCCTCCGGGGTCTATCTCGTCGACGCCGGCGGGACGATCGTGAGCCAGTTCGCGCTGACCGCGGTCGATCTGTCAGGCCGCGCGCGCCAGCACGCGCAGGGCGGTGACGGCCCCCGGATCACGGTCGAAGGCTCGCCCGAGGAGGGAGGCATCTGGTGGGCCGTCGTCCCCGTGCGCGCGGCCCTTACGCAGGCGGGCGCGGCCGACTCCCCGCCCGCGGCCGACTCGTTGATCGGGGCGGCGGTCGCGATGACGACCGACGCGCTCGAGCTCCGGGAGCCGACGCCCGGGTCGGCGTTCGTCCTGACCGATCTCCTGGCGGGCGCCAACCTGCCCCCCGACCTGCCCGGATACACGACGCTGGAGCCCGAGGAGGAGCCACCCCCCCGGACGCTGCTGACGAGCATCCGTCGCGCCGGCGACCAGCCGGTTCAGCTCGCCATGCCGCTCGATCCCCTCCTTCCGGGAGCGCGCGGGTACGCCGTCTTCGGGTTCATCGGCGTGATCTGCGGCCTGGGAATCGGGATCGTGGAGCGGTGGGGCGATCACCGGGCGCGCTCGCGGTGGTGGTCGGGACTCCGCACGCAGAACCCGCTGCGATCGTTCCGGGTCCAGCTCCTGCTCGCCTTCCTGGCGGTGGCCGCGATCCCGCTCGCGTTGTACGCGGTGCTCGGCTTCCGGGCGACCCGGATCGAGCTCGAAGAGGCGACGCGGGCGGCGGCCGCCGAAGCCCTGGGAGCGGCGAGCCGCGTCCTGGTGGGCGACCCGGCGCTCGCGGACGGCTCGGCCCGCGCGCTGACCGGGCGGTTGCGCGAGATCGCCACCGTGCTCCAGCAGGATCTGATCCTCTACTGGCGCGGCCGGACGGTCGCCTCGAGCCGGCCTGAGATCTTCGCGTCGCGCCTCTTCGCGGACCGGATGGAGGGTGAGGTATACGCCGCCCTGTTCACCGTCCGGCGCCCGATCGCCTTCGATTCCATGACCCTCGGCGGCCGCTCGTTCCTGGTCGCCTACCGGCCGCTCGTCGAGCCGGGCGCGCCGGCGGGATACGTCCTCGCCACGCCGCTCCTCATCCGGGAGGACCGGGCGCGGGTCGACCTGCAGCGGCTCGGGGAGGGCGTGTTTCTGCTGTCGGCCTTCTCGATCGGCTTCCTCCTGGTGGTGGGCTGGGGGCTGGCCCGGTACATGGCGCGGCCCCTGTCCGCGCTGGAGAAGGGCACCCGCCAGATCGCCGCCGGGCGCCTGTCCTATCGCCTCCCCTCGCCGGCCCGGCGTGACGAGTTCGGCCGGTTGCAGCGCGCATTCAACGCGATGGCGGCGCGGCTCGATCAGGGCCAGCGCGCTCTGGAGCGCGAGAAATCGCGCGTCCAGGCGATCCTCGCTTCGGTCGGGGCCGGGGTCATCGCGCTCGACGAGGCCGGCCGCGTGCGACTCCTGAACGAGCGTGCCGCGATCCTCCTGGGGCAGCGCCCGGCCGAAGTGCTCGATCGGCCGGTCGCCGAGCTGGCCGCCGGCGAGGGAGCTTCGGCCGAGTTCTGGCGCGCAGTCGATCGCGAGGCGGAAGGGTTGCGAGGCGCGGGCCGGGGCCCCCACCAGCGGGGCGGCACCTCCGCCGGCCGCGACCTCATCCTGCGTAAGGACGGTGAGGAGCGCCACTACACCGTGGTCTGCACCGGCCTCCTGGATGGCGCTGGGGAGGAGCGCGGGATGGTGATCGCCTTCGAGGACATCACCGCCCACGTGCAGTCCCAGCGTGTACTGGCGTGGGGGCAGATGGCGCGGCAGGTCGCCCACGAGATCAAGAATCCGCTGACCCCGATGAAGCTGTCGCTTCAGCATCTCGAGCGAGCGGTCGAGGACGGAGCCGACGACCTGGAGCCGATGCTGCGCGCGAACGTGGACCTCGTGCTGGCGGAGATCGAGCGACTGGAGCGGATCGCCGGCAACTTCGCCCGCTTCGCGGTGCCCGACCCCGCCGTCCGCGAGCCGTTCGACGCCTCGGAGGTGGCTCGCGAAGTGCTCGCTCTCTACGCCCCCGGCGACGAGGGGGTGGAGTACGCGCTCGAGATCGCCGGCGAGCCGCGCGCCCTGCTCGGCGACCCGGAAGGCTTCCGGCGCATCCTGGTGAACCTCGTCCAGAACAGCCGCGAGGCGATCCTCGCGGCGAACGGCGGCCGCGTGCTCGTGCGGCTGGATTGGGAGCGCGAGCCAGGCTGGGCCTGGGTCTCGGTCGTCGACAACGGGATCGGCCTCCCGGCCGTCGGGCTGGACCGCCTGTTCGAGCCCTCGTTCTCGACCAAGACGCGCGGTACGGGGCTGGGTCTCGCGATCACGCGCCGCATCGTCGAGGCATGGGGCGGCACGATCGATTACGAGCGCCGGAAGCAGGGCGGAACCGCGATCCACGTGCGCCTCAGGCCCTCCGATTTCCACTTTTAGGAAAACAATTCCACAACTTCGGTATTCCAGGTCCACCCACCATGGAAATCTTTTTCCATAATCAGGAAACATAGTTCATTTTCATTGACAGACTCCTTGTCGTTGTGGTATGATTCGTGCGTAAGTAGAGAACCCGAAGAGAACCAGGGGTAATGGGGGAGAGAAACCAGCAACAGCAGAACCAAAAACCGGGAGGTAGACAATGTTGTACCGTGGAATTCTTCACCGAATCGAGTCGCGGCTGACGGCGCTCTGGACCGATGAATCGGGTCAGGATCTCGCCGAGTACGCGCTCCTGGTCGCCCTGATCGCGCTGGTGGTCATCGCGGCCGTCACCATGCTCGGGCAGAACATCAACACCCTGTTCACCGACGTGGCCAACATCCTGACCGGCGTGGCCGCCGGCGGAAGCTGAGGCGCGAGGCGGAACGATCGTAGTGCTACCCCCGGCCGCTGCGGAACCGGGGTTGCCCCACCCCCCCGGGGCGCCCCGGATTCCCGCGGCGGTAGCGTGACGAAAAACCGATTCCCCCGTAAAGAAGAAGGAAGATGAACGCACTGCGATCTCCGGCCGCGACCCGCCGCCGGACGCTCGGATCCGAAAAGGGCCAGACGCTGCTCGAGATGGCGATGATCCTCCCCCTTCTGATGGGGCTGCTGGTCGGCATCCTGGAGTTCGGGCGCGCGTGGAATGTCCGCCAGGTGACCACCAACGCCGCCCGGGAGGGCGCGCGGCTGGCGATTTTGGAGTCGAGCGAAGAGGGCGAGGTCCGGGCCGCCGTCGAGGCGCACCTCGTCCGTGCCGGGCTCGATCCGGATGTGGGGGAGATCTCGATCACCGGCATGAACGACCCGGTCGGCGACCCGGTGACGATCGCCGTCCGTTACCCGTACACGTTCACATACCTGGGCCCGATCCTCGGCCTGCTGGATACGGACGACAGCGGCGATGCGCCGGGCACGTTCGTCCTCGAGGGCGAGATCGCGATGCGCAATGAGTAACCGTGGAATGCAAGAGAAAACAACAGGGGAGGAAGCGATGAAGATCCGCAAGGCAGGAAACTCAGGGCCGGTCGCGAGATCCGCGATCGAATCACTCAAGGGTGATCGCGGCTCGACGATCGTGCTGGCCGCGTTGGCGATGACCGCGATGCTCGCGGTCGTGGCGCTGGCGGTCGACGTAGGGATGCTGTTCACTGCGCGGGGCGAGGCCCAGCGCGCCGCCGACGCGGCCGCGCTGGCGGGGGCAGGGTCGCTGATCGTCCAGCCGGACGACGAGAAACGTGCGCGCGCGGTGGCGATCGAGTTCGGAAACGCCAACACCGTCCGTGAGAAGTACGCCGAGGTCCTTCCGGGTGACGTCGAGATCGATATGGCGCGGTCCCGCGTGACGGTGACCGTGCACCGGACCGCGGCCCGGAACAGCGGGGTCGCCACGTGGTTCGCAAACATCTTCGGCGTCAGCGAGGTCGACATCGCCGCGCGGGCGACGGCCGAGGCCTCGCCGGCGGGCTCGGCGACCTGCCTCAAGCCGTTCGCGATTCCCGATCGCTTCTGGGACAAGAACGGGAACGGGCAGTTCGACGGCAATGATGAGTACGACCCGGAGGAGTACGGCTACGGATCCGACTGGCGGAATCCGGGATCGCCGGGCTACGACGGCGAGGGCTACTACGAGGACTACGGCCGCCAGGTCAAGATCAAGGCCGGAGACCTCGGCGAGGATTATCACCAGCCGAGCTGGTACTACCCGTGGGACATCCCCCAGGTGGACGGCGGACCGGCCACGGGCGCCGACCGCTACCGCGAGAACATTCGCACCTGCAACCCCTCGGTCATCAGCTCGGGCGAGGAGTACGACGTCGAGAACGGCGTCATGGACGGCCCGACCGTCCAGGGAGGCGAGGACCTGATCGCGATGGACCCCGATGCCTACTGGGACGATTCCGAAAACGTGCTCGTGGACAGCGCCTGGGATCCCGCCTGGGAGGGAAGCCCGCGGATCGGCATCGTGCCGGTCTTCCATCCCGGCCGCCCGTTCAAGCCCGGCAAGAAGCCGATCGAGTTCACGAATTTCGTCGCCTTCTTCTTCGAGCGGGTCGAGGGGAAGGGCAACAAGCAGGAGGTCGTCGGCCGGATCCTGTACCCGACCGGCATCGCCGGCGGCGAGCCCGTGGCCCCGAACCTCCGGGCCGTCCGGCTCGTCGAGTAGGAAGGCCTGGCCCGGTCGCCGACCGGTTCTTCGATCACCGTCCGCTCCACCGCCGCGCCGGCCTGCCTCCCCTGGGTCGGCGCGGTCCCCTTATCGATCCTGTTATTCGCCTACCCCTGCCGATCATTGAGCCCGTCACGAGGAAGCCCGTTTCCACTCCAAGAGAAGTGAAATGCCACTAGTTGGTAATGGATTACGACTTGATTGACAGTCCGGTACCGATATTGTAGAATCCCTTTCCCTTCACAGGCCCTCACGAAGGGACACAGGGATCAACCCGAAGGCTGTGGACGCACGGACGCGATGCTCGCGACCCCAATGCACTTCGAGCCCGACCGGGCAGCCCAAACCGATGCAGTTCCGGTGGCGGGGCCAGTGCCCCGAAACGCTGGAAAGTGTCGCGACGACGGGCAGGAGCTCGCGAAGTCCGCGATCCTGATCGGCCTGATCGCGCTGGTGGTCATCGGGACGATCCCGCTACTCGGGTGGGCGTCGATGTAGACGTCGTTTTGTCGCGCCCCTTCCTCGCAACCCAAAACTGGAGGACCCATCGATGCTTCACCTCTGGAACCTTCTCTGGACCGACGACTCGGGTCAGGATCTCGCGGAGTACGCGCTCCTGATCGCGCTGATCGCGCTCGTCGTGATCCTCGCCTTCCCGCCCTTCGCTGCCGCGATCACCGGGGTTTTCACCCAGGTCGGAAACGCGCTGGCGGGTACCACCGGCGGCGGGTCCTAAAGGCCCACACGAGAAGCCTGCGGAAGCGGGCCCGCGTCTTTTACGGCGACGGGCCTGCTCCCCGCGGGGCTTTCTTCATCTTCAACGGGACTTCGGGGACCGAAAGGTCGGGGTAGCAACGTGTCGGAACTGAGCCTGATCGCGCTCGTATCGCTGGCGATGCTTGCAGTCTGGTGGGACCTCCGCGAGCGGAGGATCCCCAAGGCGCTGACGCTCACCGGTTGCGCCGTCGCGATCGCTCTGCGCTCCTTCCAGGGGTTCGAAGCTCTTGGGGCGGGCGCGCTCGGGCTCGTTCTGGGTGTCGCCGTCTCGCTCCCCCTGGTGGCGGCGGGGGTCATGGGCGGCGGCGACGCCAAGCTGATGGCCGCCGTGGGCGCGTTCCTGGGGCCGTTCCAGTTCGTCGTCGCGGTCGCGATCACGGCGCTAGCGGGCGGCCTTCTGGCCGTGGCCCTGGCGATCCGCTGCGGCGCGCTTCACGAGACGATGCATCACACCGGGGCCTTGATCCTGCGGGCGCTGGGTATCGGGCAGGAAAGACCGCGGCGCACGCTCTCGACGGCCGGCGCGCTGACGATCCCCTATGCGCTCCCCATCGCGATCGGGGCGATCGCCGGGTGGTTCGCGTGACCCGGCCTCGCCTCGCATGGAGGCGGATCTCCCCGCGCCGATCCTGGAGCGGCCGCTCGCCGGTCGACGCGGGGCAATCGCTGGTCGAGTTCGCGATCGTCGTCCCGGTCCTGCTCGGCATCGTGATCGGGATCGCCGAGTTCGGGCGCGCGTGGAACGTGCGCCAGGTGCTGACGAACGCCGCCCGCGAAGGGGCCCGCCAGGCGGTCCTCCCGGGGGCGACCGAGGACCAGGTCAGACCGATCATCCAGAGCCGCCTGGCGGACGCGAACCTCGACCTCGATCTGGCCACGATCGCGATCGAAGGTGAAGAGGACGGCCCCGGGTTGCCGGTGAGCGTCACGATCACCTATCCCCACGAGTTCCTGTTCCTCGGGCCGATCGTGCAGATCATGCAGGGAGGCACCGACTGTCCCCTGACCAATCCCCCAGGCTGTGCGCCCGGTGGCACGATAACCATGAGCACAACCGTCACCATGAGCAACGAAGGCTAGCTCGGAAGGGCAGGAGGAAGAATGAGACGGAAACGGATCTGGATCGCCCTGGTTCTCGCCGCCGTGTCCGGCGTCGCCGCGGGGTACCTGGCGCTGAACTTCTTCGAGCGCGCTGCGATCATACCCTCATCGGCGGTCGCATCGACGACGCCGGTGGCGATCGCCGCCCGGGATCTCCCCGTCGGGACGGTCCTCGCGAAGGAAGACATCGACCTGGTCGACTGGCCATCCGGCTCCATCCCCCAGGGCTACGCGCGATCGGCCGAAGAGGTGCTCGGCCACGGCGTCATCACCCCGGTCAGCGCCCAGGAGCCGTTGCTCCTGACGAAGCTGGCGAGCAAGGAAGCCGGCGGAGGGCTCCCGATCGTGATCCCGGAGGGTATGCGCGCGGTCAGCGTAAAGGTCGACCAGGTCATCAGCGTGGCCGGCTTCGTCGTGCCCCAGACGCGCGTCGACGTCCTCGTGACGCTGACCCCGGCCGATGACCGATCGGAGATCACGACCAAGGTCATCCTGCAGAACGTGCGGGTCCTGACCGCCGGCCAGACGATGGAGAGGGACGCGGAGGGGAAGCCCCAGACGGTGACCGTGATCACGCTTCTCGTCACCCCACAGGAGGCGGAGAGGCTCACGCTGGCGGCCACCGAGGGGCGGATCCAGCTGGCCCTGCGGAACACCATGGACAATGAAGAGGTGAAGACCGAAGGCGTCCAGAAGGACAACCTCGTCCAGCGGGCGGAAGCGCCGCGACCGAGCGCGCCGCGGGTGCGCCGGCCCAGCCAACCGAGGACCCAGTACGGTGTCGAGGTCTACAACGGCACCGACCGCAGTGTAGCGACCTTCTAAGACGATCCTGTCAGGAGAAAGACATGAGCAACGTTGGTGAAGTGAGGAGGCAGTGGAAAGACCGAGGATCCACGCTCGTGCTGGTGGCCGCCGCGATGGTGTCGCTCCTCGGAATGGTAGCCCTGGCGGTCGATCTGGGCATGCTGTTCACGGCCAGGAGCGAGGCCCAGCGGGCAGCCGACTCGGCCGCTCTGGCGGGAGCCGGGCATTTGATGTTCAACCCCAACGACGAGGCAGGCGCCCGATCGCAGGCCGAGCAGTACGGGGAGAGCAACGACATTCAGGGGCAACAGATCGACATCGATCCCCAGGAGGACGTGGAAGTCGATCTGGCGGAGGAGAGGGTGCGCGTCACCGTTCATCGTGACGAAGTCCGCGGCGGGCCGGTCGCGACCTGGTTCGCGCGCGTCCTCGGGATCGACGAGGTGGACGTGGCGGCGGTCGCCGCGGCACAGCTGGGTCCAGCAGGCGCGGCGAAGTGCCTCAAGCCGTTCATCATCCCCGATCGATGGGACGACGCCAACGCGAATCTGTACTTCGACGACGGTGACTACTACGCCGCATTCGAGACCGGCTACGGCACCGCTTTCGCGAACAACGACGGTATGGGCTACACCAACGACTTCGGCCGCGAGATCGAGATGAAGGCCGGCAACGCCGGCGGCGACAGCGATGAACCGGCGCAGCCGGGTTGGTACTACCCCTTCGACATCCCGCAGACCGAGGAGGGGAACTGCTCGGGCGGGCCCGAGGGTCAAGGTGGCCAGTGCTACGAGTGGGCGATCGTGAACTGCCACCCTCACCAGTACGAGATCGGCGACATCGTCATCAAGGAGAACGGCTCGATGAGCGGCCCCACCAGCCACGGCGTGGACTCGCTGGTCGCGCTCGATCCGGACGCCTACTGGGACCCGATTCAGGGGACCGTCCTGGACAGCGACTGGGGCGCCAACTGGGCCGCGAGCCCGCGGTACGGCATCATCCTCACCTTCGATCCCTCGCTTGCCTATGATCCTGGCAAGAACGAGCTCACGATCACGAACATCATCGGTGTGTGGTTCGAGGGCGTGCAGGGGAAGGGAGGACCCCAGCAGAGGGTCTTCGGTCGGGTCCTCTGGGCCGCGGGATTGGGCACCGGAGACGAGGAAGCTCCGGCAATCAAGCGCGTCCAGCTGGTCGAGTAGGACAGAGGAGGGCGTTTGACGGAGGCGCACATTCTCAGAGCCGCGGTCCTTTCCGCCGACGAAGCGTTCCGCGACGCCTTCTCCCATCGGGCGGTGCGGCGGGAGATGGAGTTGATCCTGGATCTCCCGCTTTCGATGGCCGACGCGAGCGCGGGCCACCTGGAGGACCTGCGGGATCAGAACCCGGACCTCGTCTTCCTCGACATCGAAGGCGACCCCGACCTCGGCTGCCGGCTCGCGCAGTATGTAAACGAGGTCCTGCCGGGCAGCCGCCTCGTCGCCTGCGGTCCGATGCAGAGTCCCGAGTTCCTCCTGCGGGCGATGCAGTCCGGCGTCGCGGAGTACCTCACGAAGCCGGTCATGTCCGAGGACCTGGTCGCGGCGGTCTCAAGGGGCCGTCGCGCGCTCGCTCCCCGGGAAGTATCGAAGAAGTCGACGGGACGCCTCCTCGCTTTCTTCAGCCCGAAGCGAGGCTCCGGTTCGACCACCGTGGCGTCCAACCTCGCCATCCAGCTCCATCGTCTCACGGGCAAGCGGACGGTCCTCGTCGATCTCGATCTGGAGCTCGGAGAGTGCGCGTTATTCCTGGGGTTGGAGCCCCGCTACAACGTCGCGGACCTGGCGGCCAACCTGCACCGGATCGACCGCGGCCTCCTGGCTTCGTACGTGGAGCCGCACGAATCGGGCATTCAGCTCCTCGCTGCTCCGTACCATACGGAGAAGGGGAGCGAAGTGGATGTCGACCAACTCGTGCGAATCCTGAAGCTCCTCAAGGAGCATTACGACTACGTCATCGTCGACAGTCCAAAGGGCCTCACTCCGCGTACGATTCCGATCTTCGAGCAGGCGAACCAGATCTTCCTGATCTCCCAGTTGAATGTTCCGACGGTCCAGAACATCCAGCGCTCGGAAACGCTGCTCGAACGGCTGCGCCGAAACAACCGGTCGATCTCGCTCCTCGTGAACCGCTACGACCCCAATGCCGAGATCACATTGGACGATCTCGAGCGCTCGACCGAGATGAAGGTGTTCTGGACGGTCGGGAACGACTACGAAGCTGCGTCGTACTCGATGAACTCCGGCAAGCCGCTGATCCTGGGCGCCAGCTCCTCCTGCGCGCGCGAGATCGAGGGGCTGGCGGCGAAGATCTCCGGCATTGCGGCTGGCGACTCGGGCTCCCGGGGTCGCCTCTTCGGCTCGATCTTCGGACGGTTGAAGGACCGTCTTGCATCGCCCGGCGACTACGGATTGCCTCCACTCCCCGTGGAAAGTGAGAACGGATGACCGAGTACCGCGATCCCTACGACGTTCCTCTCTTCGATCGCAACGGTGACAAGCCGCGTGCGGCGGCACACGTTGCGCGGCCGGCGCCCGGATCCGGGGACATGCAGGAGATCAAGAACCGGATCCATCGCCAGCTTCTGGAGAGGCTCAATCTCTCCAGTCTGGACACGTACGAGAAGTCCCAGGTCGTCGCCGAGATCCGCAAGGTCGTCCAGGATCTCCTCGAACGCGAGGCCGTGCCGCTCAACCACGACGAGCGAGAGGAGCTGGTCGAGCAGATCCTGCACGAGATCTTCGGGCTGGGACCGCTCGAACCCCTGCTCCACGATCCCACGGTCTCCGACATCCTCGTGAATACCTTTCAGGACGTCTATGTCGAGCGACGGGGGCGCCTGGAGAGGACCAGCGTGCGGTTCAAGGACGATCGTCATCTGCTCCAGGTGATCGATCGTATCGTGTCCGCGGTCGGCCGTCGGATCGACGATTCTTCCCCGATGGTGGACGCGAGATTGGCGGACGGCTCGCGCGTCAACGCGGTCATCCCCCCGCTGGCGATCGACGGTCCGCACCTGTCGATCCGCAAGTTCAAACGGGACGTGCTGGCCGCCGAGGATCTGCTCCGGTATGAAACGCTGACCTCGGCGATGCTGGAGCTCCTTCAGGGGATCGTGAAAGCCCGCCTGAACATGTTGATCTCGGGCGGAACGGGTGCGGGCAAGACGACGCTCCTGAACGTCCTCTCGTCGTCGATCCCCGCCAGCGAGCGGATCGTGACGATCGAGGACTCGGCCGAGCTCCAGCTCCGGCAGCCGCACGTGGTGAGGCTCGAGACCCGGCCGCCGAACGTAGAAGGCATCGGGCAGATCACACAGCGGCAGCTCGTCATCAATGCTCTCCGCATGCGCCCCGACCGGATCATCGTCGGGGAGGTGCGTGGCTCGGAGGCGGTCGACATGCTTCAGGCGATGAACACGGGCCACGATGGTTCGCTGACCACGCTCCACGCGAACACGCCGCGCGACGCTCTGTCGCGCCTCGAGACGATGATCTCGATGGCGAGCCTGAACCTGCCGGAGAAGGCGATGCGCCAGCAGGTCGCGAGTGCGATCCAGGTCGTCCTCCAGATCGCCCGCCTCTCCGACGGCACCCGGCGGCTGACATCGATCTCGGAGATCGTGGGGATGGAAGGGGACGTGATCACGATGCAGGAGATCTTCGCGTTCGATCGTGAAGGGCTGGACGAGGAAGGCACCGTCCTCGGCCGCTTCAAAGCGACTGGGATCCGGCCGCGCTTCGCCGAGCGCCTCAAGGCGGAAGGGATCGAGCTGCCGAGCGCGCTCTTCTCCGGAATACAGCAGGGATACGCGGGAGCCGGTCGATGACGAACCCACAGGTCTGGATCCCCGCCGTCATAGCGTTCGTGGCCGCCGCCTTCGCAGTATTCGCCCTGGCGATGCTGTGGGAAGGGTTGGGCGATCGCCGCCGTAGAAAGGAGATCGCCGCCCGCATCAAGTCCGGAACGATCGGAGAGACCCTGGAGAGCCTCTTCCGAGAGTCGGGGCGCACCGATCCCACCTGGTTCGATCCCGTTGCCGATCGGCTCCCCCACGTCCGTGATCTCAGGCACCTGCTCGAGCAGGCCCAGGTGCCGTGGCACGCCGGAACCTTCCTGATCCTGACGGTCGGCGCCTCGGTCGCGTGCGGTGTGTTCGGGCTCGTTCTCACCTCGGTACCGATCATCGCGCTGGTCATGGCGGTCATGGGGGGCACGATCCCCTACCTGTACGTGCGCCGGAAGAAGGGGAAGCGCATGGACGCGTTCCTGGAACGGTTCCCCGACGCAATCGATCTGCTGGGCCGCGCGATCCGTGCCGGACACGCCTTCTCGACCGGCCTCCAGATGGTCGCTGACGAAGCCGGCGAACCGGTGGCGGGCGAGTTCCGGCGCGTCTTCGAGGAGCAGAAGTTCGGCCTCCCCGTCGACGAGTCGCTCTACGGGCTGGCCGACAGGATCGAGCTCGTCGAGGTCCACATCTTCGTCACCGCCGTGCTGGTCCAACGGGAGGTCGGCGGCAATCTGGCCGAGATCCTCGACACTCTCGCCCAGACGATCCGTGAGCGCTTCATGATCGAGCGCCAGGTTCGCGTCTACACGGCCCAGGGTCGCCTCACGGGATACCTGCTCGCGGCGCTGCCGATCATCATGGCGTTGCTGATCTATTTCCTGAACCCGCGATACATGAGCATTCTCTTCACGGAGATGGTGGGCCGCATGCTGATCGCCGTGGCCGCCCTGATGCAGATCATCGGGTACTTCATCATCCGTCGCATCATCAACATCAAGGTATGAGGCTGGAGAACCCATGACTTACCTGATCGCCGTCCTCATCATGACCGCGGTGACCCTGACGGTCTTCATCGCGGCGATCCTCGTCCCGGCCCGGCCGCGCGAGATCCGGCGACGGCTGACCGAGATCGACGCCCAGCACGACCGCATGGCTCCCCGCAGGCGGCAACGGCAGCAGCAGCGGCGCGAGCAGCTCGAGGCGCTCGCAGGAGTCCTCGGCGACCGGCTCGCGAACCGCGAGGACGACACGAGCGAGCTGCGATCGCTCCTGACGCGGGCAGGTTTTCGCGCACCGAGCGCCGTGGCCACGTTTCTCGTCACCCGCTTCCTGCTGGCCGCGGGGCTGGCGGGTGCGGTCTTCCTGCCACTGTCCCTGGCCGGTGCCGGGGGACGGACGATGGCTCTGGCGGCGTGCGCGGGACTCCTCGGGTGGATCGCCCCCAAGTTTTATCTGGGCCGACGGCAGAAGAAGCGGGCGCGTGAGGTCCAGCTCGCCCTTCCGGACATGCTGGACATGCTCGTCGTCTGCGTGGAAGCGGGCATGGGCCTGAACCAGGCGATGGTACGCGTCGCGGAGGAGATGTCGACCCTCTGTAAGACCCTCAGCGAGGAGGTGCACTTCGCGAACCTCGAGATCCAGACCGGCACGCCGCGTGACGAGGCTCTCCGGAACCTGGGGGAGCGCACGGGAAGCGAGGACCTTCGGGCGCTGGCCGCGATGCTGATTCAGACCGATCGGTTCGGAACATCGATCGGCAGGGCGCTTCGCGTGCACTCCGAGACGCTCCGGACGAAGCGGCGCCAGCGGGCGGAGGAGGCGGCGGCCAAGACGACGATCAAGCTCGTGTTCCCCCTCGTTCTGTTCATCTTTCCGGCGATGTTCGTCGTGATCCTGGGCCCGGCGATGCTGCACATCTTCCGCACGATGGGAAACCTTACGCAATGACCGTTATCCGCGAGAGCATACTCGCCGGCCGGAGCGCGGCTGCTCGCGAATCGAGGGCTGCGCCACCGTTGCCCCGCAACATCAGGGAAACGGGGTTGACTCCGGAAGCGATCACCGGCCTGACCCTGAAGACCCTCTATACGCAGGGCGCCCGAACCGGCCGCGAGTTGACCGAAAGCGTGCGGCTGCCATTCCATCTCCTGGACACGATCCTCCTCGACCTTCAGCATCGGCAGCTCGTGGAGGTCGGCGGTGTTCGCGGCCACGGACGCGGTGGCTACGTCTTCGATCTGACGTCGGCCGGCCGGAGCCGCGCCCAGGAGGAGATGGAGACGAGCCAGTACGTCGGCCCCGCTCCCGTCCCGCTGGACGAGTATCGCTTCTGGGTCGAGCAGCAGTCCGTTCTCGGCGCGACGATCGAGCCGGGCGTGATGATGGGCGAGCTCGGGCACCTGATCCTCCCGGGCGACCTCCTTCGGCAGCTCGGGCCGGCGATCAATTCGGGCCGGTCGATGTTTCTGTACGGTCACGCGGGAAACGGCAAGACGGAGATCGCGACCTCGATCGCGCGGATGCTGAAGGGCAAGATCTTTCTGCCTTACGCCTTCGAGGTCGAGGGGCGGACGATCGTCGTTCACGATCCGACGGCCCATGAGAGAGAGCCGATGGAGGAGAAAGAGGCGGGTCCGGAGGAGAGGGACCAAGGTCTCTGGCTCACTCCGATCCCCGATCACGATCTCCGCTATGCGCATATCGAGAGGCCGGTCGTGTTCACGGGAGGCGAGCTGACGCTCGAGCACCTCGACCTGCGCTACGATCCGCATGCCAAGTTCTACAGGGCTCCGATTCAGGTGAAGGCGAACGGCGGCGTGCTCGTCATCGACGATCTGGGCCGGCAGATCGTGCGGGTCGACGACCTTCTGAACCGCTGGATGGTGCCTCTCGAGAAACGGGTGGACTATCTCACGCTCCATACCGGGCATTCATTTCGGGTGCCGTTCGATTGCCTGCTCGTCTTCTCGACGAACCTGGAGCCCTCCGAGCTCGTCGATGAGGCGTTCCTGCGCCGGATCAATTACAAGATCCACGTGGAGAACCCGACTCGCGAGGCATACGAGAGGATCTTTCAACGGTGCTGCGAGTCACGATCGATCAAGTTCGATGGTTCTCGAATCGACGTGATCTACAGGGACTATTACGATCGTCGGGGAATCCCGCCCCGTGCCTGCCATCCCCGCGACCTCGTCCTCCACCTGTGCGACATGGCCCGATTCGAGCACCGCGCCCCGACGCTCACTGCCGAAGAGCTGGATCAGGCGTGCCGCACGTATTTCCTGGACCAGGCCTAGCTGCTAGCTGCAGGAAAGGAGAGCCGACACACATGGACAAGATCTGGCTTCTCGCGGTGATAGCGGGCGTCGTGATGATCCTGCTGGCGATCATGCAGGATGGTCTGGGGCCTCTGGATACCACTCAAGGCGTGATCGTCGGCATAATCGTGATCATAGCCGCCCTCCTCGTTCAGCGAATCGGCGCACGCAAGACCAGGCGCAGGACGACATCGCCGCGGGTCTGAGAGTCCGCGCGAAGTCGAAGAGTCGCTCCGACGCGAGCGGCACGACCGACGCTGCTCTCCACGTTGACTCCTCCACCCCCCCGCGCGTACCTTGACCCAGCCCCAGGCTCGCAGGGCTCGAACCTACCAACCCCGTCAGGACCGGAAGGTAGCAGCGGTACGTAGTCGTTCGGGTCGCTGCGCTCGGCCTGGGGTATCTTGCAGGTAGTCGATCGCGGCCCGCCGGCAACGGCCCGGCCGCCACATTCCCATCCGAGGAGTCGAACCGCCGCCGCATGTCACCTCAGCCACTGGCGCTGAAATACCGCCCCGCGACCTTCGGGGACGTCATCAGCCAGGAGCACGTCACCCGCACGCTTCAGAACGCGCTCCACTCGGGCCGGATCGCTCACGCGTACCTGTTCGCGGGCCCGCGCGGGAGCGGCAAGACGACGACCGCGCGACTCCTCGCCAAGGCGCTGAACTGCGACCGCGGGGTGAGCGGCGAGCCGTGCGGCGAGTGCGCCAACTGCACCGCCATCGCGAGCGGCCGGTCGCTGGACGTGATCGAGATCGACGCCGCGTCCAACCGGGGGATCGACGACATCAAGGCCCTTCGGGAAGCGGTCAAGTACGCCCCCGCGCAGGGCCGCTATAAGGTCTATATCGTGGACGAGGTCCATCAGCTCTCGAAGGATGCCTTCAACGCGCTCCTGAAGACGCTCGAGGAGCCGCCGCGGAGCGTCGTTTTCGTGCTCGCGACGACCGAGCCCCACAAGATCCCGGCGACGATCCTCTCCCGCTGCCAGCGGTTCGACTTCCGGCCGATCCCGCTGCCGGCGATCCGCGAGCGGCTGTCGGCGATCGCCGAGCGGGAGGAGATCCGGCTCGACGAGGCGGCCGGGTTCGCGATCGCGAAGAAGGCCGACGGCAGCTTGAGGGACGCGCTCTCGCTGCTCGACCAGTTGGTGGCTTTCGGCGGCGAGGCGGTCGACCTGGACCAGTTGAGGCGCTTGATCGGCATGCCGGACGAGGAGCGGTATCTGGACCTGACGCGGCTCCTCGCGGCCGGGGACGCCGCCCGCGCGCCGGGGTTCGTGAACGAGCTGCGCGCGGCGGGGTACGATCTGGAGGAGTTCTATTCCGGCTTTCTCGAGCACCTGCGGGACTGTCTCCTGTTCGCCCTCGGGACGGGCGATGCGCTGGCCGAGGTCCCCGAGCGCTACCACGCGGCGTATCGGGAGACAGCGGACGCGCTGGGCGCCGAGGACCTGCTTCGCATGCTGACGCTGGCCACCGACGAGGAGCAGGTCTTTCGCCGGTCGAGCCAGCAGGCGCTGGTGATCCAGGTGCTGCTGGTGCGGCTGGCGCTCCTCGACCGCGCGGTCGAGCTGGCGCCGCTGCTGGCGGCGCTGGAGGGTGGTGCGGGCGGGTCGGGGGGCGCGGCCGTCCCGTCGAGCGTCCCATCCGGCCGCCGCGCCGGCCGCCCGAGCCCGGTCGCGCCGGAGCCGGCGGGCGAGCTGGGCCTCGAGCTCCTGATCGGGCACTGGGACGAGATTGTGGACGCGGTGCACGCGGAGCGGCCGACCGTGGCAGCGCTCCTCCGGGGCGCCCGTCCGTCGCGCTGCACGCCGGAGGAGATCGCGCTCGCCGTACCACCGGGCGCCGATTTCCGGCGGGAGCAGTTGGGGTTGAAGGGGATGCTGGACCCCCTGACCGGCGTTCTGGGCCGGCGCTGGGGTTATGCGGGGGTGATCCGCGTGGAGAAGCCCGATCCGGTTCCACAGGGCGCGGCAGAGGGCCCGGCCGCGGCCCATTCTATGCGTGCTTCAGAAGGTCGTCCCAACGGACGCGAGCTCGCCCGGCGCGCGGTCGAATCGAGGCTCGAGCAGGATCCCCTGCTCCGACAGATCGTCGACCTGTTCGACGCGAGCGTCGTCCGCGTCCAGCCGTCCTCGCCGGCGTGACGGGCGATCCATGAGAAAGGAGCGAACCGTACTGCCATGAGCGATCCGATGATGAATCTGGGCAGTCTCCTCAAGCAGGCCCAGAAGATCCAGAGCCAGGTCTCGCGCATCCAGGAAGAGCTGGGGGAGCGCCGGATCGAAGTCTCGTCGGGCGGCGGCATGGTGACCGCGGTCGTCAATGGCCGCCAGGAGCTGATCGCCATCCACATCGATCCGCAGGTGGTGGATCCGGCCGACGTCGAGATGCTCGAGGACCTGGTCGTCGCGGCGGTATCCGAAGCGATGGCGCGGGCCAGCGAGCTGGCGGCGGCGGAGATGAAGAAGCTGACGGGCGGCCTCCCCCTGCCAGGCCTATTATGACGACGGCCGAAAACGCCGAATCTCCGCGTTGCGCTTCGTCGGGCTACACTGCGGCCTACCTTCAGTAGGCCTCGTTTGCCCTTCTCGCGCGCCTTGATCTTCGGCATTTTGGGCTGTCTACAAATGGACCATTCCAACCAGGGAGCACTTCACTTCACGTGGCGGATGCGGTCGAGCAGCTGATCGAGGAGCTGGCCCGGCTGCCGGGGATCGGCCGGAAGACGGCCAGCCGGTTGACGTTCTACCTCCTCAAGCAGCCGCGCGATCAGGCGTATCGCCTTTCCGACGCGATCCTCCAGGTCAAGGACCGGATCGTCCACTGCGGGACCTGCGGCAACATCGCCGAGGGGGACGAGTGCGTGTACTGCCGGGACCCACGGCGCGACGACACCGCGATCTGCGTGGTGGAGGAGCCGAGCGACATCCACGTGATCGAGCGGAGCGGGTCCTTCCGCGGCCGCTACCACGTCCTGAACGGCCGCCTCTCGCCTCTGGACGGGGTCGGGCCGGAGGCGCTGACCATCGGCGGGCTGCTGGATCGGGTCCGGGCGGGGGGGATCGAGGAGGTCATTCTGGCCACGAACCCGGACGTGGAGGGCGAAGCGACGGCGCTCTACCTCAGGCGCGCGCTGGCCCCGCTGGAGGTCCGCGTCACCCGGATCGCGCGCGGGATCCCGATGGGCGGCAGCCTCGAGTTCCTGGACGAGCTCACGGTGGGAGAGGCGTTGACCGGCCGCCGCGAAGTGTAGCAGGGCGTTGAATACGCCGAACAAGATCACCGTGGGCCGGATCGCGATCACACCCGTGATCGCATGGTTGATCTTCCAACCGGGGCCGCTCGAGCGCTGGCTCGCCTTCTGGATCTTCGTCGCGGCCGCCGTGAGCGATCTCGTGGACGGTCGGCTGGCGCGCGAAAAGGGCGAGATCACGCGCTTCGGACAACTGCTTGACCCCATCGCCGACAAGATGCTCGTACTGGTCACCTTCGTGCCGCTGTTCGGGCTCGGGCTCCTGCCGCTGTGGCTCGTGATCCTGGTGCTCGGCCGGGAGGTGATCGTCACGGTGCTGCGCCGCTACGCGCTCCAGGAAGACCGCGTGATCGCGGCGAGCGGCTGGGGGAAGTCGAAGGCGTTCGCCCAGAACTGGTTCATCGGCTCGGTGCTCGTGCTGCGGATCAACGAAGGATACGCCCTGGCTCCCCGCGCGTGGAGCGATGCGGCGTGGGCTCACTGGCAGGGCTACACGCGCGCGGTCATCGAGGTCGGGCTGTGGTTCGTGGTGGCGCTGACCGTCCTCTCGCTTCTCGACTACCTGTTGAAGAACCGTTCCCTCGTGACCGGTCAGGCGGGCAAGGCTCCAGCCCAACCCGCCCGATCCCGCCCTGTCACCGCTCGGGATCGAACGTCTTGACGCGTGTGGCGGTGTGGGTGGCGACGCTGGGCCCGGTCGGCTATTGGCCGCTCGGGCCGGGCACGCTGGCCTCGGCGCTGGTGGCCGGCCTGTGGTGGGCCCTTCCCGTTCGGGGCTGGGCCTGGCTGCTGGCGGTCATCGTCCTCATCCCCCTCGGGATCGCCTGCGCGGATCGGGCGGAGGCGGTGCTCGGACACGATGACGGGCGGATCGTGATCGACGAGGTGCTCGGAATGGGGACCGCGCTGCTTACGGCCCCCCACACGGCCGTCGGAGTCGTTGCCGCCTTCGTCCTCTTCCGCACGCTCGACATCGGGAAGCCTCCGCCCCTCGGCCGACTCCAGCGGGTGCGCGGCGGATCGGGCGTCGTGCTGGACGACCTCGCCGCGGGGGCGCTCGCCGCAGCGCTGGTCGGAGTCGGGTACGGGGTGATCGGCTGAACCGTGGGTGGGGGGCCGGACCCGCGATCGGAAGTCGATGCCGAGATCGTGGCGATAGGGAACGAGCTCCTGCTGGGCGAAACGGTCGACACCAACAGCGCCCACGTCGCCCGGCGCCTCGGGGAGATCGGAATTCGAGTGCGGCGGACGACCCATGTGGGCGACGATCGCGCGCGGCTGGCCGGGGTGCTGAGCGAAGCACGCGGCCGGTCTCGCTGGGTGATCACGATGGGCGGGCTCGGCCCCACCCGCGACGATCTCACGCGCGAGGTCGTGGCCGACGTGCTCGATCGCCCGCTCCGGGTGGACCCGGTTCTGCTGGCGGAGATCGAGGCGAAGTTCCGCCGCTACGGGTACGCGGAGATGCCGGCCGCCAACCGGGGGCAGGCCGAGGTTCCCGCCGGCGCGCGCGTGATCCCCAACCCGCACGGCACCGCGCCGGGCCTGATCCTCGAGGAGGATCTTACAACTTTCTTTGTACTTCCCGGCGTTCCTCAGGAGATGATGGGGATGCTGGAGGAGGGAGTCCTGCCGGATCTCCGGGGGGCCGCTTCCGGGAGCGCGTCGGGGAGCGCGTCGGGGAGCGCGTCGGTCGTCCGCTCGCGCGTCGTCCGCACGGCGGGGATCGGCGAATCGAGCCTGGCCGAGACGCTGGACGACCTGGTCGACGGGGCCGCGCCGGTCGAGGTCGCGTTCCTGCCGCACCTGGGGCAGGTCGACGTGCGGCTGACGATCGCCGGCGTGGATCCCGCCGAGGCCGAGGCGCGACTGGCGGCGCTGAGCCGGGCGATCGCCGCCCGCGCGGAGCCCTGGACGTACGGGTTCGACGGCGCGACGCTCCCCGCGGCGATCGGGGAGGCGCTCCGCGCACGCGGCTGGACGGTGGCGACGGCCGAGTCGTGCACGGCGGGGGAGCTGGCGGCGGCGCTGACCGAGGCGCCGGGCGCGAGCGCGTACTTCGTGGGCGGCGTCGTCGCCTACGCGAACCGCGTCAAGGTGACCGAGCTCGGCGTTCCGCCGGCGCTCCTCGAGGCGCAGGGTGCGGTGAGCGAGGCGGTCTGCCGGGCGATGATCGACGGGGTCAGGGAGCGGCTGGGCGCCGACGTCGGGTGCGCGATCACGGGGGTCGCCGGTCCCGACGGCGGGACCACCGAGAAACCGGTCGGTCTCGTCTACTGCGGGGTCGGCTCGCCGGGGGCGACGGTGGTCCGGCGGCTCTGCCATTCCGGCTCCCGGGCCGCGATCCGGCGGCGGGCGACCGTCGCCACGCTCGCGCTGCTTTTCCAGGCCGCGCGGGCGGGCGCGGGGACGAGCGCGGAGACGAGCGCGGCGTGAGCCTGCGCGCGGAGGCCTGTTACTTCCGCGGAGCGGACGGCGCGCTCGTCCATTTCGATGCTCGCAACGCCGGTGGTCGCGGCCCTGCGCGGGCGGCGTGTCTCACGCTCCACGGCCTCGGCGAGCACCTGGGGAAATACGCGGAGTGGACGAAGCACGCGACCGGCCGAGGCTACCACGTCACCGCCTACGACCAGCGGGGTCACGGCCGGACGCGCGGCCGGCGGGGGGACTTCACCTACGGCGATCTGGTGAGCGACCTGGAGCAGTTCGTGGCGGTCACCGCGGATCGGTATCCCGGCGAGCCCGTCTTCATCCTCGGCCACAGCCTCGGGGCCCTGGTCGCGCTGTCCTACGCCGGGGGCGAGGTCCACACCGCGGTCCGGGGGATGGCGCTCTCGGGGCCGCCGATCGTCCTCGCCGGCCGCATTCCGACGTGGTACGAGGGCGGGGTTCGCCTACTGGCCCGGGCGGCGCCCCGGGTCCCGCTCCGCCGCGGCGCCGACTACTCGCGGGTGACCCGCGACATCGATCGGGCGGCGGAGTTCCGCCGCGACCCGCTGATCCACCGCTTCATCACCCCGCGGGCGATGATCGGGATCACGGCGGCGATGGAGGCGGTCCGGAAGACGCCGGAGAAGGTCACGCTGCCGCTCCTCTTCCTGGTCGCCCGCGCGGACTCGGTCGTGAGCGGAGGCGATGTCCTGGCCTACGCCCACTTTGTCGCGTCCAAGGACGTGACGATCGAGCAGTTCCCCGGCGCGTATCACGAGCTGCTGAACGACCTCGGGCGGCGGGCGGTATACGACTCGATCTGCGGCTGGTTCGATGCGCATGCCGGCTGAGCGGGCGGGCGCCGGACCGGTCCGCGCCTTCGTGGCGCTGCCCTGTCCCCCGGCGCTCCGGGCGGCTCTCGCGGACGCGCTGGCCGGCTGGCGCGGGCTGGCCGCGGGAGTACGCTGGGCCGACCCCCATCGGGTGCACCTGACGCTCCGTTTCCTCGGACGGGCGACGCCGGCCGGGATCGAGCGTCTGACCCCCGCGCTCGGGGCGGCCGCCGGCGCGTGCCCGCCGCTCGAGCTGGCGCCGGCCGCGACCGGGGCCTTCCCCGGATGGAGCCGGCCGCGCGTTTTTTGGCTCGGCGTGGAGGGTGGGCCCGCGCTGGCCGGGCTGGCGGCGGCGGTCGAAGCCGGCGCCCGAAGGGCCGGCTTCGAGCCCGAGCCGCGGGACTTCACACCCCACCTGACGCTCGGGCGCGTCAAAGGACCGAACGGCGTGCGGCGGGCAACCGCGGCGGTGCGCGGCTGGCGTCCGACGACGGCGCCGGAAACGGTCTCCGAGGTCGTCCTCTACCGGAGCGACCTGGGCGACGGGGGTCCGCGATACACGCCGCTCGCCCGCTACGCGCTGAACGGCTCGCCGGGCGGGACCGGCGCCGCCGTATCCGCCACCGGGGATCCCGCGCGGTGAGCGTCCGCGTCCTCCACGTGGCGGATGTCCATCTCGGGGCGCCGCTCGCCAACTTCGGCGCCTACGCCGGGCGGCGGCGGCAGGAGCTGGCGGAGGCGTTTTGCCGGGTCGCCGCGATCGCGATCGCCGAGCGGGTCCACGCCGTCCTGATCGCCGGCGACCTGTTCGACACCTGGCGGCCGGACCCCGCCGACGTCGATCTCGTGCGCCGCGAGCTCGGGCGGCTCCGCGAGGCGGGGATCAAGACCTTCGCCGTACCCGGAACCCACGACAGCCTGGCGTACGTGGATTGCGTCTATCGGACGCAGGCGCTCCCCTTCCACCGCTTCTTCGACGGCCCGACCTTCGCCGATCCGTCGCGGCTCGAGATCGCCGGCGTCCCGGTCGTGATCTACGGGATCGCCTACGACCGCGACCGGACGGTGGACGGATGGGCGAGCCTCGGGCGCGAACGGGAGGACGGGATCCACATCGCGCTCGTGCACGCCGCCTGCCGCTCGAACCCGGGGTGGCGGATCGATCCTGACGATCTGCCATTCGCGGAGAGCGAGCTGGCGGCGCGCAGGATGGACTACGTCGCGCTGGGGCACTATCACAACCTGCGCATCTTTCGCGCGGGACCCCGTGTCGTGGGCGCGTACAGCGGTTCGGTCCTCGGGCGCGACTGGAGCGAGCCGGGTCCGCGGAACGTCCTCGTGGTCGAGTGGGTGGCGGCCGGCGACCCTCCCACGGTCCGGCCGGTCCCGATCGGGGGTCGCGACGTGGAGTCGCGATCGGTGGACGTGAGCGGGCTCACTGATCCCGAGGCGATCGCGGTCGCGGTGAGCGCGGCGTGTCCGCCGGGAATGATCTGGCAGGTGATGCTGACCGGCGAGCCGGAGATCGTGATCCGGCCGGCGGCGATCGAGGCCGCGCTCGAGCCGACCCACGGTCACCTCCGGTTGATCGACGAGACGATGCTCGCCGCCAGCCACCGGGTGACGGAGCGGTGTGAGGAGGAGACGGTCCGGGGCGAGTTCTTCCGCCGGCTCGTTGCCGCGCGGGAGACGGCGGCCGGCGACCGCGATCGCGCGGTGGCCGAGCGGGCGATCAAGCTGGGGCTGCGGGTCTTCGGTTGAGCGGCTCTGATCTCCGTCTGGTCCGGCTCCAGGCGGACGGTTACGGGCGGCTCAGGGAGTTCGTCTTCGAGCCCGCCCGCCGGCCGGGATCGGTTGTCCGGGCACCCAACGAGGCCGGCAAATCGACGCTCGCTTCGGCGATCTTCCACGCCCTGTTCGGCTTCGAGGACAAGGCGCTCGAGGACGCCTTCCGTCCATGGGAGGGCGGCCCGTACCGGGTCACGCTCGAGTGGGCGCTCGGGCCGAGCGTCGCCTGCCGGATCGCGCGTGACTTCGACACCCAGGAGGTGACGGTCGAGTGGTGGCGGGGCGGCGCGCTCGAGCGGCGGTGGGAGGGGGCGCCGAACCCGCGCGGACGCTCGGCGGACCGGGACGGCTACTCGGCCGAGCTCGAGCGGCTGCTGGGCTTCACATCCCCCGAGATCTTTCGCCAGACGACGTACATCGGACCCGGGGACGCCGGGCGGCCGCTCGCGGCGGAGCTCCTGCGCCTCCTCTCGGGGAGCGAGCGGGCCGATTTTCGGACGGCGCTGGCGGAGCTCGAGGCCGGATACCACGGCCTGACCCAAGCGGATCTCGACGATCCGTCGCGCGCGGTCAAGCGGACGCCCCGTGATCTCGAAAGGATCGCCGCGCGCCGGGCGGAGCTCGCGCGGGAGGTCGCGTCCTCGCGGGCGGCCCACGCGACCAGGAGGGAGGCGGCGGAGGCGCTGGCCGCGGTGCGGGAGAGGCTCGAAGCGGTCGAGCGCGAGCTCGCCATCCGGAGCCAAGCAGGCGAGGCGATCCGCCGTCGGAACGAGCTCCGCCGCGAGCGGGTCGGGGGCGAGGCGCGCCTCGCCCGGATCGACGCCGAGCTGGCGAAGTTCACCGGCTGGGAGACGATCTTCCGCGAGCGCGAGCTGGAGCTGCGTCCGCTGGCGAGGTACCTCCAGCAGCCGGCGGACTTCCCCGAGCGGATGGACGACCTGGATCGGCTGGACCGGGAGGCGGCGCGGGCGTCGGCGGAGCGGGCGGCCGCCGGGAGCGCTGCCGCCAAGGCGACCGGCCGTCTCGCGGCGATCCTTCCGATCGTGGCGGGGGCGTTGCTGGTCGCGCTGGGGCTCACGGCCGTTCTGGTCGACGGCGGGGGCGCCGGGGAGGTTGCATCCCTTCGCCCGGCGGCTGGCTTCGTGGCCGCCGCCGGCCTCCTGCTGGCCGTCTGGGGTGTATGGCGGCGGATTCGCCGTCGTCGCGAGCGCCGCGCTCTCCTCGATCGGTGTGAGGAGCTGATGGGCCGGATCGCAAGCTACGATGAAGAGCGCCGCGCGCTCGCCGGACCGTTGGGGCTCGATCCCGAGGCGATCGATCCGGCTGGCGAGCGCCGGCAGTACGAGCGCGCGCGCGAGCTCGGCGCGCGGATCGACGGGATGCGCGAGACCCGGGATCGGCTCGGCGACCGGCCGGCTCTCGAGCGGGAGCGGCGCGCGCTCGAGGGCGAGGTGCTGGCCGTCCTGAGACTCGAGGAGCGGCGGCTCCTCGACGCCCACCCCTGGCTGGAGTCCGATCCCGACGTCGAGCGGCGGTTCTTCGAGGAACTCGACCCGCTCGAGGCCGAGCGCGCGCGACTCGTCGAGGAGGAGCTCGATCGCCGCCGCGCCCTCGCCAGCCAGCCCGCGGGTACCGGCGACCCGCGGCGGCTGGAGGCCGAGATCGCCGATCTCGACGAGGAGTCCGCGCGGCTCTGCCTGGAGCGCGATGCCTACCGGCTCGCCCACACGATCCTGAGCGCCTGCAAGCGCGATTTCGTGGAGGTCGCGGTGCGGCGCCTCGAGAGCCGGATCGGTCCCGTATTCCAGACTCTGACGGACGGGCGCTATCGGGAGGTCGAGATCGATCCCGCTACGCTCGAGCTGAGCGTTCACAGCGTGGAGAAGATCGGGGTTCCCGCCGGCAGTCTGAGCCGGGGTGCGCGGGACCAGCTCTACTTCGCGCTGCGGGTGGCGGTCCTCGAGGTCCTGGCCGCCGAGCGGAGCCTGCCGATCATCCTCGACGATCCCTTCCTCCACTTCGACGACGAGCGTCTGGCGCGTGCCGGGCAGGCCCTCGCCCGGCTCGGCGACACCCACCAGATCCTGCTCTTCAGTCACGACGCCCGGGTCGGGAGTTGGGGATTTCCGCAGGCCATGCTGCCCGACCCCGCGGGCGCGCCGGCGGAGATCGGGTCCCCGTCGGGGGATTGACGGGGCGCGACGCCCGTCACGGGCAACGCTTCCAGCGCAGGTTCGTTCCTCCAGATCCTAAGTCTCTGGGATGCAACGACTTCGAGGGTCCGGTCACACGTCCGGCGCGGGCCGGCCCGCGTCCTGCCTTGGTTCCCGGCGAAACGGCGCCGGGAAGCATCCGGGGAGCGGAGCGGCCGGGTGTCGTTTCGGCGAGGCGCGCGCCGCGCGTCTGGATGAAAAGGGTCCGGCCAGGGAGGGGGCCGGCCCGGCTGGCGGAAAGCGCGCGGCCGCACTCGCCCTCACTTCGATCGCAGGAGGAGAAACGTCACCGAAAGGACACCATGACAGCGAAGCGCAAGGCCCTGACGACGTTCCTGTCGCTGGGGCTCCTCGTAGCGCCCGGCCCGGGCTCGCTCGATCTCGATCCTGGCCCCGGGGAGATCCGGACCCCTCTGGTCGGGATCGAGGAGGCGTACGGCGCGAAATGCACCGAGAGCGTCTGCGTCACCGTCGACCTCAAGCTGATCGCGGTCACGCTCTGTCGTAGCCGGGAGTACGACTGCTGAGGACCGGACCATGCCGCGGGGGTCCCTGAGAGACCCGCAGGCGGAGACGGATTGAGGAGAGAGACGGGATGACTCCCCATCCTGCTCTCTCCCGGGGGGTCGCTGAAAATGGCCGATTTCGTGATCCGGACGGCTCGTTTGGCAAGATCTCTGGTCGCATTCGCGGCGCTGGCGTTGCCGGTGGGGGGTTGCGGGGGCACGCAGGCCGGGGACATGGCCGAGCCGGAGTCCCTGCCGGAGGCGCGTCTCGGTTTCGCCCTGGCGGGTCACTTCGCGCCCCCGCCGGGCGGGGGCTTCTGGGAGCCGGCCGACATCGTGGTCCGGGAAGGCACCGGGCCGAGCGGCGTCTGGATCGTCGACCGGAAGGCGGGGTGCGTCTACCGCTACGACCTCGCGGGAAACTACCGCGGCCGGATCTCGCGCCCGGGAGGCGGTCCGGGAGAGCTGAAGGACCCTCTGGCCCTGGGGATCGTGGGCGACACGCTGTGGGTGTTCAACGCCGGGAACCACCGGATCGAGTACCTCACCGTGGACGGCACGCCGCTGGGAGCTCAGCCCCTGCCGGAGGATGCGGGCGCCGTCCTCGACCTGATCGATGTCGGGGACGACTTCGTCGCCAGCACGGTCTTCGGTCCCGCGCCTCTCGTTCGCTTCGCGCGCGGGTCGGGCCGGGTCCCGGCGCATGGGTTTGGAGAGGCGCTCGCATCGTTCGAGCAGCGATACCGGGCTCGAAAGAACGGGGGTCCGGAGGGGACCGCTGCTGCCGGACCGGCGGCCGCGATCCCGTCCCTCTATCGGCTGGCGGCGGTCGGCGAGAAGATCTGGGTCCTCCATCTCTACCTCCCGATCATCGGCATCTTCGAGTCGGACGGCGAGCTGACAAAGATCGTCACCTACCCCTCGGACCCGGTGGAGGTGGGTGGGGAGAAGGTGCAAGAGATCGACGGGGTGAGGCGACGGGTTCGGGAGGCGCCCCCCGAGCCCGGCGGGGCGATCGGCCTGCTGGAGGGAAGCCGGGGCGACCTTCTCCTCCTGACCCACCAGGCGGCCGGCGGCCATCAGCGACTCTACCGGCTGAGCGCGGCCGGCGAGGTACTGGCTCGCGTCGCGAGCCCGCTGGATGGCTGGATGGCGGTCGCCGCCGGGCGCGGGAGCCGGCGGTACGTGCTGGCCGCGTGGGGCGCGCTCGAGGAGCCGGCCGCGATCCGGCTGGTGGCGGAGTAGGAGAGCGTGCGGTCCAGGAAGGTCCGCACGGTCGGCCTCCTCCTCGGGCTCGTCCTTCTCGCCGGGCTGGCGGCCGCGTCGGCGCTGTCGGATCTGCGGATCACGTTCCGGGGTGGGGACCCCGGCGAGCGCGACCTCAGCGAACGCAGCTTCGGCGAACCGGTGCGGGCGGTCCTGCCGGCGGGGGTCCTCCGCGTGGTTTGCGAGCGGGCAGGCCCGCCGCTCGAACCGCTCGGCTCGATCACCATCCCCGAGCCGGTCGACCGGCTCCTTCCCGCTGCGGGCGAGATCCTGGCGGTCATGGACTCGGGACTCTGGCGATGGAGGGGGAGGTGGCGGGACCGCTCGGAGCGGCCGAACGGCGCCGTCTGGGAGCGCGTGCTGGAAGGGGGCCGGGACTACGTCCTCCACGCCGATACGATCCTGCGATTGAGCGGGGACAGCGTGGAGTTCTTCCACCACCGTCCGGGCTCCGGGAAGCCCTCGCGTGTACGATGGATCCCGGCCGGCGGCGGGGACAGCTCGATCGCGGTCCGGGGCGACGAGCTGCTCCTCCACTCGGCCACGTATCGCAACAATCATCTCCTCGCCCGCCGCGCGCTTCGCGATGGCCGCATCCTGGGTTACGCCCTGAGGGTGGAGCGGGACTACGTGCGACTCTTCATGAACGATTTCGACGCGCTGCTTCGAGCCACGAGCCGGGTCCGCGCGGCGGGGTCGCGGGGGGTGCTCGTGCCGCTGCTGGAAAATCCGATCCGCCTTCTCGACCTGGACGGATCGGCCCTTATGATCTATACCTGGGCCGTGACCCCGGGCCGGGTGAGGACCGTCGCCCGCGAGGTCGTCCGGAAGGCTCCGTCATGCGCCACATGCCGCCGCGAGATCAAGGAGACGACTGCACATCGATTCGAGCGCGTTCATGCCGATGCCGCGTTCGCCGAGGGCAGCCTCTGGGTCCTGGGCAGCGTCGCCGCAGGCTCCGCCGAGGCGGTCGTCTACCGTATTCCGCTCGACTCCTCGATCGGCTCCGGCCGGCACGCCGAGGGCGTTCGCCTGGCCCGATTCCGGACGCCGCCGCGCGCGATCGCGCTCTCGGGGGACACGCTGCTGGCCGCCTCCGAGGACCGCCTGTACTGGTTCACGAAGCCGCAGCCCGATCCGAACCGCAAGCCGAAGGGGGTGCACTGTGGAGAGACGGACTCAGCTCGCGCTGATCCTCGTGGCGTCGCTGTGGGGTTGTCAGCAGATCGGCGGCGCGGCCCTGGCCGGCCGTGAGCTCGCCGAGCAGTACGGCGAGGAGAACGTCGACCTCGAGGTGATCGACGACGACGGGGTGACATCGGTGGACGTGACGATCACCGAGCCGTCGATCGACGCGGCCGATCGTGAGGAGCTCGAGCGCAGCGCCCGCGAGGCGGCCGAGATCGTCGCCCGGCACGTCCCCCTGGGCGAGGACGGGGGCGTCACGATCGACTTCGTCACGCGCGACGAAGAGGGGATCGTCCGTACGACGCGGGCGTCAACGTTCCGCTACGACGCCTGGGAGCTGCCAGGACGCCCGTAGGGCGGAGCCCGCTCCAGGCGCTCTCGTGGGGATGGAGCGACTTCGCTGCCGGATTTCCCGGCGACCTGCTAGCTTCTCCCCCATGAGCGACCTGATCGGCGAAGACCAGCTTTACTACCGCAAGGGGTTCGGCCTCAAGGGCGAGGTGGCCGACGAGCTGACGGACGCCTACCACTCGGAGCTGGTGACTCGGATCGTCGAGGCCGGCCATCGGCTGGTCGTCGGCGACCTGACCCTCCGATTGGCGAAGGAGTTCGGCAACTGCTACGGCGTCGATCGGGCGGTGCAGTACGCTTACGAGACTCGGCGCCGTTTTCCCGACCGGCGAATCTTTCTGACCGGGGAGCTCATCCACAACCCGCACGTCAACCGGGAGATGCGGTCCAAGAGGATCGGCTTTCTGACCGGCCGATACGCGGACGGTGCGACGTACGACTCGCTGACCCCCGAGGACGTGGTGCTCCTGCCCGCGTTCGGCGCGCCGACGGACGTGATGCGGCGGCTAAGGGAGACCGGGTGTGTGCTCGTCGATACGACCTGCGGATCGGTGCTTCTCGTCTGGAAGACGGTCGAACGGTTCGCGAAGGAGGGCTTCACCGCCGTCATTCACGGGAAGTACGCCCACGAGGAGACCCGCGCGACGGCGTCCCGGGCGCTCGAGTACCCGGGCGGCGCGTACCTGATCGTCCGCGACCTCGAGGAGACGGCGCTCGTCACCGATTTCATCCGCGGAATGGGCCAGCGCGACGCGAACGGAAACGACGCGGCGAATCGGACCGCCCGCGACATTGCGGGCCGATTCCGCGAGGCGACGAGCGCTGACTTCGACTTCGACCGGGATCTCGCGCGGGTGGGGGTGGCCAATCAGACGACGATGCTCATGCGGGAAACCGAGGCGGTCGCCGAGGAGTTTCGCCGGGCGATGATCGACCGCTACGGAGAGGATGCGATCGCCGACCACTTCCGGTCGCTCGATACGATCTGCTCGGCGACCCAGGAGCGGCAGGACGCGGTCCTGGATCTGCTCGCCGATCCGCCCGATCTCATGATCGTGCTCGGCGGGTACAACTCGAGCAACACGAACAACCTGGCCCGGATCTGCGAGCGGGTGGTGCCCACCTACCACATCGACGACTCGTCGTGCATCGAGGGGCCGGAAGTGATTCGTCACAAGCCGGTCGGCGTCGACGGGGAGGTCCGATCGAGGGACTGGCTCCCCGACGGAGCCGTCGTGATCGGAACGACTGCCGGGGCTTCGACGCCCAACAACAAGACGGGGGAGACGATCGAACGGCTGCTGGCGTGCCGCGGGCTCGCCGTCCCCGCCTGATCGAGTCGTGCTCTTCCGAAGCGTTACGAAGGGTTCGCGGCGTGGCTCGGTTCGAAGGGATAGACGATCTCGTCCGGTGGGAGCTCGCGAGTCTCTTCGGTCCGGAAGTGCTTGACCCTGGTGTCGTCCACTTTCTCGTAGACCTGGCTGACGCTCGTACGCAACTGGATCTCGCTCGCCAGCATGAGCGTATCTCCGACCTCGAGCTCCTTCAGCGTCTTCGGCTCCATGCGGGGGTTCTCCTTCCGGTCGCGGGTTCGAAGATCGGCTTCACGAGCAACCCTACACGGGATTTCTGATACACTACACTAGCCCGCGGCCGGCGGGGGGACAACCGCCCCCGAGTGGTGGCGCAGCCGGGTCGGCGGCCTAGCTTGGGACGCGTGACCATTGGCGGCGCCCAACCTCGATGATCGCAGTCGGCCAGGAAGGGATCCTGGTCGCCAGCACGCCGATCGCGATCCACGGCGATGTCTATCTGGATGTCGTGATCGGCGATCCCCAGGATCCGGCGGACCTCGCGCGCCACCTGCGCGCCCGCCTCGGTCCGGAGGCGATCGCGGGCGATCCCGTGCCCGGGGACCGCGTGCGGGTTCAGGGCTTCCTCCGCATGGTGACCGGCATCTCCCGCATCGAGTAGCAGGTTTTCGACCGGGGAGCGGATGGGGTCTGGTGGCCCCTGCGGTCTTCAAAACCGTCATCGGGCGCGCATGGCGTGTCCGGGGTGGGTTCGATTCCCACACGTTCCCGCCATCCAGGCCGGCGGCCGTCCAGCGCCCCCGGTTCGCCGGTTCAGCGCGGCGCGTGCCGTCGTCCGAGATCGGCTGCCGCGGCGGCGAAGTGCTCGCCGGCGCAGGCGGCATCGACCAGGCGGTCGACCGTTCGCCAGACGCGCGGGTCGCGGTCCATGCGGGCATGGGCCTCGCGGAACGCCACCTTGTGCCACGGCAGGTCGTCGATTTCGATCGTGGAACCCGGCGGACGGCCGTAATCGAACTCCCAGTTGCCGAGGACCTGCGTCCGCGACGGATCGTCGGCGCGAACCGGGTGCTCGCCGGCGATGACCCGGCCCTCGTCCTGGTACAGGTTCGCGGCGTTTCGCACGTTGGGCGGGATTCGGGCGTCGCCGAACCCCACGCTGTCGATCTGGATCAGGAGGTGGACCGGCACGCCCCGCCCCGCCAGCAGCCGGGCGAAGACGACCGCCGCCCCGCCGCCCAGGCTCTGACCGTAGACGACCAGCCGCGCGCGGGCGGCCTCGGCGGGATCGAGCTCGCCATCGCGATCAACGTCCAGAGCCTCCCGCACGTAGGCCAGCGCGACGTCCACCCGCCGGTTCTCGAACGTCTCGGCGAAGACCCCTCCGTCGTGGTCGCGCACCCGTAGCGCGAGGCGCCGGACCCCCTTGGTGGCATCGTCCCACGCGTCGCCTCCGCCCAGGAAGCCGATGACGAGGCAGGCCTCGGCCGGCACCGGCCGCGGCGTCGCCAGGTCGGCGATCCGCACGCTCCGGCAGCCGGCGAGAGCGGTGGCCAGGAGCAGCATGGTGGCCACCGGACGTCCAGGCAAGAACCCCACGCGCGCAATCTCGCGGTTCTTACGTGAGCGCGCACGGCCGCGCTCGGTCGCTCGCCCGTCCCGGGCGCAGTACCTTCCTCCTGGCGGCGAAGAAGCATGGAAGGAAGCATGCATGAAGCATGGAAGAAGCTATGGAAGAAGCATGGAAGAACATGCATGAAGACCCGGCCTGAGCTCAGGAGACGTTCGATGCGTTACGGCGTGCTCCTTGCGATGACGGCCGTGGCGATCCTCGCGGCCTGTGGCGGCGGTGGGTACGGGGGCCCGACGACGCCCCCGGAAGGACTGGACGTCAGCGGCACCTGGACCGTGACCAGCACGATCGTCGAGAACACCTGCGGCATCGATCTGCCGACCACGTCCACGGCGACGGTCACGATCACCCAGAACGGAACCCGGATCACCTTCAGGATCGAAGGGCTCGTCGCGAGCGGAACGATCGATCTGGCGACCGGTGAGTACACGATCTCCGCGGTCATCGAGTCCGAGGACGGCCAGGCCATCATCGAGGAGAGCGGGCGATTCAGCTCAAACGACCGATACACCGCCGACTCCAGCCTCACTCTCGTGATCGACGAAGGCTCGTGTGTGATTCGAACCTCGGAAAGCGGCCGGCGCCAGACGTGACCGTGACCTCCGGGCGGGCTCGGATCCTCATCACGCGACATCCCGAGAACAGCGAGTTCCCGTGGGCCGAGCTCCGATCGTGGATCACGCCGGTCGAGCAGTTCTATGTACGGAATCACTTCGCCGTGCCGGAGCTCGATTCCGCGGAGTGGCGGCTGGCGGTTCGCTCCGGCAGGGCAGTGGCCGAGCTGACGCTTGGCGATCTCGAGGCCCTACCCGCAAGGAGCGTCGTCGCCGCGCTCGAGTGCGCCGGAAACGGGCGCCGGTTCAACGACCCGCCGGTGAAGGGCGTGCAGTGGGGGAGCGGCGCGGTTTCGAACGGGGAGTGGAGCGGTCCGGCGCTGGCCGACGTGCTGACCGCGGCCGGCGCCGCGGACGGCGGGAAGGCGGCAGACCCTCGTCCAGCCGCGCGGATTCCGGCGCACGTCCACCTGACGGGCGCCGACCGCGGGCGACCGGACGGCGCGACGAGCGAGATCCCCTACCGCCGGAGCCTGCCGCGGGCGAAGGCGCTCGACCCCGACACGCTGGTGGCGCTCCGGCTCAACGGCGAGCCGCTGACCGGCGCCCACGGGGCGCCGGCTCGCGTCGTCGTCCCCGGCTGGTACGGGATGGCCTCGGTCAAGTGGCTGATCGGGATCGAGACCAGGGATCGACCGTCCGAGGATCACTTCATGACCGCCGACTACACCCGCCGCCGGGGGGGCGGCAGGAGCGAGCCGCTGGACTGGATCGAGCCCAAGGCGGAGATCGCGCGCCCCGCACCCGACGCGAGGCTGCCGGCTGGCACAAATATGGTTGTTGGAGCCGCATGGGCGGGGAAGGCGCCGCTGGCCAGGGTCGAGGTCTCGCTCGACACCGGGCGCGAGTGGCGGATCGCGACCCTCGAGGGGCCCGCCGGGCGCTACGCCTGGCGCCTGTGGCGCTGGACCTGGGAGGCGGAGCCCGGCCGCTACCATGTCGCGGCGCGCGCCACCGACGCCGAGGGCCGCACGCAGCCGGCCGCGCCCGATCCGGCCGCGCCGGGTTACCTGAACCACTGGATCCGTCCGCGGGCGGTCACGGTCGCCTGACCGCCGCCATGCGTTCCGTGCTCCTCGCCCTGCTGCCGCTGCTCGCGGCGGCCGCCCTGGCGCCCGGCCGCCTGGCGGCCCAGGAGACGCCGGCCGAACCGGCAGCCGAGCGCCCGGAGGTGCGGCCGTCGGAGCCGATTCCGACCGACTCGCTCGCCTTCGGGCTCGCCCCGGCGGACACCGTTCCCGTTCTCGCACCCCGCTTCCAGGAAGGCGGAGGCCGGGAGGCGCTGGCCCGGGTCCCCAGCGAGGACTTGCTCCCGAGAAACCCGCGGAACGCGGCGATCCGCTCGTTCCTCCTTCCCGGGTGGGGGCAACTCTACACCGGGCACCCCTGGCGGGCGGCGTTCTTCGCCGCGGCCGAGGTCGGCTTCTTCGCGGCCGGCTACTCGAAGCAGCGCGAGGCGCTCGCCAGGAAGGACGATCTCCAGGTCGCGCGCGAAGCGTTCTTCGCGACCCTCCCGGACAGCGTGGCCGCCGACACGGTGGCCGCCACCGAGGCCTTCGACTCCACGCCCGAGGCGATCGCGATCCGCAGCGACCTCGAGGACATCGAGGAGACCCGCGAGGACTTCTACGCCTACTTCGCCTTGAGCGTCATCTTCGCCGCCGTGGATGCGTACGTGGCGGCTCAGCTCGATCCACTCGCCGCCGGCTACGAACCGCAAACCGGCCGCGCCTGGGCCGGCGTCCGCCTGCGGATCGGCGGACCGTCGGGGAGACCGTGAACGGCCTCGAGCGGCCGATCGGGGTCTTCGACTCGGGGATCGGGGGCCTGACCGTCATGCACGCGCTGATGGAGCGGATGCCGCACGAGTCGCTCGTCTACTTCGGCGACACCGCCCGCGTCCCGTACGGCCCCAAGTCGAAGGAGACGGTGACCCGCTTCTCGTGCGAGAACGTCGATCTCCTGGCCCGGCGCGGCGTCAAGGCGGTCGTCGTGGCGTGCAACACCGCGACCGCGTTCGCGCTCCCCGCGCTGCGCGCGCGCTTCGAGCTGCCGATCGCGGGGGTCGTCGGGCCCGGCGCCCGGGCGGCAGCGGCGGCGACCCGGAGCGGCCGCGTCGGCGTGATCGGCACCCACGGAACGATCGGCAGCGGCGCCTACCGGGACGCGCTCCTCGCGATCGAGCCCGGGCTGACCGTCGTCTCCCGGGCGTGCCCGCTCTTCGTGCCGCTGGCCGAGGAGGGGATGACCGATCATCCCGCCGCCAGGCTGATCGCCGGCGAGTACCTGTCTCCCTTCCGGGAGGATGGGGTCGACACGCTGATCCTGGGATGCACGCACTATCCGCTCCTCAAGCCGGTGATCTCGGAGATTCTGGGGGAACGCGTGCGGCTGATCGACTCGGCCGAGGAGACGGCTCGCGAGGTGGTCGCGCTTCTGGCCGAGCGCGGGCTCGCGCGCGCCGACGGCCGGCCCGAGTACCGGTACCTGGTCAGCGATCTGCCCGACCAGTTCCTGCGCATCGGCCAGCGGTTCCTGGGCCAACGGATCGACAGGGTCGAGGTCGCGGCCGCCGGGACGCCGTGAGCGGACCCGTGCCTAGCGCGTGCCAGACTTCTCATGCCGAGGCTCGAACGGCTCGAACGTCTCGAGCGTCAGCCGCCCCTCGCACAGACGCCCGTACGTGCGGTGCTCGATCCAGTCGCCGAGGTTCAGGTAGACGCCGTTCTCGGTAACGATCCGCTCGGGATGGTGGACATGCCCGGCGATGACGGCGTCCCAACCCCCGGCGGCGAGCGTAGCGAGAGCCTGCGCCCGGAGGGCGTCCCGGTGGCGGACCCGCGCGGCTTCGTCGTGGCGCTCGCGGCTGACCGCCGAGGTGCGAGCGGCGAGCCAGTAGCCGAGCCGCTGGGGCAGGATCCGGAAGGCCCGGATCGCGGCCGGGCTGCGCAGCACGCCGCGGACGAACCGGTAGGCGCCTTCGGACCCGCCCAGGGCGTCGCCGTGCGTCAGGAAGAGGCGCATCCCCTGCAGCGTCACGGGACAGGGGTCGCCGATCAGCGCCAGGCCGATCTCGCGCTCGAGGTACCCGGGGCGGCGGAGGGTCCGCGCCCAGAAGTCGTGGTTTCCACCCATGAACGCGATCCGGACGCCGCGGCGGGTCGCCCGCTCCAGCGCGCGGAGCACGGGACCGTACGCCGGCGGAGGCGGAGCTCCGAAGTCGAACCAGAAGTCGAACAGATCTCCCAGGAGATAGAGCGCGTCGCCCGAGGGCAACGCGTCGAGGAAGGCGACCAGGTCGCGCTCTTTGGCCGCCTCGACGGCGGGGGAGCCGCCCCCCAGGTGGGCATCGGAGACGAAGGTGACGGCCGGCATGGAACGGGAACTTAGCAGCGACCGTTCGTTCGGCCCCCGGCGGGGGCTCTGGCGGCGGATCAAGGACATCGCCCTCATGGACGTCGCCGTCCTCGTGCGGGGGCTCGACGCCGGCGCGCTGGACGAGCTCGAAGAGCGGCTCCTGGCTGCCGACTTCGGCGTGCCGGCGACGTCCTTTCTCGTGGCCGAGGTCGAGACCGAGGTCCGGAAGGGGAGGCTCCGGACCGAGCGCGATTTCAGGGAGTTCCTCAAACGGCGGATCGTCGACCTCGTCGAAGCCGGCGCCGACGGCGGCGGGGCGCAGGGCCCACGCGGCCGGCTGGGCCGGGCCGAAGCGCCGCCGACCGTGGTTCTCCTGGTCGGCGTCAACGGCGTCGGGAAGACGACGACGCTCGCCCGACTCGCCCACCGGCTCAAGGAAGAGCGCGAGTCGGTCCTCCTCGCCGCGGCCGACACGTTTCGAGCCGGGGCGATCGAGCAGGTCGAGGCGTGGGGCGACCGGCTCGGGATTCCCGTGATCGCGGGGGCTCCCGGCGGCGACCCCGCGGCCGTCGTCTACGACGCGATCGGGGCGGCCGCGAGCCGCGGTGGGACGTACGTGCTGGCGGACACGGCGGGCAGGCTCCACACGCAGAAGGATCTGATGGAGGAGCTCGCTAAGGTCGTCCGCGTCGCCGGGTCGCGGCAGGCCGGCGCGCCGCACGAGGTCCTGCTCTGCCTCGACGCGACGACCGGCCAGAACGCGCTCGCCCAGGCGACGACGTTCGCCGACCGGCTGCCGGTGACCGGCCTCGTCGTCTGCAAGCTGGACGGCACCGCCCGCGGCGGCGTGGTCGTGGCCGTCCGGCGCGCCCTGGGCGTACCCGTCAAGTTCGTGGGCCTCGGCGAGGGTCGCGACGACCTCGCCGTTTTCGACCCGGAGGCCTTCGCCGAGGGGCTCCTTCGCTGAACAGGTCGCTGGGTCTCGACGCGGACGTCCAGCGTCTCCCCGGGGTCGGTCGCAACCGGGCCGCGGACCTCGCTCGGCTGGGGGTCGAGACGGTCGGGGACCTCCTCCGACATTATCCGCGCGACTACTTCGACGTCCGCCGGACGACGCCGCTCGCGAGCCTCGCGTCCGGTCAGACGGTCAGCGTCGAGGGCGAGGTCCGCGCGGTGGACGCCCGCCGGCTCCAGGCGGGGCGCTCCCGGTCGGCGGGGCGCTCCCGGTCGATCGTATCCGCGCGCCTCGACGACGGCACCGCGGCGGTTGATCTGGTCTGGTTCAACCAGCCGTGGGTGGCGGGGCGGCTCCGGGCGGGGGACCGCCTGCGCGTGATCGGCGCCGTCGTCCGGTTCGCCGGCCGGCTCCAGATCGCGCCCTCCGAGTGCGAGCCTGCGGGCGAGGGGCCGGGGCCGGCGGCCGGCATCCTGCCCGTCTATTCGCTCACCGAGGGGATCTCGCAAAAGGCGCTGCGGGCATGGGTCCGGACCGCCCTCGATCGGCTCGCCGGGGTCGAGGACCCGCTCCCGCCCGGTCTCCGCGAGGAGCACGGCCTCCCGCCGCTCGACCAGGCGCTCGCCGATCTCCACTTTCCGGCGACCCCGCGCGATCGTGATCGCGCCCGGCGCCGGTTCGTCTGGGAGGAGTTCTTCTGGTGGGAGCTGAGGCTCGCCCTCAAGGCGGCGGCCCGGCGGCGGCCCCGGGCCGGGTTCGCGATGGCGAAAGAGGGCGAGCTCGTGCCGCGGCTCGGCCGCGATCTCCCCTTCGATCTCACCCGGGCCCAGCGGCGGGTCCTGTCCGAGATCTTCCGCGACATGCGCTCTGCCCGTCCGATGAACCGGCTCCTCCAGGGAGACGTCGGCGCCGGGAAGACGGTGGTCGCGCTCATGGCGCTCCTCAGGGCGGTCGAGAACGGACACCAGGGCGCGCTGATGGCGCCGACCGAGATCCTGGCGGAGCAGCACGCGCGCAACATCGGAGCCCTCCTGGGGGATCTTCCGGTCGAGGTCGCGCTCCTGACCGGACGGGTGACGGGGCGCGCCCGGGAGCGGGTGGTGGCCGGTCTGGCGAGCGGGGAGGTGGACCTCGTTCTCGGGACGCACGCGTTGATTCAGGAGGGGGTCGCCTTCCGGCGGCTCGGTCTGGCGATTGTCGACGAGCAGCATCGGTTCGGGGTCGCGCAGCGTCTCGCGCTGGCGAGGAAGGGTGGGGGCCCCTCGATGGGCACCGCCGAGGGCGCGGGCGAGGGTGCGGGCGCGGGCGAGGATCCGCTCCCTGACATCCTCGTCATGACGGCGACCCCGATCCCACGCTCGCTCGCGCTCACGTTCTACGGCGATCTGGACGTCTCGCGCCTGGACGAGCTGCCGCCCGGAAGAGAGCCGGTCGCCACCCATGTGGTGTCCGACCGCCGGCGGGAGGAGCTCTACGATTTCATCGACCGCCGGATCGCGGCCGGCGAGCAGGCCTACGTCGTCTACCCGCTCGTCGAGGAATCGGAAGCGCTGGACCTGAGGGACGCGACCGGCGGCTACGAGCGGCTGGCCGCGCGGTTCCCGACCGCCCGGGTCGCCCTCCTCCACGGGCGGATGAGCGGAGAGGAGAAGGACCGTGTGATGCGCGCCTTCGCGGCCGGCGAGGTCGACCTCCTCGTCGCGACGACGGTCATCGAGGTCGGGGTCGACGTCCCGAACGCGACCGTCCTCGTCGTCGAGCACGCCGAGCGTTTCGGTCTCGCCCAGCTCCACCAGCTCCGGGGGCGAATCGGGCGCGGCCGGCGAGCGGCGCGCTGCTTCCTCATGGTCGGTGCGCGGCTCGGGGCCGAGGCTCGCGCGAGGATCCACGCCGTGGCGCGGCAGCATGACGGGTTCGTGCTCGCCGAGGAGGATCTCCGGCTACGCGGGCAGGGAGACGTTTTCGGAACGCGCCAGCACGGCGCGCCGGAGTTCGTGATCGCCGATGTCGCCCGCGACTACGACCTGCTGGCCGCGGCCCGGGACGCGGCCTTCGCGATCGCCGACGCCGATTCGCGGCTCGAGCTCCCGGAGCACGCCGGCATCCGGCGGAGACTCGAGATCCTGGCGGCCCGCGACGCCGCGATCAGCCGCCAGGGTTGAACCCGCGGCGCGGTTGCGGGGGAAGTTCGCCCGTGCGTAGACTGCAAAAGTGAATTACGCGGTCATCCTGGCGGGTGGGGTCGGGGAGCGGTTCTGGCCCGCTTCGACCCCCGATCGTCCCAAGCAGCTCCTGCCGCTCCTGTCGGATCGGACGATGCTCCGCGAGACGGCCGATCGCCTGGAGGGACTCGTCCCGCCGGCGCGGCGGTTCGTGCTGACCAACCGCTCGCTCGTGGACGCGGTCGCGCGGGAGTGCCCCGAGATCCCTCGCGCAAACGTGATCGGCGAGCCGGAGGGGCGGAACACCGCCCCGGCGATCGGCCTGGCGGCGGGGCTCTTGCAGGCGCGGGACACGGAGGCGGCGCTGCTGGTGCTGCCGGCCGATCATGCGATCGGCGACGACCGCGCGTTTCGCGCCTCGGCGGAGAGCGCCTTCCGGCTGGCCGCCGAGGACGAGATGCTGGTTCTCTTCGGGGTCGTTCCCACGCGGCCGGAGACCGGCTACGGGTACATCGAGCGGGACAGCCCGGCGGGAAACGGCGGGCACAAAGCCTATGCGGTGGCGCGGTTCATCGAGAAGCCGGATGCGGCCACGGCCGGGCGGCTCTGGCGGGACGGGAGACACTACTGGAACAGCGGCCTCTTCTGTGGCCGGGCGAGCGTCTTTCTCGCCGAGTACGAGAAGCACCTGCCGCGGATGCGCCGGGCGATCGACGCGGCGGTCGCGGGCTGGGAGACCGACCCGGAGGGAGCGCTCTCGCGCTTCTACGGCGAGGTCGAGACGATCTCGATCGATTACGGGATCCTCCAGCGGACCGACCGGGCGGCGGTCCTGCCCGCCGCCGAGTGGGGCTGGGACGACGTGGGGTCGTGGGAGGCGCTGGCGCGCTGGATCGAGGCGTCCCCGGCGGGGAACGTCGCCGTCGGCGACTGCGCGCTGGAAGCGTGCCGGGACGTCATCGCGTTCAGCCAGGCTGGAAGGATCGCCGCGCTCGGCATCTCGAACTGCGTGATCGTGAGGACGGCCGGGGAGACGCTGGTCGTGGCCCGCGACGCGCTCGACGACCTGAAGGCGTTCGTCCGCGCGGTGTCCGGGTCGGCGGAGGGGACATGAGGGCGGCTCTTGTCGCCCTGCTTCTCGCCGGCTGCGGAGCGGTCTACGGCGAGCGACCGTCCGAGACCCGGGAACGCCTGCCGGCCGGCGAGCCCGCGGCCGGCCGCGCCGCGGAGGGCGGTCGCGCTGCGGAGGACGGTCGCGCCGCCGAATCCGCCGCCGGGCCCTCCGACGAGGCGACCACGGTCGTCGGGACGATCGGTCCCGACGGGAGGCTCCAGGCCGACACTCTCGCCGGTCTCGCTCCCGACACGAGTCGCGTCGAGCGCGAGACGGTCGTGACCGGGATCGTGAGGCGGACCGGGGAACCCGTTCCGGTGGACCCCGCTCCCGTGGACCTCACTCCCGTCGATCCCGCGCCCGAAGACGGCGCGCGGATCGCCGGCTGGCGGGTGCAGGTCTTCGCCGCGCGCGACCGGCCGGCGGCGGCCGAGGTCGCCGGGCCGCTCCAGGAGCGCCTGCCCGGCGAGACGGTCCATATCGAGTGGCAGGACGGCTGGTACAAGGTCCGGGTGGGCGATTTCCCGAGTCGAGAGGAGGCGGAGCGGTTGCGGGGGGTGCTCGTCGGCCTCGGGTTCACCGAGGCCTGGGCGGTGCAGACGGCGGTCCGCGCGGAGCCGTGACCGCGGCCCCCCGGCGGGGCGCCGCCCCGCGTACCGAGCCGCCCCCGTTGATCCTGTGCGATCCGCCGGGCGAGCCGTTCTGGCCGCTGGCCGCCACGCGCCCCGTGGCGGAGATCCTGGCGGGCTGCCGCACGTTCCGCGCGCG
>DATLFH010000077.1:0-10001 GCA_035524965.1 Gemmatimonadota bacterium | reverse complement strand
GGGGTCGCGCTCAGCTACGCCCTGGGGGGCGAGCGCCACGAGGGCACGGCGATCTTCTACGGCTCGCTCGTCACCGACCCCGACTCGCTGGCCGCGCTCGACCACCCGATCTACGGCACGTTCGGAGAGGAGGACTCGGGGATCCCGCCGGAAGAGGTGGCGCGGTTCGTGGCCGCACTGAGCGAAGCCGGCGTCCCCAATGACGTCCACGTCTACGACGAGGTCGGACACGGCTTCTGGCTCTGGGTCGAACAGGATCCGGAGACGCGGTTGGAGCCGGCGCTGGATGCCTGGCGCCGGCTGAAGGCGTACCTGGCGCGGACGCTGAAGGAGGCCTGAGCGCCGGCCGAGCGCGTCGCCGTCCTCGCCCTCACCGCGGGTGTCGCCGCTTCGCTCTCGCTGGCCCTCCGCCACCGCGCCGGCGGGCGCCTGGCGCGGGCGGTCCGGCTCGGCCTGGCGGCGCTCCTCCTTGCGCTCGTCGCGGTCTACCTGGCTACGGAGTGGCGGACGGGCCGGCTGTCGGTCTGGGACTTCCTGCCGTTCCACCTGTGCGACCTGGCGATCTTCGTGGCCGCCGCCGCGCTCGTCACCCGCCAGGCGCTGGCCTACGAGGTCCTCTGGTACTGGGCGCTCGCGGGGACCACGCTGGCGATGATCACCCCCGACGTGGCGGGCGGCTTCCCGGATCCGCGCTGGATCGCCTACTTCACCCTTCACGGGCTGGTCGTCGTGTCGGCCCTGATCCTGACGTTCGGTTGCGGGATGCGTCCGCGGCGCGGCTCATCGATCCGGGTCTTCCTGCTGACGCTCGCCTACGCCGCCATCGTGGCCGTCGTCAACGCCGTCACGGGAAGCAACTTCCTCTACCTGTCGCGGAAGCCCGCCGAGCCGACCCTCCTCGACTGGTTCGGACCGTGGCCGGTCTACATCGCGGTCGCGGGCGCGGTCGGGTTCGCGCTCTTCCGGCTCCTCGAGATCCCCTTCCGGATCGCATGCGGCACCGAAGCCCGTCCCGCGGAAACATCGGGAAAGTCGGGGTGCTGGAAGAGGAAGTCCTCCCGCCGGGAGTAGACCCACTGGAAGGCGGGGCCGTCGATCGTCGAGGCGGTCAGGAGGAGTCGGGTCGGGATCCAAGAAGGATCCCCCCGCGCGCCGCGCCCCGGCATGAGCTCGGCGGCCCACGTTACCGTCGAGTCGGCCAGCAGGAACCCGAAGTCGAAATGACTCAGGAAGACGAGGGCCGAGCCGTTCCAGATCGCATCGCCGAACGGGACCGCCTGGCCACGTCCGTGGAGCGGAAACTCGAACTGGCCGAACAGCACGCCGGCCCCGCGCTCGATTCGGGCCTCGTAGAGCTTTGGCGGGACGGCGCCGAAGTCGGGGGTGACCCAGGTGCCGAGGACGGGAGCGGGGTCGCTCCGGAAGGCGTCCCGGAGCGGGTCGGTGACGGCTTCACCGCAGCCGCTGACCATCACGGCGGCGAGCACCGCGGCCAGCGGAGCGAGCGAGCGCATGTCGGAAAGGTAGCCGGACATCCCGTTCACCGCACCATGGCTGAGCCCCGAAAACGGGGGCCGGCCTGGACGACGAGGTACGGCCCCTCCGCGTGGACCACGGTGCCCGCGAGGCCCGTGTGGCGCAGGATGATCTCGATCTCGGCCGGCGTGAACGCCGCCGCCACCGAAGCCTCGTAGAGTCGCCGCATCACGCCCCCGTAATGGCGGCCGTGCCAGGCGACGTGGGGGTCGAACGTGAGGCGCGGTGGACGGCGGAGATCGCGAAGGAGGACGCGCCCGCCGGGACGCACGACCCGCGCGATCTCGTCCAGCACGGCGGTCGGATCGGCGAGATGGTGGAGGAGCGAGTTCGAGACGACGAGGTCGAAGGCGTCCTCGGCAAACGGGAGCTGCCGGGCATCGGCCTCCGCGAGCGATAGCCGAAACGGCCGCGCCCGGAGCCGTGCAGCAGCCGCCTTCCGGCTGAGGTCACCCTGGCCCTCGCGGAGCATCGCGCCCGACCGGTCGACCGCCCAGATCCGCCACTCGGGACGACGGCCGGCGAGGAGGGCCGGGATCTGCGCCCCGCCCGTCCCCACGTCGAGGACGCGGGCCGGCCCGCGCGGTCCGGCGGCCAGGATCCGCTCGGCCCACCCCGCGTCGAGGCGCGCCAGGTGGGCCTGGGCCGCCGAGCCGATGTAGGCGGCCGCCTCCTCACCGCCGTCCATGACCTCGGGCTCGAGGACGCGCGGCGGGTACCACCAACCGTGCAGCCGGGTGACGCGATCGAGGCGCGGGCGATGGCGACTGCGCGCGGAATCGCCGCGCGCGGGATCACCCTGCGCTGAATCACCCTGCGCGGGTTCACCGCCCGCCGGCCCGCGAGGTATGGTGTCGCCTTGCCATGCGCGCGTGATCCCGGCCATGGATGGCTCTCCGCCTGTCACCTGGGTCGAAAGCTTCCGCACTTTTGCTGCTCGGGGCAATGAGGGCCGGCTGTCGTAGCCGCGCCCGCCCGGCGGGCTTGCGTCTATCCGGCGGGCTTGCGCCTCCCAGGTGCGGACGGGATGTTCTCGCGCCCATGGATGCGGTGCTCCGTCACATCGAATCGCGCCGGGACGGTTATGTCGAGGAGCTGGCCCGCTTTATCGCGATCCCCAGCGTCTCGAACGACCCCGCCCACGCGGCCGACTGCCGGAGATGCGCCACCTACTGCCGCGACGCGCTGGCCAGGGTCGGGTTTCCGGCGACGGAGCTGATCGAGACGCCCGGCCACCCGGTCGTCTACGCCGAGTGGACGGGGGCGCCGGAGGCCCCGACCGTCCTCTTCTACGGCCACTACGACGTGCAGCCGGTCGATCCGGTCGAGCTGTGGTCCTCGCCCCCGTTCGAAGCGACCGTGCGCGATGGCCGGATCTACGGCCGCGGCTCCGCCGACGACAAGGGGCAGGTCTTCGCGCACTGGAAGGCCTGGGAGGCCCACTTCGCCGCGAGCGGGGGCCTCCCGTGCAACGTGAAGGTCCTTCTCGAAGGGGAGGAGGAGATCGGCTCGGCCCATCTGGAGCCGTTCATCGAGACGAACCGCGACCGACTGGCGGCGGATGTCGTTCTCATCTCGGACAGCCCGATGTTCGCGCGCGGGGTGCCGTCCCTCTGCTACGGCCTGCGCGGTCTGTGCTACATGGAGATCCACGTCACGGGCGCGAACACGGATCTCCATTCGGGTTCTTTCGGCGGCGCGGTCGCCAACCCCGCCCAGGCCCTGGCGCGCATCCTCGCCGGCCTCAAGGACCACGAGAGCCACGTCGCGATCAAGGGGTTCTACGACAAGGTCCGGCCGCTTTCGGTAGAGGAGCGCGAGGAGTTCCGCAAGCTTCCGTTCGACGAGTCAGAGTACATGTGCTCGCTGGGCGTCCCCGAGCTGGTCGGCGAGGCGGGGTTCACGACGCTCGAGCGGGTCTGGGCGCGGCCGACGCTCGACATCAACGGGATGCTCTCGGGCTTTACCGGCAAGGGCGCCAAGACTGTGCTTCCGGCCGAGGCCTCGGCCAAGGTCTCGATGCGGCTCGTTCCGGACCAGGAGCCGGACGAGATCGCGGAGCTCTTCACCCGCCACGTCGAGCGCGCGGCGCCCCCCGGCGTGACCGTGCGCGTCGACTCGCTCCACGACGCGCGCCCCTACCAGGCGCCGCTCGATCACCCCGCCAACCGGGCCGCCAAGCGAGCGCTCGCCCTCGGATTCGGGGCCGAGCCCGTGTTCACCCGCGAAGGCGGCTCGATCCCGGTCACGGTCAGCTTCCAGAGCATCCTCGGGCTGACCTCGATCCTGATGGGCTTCGGCCTGCCCGACGAGAACGCCCACGCGCCCGACGAGAATCTGGACCTGCACAACTTCCAGCACGGCATCCTCGCCGCGGCCCACTTCTACCGTGAGTTCGCGAGAGAGCGAGACGGACGATGACGGCCGACCGCGATCCGGACGCCCTGGAGAAAGAGCTCACCACCGATCTCGACGACATGACCCCCGACAAACCGCGGGGGATGCCGCTCCATACCCGGATCCTCCTGGGGCTCGCGATCGGGGGATCGGCGGGCGTCGGCATCAACGCCCTGTTCGGCGCCGACGATCCGCGCGTGGAATGGATCGTCCTTCAGGTGACCGAGCCGGTCGGATCGCTCTTCCTGCGTCTCCTCCTCATGATCGTCGGCCCCCTCGTCTTCTCCTCGCTCGTCATCGGCGTCGCCGGGCTGGGAGACGTCGGCAAGCTGGGACGGGTGGGTCTCAAGACCCTCGCCTATACGGTCTTCTTCTCGGCGCTCTCGGTCGTGATCGGGCTCGGGCTCGCCAATGTCATTCGACCGGGCGAGCGGATCCCGGCGGAGACGGCGGCCGAGCTCCAGGAGCGCTACGGCTCCGAGGCCGCCCTCCGGGTCGAGGCCGCGGGGATTGACGAACGTGCGGACGATTCGGTCCTCATGATGGTCGTCGAGACGATCGTCCCGTCGAACCCGATCGCGTCGCTGGCCGGCGATCTGCCCAACATGCTGCATCTCATGTTCTTCGCCCTCGCGCTCGGCGTGGCCGCGACGCTGGTCCGCGAAGCGCTCGTCCGACCGCTGCTGGCTTTCCTCGAAGCCGTGTATGCCGTTTCGGCGAAGGTGATCGATCTGATTATGCGGATCGCGCCGTACGCGGTCGCGTGCCTCCTCTTCACCAACACCGCGCGTTTCGGACTCGACGTGCTCTTCACGCTTGTCTGGTTCGTCGCGACCGTTCTCCTGGGTCTCGCGATCCACATGTTCGTCGTCTACTCGGCGTCGGTCGCCATCCTGTCGCGGATGTCGCCGAGCGAGTTCTTCCGGCGCAGCAAGACGGCGGCCTTGACGGCGTTCTCGACCTCCTCCTCGAACGCGACCCTTCCGACCGCGCTGCGGGTCGCCGAGGAGAACCTGAAGATTCCGCGGGGGATCAGCAGCTTCGTGCTGACGGTCGGCGCGACCGCGAACCAGAACGGGACGGCCCTCTATGAGGGAGTGACCGTCCTGTTCCTGGCCCAGCTCGCGGGAGTCGACCTCGGGTTCGGCACCCAGCTCATGGTCCTCTACCTCGCCATCCTGGGCGGGATCGGAACCGCCGGCGTGCCGTCGGGCTCGATCCCCTTCATCATCGTCGTGCTGGCGACCGTGGGCGTCAATCCGGCCCTCATCGCGATCATCATTGGCGTCGATCGGATCCTGGACATGTGCCGGACCACGCTGAACGTCGTGGGCGACCTCACCGCGGCGACCTACATCGCCCGCTCGGAGGGGCACACGCTGCCCGGAGACCTTCGGCGGCGGGCGGCCTGAACCCGCCGCGGGCGGCTTGAACCCGCCGCGGCCGGCCCGATCAGTCGCCGGCCTCGATCTCGATGGCGCGCCCGTCCGCCGCGCGATCGACCGGAGAGAGGGAACCGGTCGCGTCGTGCCGCACTCCGAACGGGCCGACCCGGAGCACCGGGGCGGTGGAGTCGTTGACGAACAAGGTGAGAGAGTCCGCCGCGGGGTTCACGGCCGGCTGGAAGACGTAGACGCCGACGGCGGTCGTCCCGCTCTGGACCTTGAACCGGGGGTTATCGGGGATCAGGATTCCGCGGTAGACGTTCCCGCGGTCGTCCTCCAGATGCGGCGGGCCATCGACGGCGAGGAGCACCACGCTGTCGGGGCCCGTGTACCAGGTGGCATAGGTCATCGCCACGTAGCGGTCCGTGTAGTTGACCGCCTGGACGTGCCAGGATGCGCCGTCCGCTTCGCCCAGCATGTCCACCGTGTCCAGCCTTCCGTCCCCCATCTCCGGGTAGCGGTCCAGGTCGACCGAGAAGGCCTGCTGCTCGATCAGGGACAGCGTGTCGCCGAGCGTTTCGACGGGAGCGTCCGCGTCGGTCGCCGGCTTGCCGTCGCCGCCGCAGGCGGGAAACCCCGCGACAACGAGGAGGCCTGCCCCGGCGAGAGGGAGGAGGAGGGAGAACGGCCGCGGGCGGCCCCGCGACGGCAGACGGCGCATCGGCGGCAGGCGGCCGCTCAACGGTAGTTGGCCGACTTCCAGTCGAACGGCAGATCCGACTCCCTGAGTAGTGCGATCACCGCCTGGAGGTCGTCTTTCTTCTTGCCGCTGACGCGCACCTGATCGCCCTGGATCGCGGCCTGGACCTTGAGCCTGGATCCTTTGATCCGCTTGACCACGTCCTTCGCCTGCTCGCTCGAGAGCCCCGATTGGAGCGCGGCCGTCTGGCGCACGGTGCCGCCGAGCGCCTGCTCCAGCTTGCCGTACGAAAGCGCCTTCAGCGATACGCCCCGGCGCGCGAGCTTCTCTTCGAGGATCTGCTTGAGCGCCTTGAGCCGCCCCTCGTCCTCCGCCGACAGGACAAGGTCCGGCCCCGATTCCTCGATCATCGCCTTCGACGCTTTGAAGTCGAACCGCGTGCGGACCTCCTTCATCGCCTGCTGGAGGGCGTTCTTGACCTCCTGGCGGTCGACCTGCGAGACGATGTCGAAGGAGTTGTCGGCCGTCACTGGTCCGCCGTCGAGGGATCGACGAGGACGACGATCTTGCCGAACTGCGCGGCGTCTTCGAGACGGGCGAACGCGGCCGGGACTTCCTCGAGCGTGTACGTCCGATCGATGACCGGCGCGATGCGACCGCCCGTCACGAGCCGCGCGACAGTCGCGAATTCGCGGCGGTTCGCCATCGTGGAGCCGTGGATCGAAAGCTGCTTCCAGTAGACGCGGTGGATCGGCGTGACCACTTCGTTTCCGGTGGTGGCGCCACAGGTCGCGATCCGTCCGCCCCTCCGGGCGCACTCGATCGAGTCGCGCCACGTCGCCTGGCCGACGTTGTCCACCACCAGGTCGACGCCGCGCTTGCCGGTCAGCTCGCGGATCCTGGCGGGTATGTCTTCCAGCGTGTAGTCGATCGCCACGTCGGCGCCGAGACGAATCGCGCGATCGAGCTTCGCCCGGCTCGACGACGTCGCGTAGACGTAGGCGCCCGCGTAGCGGGCGATCTGGAGCGCGGCGCACGCCACCCCGCCCCCGACCCCGTGGATCAGCACGCTCTCGCCGGCGCGGAGCCGGCCGGCCGTGATCACCAGCCGCCAGGCGGTCTGGTAGGCGAGCGGGAAGGCGGCCGCCGCCGTCCACGACAGGCCGCGCGGCTTGGCGTAGACGTTGGCGGCGGGCACGACGACAGTTTCGGCCAGCGTGCCGTGGACGTGCTCGCCCAGGAGCCGGTAGCGAACGCAGAGCGACTCCTCGCCCTGCCGGCAGAACTCGCAGCGCCCGCAGAAGAGGCCGGGCTGAAGCAGCACCTCGTCCCCAGGCGAGAAACCCTCGACCTCTTCGCCGACCGCCTCGATCACGCCCGCGCCGTCGGCTCCCGGGACGTGAGGCATCGGCAGCTCGACACCCGGGATACCCCGCCGGACGAAGAGATCGAGGTGGTTGAGCGCCGCCGCGACGACCCGGACGCGGACTTGGCCGGGACCGGGCTGGGGCACCGGCAGCTCGCCGATCTCGAGCGCCTCGGGGCCTCCATGCCGCCGCAGGACCGCGGCCCGCATCCGCCGCCCGGTGGGTGGATCGGCCACGGCGGCGCCGCCGGGGGCGGGGCGCGATCGCGCGGGTACGGTCATCGGTGGCCGCCCTCCGGGGAAGCCGCGGTTTCGGCTTCGAACGGAGTCCAATCGGGATCCCCCAGCATCCGGCGACCGATCCAGGTCACCGGCGGCGCCCCGTGGCTCATGAAGTCGTCATGGAAGGCGGTCAGGTCGAAGGCTTCCCCGCGCGCCTCGGCGGCCGCCCGCGCCTCCTCCCTCAGCCGATGGATCATCAGCTTGCCGAGCGTATAGTTGAGGTACTCGGGGTCGTACGTCCCCCGCAGCGCCTGCTGGCGGGCGTTGACCGAGTCCTGATAGGCGACCGTCGCGAACATCTGCTCCGCTTCGTCCACGCTCATCCCTTCGGTGTGGAGCCCGATCGAGGAAAGAAACCGCACGACCCTGAGGAGCGCATCCTGCACGGCCGCCATCCCGAGCTTCGGATCGCCCCCCGCCAGTCCCTCGCGCCAGCTCATCTCCTCGACGTAATGCGCCCACCCCTCGGTGGTGACGTAGGCGGTCAGCAGGCGCTGGGTCGTGGTCGGCGCGCGGTTCACGTGGTTGAAGTGATGGTAGTGTCCCGGGTACGCCTCGTGGTCGCTGACGTTGAGAATCGCCCAGTCGTTGTTTCGCGACAGATACTGCTGCACGATCTCCTCCGACCACTGCTCCTCGACCGGTTGGATGAAATAGAAGCCGGTGTTGACTTCCTCCTCGAAGGGTCCGGGAATCCAGATGTAGGCGAAGTTGGTGCGGGCGAACGGTGGGATCTCTCGAACCTGGACTTCCCCCGGGAGGACCGTGCCGATCTCGGAATCGGCGGTGAACGACCGGAGCCTTTCGATCACGCGGGCGGCGGTCTCGACGATCTCATCCGGCTGCGGTCGATCCGTGGCGAGGGAGTCGAACGCGATCGACACCCGCTCCGCGGCCGGCGCACCCGGCGCGATCACCCCGGCCAGCGAGTCGGCCACCGTCTGGAGCCGCTCGAGCTCGGTCTCGGCGATCGCCTTCAGCCGGTCGATCGGAAGGTCGACCCCGGCCAGGAGCGCGTTCATGCGCCGGTAGCGTGCCGGTCCCAGGGCGAACTCGCCATCGGCCGACGGCAGGACTTCGGACTCCAGGTGCGCGGCGTAGGCGCGGACCGCGGCCGCAGCGCCGTCGCGCGCCGCCCGGAAGCGCGCCTGGAGGTCGGGATCCGCGACCGCCGCGAGGGCCTCGGTCAGGTCGTTCTCGAGGAAGCGGGGCCAGCCCCGGTAGGTGATGAGCGCGGTCTCGACGAACGGTGCCGGCGGCTCCTGCACGTTGGCCCGGGCGGCCGCGATCAGCGCCGGGAACTGCTCGAGCCGGCTGACGACGCTGGCCATTCGTTCCGCGAGCGGGGCATAGTCGAGGAGCAGGAGCAGCGTCATGTCCATCTGGCCGGCGTAATAGCGTGGATCCCTGCGCCACGTCTCGACGTCCTCGAGCCAGAACAGATCGCCCCGGATCTCACGCAGGATAAGGTCGCGGTCGAGCGCCTGGTCGGGGGTGAGCGGGGCGCCCTCCAGGGACGCGAATCGCTCCTCCATCCCGCGCAGCTCCAGGATCCATGCCTCGATCGCCCCGGCGTCCCTTGCCCCTAGCCGAGCGTCGTACTCGTGGAGGCCGGCGCCGGCGGCGGCGGTCGGATAGAACTCGAAGTAGCGCTCGAAAAACTCGTCGACGACGGCGTCGAACGCGCCGGCGGGCTGCTGGCCGTGGAGCGGCCGGTAGGCGGCGAGGAGAGGGAAGGCGATCAGCAGGATCGTCAGCGTCAGCTTCATGATCGGCGAATCACGTAGTCTAACACCGGCGCATTATGGGCTCCAGCGTCCGCGGAACGCGGACCGCCGGAATGCGGCCCGGCAGAATACTGCGCGGCGGAACGCGGCGCGGCGCCGGCGGGTATCCTGAACGACGCGGGTATCTTGAACGACCCGGCCTCGCTGCCGTCATACTGAGGGTTTTTTCCGCTTCTGCGTCTCTTCCGAAAGGTCGCGCATGAGAACGCTTCTCTTCGCTTTCTTCGCCATCGGCTTCTCCGCCTTCTGCTTCGCGGCGGCGGTTCCCGCGGCCGCTCAGTCGTTCGGCACCACCGCCGCGGTTCACGGCGATGAGGTCTTCTTCGGCGAACCGATGACCGACATGACGCCGGGGGCCGTCTACGTGTATCGACAGAACGATGGGTCATGGGTCGAGGCGGCCCGGCTGACCGCCTCGGACGGGATCCCGGGCGACCGGTTCGGAGCCGCGCTCGATCTGGCGGGCGAACGGCTGATCGTCGGCGCCTTCTGGGCCGACAGCGGTCGCGGCGCCGCATACGTCTTCGAGCGCGATCCCGCCACCGGCG
>DATLFH010000076.1:0-80013 GCA_035524965.1 Gemmatimonadota bacterium | reverse complement strand
CGCCGGAGGAGTACGAGCGCGAGGTGAAGAAGCCCCCCCACGTGGCGGAGCCGTGACCCTGTTCGGCCTCCGCGAGGCCGCGCGCCTCGCGCTTTCGGCCCTGAACGGGGGGCAGGAGGTCGTGCTGGGGGTCGTCGTGGCCCCCACGGGGTCACCACTCCTGGGTCGACGGATCGCGTTGGACGGCGAGCGGCTGCACGGCGACCTGGGAGATCCCCGGCTCACCGCGGCGGCCGAGCGGGCCCTCCGGGAAGCGCCGACTGCGCCCGGCTGCATGACCCTCGCCGGCGACGGGGTCGAGCTCTACGTCGAGCGCGTCCTGCCCCCGCCCGATCTCGTGATCGTGGGCGCGGGGCACATCGCCCAGCCCCTGAGCCGGCTCGGAAAGCTCCTCGACTTCCGCGTCACCGTCGTCGACGACCGACCGGACTTCGCGCGGCGCGAGCGTTTCCCGGAGGCCGATCGCGTCGTGGTCGCCGATTTCGACGACCCGTTCGCCGGCATCCCGATCACGCCCCGGACCCACATCGTTCTCGTCACGCGCGGGCACCGGTACGACTACGACTGCGCGCGCTCGCTCGCCCGCATGGGCGCGGACCCAGCCTACCTGGGCATGATCGGGAGCCGCCGCCGGATCCGGGCGGCGTTCGAGCAGCTCGCCCGCGAGGGCTTCAGCGCCGAGTGGCTGGCGCGGATCCATGCGCCGCTGGGGCTCGATATCGGCGCCGAGACCCCGGCCGAGATCGCGGTCGCGATCGCGGCCGAGCTGGTCCTGGCGTCGCGCGGCGGAACGGGCGAGCCGCTCCGGGAGCGCACCAACGTCGTGCGCTACGTGAAGGCGCTGAGGGATGGAATGGCTTCATCGCCGGCGGCGAGCGGGGTCGCGCCGTGAGCGAGGCTCGCCGCGCGCTGGAGGCGCTCGTCGAGGCGGCCGACGCCGGCCGCCCGGTCGTCCTGGCCACGATCGTGCGGGCGAAGGGCTCGACGCCGCGAGGCGTCGGGAGCCGGATGGTGATCGACCCGGCCGAGGGCGCCGTCGGCACGATCGGCGGCGGTTGCGGCGAGGCCCAGGTCATCTCCGAGGCGGTCGAAACCCTCCGGAACGGCCGGCCCCGGGTCGTCCGCGTCGACCTGACCGAGGACGACCTCGGCTGGAGCCCCGCCATCTGCGGCGGGATCTTCGACGTCCTACTGGAGCCGCTTCGGGAGGACTGTGGCGGTCGGTAGCCGGCGAGCTCGATCGGTTGCCCGGCCGCGGGGCCGTTCCTAGACTCGTCCGCTCCATGCTCTTCCTGGTAACCAACGACGACGGCTACCTGGCGCGCGGCATCCGTTCGCTCGCCCGCGCGCTGGCGGAGATCGGGGAGGTCGTCGTCGTGGCCCCCGACCGCGAGCAATCAGCCACCAGCCACTCGCTCACGCTCCATCGCCCGCTCCGCGTGCGGCAGACCGCCGATGAGCGGTTCCACGTCGACGGGACCCCGACCGACTGCGTGATGCTGGCGGTGAACGCGATCCTGGACCGGAGGCCCGACTACGTCTTCAGCGGGATCAATCACGGTGGCAACATGGGCGAGGACGTCTCGTACTCGGGAACGGTCTCCGCCGCGATGGAGGGCACGATGCTGGGGATCCCGTCGGTCGCGATCTCGCTCGTCCGCGGCGACGAGCACTGGCTCGAGGGCTACGAGCCGATCGTGCAGCGCCTCGTCCGGAACATCGTGGAGACCCCAACCCAGAAGCTCTTTCCCTCCGACACCCTCCTCAACGTCAACCTGCCCGACCGGGAGCCGGCCACGGTGACGGAGACCCGGATCACGTCTCTCGGAAAGCGCGTCTACGTGGACCCCGTCGTCACCGACAAGGACCCGCACGGAAAGACCTACTACTGGATCGGCGGCGGGGACCCGACCTGGGAGGGACCGGAAGATTCGGACTACCTGGCGGTCGAGGACGGGTGCATCTCGATCACGCCGATCCATCTCGACTTGACGAACCACCGCGCCATCCAGGATCTCCGCGAGTGGGAGGAGATCTTGCGGGGCGCGGGTTGAGGCCGGACGGTGACGATCGGATGAGAAGGTATTTACAAACGCTGGGATTTCTCTATAATGGACATCGATCGCAGTCTCACAGACCGGGACTTTCTTCAGGAGGAGGAAACGTGGCTACCAAGAAGAAGGCAGCCAAGAAGCCGGCGAAGTCGAAGAAGCCGGCCAAGCGCAAGAAGAAGTAACCGCGCTCGCTTCACGGGCGCAGCAGCGAGGGGCCGGGCTTCCGCCCGGCCCCTTCGCATTTCGTTGCCGCCGATCTTCGGCGAAGGTAGCTTGATAAGAAGCCCAACGCAGAAATCGCCCGTTTTCAGCGACCGATAAAGAGTCAGAGTCGGGGAGTAGCTCAGCCCGGTAGAGCACTACGTTCGGGACGTAGGGGTCGCAGGTTCAAATCCTGTCTCCCCGACCACGAGGAGAGCGCGCGGGGCTAGAGACACCGCGCGCATTTTCGTGACCCCCCCGCGATGCACGGGCGACCTCTCAGAACGTGAAGGTCAGCCCGCCGATCGCCCGGCTGCCGAGCACCGAGCCGCCGTAGAGCTGGAAATGCTCCTTGTTCAGGACGTTCGTCCAGACGAGGTTCAGCCGGGCGTTGTCGGTCACCTGCCAGCCGCCGGTGAGGCTGACGGTCGCGTAGCCCGGCACACGGCCGGCGAAGACGCCGGCCGCCCAGTCGAAAGCCTCCTGCACGTGGAGATCGATCCCGGCATGGAACCGCTCGGGTTCGTTGTACACGATCCCCAGGTTCCCTTTGTGCTTGGGGGTGTTGGGGAGGAGCTCCTCCTCGGGGACCTCGTTGCCCGGCGGATCGGTGCGGGTGTCTTGGATCTCGAAGTCGAAGTACGTGTAGTTCGCGCTCAGCTCCCAGCTCGGAGCGAGCAGGAACGTAAGCCCCATCTCGACTCCCTGCTCGCTGACCTCGCCCGCGTTCGCATAGGAGACGACGTACTCCAGGCTGCCGTCGGGAAGGATCGAGAGCAGCGGGAAGATCGCCTGGAGCTGGGGGTTGCTCTGGAGCGCCGCGATCACCAGCGGCCCGAACGGTGCCAGCTGTGGGCTTTGGAACGCCAGCGGCAGCTCGAAGGGCCGGAAATCGGCGTTGACGCGCGGCAGGAGGTCGGTCACGAAGTCGTCGATCTCATTGCTGTAGACGTCTACCGTCGCGAACAGCCGCCCATCGACCAGGACGCCCTTGTAGCCCACCTCGAACCCGGCCAGCTCCTCGACTTGCAGGTCGTCATTCCCGCGCGCCCGTATCGGCGTCGGGCCGAAGTTGAGCGGCAGGTCGATCTGCTGGCCCGTCTGCTGGGCGATCTGAGCCTCCAGCCCGAGCTCGACCTGGTCGAGCGGAACGACGGGGCCCGCGGCGACGCTCAGGAACAACTCGGAGTAGTTCGGGACCTGATACGCACGGTTGAAGGTGAAGCGGAGCGAGTGGTCCGGACTGGGACTGAAGACGAGCGCCGCCTTGGGAGCGATCTCCTCGGCGTCGTTCACGGTGAAGCGATCGTAGCGCAGGGCGAAGAGAGTATTCCACAGGGGATGGAACTGGTACTCGGCCTGGCCGAAGAGGCTCGTGATCGTGTCGTCGTGCTTCTCCTCCATGAGGGACCCGTCCGTATCCACCGCGTACCACCGGTTGGACGCGCCGCCGACGAGCAGGAAGCGACCGTCGTTCGACGCCCAGTTGGTCTGGATCTCGGCGTGATAGATGTCCGATTTCTCACGCAGCTCGGCCCCGGACTGGAGCGAGGTCTGATTGTCACCGTCCTCGCCCGCATCGTCGCTTCGCCGCCCGCTGTACCAGGCCATGGCGGTCCAGCGGTCGGCCCCGTACTGGGTTCGGGCCCACGGTCGGTCGGCGCCGTTGACCTGCACGCGGCCGATGCCGGTCACGAAGATCTCGTTCTCGGTGTGGGTCATGCCGCCCTCCAGGGTCCAGACCGATCCGTCGCTGAAGTTCCGATCGACCCGCGCGCTCCCGTAGAGGGAAGTCACCGCGTCCTCGTCGATGGGGGCGGCTTCGACCGGCAGCGGTCCGTACTCGAACGCGCATGCTTGTTGCGGAGCCGGGCAGGCTCCGACCGCGTCGACTCGCGTGCGGGATTCGGAGAACGTATTGCCGACCGACGAATAGCCGACGTTGCCCTTGTAGCCCCAACGGCCGTTCACCGTCACGCCGGCATGACGGATATCAAAGCGCCCGGACTCCCGCTGCCCGCCGGCGAGCGCCACCTTGGTTCCGATGATGTCGCCGGGCGAGGGGGTAGTGATGTTGAGGACCCCGCTGAACGCGTTCGCGCCGTAGAGAGCCGATCCCGGCCCGCGGATGAAGTCCAGGCGGCCCAGATCGTCGAGCGGCATCGAGAGCGCCGTCCACTCCTGCGCCTGGAGGAAGCCGAGCGATCGGTCGATGCCGTCCTGAAGGACGAGCACTCGGCGGTTGAGCGAGGAGTTGTAGCCGCGGGCGTTGATGTTGAAATCCTGAATGCCGCTCTGAACCACGTCGATGCCGGGTTTGTCGGCGAAGAGCTTCGGAAGCTGACCATGGGCCGCCTTGCGCTGAAGCTCCTCGCCGCTCACGACGGCGACTGCCGCCGGCGCGTCGACGATTCTGGAGGGGCTCCGCGAAGCGCCGATCACGGTGATCGCACCCATCTCGAGGAAGCCCTCCACGAGAGCCACGTCGGCGGTCGTCGTCTGCCCGTGGTCGACCGTGACCGTCTCGTGCTCGGCGTCATAGCCGAGGATGTTGAAGACCAGCGTCTGCCGGCCGGCCGGGACGTTGGCGATCGTGAAGGTGCCGCGCTGGCCGGTCACGGCCCCGAGGCCCGACCCTTCGACCGAAACCTGTACGTTGGCGATCCCCTCATTGGTGTCCGCATCCGAGACGGTGCCGATGATGCGACCCGATCCCTGCGCGAGGACCGGAGCGGCAAACCCCCCGGCGGCGAGGATCGCGGCGGCGAGACAACTGGCAACGCAGCCTAGAGTACGATCAATGCCCATACACCTCCCCGATCGATTGGACGTCACGTCGTGCCCGCAAAAGCTCAGGAACCGGCAAAAGGTCAGGAAATTGTGAGGCTGCTCAACTATAGGGGGCGTCGCGCCGTGAGAGCAAGAGCCGGTGGGGCGTCAGCCGGCGATCAGGCGCTCGAGGAACTCGTAGACCGCCGACGGAGAGGGGAGGGAGTAATGGGCCGCCGTGCCCCGGACTGTGGGGCCGACCCGCACGGTCAACCCTTCGGACAGCGCACGAAACGCATCTTCGTCGGTCGTGTCGTCACCGATGTACACCGTGTGGCGGGCGCTCGCGCCGGGAATCGAAGCGATGAGATCGAGGAGCACGACGCCCTTGTCGGGAGCCCCCCTGGGCCGGATCTCCCAGGAGGCCTTGCCGGGCCGCAGGACGAACCCCGCCGCTTCGACCCTTCGGCGGATCGCCGTTCCCAGAGCCGCGTGGCGCTCGTGGTCGTCGCGCGGTCGGACGTGCAGCGTGGCGGTTCGGTTCTTGTTTTCGACCTGCGCCACCCCATCCGTTGGCAGGGAGGAGAGCAGCATGGCCAGGCGGGAGGGAAGAGAGGGGTCGGGGCGCCAGGCGGGCTCGATGCCGGGTCCCTCGATCTCGAGTCCGTGGTTGCCGACGTAGATGGCGTCACGTATCCCGACCCGGGTCCGGATATCGCCAAGCGCGCGGCCGCTGACGATCGCCAATCGGCGGGCCGGGCCGGGGAGGCGCGTGAGGACGTCGCGCTGTCCGGCCGTCAGCGATGGCGCAGTCGGATCGTCGACGATCTCGGTCAGCGTGCCGTCGAAATCGAGCGCCACCAGGACGGGCTCCTGCCCGGCCAACCGCGCCCCGATGGCGCCCATGTGCTCCAGCAGCGGTGCAGGTCTTTCCCTCACCGGTCGAATTCGGCGGTCGCCTCCGCGCGCACGGCGCCGGCCGCTTTGAGGAAGTCGGCCATCCAGGTGTAGATCGTGTTCTCGCTGAGGCCGGTTTTCATCGCTTCCATGTGCCGCCGCCGATCTTCGATCGACAGGTTGAGCGCGCGCCACAGATCGTCTGCGAAGCCCTCGGTGTAGTACGGGTTCACGGGGATCGAGTGCCCGAGCTCGTCGGCCGCGCCGGCGAATTCGCTGAGGCACACGGCTCCCGGATCGTCGCCCTGGCTGGCGACGAACTCCTTCACGACCAGGTTCATTCCGTCCTGAACGGAGCTGATGACGACCAGGTCCGCGAGCCGATAGAAGGCGGTCAGCTCATCCTGGGGCAGAGGGTGCTTGAGGTAGACGACCGGCTGCCACCGCTCGGTCCTGAGGTCCCGGTTCAGCTCCTCGATCTTGAGGTCGACCTTCTCCTCGAGATGCTGATAGGCGGGGATCTCGGTCCGGCTCGGTGCCGCGATCTGGATGAAGGTGAACCGCTCGAGAAGATCGGGGTGGCGCGCGAAGAGGGCGTTTAGAGCAGCCAGGCGCTCGAGGATTCCCTTGGAGTAGTCGAGTCGGTCGACCCCGACCCCGACCTTCTGTCCGACGAGGCCGAATCGCTCGATGATGCGAGCCATCCGCGCTTCGGTCTCCGGACTCGCCGCCATCTCCTCGAAACGCTGCACGTCGATGGATATCGGGAAGGCGCCGACATGGGTCATGTGCCCTCTGTAGACGACCGCTCTCTTGTCACGATCGACGAAGGCGTCCAGCTCGCTGGCGCAGGCCGCGACGAAATTGTCGGCGAACGACTCGAGGTGGAACCCGAGGAGATCGTTGGCCAGCAGCCCTTGGAGGAGCGGGACCTTCTCCGGACATACGCGGAACGTTTCCCATGCCGGCCACGGGATGTGCCAGAAGTGGGCGAGCGCGACGTCCGGGCGCAGCTCACGCACGGTTTCCGGCGCCAGCGCCAGGTGGTAGTCGTGGAGCCAGACCAGCCCGCCGCGCTCCCCGAGCTCTTCGACGACGGCCCGGCCGAATCTGGTATTGACCTTGCAGTAGGCGCTCCAGAAGCGGTCCCTGAACCGCACGTGCGCCAGGATGTTGTGACATAGCGGCCACAGCGTCTGATTCGAGTAGCCGAGGTAATAGTTCTCGATCTCCTCGGCGGAGAGCCATAGCCGGCGGAGGGTGTATGAGGGGTCGTCCGGCGGGACCCGGATCCGGTCCGCTTCGTCGACGGTCTCACGATCGGCGCTTCCGTGGCCCCAGGCGATCCAGGTCCCGCCGAGGGCCTGCAGGACGGGATCGAGTGCATGGGCGAGCCCGCCGGCCGGGTGCTCGAGAGCGATCTCGCCGGACTCCTCCCGCGCGTGGGCGTAAGGCTGCCGGTTGGAGACCACGACGAGCTGGCCGTCGGGAAAGGCGCGCTGGAAAACGGACGGCACGCGCGCGGGTGTGAGCGGACGGACCATGTCGTCCTGCATATTATTATAGAATCACCTTGGAGACACGGCGCATCATCGTTCACGGACGGGTTCAGGGCGTCGGGTTCCGCTGGTTCGTCCTGCGGAACGCGAGCGACCTCGGGGTGAACGGAACGATACGCAACAGGGAGGATGGTGCGGTGGAGGCTGTGTTCCAGTCGGATCGGGCGGGAGCGCTCGAAGAGCTGATCGGGCGCGTTCGGGCGGGACCGAGGGGCGCGCGCGTTCGCCAGGTCGAAGTCCATCCGCTCCCCGAGACCCGGGAGAGATATCAGGGAATGCAGGTGGTGGGATGAGGCGCAATCGCCCGAGGGCGGTGCGTCGGCTCGCGGCGCCGGCGCTTCTCTGTCTGGCCGCGACCGCGTGCGCGCCGGTCTACGGCCATGCGCCGGGCTCGACGTCGCCCTCGCGTTCAGCCCCGCCGGCCCGAGTCGATGTCGCCACTCCGACAGGTCTGGCGGGGATCCTTGGCTCGCTGGTCTGGCCGCTCGCGCTGGACCGGGCGTCGGTCCTGAGCTCCGTGTATGGCTCGCGGCATCATCCGTTGGGCGGCGCCGATCGTTTCCATGGCGGACTCGACCTGCGCGCTCCGGAGGGAACTCCGGTGTACGCGGTCGCGGCTGGACGGGTCGCCGACAGCGGGCACGGCGGAGCCTACGGCCTGCGGGTCGTCGTCGATCACGGGGAGGGGCTACGTTCGCTCTATGCCCACCATCGAGAGAACCTGGTGACGCCGGGGGAGAAGGTCCGACGGGGGCAGGTCATCGCCCTCGTGGGCCACACCGGCAACGCGACCGGTGATCACCTCCACTTCGAGCTTCGATGGAAGGAGGGTACGATCGACCCGCGGGCGGTGCTGCCGCCGCTCGGGACGGCGGCCAGGCGCTCGCGATGACCGCCGATTCCCTCGAGGCCAGCTTGAGGGGCGCGATCCGGGATATCCCGGACTTTCCCAAGCCGGGGATCCTCTTCAAGGACATCACTCCGGTGCTCCTCGACCCGCTGCTCTTCGACCGGACCCTGGATGCGCTCACCGAGTGGGCGGCGGGGCTCGGCGCCCAGAAGATCGCGGGGGTCGACGCGCGCGGGTTCCTGTTCGCCGCGCCCGTCGCGAACCGGCTGGGGCTCGGCCTGATCCCGATCCGGAAGCTCGGCAAGCTCCCCTTCCAGACGCGGCGCGAATCGTACGATCTGGAGTACGGGGTCAACACCCTTGAGATGCACGCTGACGCGGTGGCCGGTGGTGAACGCGTCGTCGTGATCGACGACCTGCTCGCCACGGGTGGAACGACCCGCGCCGCCGTGCGCCTGGCGGAGGCGCTGGGCGGGACGATCGCCGGGCTGGGCTTCGTCGTCGAGCTGGGGTTCCTCGGTGGGCGCGCCCTCCTCGAGGGATACCCGATTCGCGCCCTGATCACCTTCGACGGACCGGGGTCGTCTTGACCGGTCGCCCCTACCGGTCGGCCGACGGCTCGTTTCAGAGCGCCGATCTGAATCCGCTCGCGCTGGATGACGACGCGACGCTCTTCCAGCTCCTGCTCCGACACCCGGACTTCCTGGAGCCGGACGTGATCTTCATGGCGGACGGCCGCGTGCTGGCGGAGAGCGATCCGGCGTGGCGCACCGTGCTCGGATGGCGGCGCAGCGGCGGTCCGATCCTGCTCGGCGTCACGACTGGACCCGCACCGGACGCGCTCCTGATCGAGGTCCTGCAACTGGCTGAGGCGAGCGCCGAGTGGCCGATCGGCCGGTGGAACGAGGCGCTGGCGGCCTATTGGGGATCGGCGGACGCGCGGCTCGTAGAGGCGATCAAGCTCGGCTGGCGGTTCGATGCCAGGGAGTCGTGGTCGGTGGAAGCGTGGACCCGGGCGGCGTGGGGGGTGGAGCCGATCGCGGGTCGATCCGCCGTAGGTCTGTTGGCGGCGGAGATGCCGCCCGCCTTGCTACGGGCGGTCGACTGGCTCGCCGCCGGCGGCCGGGAGATCGCCGCGTTCGAGGTTCGTCGGATGGGGGCCGGAAAAGCGCCGACCTACCTGAGCGATCGGGTCGCCGGGAGCTGGGGCCGGCCGGTCGAGCGCCCGCCGGTCGCGCCGGAGGTCGGCCTCCGCCGCGAGACCTACGTTCGGCACACGGGGAGCGTGACCGCGGGCCTCCTGTCGGCGGTCGAGGCGCGCTGTCTGGCCGCCGGGAGCAAGGAGGCGTGGAGCGGTGAAGATTGGGTGCGGTTCGACGGCCCGGGTCGTTCGCTGCGGGTGTTCCCCGGGGCGGCGTGGGTCGACCTGCAGTTCGTCGGCGCTGACGAGGGCACGCTGGCCGGCCTCCGTTATCGCTACGGGGTTTCGACCACGCTCGTCCCATCGACCGGCGCGCCGCCGGAAGTCCATCTCCGGCTCGCTTCGACGGCCGACTTCAGCCCCGCCGTAGAGGTCCTTCTGTCCGCCTGGCTGACCGAGGCTGCGCCCCCCGGCGAGAGATCCGTGACTCCCGACCGGACCCGGAAGCGAAAACGCGTCTGATCCGCGCTCCGGCCGTCATCGCTTCCGCGCCCATTCCCGCGCGCGATCCAGGTCGGCCGGATCGTTCAGGTTGAGGAGCGCGCGCCCGGGCGCCAGCACCCCTGCCAGGCCGGCCGCGTCAACGACCACGCCGTCGAGGCGGGCGATGAGGTCCCGCACCCGCCGGGTGCCTTCTCCCAGCGCGTGCGCGCAGCGACTCGCGACCGCGGCCCGCCACACCGCCTGCAGCGGGTGGAGCTCGCCCTGCCAGCGGGGAAGTACGACATCGGCCTGGGGCGCAGCAACGGCCAGCGCGGCCAGGAGGTTGGGATCGGCAAACGGGTAGTCGCAGGCCGAGACGGCGACCCGCGCGGCCGGATCGTCGGCGGCGACCCGCGCGAGTCCGGCGGCCAGGGCGGCCAGGGGGCCGGCGCCCGGGAGGTCGTCGTCCACGCGCTCGAAACGGCCGTCGGGAAGCGCCTGGCCCGGCCGCGCGGCGACGATCGTGCGCTCGGCGAGCGGGGAGAGCCGCTCCAGAATTCGGATCAGGAGCGGCGTGTCGTCCCACGCCAACCACGCCTTGGAGGTGCCGAGCCTGCGGCTCGAGCCGCCGGCCAGGACGAGAACGGCGCCGAAACTTTTCGGCCCTGTCTGGCTGCCGGTGGCCGTGTCGCGCCCTTCGCCGTACACGGAGGGAAGATACCGGGCCGAGCGCCGAGCCGTTACATTATCCCTGGATTATTGATCCGGAGAGAGGCCTCGCCGGTTTCCCTGGGCGGGGCCGGACTTCCTTCGCCCCCGTAGCTCAGGTGGATAGAGCAGCGGTTTCCTAAACCGCGTGTCGTGCGTTCGAATCGCGCCGGGGGCACCAAACCCCATCCTGGATCCAGTCTGCTATGAGTCGCAAGCGGTTATCAAAAAAGCAGTTACGAAGCGACCGCTTCGTCCGGGGCACGTTCGACTGGGCCCACTGGGCGGAGACCCACCGGACCCACGTGATCGCCGGGCTGGTCGGGCTGATGGTCCTGGTCGCGGTTTTCTTCGTCTATCGCAGCATGGCCGCGGCCGCCGAGGAGCGCGCGGCCCTAGAGTATCTCGAGGCTCGCCAGGCTTACTTCGCCGGGAACTATCCGCTGGCCGCGAGCGACCTCAGGAGCTTCATCGGGAGCTACGGGGACACTTCTTACGGCGACGATGCGCGCTTCTTTCTGGCCGACGCGCTCTACCAGGCGGGCGACGACCAGGCCGCGGTCGCCGCGCTCCGCGAGCTCCTCGACCGGCACGGCGACTCGCCGTTCGCGATCAGCGCGCGCCAGCTCCTCGGGGCCGCTCACCTGAGACTGGGCCAGCACGCCGAGGCGATCGCTTCGTACCTGGAGGCATTGGACGAGGCCGAGTACGACGCGCTCCGGGTCCACATCCATCAGGCGCTTGCGGATGCGTACCAGGCCGCCGGTCAGGACGCGCAGGCGGTCGCCCAGCACCGCGCCATTCTGGAGCTCGAATCGGAAGGTGAGGTGGCCGCCGAGGCCCGGCGCGAGATCGCCGAGCTGACGGTCGAGCCCCTCGCCGCGACCGGCGCCTCGGCCGCCGACTCGGTGCAGACGCCCTCGACCCCTCGATAAGTCGTTCGACAATGAAAATGGTTGGGCTGCGGCGTTCGAAGCATCGGCCGGCCCGATGTCGCATAAGGTATATTATGTAAACTCGTACGACCGAGCACCAGACCCCCGTCCTTCCCACCACCCCCTCCCGCCTCTAACCACCTTCCAACCCATCATTTCCGGCCCGGTAGTTGCAGATTCTCAAAATGGTATCGCGGAGGCCCCAATCATGTTCATGCCGTCACCGGCCGAATCTTGCGTGCGCCGCCTGGAGGCGTTCACCAGAGTGACGCCCTGGTGTGTGGCCGCTCTGGCGATCGCGGTCCTGTTCGGCTGGCTCATCGAGAGCCGCTTCCTCAAGAGCGTCGTTCCGGGTACCGTCGCGATGAACCCGATGACTGCGGTGGCCTTCCTCCTGGCAGCCGCGTCGGCATGGTTTGCGCTGCCCGAGCACACCCAGAACAGACGACTCCACCGGATCCTCGCCGGCGCGGTCGTGGTCATCGCTGTCCTGCGCCTGGCCGCCTATGCCGACTTCGGGGATGCGAGGATTGATCGGCTACTCTTCGCAGAGCGGCTCGACAGGGAGACGATTCCCAACCGGATGGCCCCGAACACGGCGTTCGCTTTTCTCCTCATCGGCCTGTCCACCCTGTTGATCGACTCGCGCGCCAAAGCGAACCGCCGTGCGGCACGAGCGGGCTTTCTCCTCGTCCTCATGATCGCCTTCGTGGTGCTGTGCGGCTACGCCTACAGCGCGGACAGGTTGGTGCAGATCGCCGGCCACATCCCCATGGCCGTTCACACGGCGGCCGGATTCGCACTCCTGGCGACCGGACTTCTGTGTTCGCGCCCCCGGGAAGGGATCATCGGGGAGTTCGTTTCGGATGCGGTCGGCGGCAGGATGGCGCGTGCTCTCTTCCCCGCTGTGATCGGGGTCCCGCTCGTCCTCGGCTGGCTCCGTATCCAGGGACAGAGGGCCGGGCTCTACGAGACGGAGGTCGGGGCCGCCCTGCTCGTCACGGCCTGGATCGTCGTCGTTACCGGGCTCCTCTGCTGGCAGGCGCGCTCGCTCAACCGGGCTGATGTCGAGCGCTCGCGAAACGAAGAGCAGATCACCGCCCTCAACACGGAGCTGCACACACGTGCGAACGAGCTGGAGGCGCTCAACCGTGAGCTCGAAGCGTTCAGCTACTCGGTCTCCCACGACCTGCGGGCGCCGCTGCGAAGCGTCACGAGCTTCAGCCAGGCGCTTCTCGAGGATTGCGGCGGACGGCTGGACGAGAATGGACGCGACTATCTCGACCGCATCGTCCGTGCAGGACGGCGCATGGCGGAACTGATCGACGACATCCTGGCGCTCTCACGGGTCACGAGGAAGGAGCTGCGTCTCGAGCCGGTCGATTTGAGCCTCGCGGCGAGCGAGATCGTCGCTGATCTGAGAGAGTCCACGCCCGTACGGCACGTCAGAACCGATATCCAGGCCGGCGTCACGGCGACCGGCGATCGTCAGCTCCTGCGCGTGGTGCTCGAGAACCTCCTGGGAAATGCGTGGAAGTTCACCGGCAGGATTCCCGAAGCTCGGATCGCCTTCAGAGCGGCCGAGCGCGTGAACGGCGCCGGGATCGAGCACGTGTACTCCGTGCACGACAACGGCGCCGGCTTCGACATGGAGTATGCCGACAAGCTCTTCGGCGTGTTCCAGCGCCTCCACGGCGAATCTGAGTTCCCCGGCTCCGGGATCGGTCTCGCGACCGTTCAACGTATCGTCCGCCGTCATGGCGGCCGCGTATGGGCAGAGGGCACGGTCGGCAGAGGCGCCACATTCTATTTCACTCTCTGAACACCAGGAGGAACGCCATGCTGACAGGATCGATTCTGCTCGTCGAGGACAGCGAGGACGATGTCGAGCTCACCCGCCGCGCGTTCCGCCGCAACAATCTCGGAAACACGCTCGTCGTGGCTCGGGATGGCGCGGAGGCGCTCTCGCACCTGTTCGATGAAGACGCCGATCTGCCGGAGCTCGTCCTGCTCGATCTTCAGCTCCCCAAGATCGATGGTCACGAGGTCCTGCGCCGTATTCGTGCGGACGCGCGGACGCGGTTGCTGCCGGTCGTCGTGCTGACCTCCTCCAACGAACAGCGGGACCTGGTGGAGAGCTACACTGGTGGAGCGAACAGCTTCATCCGCAAGCCGGTCGATTTCGAGCAGTTCGTCGAGGCGGTCCGGCAGCTTGAGCTCTACTGGCTGGTCCTCAACGAGCCCGCTCGCCGTGAACGCTGAGACGGCCCCGACCCTGAGAGTGCTCCTCGTCGAGGACTCGCCGGATGACGCGGAGCTGCTCCTCCACGAGCTGCGGCGCGCCGGCTACGAGCTGCGCCACGCCCGGGTAGAGACGCCCGAAGGTCTGCGCGCCGCACTGGCCGACGGTCCATGGGATCTCGTGATCGCCGATTATCACATGCCCGCCTTCAGCGGCCCGAGAGCCTTCGTGCTGACGCGTGAGGAGCGGTCGGACGTCCCGTTCATCCTGATATCCGGCGCCATCGGCGAGGAGGAGGCCGCCCAGGCCGTCCGCGGCGGGATCGACGACTACCTCATGAAGGACAACCTGACGCGCCTGCCTTCCGCGGTGGACCGCGTGCTCCGCGATTTCCAGGAGCGGCGGCAGCGGCTCGGGGCGGAGGAAGCCCTGCACCGGCGTGAGGCGATCCTCTCGGCAGTAGGTCGAGCGGCCAAACAGCTCCTCATGACGGACGACTGGCGCGGAGAGATCGATCGCGCTCTCGGCTGGCTGGGCGCGGCGGCAAACGTGGACCGCGCCTACCTCTTCGTCAACGACGCAGGGGAGGACGGTCGCGGACTGACCTCACAGCAAGCGGAATGGGTCGCGGAGGGCATCGAGCCCCAGATCGGAAACCCGGATCTCCAGAGGTTGGATTGGAAGGCTGCGGGATTCGAGCGTTGGGAAACGACTCTCGTTCGCGGAGAAGCGATCCATGGGCACGTCCGCGACTTTCCGGCTTCGGAGCGCGCTTTGCTCGAGGCTGAGGCGATCGTTTCGATCGCGGTGGTGCCGGTACTCGTCGGCGACACGTGGTGGGGCACGATCGGCTTCGATGTCTGCGACGGGGAGCGGGAGTGGTCCACGGCCGAGCTCGAGGCGCTGCGGATCGCCGCGGACACTCTCGCGGCGGCGATCCAGCGCGCCGAGGACCGAGCCGCGCTTCAGCGACAGGTCGATCGACTGGACGCCTTACGCAGAATCGATCTGGCGATCACCGGGAGCCTCGATCTGAAAGTCACGCTGGATGTCTTCCTCGATCAGGTCAACGCCCAGCTCGGGATCGACGCGTCTTGCGTCCTGCTCCTGAACCCGGTGACCCAGAGCCTGGAGTTCGTGGCCAGCCGTGGCGTTCAGCGCGCGTCGTTCCGTCAAGTCCACCTCCGTATCGGTGAGGGGTTCGCGGGGCGCGCGGTTCTCGAACGAGCTCCCGTCCACGTTCCGGAGCTGACCGAAGTGGAGGCCAACACCGGATTTCGCAACTTGCTGCTGCGCGAAGGCTTTCGCGCATATTACGCCCTGCCGCTCGTGGCGAAGAACCAGGTCAGGGGCGTGCTCGAGATCCTCCACCGTTCCCCGCTCGAGGCGCCCGATGAGTGGCGCGAGTTCGCCGAGACGCTCGCCGGACAGGCGGCGATCGCGATCGACAACGCATTGCTCTTCGCCGATCTGACACGTTCGAACAGCGAGCTGCGGTTGGCCTATGAGCTGACCCTTGCCGGATGGTCGCGTGCGCTCGACCTCCGGGATCACGAGACGCAGGGACATACCGAACGGGTCGCCGAGTTGACGATCCATCTGGGACGCGCAATGGGCATGGGCGAGGAGGAGCTCGTCCATCTGCGCCGGGGGTCCCTGCTCCACGACATGGGAAAGATGGGAATCCCCGACGCGATCCTGCGGAAGCCGGGGCCGTTGACCGAAGAGGAATGGGAAGTCATGCGCCGCCATCCCGTGTACGCCTTCGAGCTCCTCTCCCCCATCCCCTTCCTGCGCCTCGCGCTCGACATCCCCTACTGCCATCACGAGCGCTGGGACGGAAGCGGCTATCCGCGCGGCCTCAAGGGAGAGGAGATCCCGCTGGCGGCACGTGTGTTCTCCGTCGTTGATGTCTGGGACGCAATCCGATCCGACCGTCCGTACAGAGCAGGTCGGCCGAGCGAGCAGGTGCGAATCACGATCCGGGAGGGTGCCGGCACGCAGTTCGATCCCCGAGTCGTTGAGGCCTTCCTCAAGCTCGATCTCCCGACGGAAGAATAGGCATCCAAGCGGCTTGATGCGCCAGGGAGTCGAGGGGTTGTCCGGGGGGTCTCCCGGATCTCGTCCGCTTCCGTCGTCAGACGATGCGGAAGTAGTCGACCAGGACGCAGCGGCGGCGGCGGACGAACGTGCGGGCGCTGGTAGGTCCCTCGCCGGTCGGCGTCGAGATCGTCATTGCGGTCGGCCCCTCCCCGCCGAAGCCGAGGCCCGCCAGGTTGGACCCGTTCTTGACGAAGATCGAGCAGTTGATCGCGACCGCCATCCGGTGGAGGGCGTCCAGGTTCTTCGAGTGCATGACCGCCGTGTGGCGGAAGCCGTGCTCGAGCTCGACCGCCCAGTCGATCGCCGTGTCGACATCGGGGCAGCGGATCAAGGGGATCACCGGCGTCAGGAGCTCGAGGACGGCGAAGGGGTGGTGGCGGTCGGTCTCGGCGACGAGGAGGCGGGTTCCCGGCGGAACGTGTTTGCCGATCAGCCCGGCGAGGACTGCCGCGTCCTTCCCCACGAAGTCCTTGTTCATTCGCGGGTCCTGGCCCGGGTAGCCGGTCAGGATCGCGCGGGCGAGGCCCTCCGCCTCGTCGGCCGAGAGGAGGACCGCGTCGCAGCGCTGGAGCTCCTGGAGTAGCTCGTCCGCGATCCGTGCCTCGGCCAGGATCTCCTTCTCGCAGGTGCAGACGATGTTGTTGTCGAAGGATGCGCCGGTGACGATGTCGCGCGCGGCGCGGGCCAGGTCGGCGCTCGCGTCGACGACGACCGGCGGGTTGCCGGGACCGGCGGCGATCACCCGCTTCTCCGACTGCCGGGCCGCCTTGACGACGCCACCCCCGCCGGTCACGACGAGGAGGTCGATCCCGGGGTGGCCGAAGATCGCCTGCGCGGTCTGGATCGTCGGCTCGTGGACCGCGGTCAGGAGGGTCTCCGGTCCGCCGATCTCGACGGACGCCGCGTTCATCAGGTGGATCGTCTCGTTGGTGACGTTCTTCGCGAGCGGATGCGCGCCGAAGACGACCGCGTTCCCGGAGGCGATCATCGAGATCCCGTTGTTGATGATCGTGGCCGCGGGGTTGGTCGACGGCGTCACCGCCCCGATCACGCCCCACGGCGCCAGCTCGGTCAGGGTGAGGCCGTGGTCGCCGGAGAGGATCTCCGGATGGAGGTCCTCTGTGCCGGGCGTGCGGTCGATGCAGAGGCGGTTCTTGAGGGTCTTGTCGCGGGTATTCCCGAGGCCGGTCTCGGCGACCGCCGTCTCGGCCAGGCGCTCCGCGTTCTCGGTCAGGCGGCGGCGCTGGTTGGTGATGATCCGGTCGCGGAGCTCGAGCGTCCGGATCTCGCCCTGGGCGTGACGGGCGGCGACAACCGCCTGGTCGATCGTCTCGAAGATACCGAGCCGGCGGGAGGACCCCCGCCAACGCGATGTTTCTCGCAGGCGGGATGTCGGACCGGGCGCCGCGGGCTCGACCGGCGAAGCCAGCCGGCCCTCGCGGTTCAGCTCACCGGTGATCCGGTCGACGATGGAGCGGATCTCGCTCTCGGTCAGCGGCACGACAGCATCCGGGCGAAGGGGCTACTCGCGGGCGGCGCTACTCCCCCGCCGTGATCGGGAAGTGGCCCTCGAGATCCCCGTGCGGGCGCGGGATGACGTGGACCGAGACGACCTCGCCGACCTTCTTGGCGGCGGCGGCGCCGGCGTCCACGGCCGCCTGGCAGGCGGCGACATCTCCCCGGACGAGCGCGGTCACGTAGCCGGCGCCGATCTTCTCGTAGCCGACGAGCTGGACCCGCGCCGCCTTGACCATCGCGTCCGCCGCCTCGATCAGCGCGACGAGTCCGCGCGTCTCAATCATCCCCAGTGCTTCCATGCACCTCCTCCTCCGGCCACGGAGTGGTACGGGTGAATTAGCTAGCGTCGCCCCGACGGCTCGCGCTCTGCGGCCTGAAGGCACGCGATCGCGGCGACGTTGATGATGTCGTCGACGGAAGCGCCGCGCGAAAGATCGTGCATCGGGGCCGCGAGCCCCTGGAGGAGCGGACCCAGCGCCATCATACCCGCCAAGCGCTGAGCGATCTTATACCCGATGTTGCCGCTGTTCAAGTCGGGGAAGACGAGGACATTGGCGCGGCCCTCGATCGGGCTGTCGGAGGCCTTGAGCTTCGCGACCTCGGGATCGATCGCTGCGTCGAGCTGAAGCTCGCCGTCGACGAGGAGACGGGGCGCGCGGTTCTGAACGAGGCAGGTCGCGTCCCGCACCCGCTCGGCCGATGCGTGGCGCGCGCTCCCCCGGGTCGAAAACGAGAGAAGCGCCACGCGTGGGGTATCGCCGGTCAGGGACTGATGGGTCGCCGCGCTCGCGATCGCGATGTCGGCGAGCTGTTCGGACGTGGGTTCCGGCACGACCCCGCAGTCCCCGAACGTATACGCCTCACCTCCCTGTCCGATCATGAGGAAGACCGATGACACCGTCCGGAACCCGGGCGCCGTGCCGATGACACGGATCGCGGCGCGGACGGTCTCCGCCGTGGTCGAGACGTTGCCGGCGACGCACGCATCGGCTTCCCCGCTCTGGACGAGCCAGGCGCCGAAGACGGGGCCATGCTGGAGCTCAGCGCGGGCCTCGCTTGCCTTGATCTTGCGGCCACGTCCCGCCTGGAGCGAGCGGTACCCTTCGGCGTAGGCGTCGAGACGCGGCGACTGCGCGGGGGCGATCACCTCGATCCCCTCGAGGCGCGTTCCGGCCCGGTCGGCCGCCTCCCGAAGAGCGAACGGGCCGCCGAGGAGGACGGGACGGCAGATCTCGTGTTCGGCGAGCTGGCGCGCGGCGGCCACCGCGCGCGGGTCTTCCCCGTCGGCGAGAACGACCGTGTGGCGACCCTTCGCCGCGCGGCGGCGGATCGCCTGAACGAGGGAGAGCGCGTTCCGCTCGCCCATCCTCACGGCCCCTCCTTGTCTTCCAGGATGCGGCGCGCGATCTCGCGGATCTGCGCGGGATCGGCCTGGGGAACGCGGGTGCGCACGCGCTCGACGATCCGCTGGACATCGCCGGGGTCGCAGGTGGGCCGGTGGACCTCCGGCGCAGGCGACCGGGCCAGTCCTGCCGCCTCCCCCTCCACGAGCTCGATCCCGTGCCGCGACGCCTCCTCGCGGGCCAGGGGGGTGATGATCGCGTCCGGCGGGACCTCGAGCCGCAGCTCCTTCCGGCGCCGGGTCGCACGGACATCCTCGGCCGAGACAACCGGCCGGCTCACAGCTCGCTCTCGCTCATCGCGCCGCGGAGCCCGGCCGTGCGCGGAGCCCGGCGGGTCGATCCCGGCGCCACAGCGGACGTCCGCTCCGCCTGGCGAGCAGACAGCCGCTCCACGATCTCGGCCGCGACCGCGAAGTATGCCGCCGCCCCGGCCGAGTCGGGATCGACCTCGAAGAGGAGCCGGCCGTCGCGTGCCGCTTCGGCAAGCGCGACGTTGATCGGAATCGCTTCCTCCAACAGGAGCTTCCCCCATGATTCCTCCATCGTGGCCAGACACTCTCGGGCGATGCGCGTCCGGCGGTCGTAGAGGGTCGCCAGGTAGCCGAGGAGGACGAGCTGTGGGTTCAAGTGGCGGCGGACCTTGTCGATCAGGTCGAGCGTGCGGGGCACGCTGTCGAGTGCGAAGGGATGGGTCTGGACCGGAATCACGACCGCGTCCGCGACACGGAGCGCGTTCACGGTATAGAGGGAGAGAGCCGGCGGTACGTCGAGGATGACCGCCTCATAGGGAAGATCCGATGACCACGCCGACGCGAGGAGCTCTTCGCGATCGGGCACGCCGGCCAGCTCCGACTCCATCTGGCCGAGGCTCTCGTGCCCGGGAACGCAGGAGAGGCGCGGATAACGGGTCGGCCGCGCTGCGTGAGCGAGCCCGCCGTCGGGATCGATCAGGACGTCGGTCAGGGTCGGCCCCGGCGCCGCCGGGTCGATTCCCAGATGACGGGTCGCCGAGGCCTGCGGGTCGAGATCGATGACGAGCGTCGTCGTTCCCGTCTCGGCCAAGGCGCCCGCGATATGGACCGCCGAGGTCGTCTTGCCGACGCCGCCCTTGGCGTTGGCGAAGACGATCGCGATCGGCCGCGCCACCGCTAGCCGGCCGGGTAGTAGCGGCTCTCGACCTTCTCGATCGATCCCTGATCGAGGAGGGCCTTGACCGGGCGGATGAGCGAGCGCCACTCCGTCCCCATCCGCTCACCCAGCTCGGCGAGCGTGAGGCCGCGCTTCCCGGCGCGGCGGATGGCGGCCAGGCTGCGGCGCTCCAGATCGTTGATCGGGTTCGCCATGCGCTCGCCAGGGCGGTCCTGGAGCGCGTGGCGGATCGGGTAGGTCCCGATCGCCCGGGTCCCCGGAAGGACATCGATCAGCAGGTCGGTCGCCTCGTGGGGACGCGGGATCACCTGGACGCTCACGAGCTCGCCGACCCGGGCGGCGGCGATGGCGCCGGCGTCGGTCGCCGCCTTGACCGCGGCGACGTCGCCCCGGACCAGGATCGTGACGAGCCCACCCTCGGCGTACTCCTTCTTTACGACCTCGACCGGCGCGGCCTTGACCATCGCGTCGGTCGCCTCCGTGGCCGCTACAAATCCCTTTGTTTCGAGGAGCCCGAGCGCGATTCCCGCCATCTCAGTACCGGACGGGGTCGCGGTGAACGGAAAGAACGGCCGCCTCGAACGCTTCGCACGCCGCCCGGCAGTCGGCCTCGGTTCCGGTCACGAGCGCGCCGGCCATGTTGGTGGGGGTCGGCGGCCCCATCCACTCGACCAGCTCGACGGCGGCGGCCTTGAGGGCATGATCCAGCGCCCACGTCGCTTCCAGAGGGGTCGCCTTCAGGTACCCGAGCGCCTCACCGCGTGGGATTCCCGCGCGGGCGGAGAGATAGTCCCCGGACCGTGCGACCAGATGGGCGAAGTAGCGCCCCACCTCCCCGCCGTCGGCCGAACGGTAGCTCACGCCGGACTCGAGGTGAGCGATCGCAGCATCAAGGCCCGCATTGATTTCCGCGATCCGTTCGCCGGCCAGGATGGCGAGCGTCTCCCCGCTCGTGGGTCCCGACGCGTAAGCCGCGCCGGCGTAGAACGAGCGGGCGTAGACGACCGCCACGTCGGCCTTCTTGGTCGCCTCGTCGATCGCCACGTATGTGGGGTCGTCCTGATCCACCGTCAGGAACCCGAGCGCGGAGTGACGATCCTCCAGGTCGAGGGCGGCGGCCAGGGACCCCGCGACGTTGGGGATCGTGCGGACCGCGAGCACGCGCGGCGGGAGCGTCTTCGTCGCCATGTCCTCGAGAAGGGTGGAATGAGCCGGAATGGAGCGCGGCGACGCCAATTGTAGGTCGCAGGGCGAGAAGCCGTCAAGGATGGCTCCGACGATCCGAGGGCCGGCGACCTGGGCCCTTAGAAGCGCATCTCCGCCCGCGTCCACCGTACGATGCCGGCGCAGTCCCGGCTGGCGGGGACGTAGCGCATCCGCTGTATGGCCGCGAGGGCTGCCTGATCGAGGACCGCGATCCGGCTTCCCTTCTCGATCCGGACCTCCCCTACGGCGCCTTCCGACAGAACTTCGACGAGGAAGTGGACCGATTGCCCACGGGCGCGCTTCTTGTCGACCCCGGCCGGGAGCCGCGGGACGACGAGGTGGAGGGGTCGGGGCGGGCAGAGGCCGCTCCCTCCGGCGGGGCCGGATTCACCTTCCGATGCGCCGTCCGGCGACCCCTCCTCGCTGCCGATGGCTTTGCGGGCTGCGGTCGCGACTTCGGCGATCGTGAAATCGACCGGCGCGTCGGCGGCCTCGACCGGCACGACAACCTCGTCGGGCTCCGGCTCCGGGGGAGGGGTCTCCTGCGGCTCCTCGCGTGCCGGGGAGCCGAGCGCGAGCACCTCGAGCTCGGCGCCGGGGCCGCCCGGTGCGAAGAAGACGAGGGGCGACGGGATCAGCGCTTCGTACAGCCGGTCGGACAGATCGCGCGGCAGGAAGAGGAACAGGAACGCATGCGCGAGGACGGCCGCCGCCAGGCTCCACGCCCAGATCCGGCCGTACGCGTCCCGCCAGCGGGTGTTGATCGAGGTCATCCTGCGCATCATGATACAAACGGCCAACGCCGCCCGAAAGTTACCCCGCCGGAAAGCGCACCAGGAATGTCGCGCTCGAACCCAGCTCTGTGAAGTCAGACGACGAGGTTGACCAGGCGGTTGGGAACGACGACGACCTTCCGGACCGCCTTACCGTCGATCAACGTGGGGATCCGGCCGTGAGTGAGGGCGAGCGCCTCGATCTCCTTCTCCGGCAGATCGCGCGCGACCCGCATCTCGTCCCGGACCTTGCCGTTGACCTGGATGACGACCGTGACCTCCTCGGTGGCGAGGACATCTGGGTCGTACTCCGGCCACGGTGCATCGACGACCGGCGGCTTCCGGCCGATCATCGCCCACAGCTCCTCTGCAAGATGGGGCGCGATCGGCGCCAGGAGACAGACGACGGTCTCGATCGCCTCCCGGAGGACCGTCTCGGAGACCGGATCGCGCGGGGTGGAGTCGCGCGGGGTCGAATCGCGCAGGGCCGGGTCGAGCTGTGAGTGCTGATAACAGGCATTCACCAGCTCCATGATGCGGGCGATCGCGGTGTTGAACTGCCACGCCTCGAGGTCCTCGGTCGCTCCCCTGACAGCGCGATGTCGGGCGAGGATGAGGGCGCGGGTGGCGTCGCTGTCGGGATCGCCCTGGGCGAGCGCGGCGCCTTCCGACCAGAGGCGCCGGTGGAGCTGGACCAGCCGCCACACTCGCTGGAGCCAGCCGGCGATCGCGCGGATCCCCTCGTCCTTCCAGTCGCCTCCCTCCCTCCACGCGAAGCCGAACATCAGGTAAGCCCGGAAAGCATCGGCCCCGTACTCGGCGATGTACGAGTCGGGGGTGATCACGTTGTCGCGCGACTTGGACATCTTGGCGCCCTGATTGGTGATCGTCCCTTGATGGACGAGCCGCCGGAACGGCTCGTCGAGCCCGAGATGGCCGAGGTCGCGGAGCGCCTTCACCATGAACCGCGCGTAGAGGAGGTGGAGGACCGAGTGCTCGATCCCGCCCGAGTACTGGTAGACCGGGCACCACTTCTCGGCGAGCGCGCGGTCCCATGGCCGCTCCTCATCGTGGGGCGACAGGTAACGCAGGAAGTACCACGATGAGTCGACGAACGTATCCATCGTGTCCGGGTCGCGGCGGGCCGCGCCACGGCACGACGGGCACTCTACCTGCATGAATGACTCCGAGCGCTCGAGTGGGCTCTTCCCCGCGCCCAGGGAAAAGTCGACGTCGTAGGGGAGCTCGACCGGCAGGTCCTCGTCGGGGATCGGGACCTCGCCGCACTCTTCGCAGTGGATGATCGGGATCGGCGCCCCCCAATAGCGCTGCCGCGAGACGAGCCAGTCCCGGAGCCGATAGTGGACCCTGGCTTCACCGCTCGCCGCCGACTCGAGGTGGGCGACCACCCTGGGGAGCATGTCCTCCGACCTCATCCCCGTGTACCGTCCCGAGTCGACGACCGTGCCGTGGCCGGTGTACGCCTGACCCGGAAGACCTTGCTTCGACGCCTGGTCTTCGGGCTCGGCCTCGATGACCCACCGGACCGGCAGGTCGAGCGCCGCCGCGAAGTCGTAGTCCCGCTCGTCGTGGGCGGGGACCCCCTGGACGGCGCCGGTCCCGTACGTGAGGAGGACGAAATCGGCGACCCAGATCGGGATCCTCTCCCCCGTCAGCGGATGGATGGCGCAGGCTCCGGTCGGCTCGCCCGTCTTCTCGGCCTCGGTCGAGGTGCGCTCGATCTCGGAGAGCCGCCGCGCGCGATCGCGGTAATCGAGGACCGCCTTCAGGCGTTCGTCGGTCGTGATCCGCTCGACGAGGGAGTGCTCCGGGGCCAGGACGAGAAAGGTGACTCCGTAGATCGTGTCCGGCCGTGTCGTGAACGTCCGGATCGCGAGGTCGGTCCCCTCCACCGGCCATTCGATCTCGACCCCCTCCGAGCGGCCGATCCAGTTCCGCTGGAGCGTCTTGGTCCGCTCAGGCCACTCGAGATCGTCGAGGCTCGAGAGGAGCTCCTCGGCGTAGTCGGTGATCCGGAAGAACCACTGCGTCAGATCCCGCTTCTCGACTGGAGTCCCGCACCGCTCGCAGACGTTCGCCTCGACGACCTGCTCGTTGGCGAGGACGGTCTGATCGGTCGGGCACCACCAGACGGGCGCCGCCTTGCGATAGGCGAGGCCGGCCCGATAGAGTTCGAGGAAGATCCACTGGGTCCAGCGGTAGAAGGACGGGTCGCTCGTGTTCGCGGTGTGGGCCCAGTCCCACATCGCGCCCATCGTCCGAAGCTGCTCGATCATGTTGGCGACGTTCCTGTCGGTCGAGTCCTTGGGGTGGATGCCGGTCCGGATGGCGTAGTTCTCGGCCGGGAGCCCGAAGGCATCGAATCCGATCGGCTCGAAGACGTCCCTTTCCCGCATGCGCATGAAGCGCGCCCAGGAATCCGCCGGGCCGTAGTGGTACCAGTGGCCGACGTGGAGCCGGTCGCCGGAGGGGTACGGCAGCATGACGAGCGCGTAGCACGGCCGTTCGGCGCCCCCGAGGTCGGTGCGGAAAAGGCCCATCTCCTCCCACGCCCGACGCCATCTGGGCTCGATCTCGCGGGGGTCGTAGCGGATCTCGGTCATCGGATCAGATCTCGGCCAGCTCCCCGCGGTAGATCACGCGCGCCTCGCCGGTCAGGCGCGGGTCGGCCGGTAGCGTCCCGGCGTGGGCGGGAGGCGTGAACTCGACCGTCAGCGGGATCCCGCCGGTCGTCTCGACCTCGACGGGAGGCTCGGTAAGGCCCCACAGGCAGGTGAGGATGGCAGAGGCGGTTGCGCCCGTGCCGCAGGAGAGCGTCTCCGCCTCGACGCCCCTTTCGAAAGTCCGCATCCGGATTCGCTGTCGCCCGCGGGTCGAGATGAAATCGACGTTCGTGCCCGGCGGGTCCCAGCGTGGCTCGCGTCGAAAACGCGCGCCCTCCCCCACCACGTCGTGCCCCTCCACATCGTCGACGAGGGCGACGACATGCGGCGTCGACGTGTCGACGAACCCGACCCGCAAGTAGGGCGGGCGCTCCAGGTCGTGAAACCGGAGCCTCAGGTCGCGCGGCGGGACGAGCCACAGCGTGACGGTCGGCGAGGCCGGATCCGCGACCCTCGCGCGGAACACGCCGCTGCCGGTCGTGAAGCGCATCGACTCCACGTCGAGGATCCCCTCCAGGCGCGCGTAGCGGGCGATACACATGGCGCCGTTGCCGCACATCGGCGCTTCTCCCCCATCCGCGTTGTAGTACACCATGCGGAAGTCGGTCTCGGGATCCTCCTCGAGGAGGAGGACGGCGTCCGCCCCGACGCCGAGACCGCGCCGGCAGAGGCGCGCCACCCGTTCGTGCGCATCCTCGCGCGGGAACCACCCCTCCCGGTTGTCGAAGACGACGAAGTCGTTTCCGCCGCCCGACATCTTGGTGAAGGGCCTGCGAGAGAGAGTCACGCGGGCCCCTCGCGCTGGACCGTCTCCTCGCGTCGAACGGATTCTTCGCGGGCCACATCGAGGTCCTTCGTGCGCTCGACCTTTCCGATCATCTGCCACCAGCGCATCCGCCATACCATCCAGATCGCCTCCAGGACGATCCGCTTGCTCATCTTGCTCATGCCCACGTTCCTGTCGACGAAGATGATCGGAGTCTCGGTGACGTGGAACCCGTGATGGTAAGCGCGGAAGACGGTCTCGATCTGGAACGCGTAACCGGTCGAGTGGATCTCTCCCAGTCGGATCCGCTCGAGCACCTTCCGCCGGTAGCACTTGTAGCCCGTCGTCAGGTCGTGGAACGGCAATCCGGTGATGATCCGTGCGTACCAGTTGGCGAGCCAGGACAGGAGGAGCCGGCCCATGGGCCAGTTGACGACCGTGACCCCGCGCATGTAACGCGAGCCGAGAACAAGATCGTGCTCCCGGGCGAGAGCGAGGAACTCGGGCAGATGTTTCGGATCGTGCGAGAGGTCGGCGTCCATCTCGAACGCGAGCGCGTAGCCGTTGTGGAGGGCGAAGTCGAATCCGGCGATGTAGGCACTCCCCAACCCTTCCTTCCCCGGGCGGTGGAGCACGTGCACACGACCATCGGCCGCGGCCAGGCGGTCGGCCAGCTCGCCGGTGCCGTCGGGAGACGCGTCGTCGACGACCAGGACCTCGAGGCGGGGGTCCTGCTCGAGGATCTGGGGCACGAGCTCGGGAAGGTTCTCGCGCTCATTGTACGTCGGAACGATGACGAGGGCGTCACCCATGGATCGTGCGCGTTTCGGTATCTCGAAGTCCGGATTCGGCCCCCGCCCGCAGATCCGTGAGGCCGTAGCGACCCACGAGCAGGGCCGCGATGACGAGCTCGACGGCGGTCGACCAGATGCGGGCCAGGAACGCGATCGCGACGGCGATCGTGGGGGGAATATACGCCGCCAGCAGCACCGCGAGCGCGCCCTCCCGCACGCCGAGACCGCCCGGCACGAAGACGGCGAGGAAGCCGGCCAAGTAGGCGGTCGCGAAGATCCCCGTCACCGGCCACAGCGATCCGCGTGGAACCTCCGTGACGGCGGTCAGGAAGAGGTGGAACGACGCGCCCAGGACGATCCATGTGGCGACGTATCCCAAAGTCAGGCCGAGACGCTCGCGCCAGGCGATCGGCGCCCAATCCGTGCCGCGGCGAAGAGCCCGCAGCGCCAGCCGATAGGGCGGACCGAAGAGCGGCGTCAACAGGACGGCAAGGAACAGGGCGGCGGCTAGGACCGCCGCGAGCCTGAGACGGCCGTTCACCTCCACCGCGGCGGGGAGCGCGAGCGCGGCAACGACGAGGCCGGCGCCGAGGACGAAGATCTGGGCCGTGATCATCGCGGCCAGGCTGACGGTCGGGCTCACGCCCTTGGCTCGTCCGAGGTACGCGGTCCCGGCGAGCTGGACGACCTTGCCCGGCACGAAGCGGCCGAGGTTGGCCAGATACCAGATTCGGTGCGCGTCGGCGAGAGTGAGCGCGCCGCCGAGCACGGCGAGGAGGCGCCGCCACAGGATGACGAAGCCGCTGTAGGCGAGCCCGGTGCCCGCCGACGCGAGGAGGAGCCGGATCCAGTCGATCGACCAGTCGTGGCCCCGAACCTCGGCCCAGTTCCGGCCCAGATAGGCGGCCAGGAACCCGAGCACGAGGACGGCGACCCCGAGCTCGAACCATCGGAGCCAGCGCCGTCGCGCGGATCCGGGCACCTGCGGGTCGGGGCTCGGCATGCTCGGACGCAGCTCGAGGCTACTCGGGTCGGACCGCGGCGTCGCGCCGCCGCCACGTACAGGCCAGGGCCCCGATCCACAGCGCGAGGCCGGCCAGGCTCCCCCATGCGCCGTAGGTGACCTTGGGGTCCCGGAAGGACATCGCCACCCGATGGCGGCCGGCCGTGACCGGAACGCCGCGCAGGGCGACGTTCACCTGGAGGACCTGGGCCGGCGCGCCGTCGACGGTCGCCCGCCAGTAGGGATGATAGATCTCGCTGAGGACGAGGAGACCGTCGGCCGGCGTCCGGACATCCAGCACCAGCCGGTCGGGGGACCGCTCGATCCATTCGACGGACTCCGGTGCCGCGGCCTCCGCGACCCCGTTTGCGAGGACCCCGTTTGCGGGCGCCTGGCCCGCCGGCGGGGTCGCGAGGGACGGGACCTTGCTGCCCGGCGCGAGGAGCGCCTGGCGGCGGGGATCGAAAGCGGGTTCGAGGAGGGCGGTCGCGGGCGCGCCTCCGTTCGCCGGCGCCTGGACGGCCGCGTGGACGATCCATGCGCCCGCCGACGGGTCGGTCGACGCGTAGACGACGCGGTCTCCCTCGTGAACGAGATCGAGCCCCTCTACCTCCAGCGGCTGGCCGGAGACCAGGTACTGGATGTTGAGGAGCTGCCAGATCCGGGAGTCACCCAGGCGGGTCATGTCTTCGCCGACCAGATCGTCCCACCACCGGAGGCGGAAGTTCTGCGAGCCGGTGACCGCCGGGATCCGGAAGAGCATGAGGTCGTTCGGGCCGAACGCGTCCGGCAGCGGAAGGACGCGGTAGGGCTCCGGCTCATCCTGGAGGAATTCGACCGTCGGCCCGGCGGTCGTCAGCCGCGCGACCGGAAGGATGTCGTAGAACTTGCGGTCGACCCGCCACAGGTCGACGAGCGTGAGCGCGGCGAGGAGCCCGCATGCGGCGAGCGGCGCGATCCGGCCCTGGGCCGCTCCCCACAGGACCGCGAGCCCGCCCGCCCAGTACAGGGTGAAGAGGCCGAACGCGGGTACGAACGCTTCCATCGCGGCGGCCATCGCGGCGGCTCGCTCAGGCGCCACCTCCCCGCCATACAGGAGGCTCGTCCAGAAGCCGTAGAACCCTTCCGGCGATCCGGCGGCCCAGAGCCACAGGAGGACCCACATCGCTCCCAGCCCGCCGGCCGCCTTCCACAGCGGGTGGCGCGGGTCGGCGAGCGCCGCCCGCTGGTCGTAGAGCGCTTGAGCGCCGCAGGCCGCCAGCACGACGGCGGACAGGGCCACGACCGAGAACATCATCCCCGGCGCGCGGAACGACTTCATCATGGGGAGCGTCTCGTAGAAGAGCCGGTGGACGGGGGTCGCCCCGCCCCAGGCGAAGAGAAGCGCGCCCGCCGCCAGCGCGGCGAAGAACCAGATCCGCGGCGTCCGGCGCGCGGTGAGCGCGACGACGGCCAGCAGGATCGGGACCGCCCCCAGGTATTCCGTGTGAAGCTTGAAGAGGTTCGTCCCCCAGTACGTCTCGAGGGTCCCCTGAAAGGCGGGCCACATGACTCCCAGCGTCTCCCGGACCGGCATCGCCCACGAGGACGCGTAGGCGTAGCCCCGCTCGGCGCGGTGGGAGAACTGGACCATCCCCAGGGTCGGCCAGATCTCGACCAGCGCGATCAAGCCGGCCAGCATGTAGGCCGCGGCGAAGGCGCCGAAGAGGATCGCCACCGTGCGGAGGTCGCGCTCCGCGCGGTACAGCCGGATCAGCCGGAAGGCGACGTAGGCCGCGACCGCCAGCGCCGCGAAGACCATCATCTGGACGTGGGGCGTGAAGACCTGGAGCGCCACCACCCCCGCCATCCAGAGAAACCAGTGGATTCGCCGGCGCGTGATCGCCCGTTCGGCCAGCAGGAACAGAGCCGGCGTCCACGTCATCGCAAACATCCGGCCGTCCTGGCCGGCGTAGAGATGGCTGACGAGATAGCCGGTGAACATGTATGCGACCCCCGCAACGGCGGCGGCGCCGGGGGCCAGCTTGAGCTCCCGGGCGAGCCCGTACGCGAGAACGCCCGCCAACAGGAAGTGGAGCACGAACGCCCACCCGATCGCGCGGTGGAGCGGGATCACGAAGTAGAGGAGCGAGCTCGGATAGTAAACCGGATACGGCAGGATCGAGAGATACGGCAGCCCGCCGTAGACGAACGGGTTCCACTGCGGCAGCCCGCGTCCGGCCTGGATCTCCTGCACGGCGAACGCGCGGCTCTGGTAGGCCTGGCCGATCATGTCGGTGCCGAACAGCATCGCGCCCGGGTCGGTCACGAAGGAGGCGAAGAATACGAGCGTGGCGAGCGCCATCACACCGAGGAAGATCCAGCCGATCCGCCGCGCCTGGCGGCCCTCGATCACCGGCGGCGCTTCATGGTCCCGTCTGGTCGCCCCCGCCTTGCGACGGCCGCCGGTCGGGCGCCCCTTCTTCGATTCCACCTTTCGCGGCGTCCTCTTTGTCGTCCTCTTCGTCACCCTTCCTCCGCGTGGCGGACGAGAAAGAACCACTGGGGCGAGAGCGCCTCGAGGAGCCGACGCCGGACCGAGCCCGGCAGGGCGCTTGCGCCCCGACCGATGAGCCGGCCCGTCCGGCTCTCGTAGCGCCCGAGCTCCTCGCGGAAGACCCGGTCGGTCAGGTCCTGGAGGGCCAGCCCCTGCCGGCCCGCCGCCGCCTGCAGGCGCCGATGGGTCGTGAACCGGATGTCGTCGTACCGCTCGCCGCGACCGCTCCACTTCAGGAGCCGCGTGGCGACGGGCTCCGGCCACCACGACAGGGTGGGGATCCGGTAGTGGGGCTCGACCAGCGCGAACCGGTTGCCGGCGGTCAGGTAGACGGCGCCGCCCGGCGCCAGCGCGCGGCGGACTTCGGCGAAGAAGCGACCCAGGTCCCGCACGTGCTCGTAGACGTGATTGGCGATCGCGAAATCGATCGCCCCGTCCCGCACGGGCAACCGCTCGAGATTTGCAACGATCATGCGCGCGGGATCCTCGATGAACGTGGGGTCGATCTCGAAGCCCACGATCGGCCGTCCGGCGCGGTTCTCGAGGGCGCGGCGGATCAACCCCGTTCCGGCGCCCAGGTCGGCGACGACCCGCGCCGACTCCAGCCGCTCCCGGCAGACAGCGTGGACGAGCTCGGCTTTCCGTTCGCGCGAAGCGCGGTAGCCCTCGCTCGACAGACGCCGGGCGTAATAGCTCTCGCGGTTCACTGGCTCGAGCCCGGCGGCCGGACCGGCCCGCGCGCATAGACCGCGTCCAGACGGTCGAGGATGCTATCCCAACCGAACGTCTCACGCACGCGCCGGCGACCCCGCTCCCCCATCGCTCTCGCACCCACCGGATCATCGAGAACACGGGCGATCCCACGCGCGAGGGCCGGAATGTCGTCCTGGACCAGGTGGCCGGTCTCGCCGTCGACGACGACGTCGGGGATGCCGCCCATCCGTGTGGCGACGACCGGGACCCCGCAGGTCATCGCCTCCAGGAGGACGACGCCCAACCCCTCGGTGTCGGAGCGCTCGTCCAGCGTGGCGGGTAGGACGAAGCACGCCGCGCGGTGGTACGTGCGGGCGAGCTCCGCGCCCGGCACCCGCCCCAGGAAGGACACGCGATCGCCGACCCCGAGCCGCGCGGCCCGCTCCTCGAGCGGCACGCGCTCGGGTCCGAAGCCCACGATCTCTAGCCGCCATGAGCGATCGTTGATGCGGGCGAGCGCCTCGAGGAGGCGGTCGACTCCCTTGCGCGCGACGAGACGGCCGACGAAGAGGATGACGGGTTCCTGCGAGGTCGCCGACCCGGGCGCGGCGCGGACCTCACCCGTGTCGGCGTCAGCGACCGTTCCGCTGCCGGGCTCCACGTCCGTCTGTTCCAGCGCCACGCCGTAGGGGATGATTTCGATCGGGCGGTCGGTGTAGGCCGCGAGGGCGCGGCGCGTGCTCTCCGAGATCGCCACCAGGTGGGAGCGCTGGCAGTACCAGCGGAGGAAGGCGACCCCCGGTCGGAAGCGGTTCTCCGCCCAGCGGATCTCGGCTCCGTAGAACGTCGTGACGAGCGCGGCCGCGGCTGCGCTCGCGGCCGCCAGCCCCGGGACCCCGTGCGGGACCGCCCAGTGGACGTGGACCGCGTCATAGCGCCGGGCGCGTCCGAGCCGCCGGGCCGCGACGATCCCCGCGGCCAGGTAACCGGGCACCAAGAGACCGTAGGCCGGATTTCGCTGGAGCCGGTCGGGCGTCGTCTCCTCGTGGGTCAGCCGCTCCCAACGGGCGGGGGCGTACCGGTAGCGGCTTACGTTCACACCCCTCGAGCTCCCGCCCCCCCGGCCCCGGTAGGCGGGGGCGAGGACGTCGACCTCGTGACCGCGCGCCGCTTGGCGCTCGCAGAGCGCGACCAGCCACGGCGTGATGACGTCCTGTGGGCCGCGGGGCCATGCCGTCGGCAGATGGAGGATCCGCATCAGTCGCGCTGCGCCCGCGGGCCGGCGGGCGCAATCCGCAGGACGAACACGACCCGGTTCGGTCCCGCGTAAGCGATCTCCAGTCGGTCGATGTGCGGTGCGAGCACCGGGCCCAGGAACTCGTTCGTGAGAGGGTCGAGAAGGATGTGGGTCACGCCGCGCTGGCGAAAGAACCGCCAGGTGCGCTCGGGATCCCCATGGAAAGGGAAGACGACGCTCGGTCGCCCGCTGAAGTACCAGGCGAAGGTCGGCTTTCGGGCGGTGATGATCGCGTCCGGAGCGTTCCTCCCGATCCAGCGCGCGGCCTCGAAGTAATCTTGCCAGAAGATGTCGTAGGCGGCGAACTCGTCGCCGTCCAGCCAGGTGCGCGTGATCTCCCATTGCCGGGGGACGGTCCGCAGCGTGGCGACGAGCACGACGGCGGTCAGCATACCGGCCGTAATCACGGCCGCGCGTGAGCCACCGGTCAGGAGGCGGGACACCGCCTCGAACCCGGCCAGCATCGCGAGCCACAGGAGCGGCACGATCGTGAGGAAGAAGCGGTCCCCCGTCCATGGCCAGGCGAGGAGGATGGCGCCGGTCAGGATGACGTACAGGTCGCGCACCGCCAGCCCGCGGTCGCGAAGAAGGCGCCACGCGCCGAGCCCCAGGAGAGTGCCGCCCACGACGAGCCCGAGGGCCTGGGCCGCGGGCGGGATCGGGCTCTCCGGCCAGAAGAGCTGGGGAAAGTCCCGGGTCGCGTAGTGGACGAGGTTGTCCCACGCGCGCACACCAAACGCTCCGGCCGAGAGCGTCGGGCTCTCCGGGTCGAGGCGACCGGCAGCGGTCGCCTGCTCCAGGTACCCGCCGCTCTCGGGGGGGCGCCGCGCGGTCCAGGCGAGCCACGGCACGGCGCCGATCACGGTGATCGCCGCGGCCGTCCCCGCCCGCCGCCACTGCCGATGGAGGAGCGCCCAGCCGATCACGGCGGCGAGGAGCGCGAGGCCCGCGGTCCGGACGGCGAACGCGAAGAGAGCCACCAGGCAGCCGGCGAGCCACACTCCGCCCCATCGGTCGCGTTCCGCCGGGGCGTCGTCTCTCACCGGCGAGCCAAGCGGCGAGTCGTCTCCTGCCCGTTGGAACAGGACGAGCGCGACCATCGCCACTGCCGTGTACGACATGTCCGAGAGCACCCAGTGGGTGTAGGTGAGGAAGACAGGGGCGAGGCCGGTCAGCCAGACGGCGGTCGCCGCCGCCCAGGAGGGCACGGCCGGGTCCCGCCGGCCGATCGTCCACGTCGCCCATAACACGACCGCGCCCGCCAGCAGCGACTCGAGCTTCAGACCGATCATGCTGCCGCCGAAGATCCAGTAGAACGGCATCAGGAGAATCGGAAACCCCGGCGGGTAGACGGTCTCGATGGGGGCGCCGGGCGCGATCAGGTCGACGTAGCCTCGGCCGGTCGCGAGCGCCCGCGCGAGCGCGTAGTAGGCGACGTTGTCGCCGCCCGTGAACAGGGTTGGGTCGAAGAGGGCCGCGGCCAGCGCGAGCGAGGTCAGTCCCCCCGCCAGCGCCCACGCGCCCGGACTCCTCACTCGCGGTCCCCGGGCGGCTCCCCGGCCCCCAGCAGCCGGCGCTCGAGGTGCTCGATCCGCTCCCGGACCTGAACGATCCCCTCGGCGAGGATCCCGAGCGCGAGGAACAGGACGCCCAGGACGAGGAGCAGGATGACCAGGTAGAGGAGCGGCCGGTATCCCTGCTGGAGGCCGAAGCGGTAGTAGAGCGCGATGCCACCCACCACGAATCCGACCAGTCCGAGGCCGGCGCCGAGCCCGCCGAAGAAGATGAACGGCTTCCTGAGGAGAGAGGTCAGCATCTTCACCGAGAGGAGATCCAATGATCCCATGAGGACCCGGCCGGTGCCGGAGTACTTGGACGCGCCGTATCGCCGTGGATAGAGGGTAATCGGGATTTCTCCTACCCGGTAGCCGAGGTCGTGGGCCAGCACGACGAAGAAGCGGTGCCAATCGTGACGCAGCGGGATCGCTTCCAGGAGATCCCGGCGGAACGCCTTCATCGAGTTCAGGTCATGGACCGGGACGCGGAAGAGCCGCTGAGAGAGCCAGTTGTAGATCCCCGAGACGAACCGCTTTTCGTACCGTCCTTGCTTCCAGCCGGTCACAATGTCGTATCCCTCGGCGAGCTTCGCGAGGAAGCGCGGGATCTCCTCGGGCGAGTGCTGCAGGTCGGCATCGAAGAGGACGACGAATGGTCGCCGGGTCGCCGCTGCGGCGGTCACCATCGCCTCCGTCTTACCGCGGTTCTCGGGATGCCGCTCGATCCGCACGGGAGCTGGAAAATCTCGCGCTGCCTCTTTGGCACCGCTCGCGGTCCCGTCGGTCGAACCGTCGTCGACGAGCACGATCTCGCCGTCGAGACGGTGCGCGCGCCATGTTTGCGCCAGGGCCTCGAAGAGCGGGGCCATGTTCTCGACCTCGTTGTAGGCCGGCACCACGAGCGCGAAGCCTTCGCGGAGCTCTCGCCTCACGATTCTGGCCTCACGGGGCCTGCCGTGCCGCCCGGCGGAGAACCCCGAGCGTCTTCTCAGCGGCGGCATCCCACGAGAATTTTTGCGCCCGCCGGATCGCCGCCGCTTCGCGGCGTTCGCGCTCCTCGGGGTGGTCGATCGCGCGGGCCATCGCCGCGGCGAGCGCGGCCGGGTCGCCGTGCGGGACTACCTCGCCCGTCTCCCCGTCCACGACCGTGTCCCGGAGGCCCGGCGCGTCGCTCACGATCGCGATCGTGCCCACCCGCTGTGCCTCGAGGCTCGAGATTCCCCACCCTTCCTTGGGACTCGTGTAGCAGAGCGCCCAGGCCCGTCTGAGGAGCTGCCACTTCCTCTGGTCGGCGATCCAGCCCGGGAAGCGGACTCGCTTCCCCAGCTCGAGCTCCACGGCCCGCCGCTCGAGAGCTTCCCGGTGGTCGCCGTCGCCGGCGATGACGAGTTGCGACCGCGGGTGATCCTCGAGCAAGCGCGCGAAACCGTCCAGGATGAGCTCCACCCGCTTGTAGCGCTTGAGCCGGCTCAGAAAGACAAACAGCGGCTTCGCGGATTTCGGGCGCGCGACCACCTCCTCGTAGGTCGCCCCCTCGTAGGGAGCTTCCGGAAGGCCGTTGGGGATGACGGCGATCCGTTCTTCGGAAACCCCACGCGCGACGAGATCGTCGGCGGTCGATTGCGACACGGCGATGAACGGAGAGCGACGGTACACGCTCGCGACCGGCAGCTCGCTCAGCCAGACGTAGCTGCCGAAGAGGGGGTTCGTCTCCTCGAAGACAGTCCTCCCGAAGAGGTGGTGGACGAGCGCCACTACGGGCCGGTGGGTGAACAGGGGCGAAAAAAACGGAACCTTGTTCAGGTCATCGACGATGACGTCATATCGATTGCGGTGGAGGACACGGCGGTAGATCCCCGGCACAGTGGCGTTGAAGAGCTCGTAGCGCCGGCCGCGGCGTATGACGGTAATGTCCTCCAGCCTCTCTTCCGAGGCCGCGCCGGGGTAGGCGGCGCACAGCAGGTCGACCGGGTGTCCAAGTCGGGCCAGCCGTCCGAACACCTCCTTGAGGTGCTGCTCGGCGCCTCCCGCGCGGGGGTGCGTCCAGTCCTGCCAGTTGATGACGAGAACGCGCACGTCAGGGCTCGCGCAGCACGGACCGCGCCGGTTCACGGGCGGTGACGCCGGCCGGGCGCCGGGCGACGACGCCGATCGTGTGCGCCAGGTATCGCGCCGCGCGGGGCGCGAGCACCCGCGCGCGTGCCGCCTCGCGCGCCCGCCGAAGCGCGGCCGGACCGCGGGGCCGCAGCGGCAGCGGCAACGAAACCTTTTTCGCCGCCTCGCGCAGGAGTCGGTAGCCGAGGCTGGGGACCATCCAGTCGCCGTACGAGTCGACCACCTCGAAGCCGACGGAACGAACGGCGCGCTCCAGCTCGGCCACCGTGAACTCGGTCTCCCAACCCGCGAACCAGCGGTCGAAACGAAGGAGTGCGCGCTTGAGCAGCGTCCAGGGGTGGTACTTCTGGGGAACGTCGACGACGAGCAGGCCTCCCGGCCTCGTGACGCGGTAGTTCTCGGCCAGGAACGCGGACGGGTTGCCGAAGTGCTCGAGGACTCCCTGGTGGAACACGGCGTCGAACGTATCGTCGGAAAACGGCAGGTGAAGGGCATCCCCGCCTACGATCCCGCGACCGGCGAGGCCCGGATGGGCGCGCCCGATCAGCGCGAGCGAGGCCGGCGAGGCGTCGAGCGCGACGGCGTGGAGCCCGTGCGCGGCGAGCCCGGCCGCGTCGCGGCCGGTTCCGGCGCCGACCTCGAGGACGCGCCGGGCGCCGGCCGGGAGATAGCGCCGGATCTTAGCCGCTACAGTCGGGCTCGAAGCATATACCGAGTCGAGGTCCTCTTTCGACGACCAGAACCGCCCCCATGGATCGACCAGGCGTGCGCTCACGGGCCGGGCGCCGGCCATCAGATCCCCTGCGCGAGGCGTCCGGCCTCGAAGATCGGCAGTCCATTCCGGCGGATCGCCTCCTGCGCGCCCGCGATGTCGTACGGGAGCCGTGCGTGCTCGAGCGTGGCCGAGCCCGTGTCCAGGATCGCGCACGCCGCCCGCGGGTCGCGGTCGCGCGGCTGCCCGACGGCGCCCGGGTTCACGAGGATGCGTCCCGGACCGGGCAGCGGAAGGGTGGTGAACGCGGCGTGCCGCGCGCCGCCGCCCGGCGCACGCACGGGCGGGCTCGTGAGGAGGAGCGTCTCGATCCCCCCTTCCGGTTTCAGGCGCCAGGCGGCCGGCACGTGCGTGTGGCCGAGGAAACCCCAGCGCGTTCGGAGGGCCCGCAGCTCCACCGCCGCGTGGTGGGCCCTGGTCACGTACGTGTACGCTTCGGGATCCTCGAAGCCGCCGTGACCCAGGCTGATTTCGCCGACCTCCAGCACCGGAGGGAGTCCGGCCAGCCACGCCTTCTCCTCATCGTCCAGGATGTCCGCCTGGCGCTCGATCGCCCGGCGCGCGTGGTCGTTGAACTCGCGTCTCAGGCTCGGGTCGTAGACCGCGTGGTCGTGATTTCCTCTCACCGTCGCCGCGCATCGCTCGCGGACGAGGGCCACGCAGGCCCGGGGATCGCCGCCATAGCCGACGACGTCCCCCAGGCAGTAGATCGCGTCGATCCCGGCCTCGTCGAGGTGCGCCAATACTGCCTCGAAGGCCTGAACATTGCCGTGGATATCGGCCACGATGCCGTACCGGGGTTCGGAGCGGGAGGTCACCGGGAACGCGCTCGGTGGTCCAGCGGCGCGAACTCAGGAAGGAATGAGATCCAGCCGATGGGCGGCCGCGTCGAGGACGCCGTTGACGAAGCGCGGAGAGTCCTGACCCCCGTAGCGCGCCGCCAGCCGGACCGCCTCATCGATCGTCACCTTGAAGGGGATATCGTCGAAATAGAGGAGCTCGGTGAGCGCCAGGCGCAGCACGTTGCGATCGATGATCGACATCCGGTCCGGCTCCCAATGCTCGGCGCTCTCGGCGAGGACCGCGTCGATCTCCGCGATGTGCGCGGCGAGCACGCCGATCAGCTCTTCGGCGAAGACGCGCGTTTCGGAGGCGATCTGGCGGCGCTCGAAGAAGCCGCCGGCCTCTTCGGGCAGCCCCCGCTCGCGCCCGCACACCTCCCATGCGTACAGGATCTGGAGCACCCAGCGGCGCGCCTTCTGCCGGCGCTTCACGGAATCCGGAACCCGCGGACAGACGGAGCGCCCGCCTGCAATCGCTCGTAGAGGGTCGCCTGGGCGAGGGCGGCTCGTGCCGCGTCGCCCCCCTTGTTGCCCCGCCTGCGGCTCGCCCGCTGGATCGCCTGCTCACGCGAGTCGGTCGTCAGGACACCACAGCCGAGCGGGATGTCGATCTCGATCGCCAGCCGCTGGAGAGATTCGACAGCCGCGCGGGAGATGAACTCGAAATGCGGGGTCTCGCCGCGAATCACGGCCCCGAGCGCGACGATCGCGTCCACCTCGGGGCCGCGCGTGAGCACTTGCCGGCAGCCGGGGGCGAGCTCGAACGCGCCTGCCACGGAGTATTCGTCGATATCGTCGTCCGCGACTCCCGACTGGAGGAGCGCTTCCCTGGCGCCGGCCGCCAGCTCGCGCGTGATGTCCTCGTTGAAGCGGCTGACGATGAGCGCCACACGCTTTCCATCGCCGCGGACCTCGAGATCGGATGCGTTGCCCGTCATTCAGTGCCGTAGGAGGTGGCCGAGCTTGTCCCGCTTCGTGTCGAGATAGCGCCGGTTGTGCGTGGTCGGCTCGACCTCGATCGACACGTGCTCGGTGATCTGCAGTCCATACCCTTCGATGGCGGCCCGCTTCTGGGGGTTGTTCGTGAGGAGCCGGAGGGTCGTCAGCCCCAGATCGACCAGGATCTGGCAGCCGATCCCATAGTCGCGCGGATCCGGGCGAAAACCGAGGTGCTCGTTGGCTTCGACCGTGTCGAGCCCTGCGTCCTGGAGCATGTACGCCTTCAGCTTGTTGACGAGCCCGATCCCGCGGCCTTCCTGGTGCATGTAGAGAACGACGCCCTCGCCTTCGGCCTCGACCTGTCGGAGCGCCTGCCCGAGCTGCGGCCCGCAGTCGCAACGCAGGCTCGCCAGCACGTCGCCGGTGAAGCAGGAGGAGTGGACGCGGGTCAGCACGTTCTCCTTCCCCGTCACTTCCCCCTTGACGAGCGCTACGTGGTGCTCGTCGTTGATCGTCGTGCCGTAGAGGATCAGCCGGAAGTCGCCGTACGCGGTGGGAAGCCGGGTCTCGGCAAGCCGGACGACCAGCTTCTCCTTGAGGCGCCGGTACTGGATCAGGTCCTCGATGGTGATGATGCCGATCTCGTGGCGGCGGGCGATCTCGATCAGGCGCGGCAGGCGCGCCATCGTCCCGTCGTCGTCGATCACTTCGCAGAGAACGGCGACCGGCGCGAAGCCGGCCAGGCGAGCGAGGTCGACGGCCGCCTCGGTGTGACCGGCGCGCCGGAGCACGCCCCCGGTCTTGGCCCGGAGCGGAAAGATGTGCCCCGGTCTCGCCAGGTCGGCCGGCCGCGTGGCCGGATCGACCAGCGCCCGGATCGTGGTCGCCCGGTCGGCCGCGCTGATCCCGGTGGTCGTCCCCCGCTTGGCGTCGACCGAGACGGTGAACGCGGTCTCGTGGAGGGCGGTGTTGTCGGTGACCATCAGGTCGAGCCCGAGGAATTGCGCGCGCTCGGCCGCGATCGGAGCGCAGATGAGGCCCCGGCCGTGGCAGGCCATGAAGTTGACTCTTTCGGGGCTCACCCGGTCGGCTGCCATCACGAAGTCACCCTCGTTTTCCCGATCCTCGTCGTCGACGACGATCAGGATCTCCCCCCGCCGGATCGCGGCGATAGCGGCGTCGATCGGGGTGAACGTCACGGACTGGATCATATGGATACTCCGGCGCAGCGCACAGTCAGGGCCTTTCGCCGCGCTCCTCGAGGAGACGGCTCAAAATACGGGCGATCAGATCGTACTCCACATTGACACGGTTCCCCGGAGCGAGGTCGGCGAGCATCGTAAAGCTCCACGTGTGGGGGATGATCGAGAGGCGGACTCCCGCATCGGTCACTCCCAGAACGGTCAGGCTCACCCCATTGACGGCGATCGAGCCTTGAGGCGCGACGAGTGGCCGCCCGGAGGCCGGCAACGCGATCTCAATGTATCGGTTCTCCCCTTGCCGTTCAATCGCTTGCACGGTCGCGCAGCCGTCGACGTGCCCCTGGACGAAATGACCTCCCAGACGGTCGCCGGCGCGCAGTGCGCGCTCCAGGTTGACTCGGCGGCCGGGCGCATACTCCCCCACGATCGTCCGCGCGACCGTCTCCCGGACCGCTTCCACGCGGAACGCCTCGGGCCCGGCGTCCACCACCGTCAGGCAGGCGCCGTCCACGGCGATCGATTCGCCGAGGGCCGCCTCCGCCGACCACGGAGCGGCGATCGTCAGCCGCCGTCCGTCCCCGAAGGGATCGACGGCGCGAACCTCGCCGACCGACTCGATGATCCCGGTGAACACGCGTTAACGAGGCGTCGCTCGCCGGACCCGGCCGCTGACGGCGGCGTCGCTGTCGTGGACCTCCCACTCCGCTTCGTCCAGCACGAAGCCGGTGTGGGGGGCCTCGGAGAGGAGAAGCGGTAGCGCACCCCGGGCCGCGACCCAGTCGGGGGCGAGGAACATCGTCCAGCGATCGACGAAGCCGCTTTCGAGGAAGGCGGTGGCGAGGGTCGGGCCGGGCTCGACCAGGACCCCGGTGACGCCGCGCGAAACGAGCTCGTGCGAGACCGCCTCCAGATCGAGGCCGGCGGGGAGATGGGGCACGCGCACGATCTCCGCCCCGCGGGCGGCCAGCTCCGCCGAGCGCTCCTCCGAGGTTTCCGATCCGCAGAAGATCCAGACAGGGATCGATCGGGCGGACTCGATGAGGCGTGAGGAGAGGGGGATCCCGAGGCGCGAGTCGAGGATCACCCGCACGGGCTGGACGTCGGGCCAGGGGGGGTCTCCGGTCCTCTCGCTCCCGGCCGGCGGCCATTCGCGCACCGTGAGGAGCGGGTCGTCGGCCTGGACGGTTCCGATCCCGACCAGGACCGCGGCGTGACGGCGCCGAAGGCGGTGGACCGCGGCGCGCGCGGCGACGCCGGTCACCCAGCGTTCGTCTTCGCGCCCCCGCGTCACCCGCGCGTTCAGGGTCTGCGCGGTCTTGAGATGGAAGAAGGGACGGCCGGTCGCGATGAAGTGGAGCCAGGGCTCGTTGAGGCGGCGGGCCATCCTCTCCCGCACGCCGCCCCGGACGGGGATGCCGGCCGCCTCTAGGTGCACCGCACCTCCCCTGCCCACGTGCGGATCGGCCATCGCATATACGACGCGGCCGATGCCGGCTCGCGCCATGGTTTCGGCGCAGGGCGGGGTCTTCCCTGGATGGGCGCACGGCTCGAGGGTGACGACCGCGGTCGCTCCATGGACATCGTGTCCGGCCGCCCGCGCGTCCTCGAGGGCGAGGACCTCAGCATGGGCTTCGCCGGCCCGGGCGTGAAACCCCTCACCCAGGATCTGGCCGTCGGCGTCGCACAGGACGCAGCCGACCATCGGGTTGGGCGCCGTGCCGCCGCCGCCCCGCTCGGCGAGCGCGAGCGCGCCGTCCATCAGCGCCTCGATGCGGCGGTCGTCGAGCGCGGGCGCGGACCTCGTCATCGTCATGCTCGGGGGACCCTCAGAAGCCGAGACGCGCGCCGAGCGCGGCGAAGGAGCCCCCGCCATCGACGGTGCCGAGCTCCACCGACAGCGCCAGCAGGGCGAGCGCGATCTCGACGCCGGCATAGGCCCTGGCGTGTGTTCCGGACTCGTCGATCCGGCCGCGGATCTCGCCCGGACCTGTCGAGCGTTCCTCGGGGATTTGGTAATCGGCCTCGATCTCGCTCCGGTCCAGACCCACGCCGGCATAGGGGGTCGCCAACAGGAAGGACTTGGAGACATCGGCGCGTGCCGACAGGACCCGGACCTCGCCGGAGAAGGAGACTTCATCGTCGTCCTCTCCGTAGGTGAGATCGGTGACCCAGGCTCGCTCGAGCGTGACGCTCACGTCGGGTAGGAGCGCACCCCCCTGCAGGATCCCGATACGGGCCCCGAGCGCGAGGAGCGGGGCGCTGTCCTCGATCTCCTCGCGCGGAAGCACGGTCCCCAGCCGGCCGATCACGTCCAGGGACCCGAAGCCGGTCACCCCCGCGCCGCCCAGGATCCCCAGCGCTGCCGTGAGCGCGCCGGACGGCAACACGAAGTCGACCGTGCCGGCGGAGCGCCGCGGGTCCTCGATCTCGATCGATGTGAAGGTCGCGGCCGCTCCCAGCCGGAGATGGCCGAGCCCGCCGGTCGTGCCGGCGGGTCCGGTGAGCGGGCTTCCGCCGGCAACCGCCTGGCCGAGCCCCCCGGCGCCGTCCGCGATCGCGTCGCGGACCCGGGCCTCGGAGACCTCCTGCGCCCGGAGCGGCGCCGTGACGAGGATGACGCCGAGGAGGGCGGCGTTCCGCAGGCGGGTCACGACCACGTCACTCCTCTCCCTTCGACGACACGGCCGATCGGGGTCGCGGGGAACCCGCGGCGGTCGCAGTCGGCGGCGACGCGATCGGCGGCGCGGCTGTCCACGATCAGGCAGAAGCCGATCCCCATATTGAACACACGGACCATCTCCTCCTCCGCGACCGCCCCGACTTCGGCCAGGTACCCGAAGATCGGCGGAACGTGCCACGCGCCGCGGTCGAGCTCGACCCCGAGCCCCGCCGGGAGGACCCGCGGGAGATTCCCCGCGAAGCCGCCGCCGGTGATGTGGGCCGCGGCGCGGAGCGCCGGGTCGTCCAGGAGCGGTCCGACCGCCCGCAGATACGACCGGTGGACCCGGAGCAGGGCGTCAGCCCATGTCTCGCCGCCCCACGGAACCCGGTCCCCGAGCGCGTGGCCGGCCGTATCGATGACGATCCGCCGCGCGAGCGTGTAGCCGTTCGTGTGGAGGCCGCTCGACTCGAGTCCCAGCACGAGATCGCCGGCGCGTGCGCGCGGCCAGTCGGCGAGCCGCGCGCGCGGTGCGACGCCCACGATGAACCCAGCCAGATCATAGCGACCCCCGGCGTAGAGGTCCGGCATCTCGGCGGTCTCGCCGCCCAGGAGCGGGATACCGTTAACGCGGCAGCCCCGGGCGAAGCCCTCGACGATCGCCAGCGTGACTTCCTCGTCGAGACGGCCGGTTGCGATCGAGTCGAGGAAGAAGAGCGGCCGCGCGCCGGCTGCCAGGAGGTCGTCGACGCAATGGTGGACGAGATCCTCGCCGACCGTATCGTGCCGGCCGGCGGCCTGGGCGATGAGAACCTTCGTGCCGGCGCCGTCGGCGGAGGCTACGAGGACGGGGTCGGCCTCCGGCAGGCCCCCCAGCGCGAACGCGCCGCCGAACCCCCCCAGTCCACCGAGCACTTCCGGCCCGAAGGTCGCCTCCACCAGCGCCTTGAAGCGGCGCTTGACGCGGTCGGCCGCGTCGAGATCGACTCCCGCGGTGCGGTAGGCCCGTGCGGGATCGGCAGGTCGCTCACGCACCGCGCAGCACGGGCTGGGCGTCGAAGTGGGTCAGCCGTTTGAACTCGTGGAAGCGGCTCTCGATCTCGTCGCCGTCCAGATCCACGAGCCGCTCGACCGAGAACGCCTCGCAGCAAAGCGAGCCCATCGCCGAGCCGTAGATCGTCGCACGGCGAATCCCCTCGACCGTCAGCTCGCCGGTCGCCGCGAGGTAGCCGAGAAAGCCGCCCGCGAAGGCATCCCCAGCCCCGGTCGGATCCTGGATCTTTTCGAGCGGAAGCCCCGGCACGGCGAACACCCCCTCCTTCATGAACGTGACTGCTCCATGCTCGCCCTTCTTGACGACGAGAAGCCGCGGTCCCCGGGCGAGAAGGCTCGCCGCCGCCTGGCGGAGGTTCGGCTCACCGGCCAGCTCGCGTGTCTCCGAGTCGTTGATGAGGAGGATCTCGACCCGCTCGATCACCCGGGCCAGCTCTGCGGGTGTCCGTTGGATCCAGTAGTTCATCGTATCGAGGGCCCGCGTCCGGGGGCGCGGGACCTGCTCGAGCACGCCGAGCTGGAGGTTCGGCGCGATGTTCGCGAGGAAGACGTGCTCGCTCTCCCGGAAGTCCGCGGGGATCACCGGATCGAAGTCGGCAAACACGTTGAGGTGGGTATAGAGCGTTTCGCGGGTGTTCAGATCGTAGCCGTACCTCCCGCCCCAGCGGAACGTTTCTCCCTCCACGATCTGGAGGCCGGCGAGGTCGATGCCGTGCCGCTCGAGCAGCTCGATATGGGCCGCCGGGAAGTCGGTCCCCACGACGCCCACGAGCCGTACATGGGTGAAGTACGAGGCAGCGAGCGCGAAGTAGGTCGCCGCGCCGCCCAGCGCACCCTCGCGGCGGCCGAACGGCGTCTCGACCTCGTCCAGCGCAACCGACCCTACGACCAGAATCGACATCCAGATCCCTCCGCCCTTACATGGAGGATGGAGCTGTCACTCCGAGGAGGCCGAGTCCCTCACGGAGCACGTGCTGGGTCGCACGCGCCAGTCCCAGCCGGGCGCGGGCGAGCGGCTCGTCATCGACCAGGATCCGTTCGGCGTGATACCACAGGTGGAGCCGGCGCGCGAGCGATTCCAGGAAGTCGGTCACGCGGTGCGGCTCGAGGGCGTCCGCCGCGTCGGAAACGACATCCGGGAAATCGTCGAGCGCACGCAGCAGGTCCATCTCGGTAGGGGCCACGAGCCGGCCCAGCGAATCCGGTGGACCGGACCGCGCCGGATCCCACGACGGCTCCTCCAGCTTTTCGAAGACTCCCGCGATCCGGGCGTGGGCATACTGCACATAATAGACCGGATTCTCCTCCGACTGGCGGCGGGCGAGGTCCAGGTCGAAGACCATGGGGGTGTCGCCCTTGCGCATCAAGAGAAAATAGCGCGTGACATCGACTCCGATATCGTCCATAAGCTCGGCCAGCGTGACCATCCGGTTCCTGCGCGTGGAGAGCCGGACCTCGCGGCCCGCCTCGACCAGGCTGATCTGCTGGTAGATGACGGTGCGGAGCCACCCCGGCGGGTAGCCGAGCGCTCCGAGCGCGGCCTGCATCCGGATCGCATAGCTGTGATGATCCGCCCCCCAAACGTCGACCGCAGCGTCGAACCCGCGCTCGTGCTTATCGCGGTGGTAGGCGATGTCGGGCAGGAGGTAGGTCGGCTGGCCGCTGCTCTTGATGAGCACGCGGTCTTCGCTGTCGCCAAAGGCGCTCGCCCGGAACCACGTCGCGCCGTCCTTGTCGTAGACGGCATCCGCCGCGCGCAGGTCTGCGATCGCGGACTCGAGCCGGCCGTTCTCGTAGAGCGTCGACTCGTTGAACCAGATATCGAAGCGGACCCGGAAGCGATCGAGGTCGGCCCGGATCCCCTCGCTGATCCGTTCGCCGGCGAAGCGGCGAAAATGCGGCAGACAGTCGTCGAGCGGGACTCTCCGGTAGCGCTCGCCGGCTTCGGCCGTCAGCTCGGCCGCGAGGTCGCCGATGTAGGCGCCCTCGTACCCCTCCTCGGGAAACGGGAACTCCGACTCCCACTGCTGCCGGTAGCGCGCGTAGACCGACGCGCCGAGGGCATCCATCTGGCGCCCGGCGTCGTTGAAGTAGTACTCGCGCGTGACCGCCGCTCCCTGACTCTCGAGAAGTGCGGCGATCGCGTCCCCGAGCACGGCGTTCCGGGCGTGGCCGACGTGGAGCGGCCCGGTCGGGTTGGACGAGACGAACTCGACGTCGATTGCGCGGCCGGCGAGGCGCGGCGAGCGGCCGTAGGCGGCGGGCTCGGCGAGGATCCGTGCGACCGTTTCCCGGAGATATCGGCCGGCCAGCCGGACGTTGATGAATCCCGGCCCCGCGACCGAAACCTCGGCGAAACGGTCGGGATCGAGGGCTCCGCGGAGACCGCGAACGATTTCGGTTGCGATTTCCCGCGGCGGGCGTTTGAGGAGACGAGCGAGCGCCAGCGCGGCCGGCGTGGCCCAGTCGCCGTGCGCCGGATCCGCCGGACGCTCGACGACGATGTCCGCCGCGTCCGGCCAACCGAGCTCGGCGCACCGCGCCGCGATTTTGGCCCGCAGCTCGTCGCGGGGGCGCGTCACCCGCCGGAGCCGCGCGGTCGCCCGCCCGGGCGACCTTTCCGGCCCGATTTCCCGTCCTTGCGGGCAGGGCGGTTGCCGTTCCCCGCGCCCGCCTTGTCGGGCTTCTCGCCTTCCGGGGACGCTTCCTTCTTGTCGGCGCTGGCGTCGCCGGCCGGAACCTCGGGGGCCTTCTCCTTGACCGGCTCCTTCTCTGCCTTCTCCTTCGATCGGTACTCCTCGCTCCTGTAGTCGGTGATGTAGAAACCCTCGCCTTTGAACAGAAAGCCGGCGCCACCCGTGATCACGCGCGTCGCGCGGGCCCCGCAGGCGGGGCACTTCCGCGCTCGCCGCCGGTCGCTCATCTTGGCGAAGATCTCGAACTCGTGCTCGCATTCCGGACATTGATAGACGTAAGTCGGCATCACTCCCCCGGATGAAGAGTCGGCTCCCGATACGTGCCGAACTCGGCGCGGAAACTGTCGGCAATCTCCCCGACCGTCGCGCCGACTGCGCATGCCGTCCGGATCGCGGGCAGCAGGTTCTCGCTCCCGCGCGCGGTCGCGATGAGGCGCTCGAGCGCGCTCTCGACTGCGCCGCCATCGCGCGCGCTACGCCAGGCGGCCAAGCGCTCGGCCTGACGCGCCGCGAGCCGCTCGGTGTCGAGGGCCGGAATCGACGGCTCGGAATCCCCTGCGTCGCTCCACTGATTGACCCCCACGACGATCTGCTCGCCGCTCTCCACGCGCCGCTGGTGGCGATACGCCTCGCGCTCGATCTCGGCGCCGAAGAACCCCGTTTCGATCGCCGCCACCGCGCCGCCCATGTCGTCGATCTGCTCGAGATACGCCCGTGCACGCTCCTCGATGTCGGCCGTCAGCCGCTCGACGTAGTACGAACCCCCCAACGGGTCGGCGGTGACCGCGACGCCGCTTTCGTTGGCCAGGATCTGCTGGGTCCGAAGCGCCAGCCGGGCCGACTCCTCGCTCGGCAGGGCCAGCGCCTCGTCGTAACCGTTGGTGTGGAGACTCTGGGTCCCGCCCAGGACCGCGGCCAGCGCCTGAATGGTCACCCGGACGACGTTGTTCAGGGGCTGCTGCGCGGTCAGCGTCGCGCCATCCGTCTGGGCGTGGAACCTGAGCCGCGCGGCGTCGGGATCCCGCGCGCCGAAACGGTCCCGCACGAGATCGGACCATATCCGGCGCGCGGCGCGGAACTTGGCCACCTCTTCGAAAAGGTCGTTGTGGACGCCGAAGAAGAAGGAGAGGCGCCCGACGAAGTCGTCGACGGCCAATCCCGCGTTCCGCGCCGCTTCCACATAGCAGACCGCGTCGGCGAAAGTGAACGCGATCTCCTGGACGGCAGTCGCGCCCGCCTCGCGGATGTGGTAGCCCGAGATCGAAATCGGGTTCCAGCGGGGCATCTCGCGCGCGCACCACGCGAACGAATCGACGACCAGGCGCAGGCTGAATCCGGGCGGATAGATGTACGTGCCGCGGGCGATGTATTCCTTCAGGATGTCGTTCTGGATCGTCCCCCGGAGCGCAGTCGCGGGGGTCCCCTGCTCCTCGGCGACCAGGCCGTAGAGCGAGAGAAGCGTCGTGGCGGTCGCGTTGATCGTCATCGAGGTCGACACGTCGGCCAGCGGGATGCCCTCGAAGAGCCGGCGCATGTCGGCGAGCGTGTCGATCGCCACCCCGACCCGGCCGACCTCGCCCAGGGCGCGCGGGCTGTCGGAGTCGTATCCCATCTGGGTCGGAAGGTCGAAGGCGGTGGAGAGGCCGGTCTGCCCGTGTTCCAGAAGGAACCGGAAGCGTGCGTTCGTCTCTTCCGCCGTTCCGAAGCCGGCATACTGCCGCATCGTCCATAGCCGGCCGCGGTACATGTCCGGATAGATGCCACGGGTGTAGGGGGGCTCGCCGGGGACGCCGATATCCCGGACGGGATCGATCGCTGCGACGTCCTCGGGCGTGTAGCAGGTCCGTACCGCGTGCCCGCTCGAGGTTACGGTCACGGGGCCTCCCCGTCCGGCTCGATCCGGCACAGGAGGGCGTCCGCCTCCACGGCCAGGCCGGATCGGATCGCAAGGTCGCGCACCCGTCCACCGACGGGCGCCATGATCTCGTTCTCCATCTTCATCGCCTCGATGATCGCGATCCCGTTTCCGGTTTCCACGCGGTCGCCGTCGGCCACTTCCACCGCCACGACGAGGCCCGGCATCGGCGCCCGGATCTCGCGCGTACCCGAGACCGATCGCCCTGGCCCGGCGATCCCGGCCGCGCGGTGGCGAGCCTCCGTCTCGACCGTGAACGGGTGCGCCGCCCCGTCGAGGACCAGCCGGCCGCGGCCGCTGGTCTCCGTCTCCCAGTCGAAGCGCCGGGGGCGGTCGCCGATCCAGACCGTATCGGCCGCCGGTCCGGCCGCGAAGGCGAACGACCAGCGTTCCCCGCCACGCTGCACGGTCGCCCGCCCGCCGCCTCCATCGGCATCGATCGTCACCCGATAGGGCTCCTCCGAGCCGGAGGGCGACACAACGTACGTCCGCCTCGCACTCACCGGTACCACACCCACCGGCCGGCTTCGCGCCAGCCGCTCCTGTCGCCGCGACCGGGCTCGGGAGGAGCGAGCGCCGCCGCCCGGTCCGAGTCGGCTCTCCAGGCGGCCAGGGCTGCCGCCAGGGGCTCGTCGGAGCGCCGCCGCCCGGTCATCCGCTCGAGGATCTCGCCGGCCCGGGCTTCGAGGGTTCGCGTGTGGACCCGGCCCGCGGCGACCGGCGGGTCGTCCAGGAGCGCGCGCTGAAACGACAGGTTCGTCGTCAGGCCGCCGATCTCCGTCTCGTCGAGCGCCGCGCGCGCGCGCGCCAGCGCCTCGTTGCGCGTCCGGCCGTGGACGACCAGCTTCGCGAGCAGCGAGTCGTAGTGCGGGCCCACCGTCACGCCGGCCGCGATCCCGCTGTCGAACCGGACGCCCGGGCCGCCCGGCTCCCGGTAGCGAGTCACGGTTCCGGTCGACGGCAGGAACCCGGCCGCCGGGTCCTCGGCCGCGATCCGGCACTCGACGGCGTGGCCGGCGAGCTCGACGTCCTCCTGCCCGACCGGCAGCGGCTCGCCGGCCGCCGCCGAGAGCTGGAGAGCGACCAGGTCGAGCCCCGTCACCATCTCGGTCACCGGATGCTCGACCTGGATGCGGGTGTTCATCTCGAGGAAGTGGAACGTGCCGTCCGGCGCCAGCAGGAACTCGATCGTCCCCGCCCCAACGTACCCGACCGCCCGGGCCGCCCGGATCGCGACCTCCCCCATCCTGGCCCGGATCGAGGGCGGAAGCCCCGGCGCCGGCGCCTCCTCGAGGACCTTCTGGTGACGCCGCTGGAGCGAGCACTCCCGTTCACCGAGGTGGATCGTCCCCCCGCGGGTGTCGGCCACGATCTGGATCTCGACGTGGCGCGCCTCGTCGATGACCTTCTCGAGATACAGGGCGGGATCCCCGAAGGCTCCCGCCGCCTCGCGGGTCGCCGCCTGGAAGGCAGCCTCCAGCTCCCTTTCCGAGCGCACGACCCGCATCCCCGTGCCGCCGCCACCGGCCGCCGCCTTGAGCAGGACGGGGTACCCGGTCCGCCCGGCGGCGGCGATCGCCGCCGGGACGTCCGCCAGCACCTCGGTCGAGCCGGGGACGACCACCACGCCGGCCGCCTCCATCGCCCGCCGGGCGGCGGTCTTCTCCCCCATCGCGCGGATCGCCTCCGGCGGTGGGCCGATCCAGACGAGCCCCGCATCCTCGACCGCGGCCGCGAAGGCCGCACTCTCCGCCAGGAACCCGTAGCCGGGGTGGATCGCATCGGCTTCGAGCCGCCGGGCGGCATCGAGGACCCGCTCTCCCCTCAGGTACGACTCGCGGGCCGGGGCGGGCCCGATCTCGACGGCGCGGTCGGCGAGCCGGACGTGGGGTGAGCCGCGGTCGGCGGCCGAGTAGACGGCGGCGGTCGAGAGCCCGGCCTGCCGGCACCCGCGAAGGATCCGGACCGCGATCTCACCGCGGTTCGCGACCAGGACCCGGCGGAAAGGGCGTCCCGCGATCGCCGGATCGGATGGTTTACGTGAGGTCATGTGTTGTAAGCGCTTACCCTAACGGTGTCTAAAGCGGAAGGTTCCCGTGCTTCCGGGGCGGGTTCGCGTCGCGCTTGCCGGCCAGGGCGGTCAGACCGCCGATCAGCCGGATGCGCGTCTCGGCGGGGTCGATCACGGCGTCGAGGTAGCCGCGCTCGGCGGCGACGTAGGGGTTCGCGAACCGCTCCCGGAACTCGGCCGTGCGCGCGGCCAGAGCCTGGTCGGGATCGTCGGCCTCCTCGATCTCCCGCCTCCACAGGATCTCGACGGCGCCCCTGGGGCCCATAACCGCGATCTCGGCGGACGGCCAGGCGAAGTTGAGATCACCCCGGATGTGCTTCGAGGACATGACATCGTAGGCGCCACCGTAGGCCTTCCGGAGGATGACGGTCAGCTTGGGCACGGTCGCCTCGCAGTAGGCGTAGAGGAGCTTGGCCCCGTGCTTGATGATGCCGCCCCACTCCTGGCCGGTGCCGGGAAGGAAGCCCGGCACGTCGACGAACGTCACGAGGGGGATGTTGAAGGCGTCGCAGAAGCGGACGAAGCGGGCGCCCTTCAGGCTCGCGTCGATGTCGAGGACGCCGGCCAGCACCGCCGGCTGGTTGGCGACGATCCCCACCGGCCGGCCCGCCAGGCGGGCGAAGCCGACGACGAGATTCCGTGCGTAGGCCGCGTGGACCTCCATGAACGACGCCCGATCGACGACCTCGCCGATGACCCCATGGACGTCGTACGGTTTGTTGGGGTTCTCCGGCACGGCGGTGCGGAGCGCGGGGATCTCGCGCCCGCCGCCACGCTCCGGCTCCGGGACGGCCCGGATCGGCGGGTCCTCTCGGTTGTTCGCCGGCAGGTACCCCAGGAGCTGCCGGATGCCGGCCAGGCAAGCCGCCTCGTCGGCGAAGCTGAAGTGGCTGACGCCGCTCTTCGCGCCATGGACGGAGGCGCCGCCGAGGTCCTCGAACGAGACCTCTTCGTGGGTGACCGTCTTCACGACGTTGGGACCGGTCACGAACATGTACGAGATCCCCTCGACCATGAAGACGAAATCGGTGATCGCCGGCGAGTAGACGGCGCCCCCGGCGCAGGGTCCCAGGATCGCGCTGATCTGCGGTACGACCCCGCTGGCGAGGGTGTTCCTGAGGAAGATCTCGGCGTAGCCGCCGAGGGACGCGACCCCTTCCTGGATCCGCGCCCCGCCGGAGTCGTTGAGGCCGATGATCGGCGCGCCCGTCTTGAGCGCCAGATCCATCACCTTGCAGATCTTTTCGGCGTGGGCCTCCGACAGGGACCCACCGAAGACGGTGAAGTCCTGGCTGAAGACGTACGCGAGCCGGCCCTCTACGGCGCCGTAGCCGGTCACGACGCCATCGCCGGGGATCTTCCGGGGCGCGAGCCCGAACTCTTCCGTGCGATGGGTGACCAGCATGTCGATCTCGGTGAACGAGCCCGGGTCGAGAAGCAGCTCGAGCCGCTCGCGGGCGGTCAGCTTCCCCTTCTCGTGCTGGGCCCGGACGCGCGCTGAACCGCCGCCTTCAAGGGCGCCGGCCTCCCGCGAGCGGAGATCCTCCAGACGATTGCTCATCAGAGCGGGGCCCGGAGGGTGCCCGGCCGGCTCACCAGTCGACCGCGACCGGCTGACCGCCTTCGATCCGGTGCACGACGACGGCGCGCCGTACGCCTTCGGGCGTGATCCGGAAGAGCGCCGATGAGCCGTGGTAGACGGGGCTCCCCGCACCCCTCGGCCCTCGTGTGGTCGTTGCGCGCGCCGGCTCCCCCGGCGGATCGGAGAGCCACTCGAGCGCCAGGCGGGTCGCGTCGTAGCCCCACGCCGGGATCAGGCTCTCGGGCTCCTCCCCGTAGCGGGCCGCGTAGTCCCGGGCGAAGATCGGCCAGCGCGTGACCAGCGAGTCGCGGCTGAACGTGTCGGCGAAGTAGCCGCGCACGAAGCGTCGGCCCTGGGCGTAGAAGTCGTCGTCGTTCCAGGCGTCGGTCCCCAGCGGAAGCAGCCCCCCCAGCTCGAAGAACGCGATCTGATTGAGGATGCGGAGCGCCTCGGCCGGGCTCTGGGTGGCGATGAACACGGCATCCGCCTGGGCGCGGACGATCTCCCCGAGACGGTCGGTGAACTGCGCCGCGTCGGCCGCGTACACGTGGCGATAGACGACGCTCGCGCCGGCGTTCCCGACGGCCTGCGCGAACGCGTCCGCCTGAATGCGGCCGTAGACGTTGTCGACGGCGAGGATCGCGAACCGCCGCCGGTCGAGGTTGAGGACCGCGTACGTCCCGATCGTGTGGCCGATCGCCCCGTCGAGCGCGTTCACGGTGTACACGCGGGGGCCGGCCTCGAGGAGTCGGGCGTCGGTCGCCGTGGGGCTGACGAGCGTGACGCCCTCCTCGCGGGCCGCCTCGCCGGCCGATAGCGCGAGCTCACTCGTCAGTGGCCCCAGGATCGCCCGCACTCGCTCGCCGCGGGCAAGGGCGCGGATCGCTCCGAGGGTCGAGTCGGGATCGTTCGAGGTCGACCGGGCCACGAGCTCGTAGGGAACCCCGCGTCCGCGGTTGATGTCGGCCAGCGCCAGCTCGATGCCCCGGCGGATCTCCTCGGTAACCCCGGCGAACCGGCCCTCCGACGGTGCGAGGAACCCGATCCGTGACAGGGCGGGGAGAGCCCCGGGGCCGGTCAGAGCGCGGGCCTCGGCCAGCAGGTCCTGGGGGAGCTCGAGGAAGCCGGCTGTCTGGCGGACCAGGTTGCTCCCGCGCGTGGAGTCGCCGGCGGCGTAGGCCCAGCGGGCAGCCTGGAGGTAGAAGGGCGCCATCCAGTTTCGCGCCGGCTCCGCACGCGTCGCGTTCTCGATCGTCGTACGCGGCAGCCGCTCGAGCAGATCGCCCGCCAGGGCGAGAAAGTCGTGGAGCCGATCGGGCGAGGCCTGCTCGACTTCGAGCGCCGCCGTCAGCGCAGCGTCGTAGCGTTGAAGGTTGTAGCGGCTGTTGGCCAGCAGAAAGGTCGCCTGCTCTCGATTGGGGATCCGCGGCGAGAGATGGATGTAGCGCTCGAGAGCCCGCGCGGCCGCACCGTCGTCGCCGAGCTGGTAGAAGGTCCGGCCCTGCCAGTAGAGCGCCGTTGCCGAGACGCGGCTCGAAGGATACTGCTCGACGATGCGGGTGAACTCCTCCAGGGCGCCGGTGTGACTTCCAGCCTGAGCGAGCCCGATCCCCCGCTCGAAGGCCTCTTCGGCTGCCTGCGCCTCGGAGCGCGAGAGGGGCCGTTCGTCGAGCGTCGGCAGCGTCTCGCGCGCCGCGCACCCGAACGCCACGAACAGAGCGAATCCGAGGAGGAGCGCTGAGGTTCGAATCTTGCGGGGGAAGTGAAGCGGGGTCATGCGCCGGCCAGCGCTAGCCGCGCGCTAAGCCTCGTCGCCGGGTGGCTCTTCCGCGCTGCCTTCCGACTGTGCTTCGGCGAGCGCATCCGCCATCTGGGTCGACGGCTGCTCGCGGGGCCGGCGGGGCTCGCGCTCTTCGGGGACGAACTCATCGGCGGGCCCTTCTTCCTCGGGCTCGCTTTCGTCGTCCCGGTCACGGTGGCTGGGGATGTCGATGACCGACAACACGATCCGCCGGTTCTCCGGATCCGACTCGATCACCTTGAGGATCAGCAGGTCGCCCTCGCGGAACTTGTCGGCCGGGTTCTCTAGGTTGCGGTACCCGAGCTGCGAGATTGGAACGAAGCCCTCGACTTCTCCGCTGAGATCGACGACGACTCCCTTGTCGAGGAGGCGTACGACCGATCCCTCGGTCTCGACTCCGACGCTGTAGCGCTGGCCGAGCGCGGACCACGGGTTCTCTTGCAGGTCCTTGATGCTGAGCGAGATTCGCTTGTTCTCGGTATCGATGTTGAGGATCTGGACCTTTACCGTCTCGCCCTTCCGGACGACCTCGCTGGGGTGGTGCACGCGGCGTGTCCAGGACATGTCGCTGATGTGGACCAGGCCGTCGATCCCCTCTTCGATCTCCACGAACGCGCCGAAGGACGTGAGGTTGCGGACCTTGCCGGCGAGGACCGTCCCCGGGGGGTACTTCTGCGCCAGGCCCTGCCAGGGATCGTCTTCGATCTGTTTCATCCCCAGCGAGATCTTCTCCTCCTCCTCGTTCACGTTGAGGACCACCGCCTCGATGATGTCCCCGATCGAGACGACCTTGGACGGATGCTTGATATGCCGGGTCCACGACATCTCGGAGATGTGCACGAGACCCTCGACCCCCTTCTCGAGCTCGATGAAGGCGCCGTAGTTGGTGATCGAGACGACCTTGCCGTGAATGCGCGATCCGACCGGATACTTTCCCGACACATTCTCCCACGGGTAGGGCTGGAGCTGCTTGAGCCCCAGGGAGATCCGGTTGTTCTGCAAATCCAGATCCAGAATCTTGATCTCCATCTCGTCGCCGATCGTTACGAGCTCCGACGGATGGCCGACCCGGCCCCAGGACATGTCCGTGATGTGGAGCAGGCCATCGGCGCCACCGAGGTCGATGAAGGCGCCGAAATCGGTGATGTTCTTGACGACCCCCGTCCGCAGCTGTCCGACCGCGATCTCCTCCAGCAGCTTCCCGCGCTTCTGCTCGCGGATCTGCTCCAGGATCATCCGGCGGCTCACGACGATGTTACGGCGACGCTTGTTCAGTTTGATGATCTTGAACTCCATCGTCTGCCCGATCAGGGCGTCGATGTCGGGAACGCGCCGCAGCGCGATCTGCGAGCCGGGCAGGAAGGCGTCGACGCCGAACAGGTCGACGATGACGCCGCCCTTGATCTTCCGCGCCAGCTTGCCCTGGACGATCGTGCCGTTCTCGTAGGCCTGGCGGATCTTGTCCCAGACCTTGAAGAAGTCGGCCTTCTTCTTGGAGAGGACGACACGCCCGTCCTGGTCTTCGAGGTTCTCGAGGAAGACATCGACCTCAGCGCCGACCTCCAGCGAATCGCTAGGTTTGAACTCATCGAGTGGGACCGCGCCCTCGCTCTTGAAGCCGACATCGAGCACGACAACGTTCTCGTCGACTCTCAGGATGTGGCCGGTGACGATCTGCCCCTCCCGGATATCCTGGATCGACTCCTCGTACATGCCGAGGAGCTCCTCGTACTCGTCGAGCGAGTACTCGTCCTCGTCGAAGAGGTCGGGACGGATGTTCACGGCCTGAGAGATGCGCTCGATCTCGTGATCGAGGAGCTCGTCGGTGGGTTTTTCGCGGAAGGGCAGGCTTTCGGCTCGGGATCCCGGGGCCGGGATCCCGGCATCCGGGTCGTCTTCTTGGGTTTGCACCGCCACCGTCTCCGGCGACTGGGCGCCGGGGTCGTCGGCGATTCGCTTGGCTTCGGTCATCCTCTAGGTCCGAGCGTGTAATGGACGAATTGATTCAGACCTATAAAGTTACCGGACCGCTCGCGGGGCTGTCAAGCGGACGGGAGGCGGCCAACCGCAGTATGCGCGCAATCTGTGTGGGAACGTCGATCCCGCTGGTGTCGATGACGACCGCGTCGGGCGCCATCTGGAGCGGCGCGATGTCGCGGTTGCGGTCCGCATGGTCCCGCTCGGCCAGGCTCTGGGCATAGCTGGCCAGAACGGTCGGATCCATGGCACGCTCTGCCGGCTCCATCTCCCGCGCGCGACGAAGGGCGCGCTCCTCGAGCGAAGCGTCCAGATAGATCTTGAGCCAGGCATCCGGGAAGACGATCGACCCGATGTCACGTCCTTCCACCACGGCCGGTTTGTCTCCTACGCGCCGGCGCAGGCCACCATTGACGATTTCCCGGAGGCCGGGGTCATCGGCCACGCGCGCGACGAGGCGGGTGACGATCGGGGAGCGGATCGCGCGGGTGATGTCTTCGCTTCCCAGACGGGTGTGGAGTCGCCCGCCTATGATCTCCTGCTCGATACGCGCGGCCGCCAGGCGGTCGCGGAGGCCGGCGCGGTCGGCCTCCCGCCGCAGGTCCAGTTCATTCCGTAAGGCGATGAGCGCGGCCACCCGGTAGAACGCTCCGCTGTCGACATAGGTCCAGCCGAGCTGCCGCGCGACCGCGCGGGCGGTCGTCGACTTGCCGGTCCCGGCGGGACCGTCGATCGCGATCACTGGGCCGCTCATCGCAGTCGCGCAGGGCCGCTCATGAGCCGGGCGCGAGCAGCACCGCGTTGAGGTAGAGCTTCTCGAGGGCGTGGGTGATGCCACGCAGTGCGGGGTCGCTCGCGAAGAGCACGACGCGCCCGCGGCCGTGGGGCGCGATCACCGCGTAGGGGGTTCCCGGCAGCCGGCGGCGGGCCTCTTCCGGCAGGTAGCCGGCCAGCGGATCACTGTCCGCATAGAGCCAGGCGTTTCCTTCGTCCGCCAGGGCGAGCTCGGCCGGCTCCCTGGCCATGACGGGCGCCCTCGCGCTCGGATAGCCGTAACCGAGAACGGAGGTCGTATCGATCGTGGCGGCGAGGAGCGTGCCCGGAATCTTGTCGCGTGTCTCGTCTCTTTCACGCTCCGCGCGCGTTGCGCGACGCACCTCGTCCCGGAGGGGAGGCTTCTCCGCGAGCCGGATATCGGTGAGACCGCTCTCGCCGGCGGTCAGGTAGGCCGCGCCGGCTCCCACGCCGATCAGGGTTCCGCCGGCCGCGAGCCACCTCGCGAGTCGCTCCCTGCCTGTTTCCTCGAGCGCGCGGACATAGGCCTGGGCCCCGGGTCCGTCCGGGAGGACGATTGCCGTGTAGCGCTCGAGGTCGATCGGCTCCTGGCCGCGGCCGGCCAGCGATTCCGCGCTCCAGGCGGGATCCGCCGCCAGGTCCTGCAGCCCGACGATGTCGATCTCGATCCCCGCCTTCTCAGCGAGCAGGAACCACGCCGACCCCAGCGAGGTGGCGTGGACGGCCGGCCCGGCCGCCAGCGCTACCCGCGGCGCCTTCAAGGCCCGCAGCCGGTCCGAGCCGAGGTCCACCCCCGCCGCGGTTCGGAAAGTCGATACCGGTTGCGGTCGGATCCCGAGCTCGGCGAGGGTCGCGGCGAGCGTTCGGGCATGCTCGTCGCTCGATTCCGGCCGGGGCGGCAGCGAGACGACGAACGTGCCGCGCCGCCAGTGGCGGTCCGCGAGCATGAAATCGCGATCGGCGACCCGCACGCGATGGCCGCGATCGAGGAGCCGGGCGGCGGCGATAATGTCCTCGGGCGCCGCGTATTCCCAGACGAAGGCGACCGTTCCGGGGTCGAACCGGGCGGGCGGGGGCGCGTCCGGAGGGCGCCAGCGGCCGCGGGCCACCGGCGGGACGCGAGAGGCGGAGTAGGCCGGCACGTCGTACAGGTAGGGGAGGGCCCAGCCGGTGATGTCGAAGAAGAGGCTCGTGTCGGGCGGCGCGCCGCCCGGCGTCATGAGCGCCGCCAGATATCGCCCGAGCGGCTGGTCTCCGGCGAGAAACAAGGTCCCCGGCGGCAGGCTGTCCGGGCCGGGAGAAACTCCGGGGTACGGGATCAGCCCCGCCGTCGCGATCCCTGCCGCGAGGGTGTCGACCAGGATCCCCTGTCGGGCGAGCAGCCCGGCGAGCGCCGCCGCCGCTCGCGACGGGGGAACGAGGTACGCGGCGGGCGCGCCCGGAGCGACGCGCGTCGCGGGGGTCCAGAAGGCGGCGAAATCGGCGAGCCGCTCACGCCGGTGCCGGACCGCGGTGTCGATCGTCGTCAACGCCGCCTGGAGGTGGTGCCGGACCCGGTCCGACAGGGTCAGGCGGCCCATCGCCTCCCGCTCCAGCGCCACCCCCGCCTCGCCCCCGCCCGCCTGCTCGTAGGTCATCCCGGTGGCGCCGAAGAAGCTCGGCCAGGAATCGCCGTAGCCGGGATAGAAGAGATCGTAGTCCTCCTCGCTGAAGTACGGCCAGCCGCGGGCGTCGAAGGCGGCCGCGTTGGCGGCGCCGAACGTCGCCGCCCAGTCGGCGGTGCTGAGCGGATACGAGGGGTGGACAGGGGCGGCCGGCGGGAAGAAGAAGTACGTCGAACCGGCGTCCATCTCGTGGAAGTCGACGTGGACCTGAGGCAGGGTCGCCAGGTAGGCCGCGAGCCGGGCGCGGGTTTCCGGCTGGACGCCCCAGCCCCAGTCACGGTTCAAATCGAAGTACCAGTGGTTCGTTCGGCCCGTCGGCCATGGTGGACGGTGCTCGCGCGCGGCGGGCTCCGGGTCGGGCTGCGGGCCCATGACGCTCCGGAACCAGGTTACGTACCGGGCGTGGCCGTCGGGATTGAGGAGCGGGTCGATCGCGACGACCGACCGGTCCAGCCACGTCCAGGTCGCCTCGTCCTGGGCGGCGGCGAGGTGGTAGAGGAGCTCGAGCGCCGCCTCGGGCGATGCGGCCTCGTCCCCGTGGACCCCGAAGGAGAGCCACACGAACGCGGGGTGCCGATCCAGGTCGATGGCGCCGCCGGTCATGAGGCCCGCGTTGACGGCCCGGAGAGTGTCGAGCCGGGCGAGGTTCGCGGGCGAGGACACCCAGGCCAGGGTCAGCGGACGACCCTCGACCGAAACGCCGTAGGTCTCCAGCCGGATGCGGTCCGAGATTGCCGCCAGGCCCGCGAGGACCCGCTCGATCTCGCGGTCGGTCGAGAACGTCGCGCCGGTCGGAAAGCCGCGTAGCTCGGCCACCGTCGGAACGGCGGGGTCGTAAGAGCCCGAATCCGGGTGGAAGAGGTCCTGGCCCGCGGCCGGGCCGGCAAGAGCCGTCAGCGCGAGGAGCGCGCCGGTCGCGATCGACGCAGGGGCGCCTGCGGCGAATCGAATGACGGTGTTCAATCGTGAGGGTTTACGGAGTGTGCTCGACGCACCGGAACGCCGTGGGCAGCTCCTCCAGGCGGGCGCGCGGGATCGGCTTCCCGCAGACCTGGCACTTCCCGTACTCGCGGGAGTCGATCAGCCCCAGGGCCGCCTGGATGCGCCGGAGTTCCTCCGTCTCCCTTTCCTCCAGGCGGATCAGGATGTCGCGGTCCTTCTCCTCCTGAGCCCACTCCTCCAGCTCCCGCGCGGGAGCCTCCTCGAGGCCGCGGAGCTCCTCGCGGAGCTCATCCAGCCGGCGTGTGATCTGCTGTCGATCGTCGAGGAGCCGCCCGCGGAAGTGCTCGAAGAACTCTGCGTCGCGTTGGCCGCGGCGAGCCTTTCCGGCGGCCGGCCTCTTCGAGGATCGCTGACGACTCGTCGTTCGATGAGCCTTGCTCTTCGCGGTCGGCTTCCTGGCGGCCGGCTTCCTGGCGGCCGGTTTCTTCGCAGCCGGTTTCTTCGCAGCCGGTTTCTTCGCAGCCGGCTTCTTCGCGGCCGGTTTCTTCGCAGCCGGCTTCTTCGCAGCCGGTTTCTTCGCAGGCGACTTCTTCGCGGCCGGCTTCTTCGCGGACCGCCGGGTGGCGATTTTTCTCGCGGACTTCCCCGCTACGGGTCTCTTCCTGCCAGGCTTGCGGTCCTTTTTCTTGGCCATCACCGCGCCCCGCTTTCAGAGGTCTGCCAGCCGGTCGCTCGGGGCCGGTCGCTCGGAGCCGGCCCGCTCGGGGGCGGCAATTCTAGTCCGCCGACGGGACCCCCGCAAGGTTTCGGGCCAAGGGGCGCGGAGCAGGCTAGAGCCGGGACATACGATCCAGCCAGGCCCGCCAGCCGTGCCGCTTCTCCAGCGGTTCCTCGGAGTCGTCCTTCAGGACGCGAGACAGATCGCGGCCGATCCGAACGGTGACGTCCAGGAAGAGGGTCGAGTCGGGCGCGGACTCGATCGGGACGCCCTGCAGCGCGGTGGCCACCTCGCGCGCGAACCCGGGGTTGCCGCTGCGGTCGATCACGATCGTGCGGTCGTGATCGAAACTTTCCGCGTTGCCGAAGTCGACGACATCGAATCCCCTGCGCCGCAGATGAGCGGTCATTCGCTCGGCGGCGCCGCCGACACCCGAGCCGTTCCGAACCTCGACCCGGATCCGAGCCCGGGACACGGAAGAGTCTCCCGGCGGTGACGAGGGCTCGCCGGCTTCCGGCGACGCGGTCCCGCCCGAGTGGCGCAGAACGGTCGAGGTCGCAAAGACGCCCAGGAGGAGGGCGAAGATGGCGATCGCGGATGTCTCGATGCACCCCCGCCGCCGGCCCGCGCGTTTGCCTTTCGGTCGCCGGGCGCTCACGTCATTTCCCGACCTGCCTCTCGCCGTCCGTCCAGGTCTTCCACGCGCGCCAACTGTCGGGATGGATCGCGCGGCCGAGACCCAGGAAATGCCGGAGCCGAATCGCGAGCACGCGGCGCGCAGCGAGCGAGAGCCCTTCCCCGCCCTGGCCCGCCAGGGCCCGCAGTGTGGCCGCGTCCGCACGCTCGGCGTGGTTCCGTGTGGGCTCGGCAAAGTCGGCCACGTAGAGGAGCCGGCCGACCGTTTCCCATCCGGGGTGGGCGGTCGGGTGGTGCCGCACCGCAGCCAGCACGAAGCGGTCCACCTCCCCGCGCTCGGCCGCCCAGACGGTCGCCGCCTGGGCGTGAAGGAGCTCGGGTTGCTGCGCAGTGGCCCACGGGTCGGGTTCCTCACCGGCGGCTTCGATCCTCGCTCGCCAGGCCGCCTCTCCCTCCAGCTTCAGCGCGTCGTGAATCCAGGCCGCCCGCACCGCAGCCTCGACAGTCGCGTCCGGCCAGTTGCCCGCGCGGCCGATATCGTGGACCGTCGCAGCGACCGCCTCGATGTGGCGCAGTCGCGACCGGGCGCTTTCTCGCTGGCGGTCGTCGCCTCCGCCCGAGAGCCGGCCGGCGACCTCGGCGCGGAGCGCCGCCAGGCTGAAAGCCCTACTCGGCACCCTGCTGAACGTAGGGTCCGACGATCGACCCGTTGGGCACCGTCGTGTGTGCGATATAGTTCCATCCCTTGAGCTCGACGCCGCGCCCGATGTGGGCGTCGACGATCCGGGTGAAGGGCCCGATCACGGACTCCGGCCCCACGGTCGAGGCGCCTTCGACCAGCACGCCGGGATAAACGACCGTATCGGACCCAATCTCGACGTCGGCGTCGATCAGCGTCGTCTCGGGAGCGAGGAAGGTGACACCCTCCAGCATGAGGCGGCGGCGGATCCGGCCTCGAAGGACACCTTCCGCCTCGGCGAGCTGCGTGCGGTCGTTGATTCCCATGACCTCGAGCGGATCGTCGAGCGGGCTCGCCCGGCCCGGGGTGCCGCGCTCGGCCAGGATCGCCATGACGTCGGTCAGGTAGCGCTCGCCCTGGACGTTGCCCGGCGCGAGGACCTCGAGGAACGTCTGGACGAGCGGCCAGGCGAAGCAGTAGACGCCGGTATTGATCACCTGGACGGCGCGCGTGCCGGCGTCCGCATCGGCTTCCTCGACCACGCGTTCCACTCGCCCGCCGGCGTCGGTCACGACCCGCCCATAGCCGGCCGGGTCCTCGAGGCGCGTCGTAAGGAGGGTCGCCGGGGACCCGTGCGCGCGGTGATGCGCGACCACCGAGCGGAGGGTCGAATCGGTCAGAAGGGGCGTGTCACCGCAGCAGACGAGGACATCTCCGGCGAAGCCGTTCAGGGCCGGTGCGGCGCACTGCAGGGCGTGACCGGTCCCGAGCTGCTCTTCCTGGACAGCGAAGGCGACCCCTTGCACGGCGGTGAGCGCGTCCCGCACGCGATCCTGCTGGAACCCGACCACGCACACGATCCGGTCGGCACCGACCCCGCGCACGGCCTCGATGACGTGGCGGATCATCTGCCTGCCGGCAAGCGGATGGAGGATCTTGATCAAGGCCGAGCGCATCCGCTTGCCCTGACCGGCGGCGAGGATGACGGCAGCGAGGGGAGAGCCGTCAGCGGCCATCGGACCCGGCCTCCTGAAAGAGCACGATGTTGTCGATGAGTCGCGTCCTGCCCACCCGTGCGGCGATCGCTGCGATCGCGGGGCCATCCAACCGCTCGATCGGCCGGAACCGGTCCGGGTCCAGGACCGCGGCGTACTCGAGCTCTATCTGCGGCTCTTTCGCAAGCGCATCGCAGATCGCGGCTTCGATCCGCCGTGGGTCGGTCTCACCGCCCTCTGCGAGCGACCGGGCGCGCAGGAGCGCACTGTAGAGCCCGTTCGCTCGCCGGCGTTCGTCCGTCGAGAGGTAGGCGTTTCGGCTCGAGCAGGCCAGGCCGCCCTCCTCGCGCACGGTGGGGACGACCAGGATCTCGACCGGGAAGTCGAGATCGGCCACCATCTGCCGGACCGCTGCCGCCTGCTGGGCGTCCTTCTGTCCGAAGACCGCGACATCGGGCTGAACGATGTGAAAGAGCTTGGCGACGATGGTGAGGACCCCGTCGAAATGGCCCGGCCGGGCAGCGCCTTCCCAGCCTTCGGTCACCTCGCGCATCGTCACCCGGGTGAGAGGGGGCGCGGGGAGCATCTCTTCGGGCGTCGGGGCGAAGACCAGGTCGGCGCCGCGCGCGCCCGCCAGCTCCCGATCGCGCTCCAGGTCACGCGGGTAGCCAACATAGTCTTCCGCCGGCCCGAACTGGAGCGGGTTCACGAACACCGACAGGACGACCCACTCGGCCGCCGCACGCGCGCGGTCGACGAGCGAAAGGTGCCCCTCGTGAAGGCCGCCCATGGTGGGCACGAAGCCGATCCTCCGGCCGGCTCGGCGAGCGGCCGCCACCCGATCGCGGCACTCGGAGATCTTAGCGGCGAGGGGCGCCTTTATGCCCACGACTCGGCGTCGCCCGGAAAGCGTCCCTCGCGGACGTCCTCGGCGAAACGGCGAAGCGCTTCTCCGATGGCCGTGTCCAGATCGGCGTAGCGCCGCACGTGGCGGGCGCGAAAGCCGGGAGTCAGCCCCAGCAGGTCGGGGGTCACGAGCACCTGGCCGTCGGTGTCCGGTCCGGCGCCGATGCCGATCGTGGGGGCCCCGACCTCGGCCGTTACGGTGGCCGCCAGATCGCGCGGGATCTTCTCGAGGACGATCGCGAAGCAGCCCGCCTGGTCGAGCGTCCGGGCATCCTCCTTCAGGCGCGCGGATTCCTGCTCTTCCGACGCCCGCAGCCCGTAGCCGCCGAAGGCGTGAACGGACTGGGGGGTCAATCCCAGGTGTCCCATGACCGGAATCCCGCTCTCCACCAACCGCGACACCGTCTCCGCGATCCGGGCGCCGCCCTCCAGCTTGACCGCCTGGGCGTTCGTCTCTTTCAGGACACGGCCGGCGTTCCTGAGCGTCTCGGCGGTCGAGATCTGGAAGCTGAGGAACGGCATGTCGACGATCAGGAAGTGGTCCGCAGCGCCGCGACGAACCGCGCGGGCGTGGTAGATCATGTCGTCCAGGGTGACCGGCAGCGTGGAGGGGTGTCCCGCGAACACCTGACCGACCGAGTCGCCGACCAGGATACCGTCGACGCCGGCATCGGCCAGGTAGCGGGCCAGCAGCCAGTCGTAGGCGGTCAGCAGGACGATCTTCCGGCTCTCCTCCTTCATCCGCCGGAACGTGAGAACGGTTGCACTCATCCTGCGGCCTCGGGATGAGGAAGCCAGTCCGGCGGCGTCCCGGCCTGGCAGCAGAGCGCGAGGAGGAAGGGCCGTCGCGCAAGGCGCGGGTGGGGAATCCGGAGCCCCTCCTCGTCGACCTCGGTTCCATCGTAGAGGAGGACATCGAGATCGATCGTCCGGGGGCCGCGTGGAGGTCCCGAGGATCGGTCGCGACCGAGGGCGCGCTCGATCGACAGGCACGTCTCGAGGAGGTCGCGGGGGCTCTGCGAGGTCTCGACGCCGGCGACCTGGTTGAGGAAGTCGGGCTGATCCGTCACGTCGACGGGCGCCGTCTCGACGACCGCCGAGAGGGACGTCAGCCGGATCCGGGGAGCGCGCAGGAGGTGAGCGCGGGCGTTCCCCAGATGCACCGCACGGTCGCCGAGGTTCGAGCCCAGGCTCAAGTACGCGCGGAGCCCGGTCACGGCCGCTCGATCTCGACCTCGACCCGGTCGACCGGACCCCGAAACGCGGCGTGAGGCTTGCGGCACCGTACGCGGACGCGCGTGATCCGGTCGATGGCGAGGAGCCGCGCGGCGATCTTCTCGCAGAGGGCCTCGAGGAGACGGGGCGCCACGCGGGCATCGGTCGAGACGGATGCGGCGACCGCCTCGTAGATTTCCCGGTAATCGACCCCTTCCGAGAGGTGGTCGGAAGCGGCGGCCGGGTGGAGGTCCGCGTAGACATCGACGTCGACCTCGATCGGTTGCGGGACCTCGCGCTCGTGCGGCAGGTCGCCGATCAGTGCGTGAAAGCGGAGGCCGGCCAGCCGGATCGCGTCCATTATCTCACGATGAGGAGCCGGATCGTGCGCTCCGTGTCCGCCGCCACAAGTTGCGCCACGTAGATCCCGCTCGGGACCAGGTCGCCGCGTTCATCCCGGCCGTCCCACGTGGCGGCGTTTTCGCCCGCCATCACCTCGCCCTCGACCAGCGTCCGCACGCGGCGGCCCAGGATGTCGTAGATGGCGAGGAGCGCTTCGACGGATCCGCCGTCGCCGGGATCGGGGATCGCGTACTGGATCGTCGTCGCCTTCCCGGCGCGGAAGGGGTTCGGGAAGTTCTGGTCCAGCGCGACCGCCGCCGGTGGGGGCGGCGGGGGCGGCGGGCTGATCCCGAGGACGCGGGTGAAGTAGGTCTCCCGGGCCGCGTCGGCAGCCTGCTGGAGCGCGCCGCGGTTCGACCCGGCGACGAGCGCGACCGCGACGGTGTCGGTCGCCCCGGCGGCCAGCGTGAGCGGTCCGACCCCGATCAGTTGATAGACATCCTGCGCCTGCGTGACCGCCGTGCGGGACTGTCCGCTCGCCAGCGCGTCCCATTTCTCCGCGTCGGAGAACTCGCCCTCGAAGAGGTCCGGGGCCTCGGCCGGCACGGGCGTGCGGGCCGCCGGGGGGTTTCCGGCCGTGCTGGCGATGATCTCGGCGCGCGTGAACGCGGTGTACGTGACGCGCCCCAGCGGCACGTCGTCCAGCCAGACGACGCCGAGAGCCGGCTGGTCCGCCTGGGAGCCTTCGACGAAGCCCAGGCGACGCGAGGGATCCCAGCCCGCCGTCTCACGCGGCTCCCCGCTCGAGTCGGGGAGATCCCAGTCGGCGAAGAGCCCGACCCTGAGCCCGCCGAGCGTCCCGGAGGCTGTGTTGGTGAGGATGTACTGCACCAGGACGAAGGTATCCTCCCCCGGCTCGCCAAAGGCGTACGACTCCTGACGCACGCGGAGATCGAGCGGTCGGATCGCGTGGCGATCATCGTACCCGACCGTGATTCGCTGCCCGCCGGCCGCCGATTCCGTGGTGAGGGGAAATCCGGCGAGCGGAAACCAGTCGGTCTCGCTCTGCGTGTCCGAGCCGTAGGGGATGTCGTCCGACACACGGTCGGGACCGGTCCCGGCGATGAAGCTCCCGTGGAACAGCCAGTTGGGGCTCGACGGCGGGAAGCGGAACCCGTCACCGCGCAGCACGAAGTCCGCCGACTGGAGGCCGGTGTAGAACCCGAGCCCGCCGAAGTTGGTGACCGTCAGAAGGACCTGCCCCGCGTCATGGGTGGCGAACTCTCCGCCGATGGGCTCGCCCGCCTTGAGCACCATACGGAAGGGGCCGATCGGAGCGCCCTGGACGGTGAGATCGAGCACGATGTCCGATCCGGGCGGCACCGACCCGTCGAGCTCGACGCGGAAGGATTCGCCCGGCGCGGCGCCGAAGGCGGCTCCCGCAGCCGCCGCCTCCAGCATGACCGAGCCGCTCGTGGCCACGCCGGCCGTCGGGCTAGCGAGCGTGGCCGTGGTGGCCGGAATCGCCGGGCCGTGGTTGGTCAGGTGCGGGACCAGCTCGTGGACCGCGCCGGGCCTGACTACGAGCGCATCCTCGATCCCCGCGGGTGAGAGCTTCCCGGCGCCCCCGCCGGCCGGTTGAGAACCCCGCGGCCGGAAGCCCACCAGGCGCGCCAGAGGCTGGCTCGGTCGGTCGACGCGGGCGAGCGCGGCCGCGGCGTCGACCAACCCGTGGCCGAACGCGTTGTCGTCACCGGGGGGGCCCAGATCGCGCGCGGTCTGGATGAGGATCGTCTTCGCCTCTTCAGGCGAGATCAGCGGATCCTTTGAGCGCATGAGGGCCAGGACGCCGGCGACCATCGGCGTCGCGAAGGAGGTTCCCCTCACGGTCGTGAACTGGTTGAAGAGGTTGCGGCTCGTTGCGCCCTCGCCGGGGGCGACGACCTCGGGTTTGGTCGCGTGCGGGCCCCCGCAGGCCGACGGGCCGCGGCCGCTGAGTGGAGCCAGCTGGTCATCTGCGTCCACCGATCCGACCGAGAAGGCGTTGACCGGCGAGTCCGCCCGGCTGCCGGGAGAAGTGACCCCCGCGGCGCCGGCATTGCCCGCCGACCAGACGACGATCGCCCCGGCGGCCTCGACGGCGTCGATCGCGTCGTCGAAGATCCGGTCGCAGACGAGCAAGCCCTCGTCGTCCAGGTTGGTCAGGCCGTAGGAGTTGTTGATGACGTCGGGGACATCGGACCTCGTGGTCGGATCGCCGTCCGGATCGGTCATCCACTCGAAGATCTTGAGCACGACCGACACCAGGCCGACCGAGGCGTCGAACCCGTCGCCCGCGATCCACGTCGCGCCGAAGGCGACCCCGTACGTCTCCTCCCCGCCGGTCAGGATCCCCATCGTCGCCGTCCCATGGCCGGCGGCACCGAGCGAAAAATCGTCGTTCGGGAAGACGCCGAGCGAGATCGGCGCCAGCCACGTCGCGTCGCTGCCGGCGAGGCGGCCGCGCCAGCGGTCGCCGAAGGTGTCGTCCTCGCCGTTGACCCCCGAGTCGATGTTGGCCACGATCGCACCCTGGCCGGTGATCCCCTGGGCCCACACCTCGGGGACGCGGATCCGGACGAGCTCCTCGACCGGGTCGAGCACCTGGCGCGCCCCGAGGATCGGGTTGACGCCGAGCGCCGGGCCGGTAGCGCCAGCCAGCGGCCGGGAGGCGCCGCCGAGCGTGAGCTGCCGGTCCGGGAAAACGGCGGCGATAGCGGGATCGGCCTCGAGTCGCTCGATCCACGCGGGGTCGACCTCGGCGACGACCGCGTTCACGATCCACAGCCGGTCGATCTCGCGCAGCGCGCCGGCGCGCGCGGCGGAGCCGAGCGCCCCCCGGGCGGCCAGGAGCGACCGCGAATGAATCGCCTGCAGGCCCACCACCACGCGTTCGTGGCGCGCGTCCAGGGTCAGCGGCGCTCCCCGCACCGACGCCATGAGGTTGGCCCGCGCGCCGCCGGGATCCGCCAGCCGGATGATGACCCGCTGGGGATCGAACGCCGCACGGCGGGCGGGTTGCCCCGCCGGGTTTCCCTCGAGACCCGCAACCGCTGGAGCGGCGGCGTAGACGACAGCCAGGACGGTCAGCACCGCCAGGAGTCCGGGGGCCGCGGGGAGGGAAAAGGCACTCACAGCAGCTCCAGCTGGTAGTCCCCGTACCCGCCGGCCCGGATCCGGGCTAGGCTCTGAAGGGCCGCCTCGACCGGCATTTCGATCACCTTGATCGCATTGGGCGCGTAGCGGAAGAGGTCCGCGAAGACGCGTCGCCAGTCCAGCGCTCCTTCGCCGATCGGCAGGTGATCATCCGAGAACGTGTCGGTGTCGTGCAGATGGACCTCACGGATCCCCTCCCCCAGGGCCTGCCACCAGACCTCGGGCGCTACGCTTCCGTAGATGTATACGTGAGCCACGTCGAGGGTGAACCCGACGTGGCGCGCGAGGAGCTGCTCTCTCAGATCGAGCAGCACCTGGGGGCTCGGCTCGAACATGTTCTCGAGAAGCAATACGAGACCCGCATCCCCCGCCAGCTCGACCGTCCGCTCCCACGTCTCGAGCGAGAGCGCGAGCCAGCCCGGCAGGGTCGAGGCGGGAAGGAGCGGGAGGAACCCGGTATGGAAGTTGATGTGGCGGGCGCCCAGCGCCCCCGCCACGCCGATCGCGCGCTCCCAGCAGCGCCGTGTGTGCTTGCGGACGACCGGGTCGAGGCTCCCCGGGTTCAGGTCGAAGATCGGCGCGTGGACGGTCACGACGACGCCGCGTTCGGCCAGCTCGTCGCCGAGGCGCCTCACGGTCGCGGTCTTGTCGAGGTTGAGGAGCCACTCGGTATCGTAGAGCGTCACCTCGACCCCGAGTCCTCTCTCGGAGAGACGGTCGATCTGGCGACTCAGATCTGCGAACGACGTGCTGAGCGAGAACCGCTGGGGCAATCGCCACTCCGAGCGGGCGCGCAGGAGCTGGGTCGCGGCCGCCGTAAAGGGAACGAACTCGGCGTCGGGTCGTCGAACGACGGCCCGCAATTTAGGGAGCGACGCGAAAAACCGTCAAACAGACTCAACCGGCGTCGAGCGCGCGTCGCAGTTCCGCCACCCATTCGACTGCCGCCGAGGGACCGTTCCGTCCCAGCTTCTCGACGAGCGCGCTTCCGACGACGATCCCGTCGGCCACCTCCGCCGCGCGCCTGGCCTCTTCGCGGTTGGCGATCCCGAACCCGACGACGATCGGAACCTCGGTCGCCTCCCGCAGGAATCTCACCTGCTCGGCGAGGCGGGCATCGACACCGCGTCCGGTGCCGGTCACGCCTGTCCTGGCGATCAGGTAGACGAACCCCTCCGCGCCGGCGGCGAGGGCTCTCAGTCGAACGCGGGACGTCGTCGGCGCCGCGAGGCGGATCAGCGGCAGGCCCGCCCCGGCCAGCGCTCGCGCGACTGCCGGATCCTCGTCGAACGGGAGGTCGGCGACCAGCACGCCGCCGAACCCGGCCGCCCGGCATGCCGCCGCCGCCTGTTCGCACCCGAAGCGGTCGAGCGGGTTCAGGTAGGTGAACAGGATGAGGGGAGGCGCCGCTCTCGGACCAGCCGCTCCGTATTCCCGTCCCAGATCGATCGCTTCCGCCAGCGAGGCCCCTCGGGCCAGCGCCTGCTCGGATGCGGCGGCGATCACGGGCCCGTCGGCGAGCGGGTCCGAAAAGGGGACCCCGAGCTCGATCGCGTCGGCCCCGGCGCTGGCCAGGCCGGTTAGAATCGCGGCGGTCGCGTCGCGCTCCGGGTAGCCGGCGGTCACGAACGGGACGAGCAGCTTGCGGCCGGCTGAGCGGGCCGAGGTCAGGCGGCCTGCCAGCTCGGGGTCAGGACCCTTCATCCGGCACTGGCCAGGAAAGCGCCGGCCACGTCGATGCCGTCCCGTTCCGGGTCGAGCACCTTGATCACGGTGCGCATGAACTCGCCGCCGGCGTCCCGTTCGGCGAGGCTCACGACCGGTCCTTCCTGCGGGTTACCGCTCGGATCGTAGACCAGCTTCACGCGGGGCCGGTGGACATTTTCCGGATCGGCCGCCACGACCACCGCCTTCTCCATCGTATCGAGCAGGCAGTAGCAGCCCACGGGGTAAAGTCCCAGGAGGCTGATGAACGCCTTGATGAGGATCGGGTCCCAACGGACGCCCTTCCCGCGGTCCAGGATCTCGATCATCTGGGCCGGGGTGATCGGATCCGACTTGTACACGCGCGGCGTCGTGCCGGCGTCGTAGGAGTCACAGATCTCGACGATCTTCGAGTAGAAGCACAGTCGGCGGTCCGAGAAGAGGTTCGGGTAACCGGTCAGATCGAGATGGAGATGGTGCTCGAAGGCGACCAGCATCTCATGGATCGGCATCGAGCCGGGCGTCCGGTCGGCGACCAGCCGCCAGGCGCCGTAGCGCGTGTGACGGCGCATCACCGACCATTCCTCGCGGGTCAGCGCGCCGGCCTTGTTGAGGACTTCGTGCGGCACGTCCACCTTGCCGATGTCATGGAGGAGGGCGGCCATCCCCAGCTCGTACAGCTCGAGTCGCGTGAGCCCGATCTTCTGACCCAGCGAGACCGCGAAGATGCATACGTTGACGGAATGGGTGAACGTCGGCTCGTCGTAGTCCCGCAGATTCGTGAGACCGACCAGCAGCGTCTCATCCTCGAGCACCTGATCGACGATCGATTGGACCGCGCGCCGGACGCGGAAGCGCTGGAGCGCCCGTCCCGTCCGGGTGCTCTCCATGAGATCGCGGGTCACGGCGACGCTGTGCCGATAGGTTCGCTCGGCCCGCGCGCGGCGATTCGGGTCCTCGAACGGATCGCGCGGCGCTTCCGGCCGGGGAGGCAGAACCGCGACCCCGATGCCCGATTCGGCGAGCGATATGGCGAGACGGTCGGGCGTCGTCGCGCCGGTTCCCTCGAGTCGGCCGACGATACCGGCGAAGCGCGCCGCCTCGCCGTCGTCCGGAACCTCGGTCCATTCGAACCCGCCGATCTCGAGCGCCGCGAAAAAACGCTGGATGTTGGCATGAATGGTGTAACTGCGAAGCTCGCTTCGAACCCGCGCGTCGTTGACCAGGACGATGTCGCGCCCTACCTCGAATCGCGCCACACCATCCAGCAGGTGGAGCTCCCGGATCGTCGCCGAGAGCCGTCCCGCCGCCGCCTGCAGGGTCGCGTTGGTCGGCTCGTAGAGTTGTGCCGACCGGAGTGCGACGAAAAGGTTGTGGACGAGATCGCGGCCGAGCGCGCCGGCCGGATTGGAGGCGGTGACCGGACTCACGTCGCCGTCGCGGCTCGCTCGGCCCACGCCTCCATCGCCTGGCGGGCGACACGCTGGATGAGTGGATGACGCGAGCGGGCCGCTCGCTCGACCAGAGCGCGCCCCGTCTCCGTCCGCGTCGCCGCGAGCCCGACCACCACGCACGCCGCCTCCTCGGGATCCAGCTTTCGCAGCAGGCCGCGCCGCAGCCGGAGCCGGGCGGCCAGTGTCCTCACCACGCCCTCTCCGCCGAGCGTCCCGTACGCTTCGAACACGAGCCGGCGCTCCGCCAACGGACGGCCCTGGTCGGGCGGACGTTCGACGAGTTCAGCCACGCGCGGCAGCGCGGCCGCGTGCCGGTGCGCGATCAGGTGGCGGAGCGCATACAGGCGGACGGCGGGATCGGGGTCGTCGATCCGGCGAGCGATGTACTCGATCGTCCGCCGGTCCTGAAACTGCTTGAGGGCGAGGAGCGCCTCGAGGCGGACCCGGCTCTCGGCGGATCCCAGCGCCGCTCCGAGGGGCTCGATGAGACACGGGTCGGCCAGGAGGCTCGCGAGGTAGGCCGCAGCGCAGGCCACATCCGGGTCGTCGCCGGCGATCGCCGCCCGAAGCGCGGGCAGATTCGTCTCGGCCAGAGCCGCGAACGCTTCCATGAAAATCGGGCGCTGGCAAAGCTTCTTGAGTTCCGGAACGCCGGACAGGAGCGCGCGCAGGTCTTCGCCTCCGAAGGCGCGATAGTATCCCGCCCCTTCTGCTTCGTCCGTGGCTCCGGCGTCTACGCGGGCGGCCAGCCGGGCCAGCACGGCCGGCTCCAGTGCCGAGCGTCGCATGTCGGCGAACGCCGCTCGGTCAGCGGATCCTTCGGGCGATCGCTGGAGGCAGGGCTCGAACACGGCGTGGATCGTCCGGACCCCGTCGAAATCGTCCTGCTCGAGGTACGAGGCCTGGACCTCGGCCAGGGCCGCCAGCAGCGGCCCGGCGTCCTCGTGCACCGGCTCCATGAGAAGCTCGCGCAGGCACGTCAAGGACTCCGGCACGAGCGTCCGGCTCTTCTCGTCGTCCAGCTCGGCCTGTAGCGTGGCCAGGTCCGCGTCGTCGAGAAAGTACAGGGTTGCGTCTCCCTCGATCAGCAGCCGCGGCTCCTCGATCGCCTGCAGCTCTTCGTCGCGCAGGGGGATCGGCGCATGCTCGGGAAATGGTTCACGCCCGGCGGCCGGCGGTACCCATTCCTGATCCGAGAGCTGCTCGACGAATGCGTAGCGAATATGGACGAGGTTGCTCTCCCAGAGCCGTGCCACGAGGTCCGTCTCCGTGCCCGGAGTGAGCGCGGTCGCGGCGACGTGGTCGAGGAAGGTGGCCAGCTCGGCCGGCTCGAGCCCCGGATAGAACGCGACCCGCCGCAACCCCTCGCGGAAGAGCAGGAAGGCAAGCGACTCCGGCCCCGGCGGATGGCGATAGACCGTTTCCTCCTCGTGGGTGAGCGCTTCCTCGGATATCGCCAGGTCGATCGCACCGAACTCGGCCAGCAGTTCCTGGATGCAGCCTGCAGCCGCGGCCTCCACCTCGACCCGCTGCGGGTGGGCGGCGGCGTAGAGCCGGCGCACCTTGAAGACGCGTACGATCTCGTGAACGAGCTCGGCCGCAGGCTTGAGCGTCTCGGAGCCCGGCTTCATGGGCCTCCCTCCCGACCCGGTCCTGCCGTCTCGAGCGCAGCGACCGCCTGCACGTCCTTGTCGCCCCGGCCCGAAAGACAGACCACGACTCGCGCCCCGGGGGAGATCGGCGGCGGTTCGCGGAGCAGGTAAGCGATCGCGTGCGCGCTTTCGAGCGCCGGGATGATCCCCTCCAGCTCGCTCAGGCGATGAAACGCGGCCAGCGCCTCGAGGTCATCGACCGCCTCGTACGTGGCCCGTCCACGGTCCTTGAGGTCCGCGTGCTCTGGCCCCACGCCGGGATAGTCGAGCCCCGCGGCCACCGAGTGAGCCCCGCTCACCTGTCCGTCTTCGTTCTGAAGGAGGTAGCTGCGGGCCCCGTGGAGCACCCCCGGGCGACCGCGGCCGAGCGTCGCGGCGTGGCGCGATGGACCCTGGCCGGCGGCCTCGATCCCGTAGAGATCGACCGGGTCGTCCAGGAAGGCGGAGAAGATCCCGATCGCGTTCGATCCGCCGCCCACGCACGCGACGATCGCGTCGGGCAGCGCTCCCCACCGCTCGAGCGCCTGGGCGCGCGTCTCGCGACCGATCACCGCCTGCAGCTCCCGGACGAGCGTCGGATAAGGATGCGGTCCGACGACGGAGCCGATGATGTAGTGGGTCTCTTCGACGTGGGTGATCCAGTCGCGGATGGCGGCGTTGGTGGCGTCCTTCAGCGTGCGCGTGCCGGTGTCGACGGCGACGACCTCGGCCCCCAGGAGCTGCATGCGATAGACGTTCAGAGCCTGGCGCTCCATGTCCTCGGAACCCATGTATACGACGCATTCGAGGCCAAACCGCGCGCAGGCCGTGGCGGTGGCGACACCATGCTGGCCGGCCCCGGTCTCGGCGATGATCCGCCGCTTCCCCATCCGGAGCGCAAGGAGAACCTGGCCGAGGGTGTTGTTGATCTTGTGGGCGCCGGTGTGGTTCAGGTCCTCGCGTTTGAGCCAGACATCGAGGCCGCTCGCCGCCGAGAACCGTGGTACCGGCGTGAGCGGCGAAGGGCGCCCGGCGTAGTCGACGAGGAGCCGGTCCAATTCGCTTCGGAAGTCCGGGTCGGCGGCGGCGGCCTGCCAGGCCGCCTCCAGCTCGTCGAGCGCGCCGATCACCGTCTCGGGGACGTAACGGCCGCCGTAAGGGCCGAAGTACCCACGGCGCTGCTGGCGTGCGGCGGGCGGGGGGCTCATCGAACATCCTCCGCGGGGGCGGCCCGGCTCGCGGCGGCCGCGAAGGCGCGCATCCGGACCGGATCCTTGACGCCGGGCGCGGACTCGAGCCGGCTCGAGGCGTCGACCCCATCCGGCCGGACGAGGGCGATCGCCTGCCCCACGTTCTCGGGGTCGAGGCCACCCGCCAGGAGGAGCGGAACCGACCGCGCGGCCGGCGGGAAGCGGGCCGCGATCTCGGACCAGGCGAGCGGCCGTCCGGTGTCCAGCAGCACGGCGTCGACCGCTCCATCGTAGCGCTGGATCGGATCGGGGCCGCCGGTCCACGGGAGCGCCTTCCAGACGGGTCGCCCGGCGGCCGATCTGAGCTCGCCGCAACGCTCTGGCGACTCCGACCCGTGGAGCTGGAGCGCGGCCAGGTCGAGCTCGGCGGCGGCCTCCAGCACCGCGGCGGGATCGGGATCTACGAACACCCCGACCCATCGGGCGGCGGTCCGCCGGACGAGCTGACGCGCGCGATCCAGCGACACCTGCCGTACGGAGGGCGCGAAGACGAGGCCCAGATAGTCCGCACCCGATCGGACGGCGGCTTCCGCCGCCTGGCTGCCGTTGATCCCGCAGATCTTCACGGCCACCCCGTGGCTCGCCGCGAGGCGTGGGGCCACTCGGGCGCAACCCGTCACGGCCGCTCCGTCCCGGCCTGGACGAGCATCGCGAGGACGCCGCCGGGGTCGCGGGCTCGCATGAGGCGCTCGCCGACCAGGACCGCGTCCGCCCCGGCCGCGCGCGCCGCCCGAACGTCCTCGTCGGACCGGATGGCGCTCTCCGCCACCAGGACACCATCCGCTCCGACCCGTCCCCGAAGATCCGCCAGGACCTCGAGCGCGGCGCCGGATTCCACCTCGAGGGTCGCGAGGTGGCGGGCATTGACGCCGAGGACGGTCGCGCCCGCTGCAAGCGCGCGATCCGCCTCGCCGGGAGTGTGGATCTCGACCAGCAACCCCAGGCCGGCCGTGCCCGCCGTCTCGATGAGGGCGCCGAGCGTGCGGTCCCCAACCGCGCCCACGATGACGAGTACGGCGTCGGCGCCGAGCGCGCGGCTCTCCCACACCTGGTACGGCTCGACGAGGAAATCCTTCCGGAGGACGGGGACCTGGACCGCGCCGGCCACCGCCTCGAGATCGGCCGGCCGGCCGTCGAAGGCGGAGTCGGTGAGCACGCTGATCGCGGCGGCGCCGTGCTCGACGTAGAGCCGGGCCCGCTGCGCCGCGTCGACCCCCGGGGCGAGCGGCCCTGCCGAGGGGCTCCGGCGCTTGATCTCGGCGATCACCCGGACCCCGTCCGGGCCGGCGATCGCAGCTGCCCAGGGACGTGCCGGGCCGGTCTCCCGCGCGCGCCGGATCCACTCCGTTTCCGGGATGGCGGCCCGGCGCGCGGCGACCTCCCGTTTTACCCGGGCCACGGTCGAAGCGAGGAACCCGGGCTTGACTTTCGGCATTTCTTCGGTATACTGCGCGGGAGTCATTGGGCCTGCCACCCCGAACCGAGGTCGTGACGATGAATCTAACGAAGCGACAGCGTGAAATCTACGACCATATTCGCTCGTTTTTGGATGAACATGGCTACGCCCCGAGCCTCGAAGAGATCGCCCGCACGTTCCGTCTCTCATCGGTCGCTACCGTCCACGAGCATCTAAGCAACTTGGAGGCCAAAGGAGTCCTCAAGAGGGACGCTCACCGGAGCCGCGCGATCGAGCTGAAGCAGCCCGGCCTGGCGACCGCGATCGAGCTGCCCTTGCTCGGGCGCGTCGCGGCCGGCGAGCCGCTGGAGGCGGTTCCCGGCGTCGAGACGATCGCCATCCCCGAGCACCTGCTCGGGCGGGGCGAGACGTTCGTCCTGGAGGTCCGTGGCGACTCGATGATCGACGAGCACGTCGCCGACGGCGATTTCCTGATCGTTGAGCGGCGCGATACGGCGCGGGACGGCGAACGGGTGGTCGCCCTGATCGACGGCGAGAGCGCGACGTTCAAGACGTTCCGCCGGGAGCCGGACGGCACCGTGCGGCTGGAACCCGCGAACGAGCGGCTCGAGGCGCAGCGGTACTCGGCGGACCGGGTCCGTATCCAGGGCGTCGCGATCGGAGTGCTCCGCAAGTACCGCTGACCCGCCCCTACTCGAGGGGCGCCTCGGCGCGCGAGGCTTCGATCATGTGGTCCAGCAGGTCCGCGGCCGCGCCGGTCGCGAGGAGATCGCGGGCGCGGGTGACGCCGGCGGCGAGCGAGGGCGCGCCACCGCCAACGAAAATACCGGCGCCGGCGTTGGCGGCGACGACCGCCGCCTGGGCGTCGGTCCCCCGCCCGCCGAGGATGTCGCGCAGGATCCGGGCGCAATCCGTGGGGTCGCCTCCCGCGAGCGCGGCGAGCGGAAACTCGCCCAGCCCGAGATCGGCCGGCCGGATCTCCGAGAGATCGACCTCTTCCCGCCCGACCGTGGCCACGAGCGTCGGGCCGGAGACCGAGATCTCGTCGAGCCCGTCGAGACCATGGACGACGACGGCGTGCTCTGTCCCCAGCTGTCGCAGCGCTTCGGCGACCGGACCGACCGTCCCGCGGGCAGGAACGCCGATCACCTGCCGGCGCGCCCCGGCCGGGTTCGTCAGGGGACCGAGCAGGTTGAAGAGGGTCCGGATTCCGAGCGCCCGGCGCGCCTCGACCGCGTGGCGCATGGCGGGGTGAAAGGCGGGCGCGAACAGGAAGCCGATTCCCGTCCGGTCGAGGATCCGTCCCACCCGCTCCGCCGGGAGATCGATCACCACGCCGAGGGCTTCGAGGACATCGGCCGAGCCGCAGCGCGAGGATGCGGCCCGGTTGCCGTGCTTGGCGACCGCGATTCCGGCCGCCGCGACGACGAACGCGGCAGCGGTCGACACGTTGAACGTGCCGGACGCATCGCCGCCGGTGCCGCACGTGTCGACCAGCGGGGAACGATGTGTTACGACGCGGGTCGCGCGGGCCCGCATGGCCCGCGCGGCGCCGGTCAACTCGTCGACCGTTTCGCCCTTCGTGCGCAGCGCGGCGAGAAGGGCGCCGATCAGGATCGGCGGGACGCCGCCGTCCATGATGCCGGCGAAGAGGGCCTCGGCCTGGGCGTCGGTCAGGTCGACCCCGTTCGAGATCGCCCACAGGCAGGCGACCGGATCTCCGGTGCCCGGACCCGGCTCGCGGATCAGCCCCTGGCCTCGCTCGTCCAGACCGGCTCTTCCCCACCGGGCGCGATCGGCGCCGGGATCTCGAGCTCGCCCTCGCTGGCCGCAACGACGACCGCGCACGAAGCGTCGCCGGTGATGTTGACCATCGTCCGGCACATGTCGAGGATCCGGTCAACGCCGAGGATCAGGGCGATCCCCTCCAGGGGAACGCCGACCGTCTTGAGGACCAGGGCCAGGGTGATCATCCCCACACCCGGCACGCCCGCCGCTCCGATCGAGGCCAGGGTCGCGGTCAGGAGGACCATGAGCTGCTGGGTGATCGTCAGCTCGAGCCCGTACACCTGGGCGATGAAGATCGTCGCCGTCCCCTGGTAGAGCGCGGTCCCGTCCATGTTGATCGTCGCGCCGAGCGGGAGCACGAACGCCGAGACCTCCTCGCTCACGCCGAGATTCTCCTCCGCGCACTCCATCGTGACCGGCAGGGTCGCGTTCGAGGACGACGTGCTGAAGGCGACGAGCTGCGCGGGGGCGATTCCCTTGAAGAAGTGGACCGGGCTCATGCCGGCGAAGAGCCGGACCGCGGTCGGGTAGACGATCCCCATGTGGATGAAGAGCGCGACGACGACGACCACCGAATAGACGATCAGCGTTCTCAGGATGCCGAGCCCATACTGCCCGATGATCGCCGCGATCAGGGCGAAGACCCCGTACGGCGCCAGCTTCATGACGAGATGGACGAGCTGGATCACGGCGTCGTTGATGCCTTCCATGAGGCGCAGAATCGGTTCGCTCTTCGATCGCTCGAGATACGTGAGCGCGATCCCGAAGAGGAGCGCGAAGAAGATGATCTGGAGCATGTGCGCCTCGGCCAGCGAGGCGGCGGGGTTGGTGGGGATGATGTCAATGAGCGTGTCAACGACGCTGGGCGGCGTGGCCGCGCGCTCGATGTTGACCTCGGCGGCGCCGGCGAAGTCTTCGAAAAGCTGCTCCTTGACGACCGGATCGAGCCGCGAGCCGGGCTTGACGATATTGCCCAGCGTGAGGCCGATCGTGATCGCGATCGCGGTCGTCGTGAGATAATAGGCAATCGTCTTGGTGCCGATGCGACCCAGCTTGGTGAGATCGCCGAGGCTCGCCACGCCGACCAGCAGCGAGGCGAAGACGAGCGGCACGACGAGCATCGTGATGAGGCGGATGAAGGCGTCGCCGATCGGCTTGATCGCCTGGATCTCGTCCCCCCATCCCAGCGCGTTCGCGACGACTCCGGCGATCGCCCCCAGGACGAGGCCGAGGAAGATCTGCGTGTGGAGTGGAAAGCGCATGCGCCCGGGCAACGTACGCGTAGCCAGGAAAGCCTGCAATTGCTTCGCCTCGCCGCGACCGATATCTTCGTCCTCTTCAGCGATTCCACGCGCCCAGCGATTCCACGCGTCGCGATGTCCCGACGTTTGAAGGCCGTGCTGCACTACGACGGGAGCGCCTACCGCGGATGGCAGCGCCAGCCGGACGCGGTGACGCTGCAGGGGACTTGCGAGCGGGCGCTGGCCGGCGTGCTCGGCCGACCGACCGCGCTGACCGCCGCCGGGCGGACCGACACCGGCGTCCACGCCCGCGGGCAGGTCGCGCACTTCGATCACGACGCCGCGATCGCGCCGGCCGATCTCAAGCGAGCGTGGAACGCGCGGCTTCCAGAAGACATCTGGGTCGAGCGGCTCGGTTGGGCCCCGGCCGGGTTCCACGCGCGGCGCGACGCGGTCGCCCGGACGTACCGCTACTTCGTCGCCGAAGGGTCGGGGTCACGCTCGCCTTTCGTCGGGCGGTACAGCTGGGGGATCCAGCGTCCGCTCGACTGGGATCGGGTCGAAGCCGCCACCCGGATGCTCGCGGGAACGCATGACTTCCGTCGCTACGCCAAGGGGGTTCCCGCGAAGCGTGAAGGACGAAACCCCGGCCAGTGCACGGTGTACGTCGCCGTGTGGCGACCCACGCGGACCGGGCGCGCGCTGGAGATCACGGCCGACCGGTTTCTCAGGCACATGGTGCGCGCGTTGGCCGGGGCGCTGGTCGCGGTCGGCCGCAGGCGGCTGACGCCGGCCGATATCGCCGCCGCCCTGGAGCCGGACGGTCCGCGCGCGGCGGCGGCACACGCCCCCCCGCGGGGGCTCTTTCTGTGGAAGGTCGCTTACTTTGGAAAGCCGTCGAACCCCGAGGACCGTGCTTCCGAGGGCCGGGCTCCCGTGGACGATGCGCGCCAGGCATAGCCCGTCGCTCGGTCACACCCTGTCCGTGGCCCTCGTCATCCTGGCGCTCGGGGCCGGGATCGCCTGGTGGCGGGCGAGCGCCGGTCGGGCGGAGTCGGGCCTCGAGCGCGCGTTGTCGGCGGCCCAGGCCGGGCGTACGGACGCGGCCGTTACTGCCGCCATCGACGATTCCCGGCGCACCGCGATCGTCGAAGCGGCAGAGCAGGTCGGGCCGGCGGTCGTGTCGGTCAACGTCGTGGCGACCCAGGTCGTACGCCAGCGGTCGATCTTCGATGATCCGTTCATGGACCCTTTCTTCCGGGGCGTCTTCCCGCCCCGCGAGCTGTTGCGGCAGGTCCAGAGCCTGGGATCGGGCTTCATCGTGTCCGACGACGGCTACGTGGTGACCAACCATCACGTGGTGAGCGGGGCGACCGAGATCGTGGTCACGCTGATCGACGGCCGCCAGTACGCGGGCCGACTCGTAGCCAGCGATCCGGTCACCGACCTCGCGGTCCTCAAGGTCGATGCGGAAGACCTCCCGACGGCGCCGCTGGGGGACTCGGACAACCTGCTGATCGGGGAGTGGGCGATCGCGATCGGCAACCCCTTCGGCTACCTGCTCGCCGACCGGGAGCCGTCGGTGACCGTGGGGGTGATCAGCGCGCTGGGCCGCGATGTGCGCCCCGAGGTGGGGGACGGTCCGCGGCCGCAGGTCTGGTCGAACATGATCCAGACCGACGCGGCGATCAATCCCGGCAACTCGGGTGGACCGCTCGTCAACGCCGGCGGCGAGGTCATCGGGGTCAACGCCTTCATCTTCTCGGGAACCGGCGGTTCGATCGGTCTCGGCTTCGCGATTCCGATCAACCGTGCCAAACGGGTCCTGAGCGACATCGTACGATTCGGTTCGATCCGTCACCCGTGGACGGGTCTGCATCTGGAGCCGCTCGAGAGCGGCGCCGGATCTCCAACCCAGGGAGTGCGGGTGGTGCGCATCGACCCTGGCAGCCCGGCCGCGCGAACCGGCGTCCGCGCGGGCGACATCATCACCGCCAGCGATGGCCGGGCGCTTCCCTCGACGATCGAGTGGGAAGGCCGGCTGCTGGATCTGCCGACCGGGCAGCCGCTCATGCTCACGGTCGAGCGGGATCGTCGCGCCATGGAGATCACCCTCACCCCCGAGCAGGACCCGCTGGTGCTGGCGCCGCGCCTCGACACGCCCTATGGCGCGCGGCTCGTGGTCGTCGACGAGACGCTGGCGTCCTATCTCGGGCTGCGGAGTCGGGCGGGCCTCTACCTTGATCAGGTGTCGCCCGGTTCCGGCCTCCGCAGGATCGGTCTGCGCGAGGGCGACGTGGTCGTCGCGCTGGGTGACCGGCCGCTCGACTCGCCCGACGACGTGGAGTTCCTCGTTGCGGCGCTCGACTCGGGGCAGCCGCTGGCCCTCTATGCGGAGCGTGATGGCGTGATCACCCGGATCCTCGTGCGGTGATGGCGCCCCGAGTGTCTTCTGCCGCGATCACCGGCCTGGCGCTGCCCCTGCCTCTCCTCCACC
>DATLFH010000075.1:0-7024 GCA_035524965.1 Gemmatimonadota bacterium | reverse complement strand
GCTCCACCCGCCGTACTTTCACAACGGAATCGCGGCGACTCTCGAGGATGTCGTTGAGCTCTACAATGCCGAAAAGGGACTAGATCTCACACCCCAACAGCAAGCGGACTTGGTGGAGTATTTGAAGTCGCTGTAATGCGGATCCACTTCATTGCGGCAGGGCAGACTGGAGTTGCCCCGCTTTCGTGAACGGGTGAACGCTGGGGTTTTCAGGCTGGAGCAAGCCACCTCCTCTCGTAGTTGACGGGGGACTCGTAGCCGAGGGACGAGTGTCGCCGATGAGGGTTGTACCAGCCCTCGATGTAGTCGAAGACGGCGAGCCGCGCCTCGGCCGGGGTCCGGAACGTCGAGCGATCCAACAGCTCGCACTCGAGGGTCGCGAAGAAGCTCTCGCAGAGGGCGTTGTCGTAGGCATCGCCGACCGATCCCATCGAGGGACCACGCCCGCCTTCCGACAGCGGCGCCCGAAGTCGATCGAGGTGTACTGGCAGCCTTGATCGGAGTGATGGATCACCCCGCCCCCGGGCCGCCGCCGCTCGAGCGCCATTTCCAGCGCCTCCAAGACGAGTTCGGTCCTCAGGTGCGTGGCCATGGCCCAGCCCACGACGCGTCGGCTCCAGACATCCAGCACGATGGCCAGATAGAGGAAGCCGGCCCACGTCGCGATGTAGGTGATGTCGGCCACCCACAGCCGATCCGGTCCGGCCGCGACGAAGTCGCGCTCGACCAGATCCGGCGCCGGTGGCGCCCCTTCGCCTCGCCGCGTGGTGACGACCCCCCGGCGCCGGCTCACACCCACCAGGCCGGCCTCGCGCATCAGCCGCGCCACCCGCTTCCGGGCCACCGCGACCTTCTGCGCCTTGAGCTCCGCATGGACCCGCGGCGCCCCGTAGGTCGCGCGGCTCCGGTGGTGGATCTCCCGGATGCGCGCCGTCAAGACCGCGTCCTCGAACCTGCGCGCCGACGCCCGGCGCTTCGTCCACGCATAGTAGCCGCTGGTGGAGACCTCCAGCACGCGGCACATCGTGGCGATCGGGTAGGTGGCCTGGTGAGCCCTCACGAACTCGAACGCCCGGACGGGATCGAGTCGGTCTCCCGCGCGAACCAGGCCGCGGCTTTTGCCAGGATCTCCCGCTCCAGCTTGACCTGCTTGAGCTCACGCCGTAGCCGGGACAGCTCCTCGCGCTCAACGGTCGTCAGGCCGTCCTCGCGAAGACCGTCGTCGCGAGCCGCCTGCTGGATCCAGTTGCGAATCGAGTTCTCCGAGGGGCCAAACTCGGCGGCCAGCTCCTTCACTGTGCGACCGCCGCGGGACAGCTCGACGATCCGTCGCCGGAACTCCGCCGGGTACGGGCGGGGACTCCTGGGCATCGTGGACTCCTTCCGCTGAAAGGCTCAGAGCTTAGGTGTCCACGAAACCGGGTCAACCCCAATCAGCTTAAGTAGAGATCCATGACCAACCCCGACGTGTTGATCATCGGGGCTGGGCCGACCGGCCTCGCCCTCGCGCTCTGGTTAACCCGACTCGGTGTTTCCGTGCGGATCATCGACAAGACGGCCGAGCCGGGCACGACCTCCCGCGCCTTGGCCGTGCAGGTTCGCACGTTGGAGTTTTACCGCCAGGTGGGAATGGCCGATGCGCTGATCGCGGCAGGCGTAAGGATTGAGGGCCTCAACTTCTGGGCGAAAGGCGCCAAAGCCGCGCGGGTGCCGTTACAACGGATTGGCGAGGAGTTGAGCCCCTATCCCTTTGCGCTGGTCTTTCCGCAGGACGCCCACGAGCGCTTGCTGATCGAGCAATTGAACGGATTGGGGGTGAAGGTGGAGCGCCGGACGGAGCTGCTCCGTTTCGATCAACACGGTGGAAGCGTCCGATCCACGCTCAGACGGCCGGATGGCTGCGAAGAGATCTGCGAAGCCGCCTATCTTGCAGGCTGTGATGGCGCCTCGTCGTCCGTCCGGGACGAGCTCGTCATAACGTTTCCTGGGGGAACCTACGCGGGGCTCTTCTACGTCGCCGACGTGGAGGCGGCCGGGCCGGCGACTGACGAGGAACTGCACGTCGATCTCGAGGAGGCCGATTTTGTGCTCGTCTTTCCCCTGAAGGGAAAAGGCCGCGTGCGCCTCGTCGGAATCGTGCGCGAACCACCGGACGGCGAACACCGCGCCCTGACCTTCGAGGACGTGAGGGGTCGTGCCATCGAGCACCTGAAACTTGACGTTGTGAGGGTGAATTGGTTTTCGACGTATCAGGTGCACCACCGCGTCGCGTCCCGTTTTCAGGAGGGACGCACGTTCCTGCTCGGGGATGCCGCTCACGTCCACAGCCCGGTCGGCGGCCAGGGAATGAACACGGGCATCGGCGATGCAGTGAACCTGGCGTGGAAGCTTGCGGCCGTGCTGAAGGGTGGCGCCAGTGACCGTCTGCTCGATACGTACGAGCCGGAGCGGATCGCCTTTGCGCGGCGGCTGGTAGCCACAACTGATCGTGTATTCACCCTGGTGACGAAGCAGGGCCTTGTCGCCCGGTTCGTGCGCATCAGGCTCGTTCCGCTACTCGCCCCCTTGCTGTTTCGGCTCCCTCCGCTTCGCCGGTTTCTATTCCGGACCGTCTCGCAGATCGGCGTCAACTACCGCAACAGTTCCCTGAGCGTGGGCGTGGCCGGGGCCGTCCGGGGTGGGGATCGCCTGCCCTGGGCCGAAACCGCGCCAGGAAGAGACAACTTCGCACCGCTCGCTTCGCTGAAGTGGCAGGCCCATGTGTACGGAGTACCGCGACGCGGCCTTGCCGAAGCCTGCGCCGCACTTCGTCTTCCGCTCCACCACTTCGCGTGGCGGCCGGGAATGCGGGGGGCCGGCCTGAGACGCGCGGCGCTTTATCTCATCAGGCCGGACGGCTACGTTGCCCTGGCAGATCCACATTCCGATCCGGAACGATTGCGTCATTATTTCGATGACCGCGGTGGTCTTGGCCTCCATGGCGACAAGGTCGTCACGACGTGAGGACGGCTGGCGGCGCAGGTGTATCCCGGGCTGGGGCCCCGGGGGAACCGTGGGCGCCCGATTCCGGTAGTAGGCCAGGTAACGACGAGACTTGCCCCGTCCGGGACTTTCGAATCGGAGCCGTCATCGATGCTCGAAAAGACTTCGCGTAAGGTCGCTCTCCGGGGCGCCGCCCTCCTCGCCGGGGCCCTCCTCGCCCTGGCCGCCCCGCCGGCCGCCGCCCAGCAGGACGTGCGGCTCGGGATCCGGGGCTACGTCGACGAGAAGATCAACATCGCGATCGACGACCTCGCGCCGGCCTCGTCGGCGGCCCGCACGGTGGCCGAGATCCTGGCCTTCGACCTCGAGTACTCGCTGCGCTTCAACGTGCTCAGGGGGCAGGCCCGGGCGGGTCTCGTCCGGACCTCCGACGCGGTCGACTACGAATCGTGGGCGATCTTCGGGACCGAGTACCTGGTGACGGGGTCGCTGGCGCCCTCAGGCGGCGGCTTCCGCGCCGACATCGCCGTCCACCACATCCCCTTCGGGCGACAGATCCACTCGCTCGCCTTCGCGCTGCCCGATCCGGGGTCGGGGAACTTCCGGATGGCCGTCCACGAGGTCTCGAACCGGATCATCAGCGAGCTGACCGGCGAGGAGGGGATCGCCGACACCAGGATCGCCTTCGCCAGCCGGCGGCGGGGCGATAAGGAGATCTACGTGATCGACTACGACGGCCACGACCCCTACCGGGTGACGAGCCTCGACACGATCTCGATGATCCCCGACTGGCACCCGGACGGCTCGCAGATCTGCTTCACGACGTTCGCGCGCGGCAACGCCGACCTCTACTGCGCCTCGTCGGGCGGGGGCGGCGCGCGGCCGCTCTCGACCCAGAAGGGGCTCAACATGGCGGCCGCGTGGTCCCCCGACGGCCGGCGGCTGGCCCTGACCCTGACCAAGGACGGCAACGCCGAGATCTACGTCCTCGACGCCGGCGGGCGGAGCCTGCGGCGGCTGACCTACAGCATGGGGATCGACACAGCACCGTCGTGGTCGCCCAACGGGCGGCAGATCGTCTTCGAGTCCGACCGGACCGGCGTCGCCCAGATCTACGCCATGGACGCCGACGGATCGAACGAGCGGCAGCTCACGTTCGGCGGCGAGGCCCACTCGCCCGCCTGGTCGCCCAAGGGGGACCGGATCGCCTACGTCGAGCGCGCCGGCGGTTTCCAGATCGCGACGATCTCGGCCCAGGGGGGCGCCCGCACGCTCCTCACCTCGACCGGCAACAACGAGGATCCCTCGTGGTCGCCGGACGGCCTCCACATCGCTTTCTCGTCGACGCGGGGCGGCGGATCCGACATCCACACGATGGACTGGGACGGCGCGAACATCCGCCGCGTCACCCGCGGCGGCACCTTCCAGAGCCCGAGCTGGTCGCCGCATTTAGGCGGAGAGGCACGCTAAGCTTGGGGCTACGCCCTTGCCGATCTTGGAAATCGCTCCTATAATCCAGTCTGTCTAGACAGAAGCTTGCGTCTTACATGATTGGGGGGAGTCCTCATGGCTTGGCAGCTTCAAACCGCGAAGCAAAAGTTCAGCGAGCTTATCCGGCTCGCTCTTAATGAGGGCCCGCAGGTGGTGACGCGTCATGGAAGGGCGGTGGTCGTCATCATGTCCTTTCAGGAGTACCGGCGCTTGTCTGACGGCGGAGGTGATTTCAAGGAGTTCCTGCTGGGAGGACCAGACCTGGACCGGCTGGAAATTCAGCGTGCCGAGATTCCCGCACGCGTGGTGGAGCTGTGAGCTTCCTGTTGGACACCAACGTCGTCTCCGAGGCCCGAAAGCCCCGGGGTGACGCGAACGTCAAAGCATGGATGACGTCCGTTTCCGGAACGGAACTGTATCTCAGCGTATTGGTCGTCGGCGAGATTCGTCAGGGCGTCGAGCGCTTGCGGAGCCGCGACTCCGAGCAAGCCTCCGAGTACGATGTTTGGCTGGCGGAGCTTCGGCGGCAGTTCTCCAGGCATATCCTCTCCGTGACCGAGGAGGTTGCCGAAGAGTGGGGGCGGATGAATGTCCCCGATCCGATCAGCGCGATTGACGGTTTGCAGGCCGCAACGGCGGCTGTCCATGATCTCACTTTTGTGACGCGCAACACTCGGGACGTCGAGCGGACGGGAGTGCGCCTTCTGAACCCGTTCGAGTCCGCGGGCTGACCCCCGACCAGCGTCAAGGCTGGATGGTAGTCCAGGTGGACTTGCCCATGATCCTGGCGGCCGTTCGCCGGAACCAGGACATGAATCTCTCCTTCTGGGATGCGCTGATCGTGGCGGGAACCGGGAACCGTCGGCGAAACGCACTGTACAAGGGGCGCTGCCGCCGTGGCCGCCGCGTCGTAGCGTTCGGCCGGCGAGCGGCTATCTTTGCTCCATACGTGGGTTCCCGCGATCCATCCTGACGCACCACCGACGATCCTTCGAAGGAGGTCCCTGATGTTCGGACGCACTCTGATGCCGCTGGTGACGGCGGCGCTGTTGTTCACCCTGGTGGCGACGGGCTGCGCCCGCAGACAGTCTCCGCAGACCGATACGACCCGCGACCGCACCGACACCCCGGTCGCCACGGACCCGGGTGAGGGGATGGGCGCCGAGGATCCGGCGATGATGGGGCGCGAGACCGCCATGGCCGAGGTTGGCGAGATGATCTTCTTCGACTTCGACCGCTCGGAGCTCAAGCCCGAGGCGCGCGAGACCCTGCAGCGCAAGTCGGAAGCGCTGCGCCAGTTCCCCGAGATCAACGTGCGGATCGAGGGCCACGCCGACGAGCGCGGCACGATCGAGTACAACCTGGCGCTGGGCGAGCGGCGGGCCGAGGCCGCGCGGCAGTACCTGATCGACCTGGGGATCGACGCCGACCGCCTGACTACGATCTCCTACGGCGAGGAGCGCCCGCTGGTCCCCGAGTCGAACGAGGCGGCATGGGCGCAGAACCGCCGCGACGAGTTCATCCCGATCGGGATGTGAGGCGGGCCGGATGAGCGCGGCGGGGGCCGGATGAGCGCGGCGGCGGGATGAGCGCAGCGGGACGGTCGGCGGTGCTGCTGGCGGTCGTTGCGGCCGGCTGCGCCACTCGCGGCGACGTCGAGGATCTCATGATCGAGCACCAGACGATCCGCCAGCGCCAGGACGACCTGCGCGCCCAGATGGACCAGCTCGCGCAGAACGTCACCCAGTTGTTGCAACAGATGCGGGCCGACTTCCAGGCCGATCTGGGGGCCGTCCGCCAGCAGATGGCGGCGGTCGAGGCCGCGCTCCGTGGGACCGAGAGCCGGATCGAGAACCTGCGCCAGTTCCGGCCCAACCCGACCCCCTACATCCCGCAGCCCGTGCCGGGCGACACGACGGGCGCCGTCATGCCGGCGGTCGACGACGTCGCGCTCTACAACGGGGCGATCACCGACTACCAGCAGGGACGTCTCGACCTCGCCCGCCAGGGCTTCGAGGAGTACCTGCGGCTCTTCCCGCGCGGGCTCTCCGCCGCCGACGCCCAGTACTGGCTGGGGATCATCGCCTACGACGAGGAACGCTACGACGGGGCGATCGACCTCCTCCAGGAGGTCCCGCGGCGCTACCCCGACAGCGGCAAGGCGCCGCTCGCGCTCAGGAAGATGGGCGACGCCTACCGCGCGCTCGGTGAGGAGGAGCGCGCCGCGATCGCCTACCGCACGCTGATCGACCGCTACCCCAACTCGACCGAGGCCGAGGCCGCGCGGCGGGAGATCGAGAACTAGGGGGCGAAGGGCGCTCGTGCGCTGCCCGTTCTGCGGATCGCAGGAGGACCGGGTCGTCGACACCCGGGCCAGCAAGGAGGGGCGCGCGGTCCGGCGCCGCCGTGAGTGTCTGACCTGCCGCAAGCGCTTCACCACCTACGAGTCGGTCGAGCTCGTCCCGCGGCAGGTCGTCAAGCGGGACGGCCGCCGCGAGCCCTACGACCGCCAGAAGCTCCTCCTCGGCGTGATCACCGCCTGCACCAAGCG
>DATLFH010000074.1:0-2563 GCA_035524965.1 Gemmatimonadota bacterium | reverse complement strand
AAAGCTGCAAGCTGGTAACTTAGCTCGCAAGTCCGCAATGCCGACACTGTGTCCTGACTACTAGTGCCCGAGCTCCCCGAGGTCGAGACGATCGTACGGCGGCTGGCGCGGGATCTGCCGGGCCGCCGGATCGATCGCGCGGAGGTCCTGCGCGCCAACGTCGTCCGGGGGTCCGCACGGCGGTTCGTCCGCGCGCTCGAAGGGCGAACGGTGGCGTCAGTCGGACGGCGCGGGAAGTTCGTCGTCACGCGGCTCTCGGGCGACCGTGTCTGGGTGACGCACCTGCGGATGAGCGGCAAGTACCAGGTCGTCCCGCGACCGGACGGCCGATCGGGCAAAAGCGTGGCGGAAGCTCGGATGACGGATACCCGGGCGGAGCTCCTGCCGCCCTACACCCGGGCCGCCTTCCGCCTCGACGACGGGACGCACCTCCTATTCATCGATCCCCGGACGCTCGGCGAGATGGAGGTCCTGACGGCCGACGGGTGGGTGCGGAAGGAGGCGGCGCTCGGCGTTGAGCCCCTCGAGCCCGACTTTACGCCCAAGGAGCTGGAGCGCCGGCTGGCGACGAGCCGCCGGCCGGTCAAGGAGTTCCTGCTCGACCAGACAAAGGTCGCGGGGCTCGGGAACATCTACGCGGCGGAAGGGCTCTGGCGGGCGGGGATCAGCCCGCGCCGGCGGGCGCGGAACCTCGGACCCGTCCGCGCGCGGCGGCTACACGGCGCGATCGTCGATGTCCTGACCGAGGCGATCGGGAGGTCCGGAACATCGCTGGGCTCGACCTACCTCGACTGGGCCGACGGCGAAGGCGCGCCTGGCGAGTTCTACGAGCGCCTGAACGTCTACGATCGCGAAGGCGAGAACTGCCGGCGTTGCGGGACGCCGATCCAGAGAATCGTCCAGAGCCAGCGATCCACCTACTTCTGCCCGACCTGCCAGCGATAGCAAGCGGCCGCGGCGGGGGCCGGACCGTCAGCCGGCCAACTCGACGTGCCGGACCGCGAGCTCGCCGTCTTCGATCGTGAGGATCCCGGCGGTCGGCGAGCGGCCGATCCCGCCGGCCGTGCCGGGGTTGAAGTAGCGGGTTCCCTGGACCGCCTCTGACAGCGGCTCATGGCTGTGGCCGAAGACGACCAGGTCCGGCGACGAATCGCGGTAGCGGGTGACGAAGTCCTCCAGCCGGCCGCGCCGGGCGCGGTGGCCGTGGAGGAGCGCGATCGTGAAGCCGCCTCGCTCGAGCCGCCGCTCTTCCGGCAGCCGCTCGAAGAGCGCCCTCTCGTCCATGTTGCCGTGAACGGCTGTCACGGGCGCGATCACCTCGATCTCGGCGAGGGCCTCCGCCGTGCAGACATCCCCCGCGTGGAGGATCTCGTCCACGCCGGCCAGCGCGCGGAAGAGCTCCGGAAGGATCCGGTCGTGCGTGTCGGAGACGATGCCGATCCGCATGTTCGATCGGCGATCGCTATGCGATCAAGGGATAGTCGGCGCTCTCGAAGTGGCGATCGAATGCGAATACCGCGTCGATCGACTGCTCGCCGATCGCTTCGAACGAAACGGCGTCCACGAGACTGAAGTGGCGGAATGCGCGGTCGAGGAGGAGCTGAACACCTCTTTCGTGCAGATCCGCTGCGACCCACAGGATCTCGAGGAGTGGAACCAGCTTATCACGAAAGCCGCGTACCGCCTTGATTCCCAGGCGACGAGTCACGAGAGCGTACGTTTCCAGGAGCACGTACGAGGTCGTGACCAGGACCGCCTCTTCGGCCGCCAATCGGTGGAAAGCGGTGCGGGCTCTTTCGTGAGCGCTATCGGAGGGAACCACCAGGGCGAGGATTGCCGAAGTGTCGACGAAGACGCGCCTCAATTGAACGCCTCTTCCAGATATCGGTCGTGATCACCGGAGAGATTCGTGGCGCCATCCCGATCTTCGAAGCGACCAATGATCGAAGCGGCGCGAGAATAGAGCTCGCGTCTGGAAGGCGCCGCGTCGGCCAGCATTCGATCGAGCGACCGGCGGACGATTTCCGCCATCGAAACGCTCTCTTCAGCGGCCAGCTTCTGCAGGTCCCGGTATTGCCGCTCGGTCAACTGGATCTGGGTCCGGATCATGCGAAAAGTGTAATCACATCATGCCATGATGTCAAGAATCCGAGAAGCTCAGAGGATCGTTTTCCCCAGGGCCGACAGGATCAGCTCCATGCCGAGGACGCCGGTTCGGTTCCGATCGTCGAGGATCGGGTTCGTCTCGACCAGGTCCATCGAGATCATCCCGTCGGTGTCGCTGACGATCTCGAGCGCGAGGTGGCCCTCGCGATAGTTGACCCCGCCCTTGACCGGCGTCCCGACCCCGGGCGCGTAGTTGGGATCGACGAAGTCCATGTCCCAGGAGAGGTGGTATCCGACCGTGCCCTCGCTGACGATCGCGAGCGCCTCCTCGAGGACGGGGACGATCCCCTGCTCGTCGATCTCGCGCATCGTGAAGACCCGGATCCCCGACTCCTTGACGAGGGGGCGCTCGCCGGCGTCGACATCGCGCGCCCCGATCAGCGCGACCTTGTCCCAG
>DATLFH010000073.1:0-2345 GCA_035524965.1 Gemmatimonadota bacterium | reverse complement strand
CACACGATCGCCTCCGACAACCTCCTCAACCTGCGTGACCTGCTGGACTCGGGTCGGGCGCTCGAGGGTGATCGCCTGCTGCTCTTCACGTTCGGCTACGGACTTCACTGGAGCTGCATGGTGGTGGAGCGATGAGCGCGGCCGATCGTACCGTCCTGGTGACCGGGGGGACCGGCACGCTCGGGCGCGAGCTCGTGCGGCGGCTGGTCGCGGCACATTCCGCCCCCCACGTCGTCGTGCTGTCCCGATCCGCGCTGGACCCGGATCCGCGCCTTCCCGCAGGCGCGCGCGTCGTCCGGGGCGATCTCGCGGCTGGCGCCGGGCTCGGCCTGTCTTTAGCGGTGCGAGAGGAGCTGACGCGGGATCTGACCGACATCCTCCACTGCGCGGCGGACACCCGGTTCCTCCTGCCGCTCGCCGAGGCCCGAGCCGCGAACGTGGGCGGGACACTCGCGCTCCTCGACTTCGCGGCAGGGTGTCGCGCACTTCGACGAATGGGCTGCTTCAGCACGGTCTACGTCGCCGGGCGGCGGGTCGGATTGGTCGACGAACGGGATCTCGACGACGGCGCCTTCGGGTTCGTGAACTCGTACGAGCAGTCGAAGCACGAGATGGAGCGCGAGATCCGGCGGCGGATGGGGGAACTGCCGATCGCGGTCTACCGGCTGAGCACGCTGATCGGCGACTCCCGGACGGGCGCGGTGAGCGGGACCAATGCCTTTCATCATGCGTTGAGGCTTCTCTACCACGGGCTGGCACCGATGGTACCTGGCCGCCCCGAGAACAAGGTCGACCTCGTGGCGGTGGACTACGTCGCTGACGCGGCCTGCTGGCTCTTCCATCGCCGGTTCGAGGCCGGTCGCACCTACCACCTCTGCTCGGGGGCCAGGGCCTCCTGCACGCTGGCCGAGCTGATCGACGCGGTCGTGGAGGCTTTCCACCGCTTCCGGCCGGAATGGCGCCGGCGACACGTGGAGAAGCCCGCGATCGTCGCCCCGGAGACGTACGACCTGTTCGTCCGCTCGGTCGAAGAGACGGGCAACGAGGTCCTCCTCCACGCCACGCGTGCCGTCCAGAGCTTCGCCGGTCAGCTCGCTTGTCCGAAATCCTTCGACACGCGTGCGACCGAGGCCGCGCTGGCCGGCAGCGGACTCCACCCGCCACGGATCCTCGACGTTCTTCCGCAGGTCGTGCGCACATGCCTGGAGAACGACTGGCGGGAGTCCGCCGCATGATTCGCCAGGAACTCGAGCGCCGCCTCATGGAATTCATCGCCGGGATGCGGCCGGAAGCCGATCCACCGCTCGCGCTCGGTTCCGACACCGCCCTTTTCGAGGAAGGAGTGGTCGACTCGCTCCGGATCCTGGACCTGATCGCATTCGTCGAGGCGATGACCGGGTCGAGGATCCCGGACGCCGCCGTCCGGCTGGAGAACTTCCGCAGCGTGAGCGTGATCGCCGCCACCTTCGCGAGCGACGCCATGGACCACGGGGTGAGGGAGGAGGCTGGCCGGATCGAGCCGCTCCGCGTCTTCGGGCGTCGCTCGATCCGGACCCGGTTCACTCGGCCCGTGAATGCCCTGATCGCGCGCGGGGAGCTGACGCTGGAGATGTCTGGCGGCCTCCGGTTCTGGGGACGCTCGCGACGGCTTCTCGAGTTCTTCGACGCGATCGTGCTCGCCTGGGCCCGGGACGTCGGCGGAGAGGAAGCGCTCGTCCCGCCTCGCCTTCTCCGGGAGGTCCTGGCGCGCGCGGGTTGCCCAGCGGGCCGTGCGACACTCGCCGCATCGGTGGTTCCGCCCGCGGTCTGCTACCACGTCTACCACCGCCACGAGGGCGCGCGGCTGGATGCGGCCCCGATCGTCGTCTCCCTTCGGGGTCGCTGTCTCCGGGACGAGGAGGCCCTCGACCTCGACGGAGGCCGTCTGCGGGATTTCGAGATGCGGGAGATCGTGATCCTGGGTAGCCGGGACGAGGTAGAGCGCTTCCGGCAGCGGATGATCGACAAGGTGAGTGACCTCGTCTCGGATCTCGATCTCGAGGGCCTGTTGGAGATCGCGAACGATCCCTTCTTCCTCGCTGGCACCGATCCCGAAACGCGCGGACGCAAGCTGATGCAGCAGGTGCTGCCGCTCAAGCTCGAGCTCCGGCTCCAGTTGAACGACCAGGGCGCACTCTGCGCCGTCGCCTCGTTCAACCATCACCTGGACTTCTTCGGCCGGCGGTTTCGCATCCGGCTGGGCTCCGGGGCGACCGTCCACACCGGATGCGTGGCGTTCGGCCTGGAGCGTTGGACCCTCGCCTTCCTCGCCCGGCACGGGCTCGAGGATCGAGCGTGGCCGGCCC
>DATLFH010000072.1:0-14977 GCA_035524965.1 Gemmatimonadota bacterium | reverse complement strand
CCGCCTCGAGCGCGTGGCCGATCGTGTGCCCCAGATTGAGCGCGGCGCGCCGGCCCTCGTCCCGGGGATCGGCCGCGACGACGGCGGTCTTGACCGCGACCGCGCGGCGGAGCGCCTCCTCGACCGGGTCCAACCGCCGCGCGAGGAGCTCCGCGCTCCGTTCTCCGCACAGCGCGAGGAGATCGGGATCGCCGATCACGCCCGCCTTCACGACCTCGGCCCAGCCGCTCCGATAATCGCGTTCGGGAAGGGTCAGGAGACAGAAAGAGTCGACAACGACTGCCACGGGGAAGTGGAACGTCCCGACGATATTTTTGATCCCCGAGAGATTGACCGCGTTCTTGCCCCCGATCGCGGCGTCGACCTGGGCCAGCAGCGTGGTCGGGAAGAGCACCAGTGGAAGCCCGCGCTTGAACGTCGCCGCGGCCAGCCCGCCGACATCGCCCGCGGCGCCGCCCCCCAGGACGAGCACGGGCTCGTCCCGTCCGGCGCCCTGGTCGGCCAGGGCCTGCCACAGCCGCGCCAGGACCGCCGGCGTCTTGGCCCCCTCGCCCGCCGGGAGCGGGCAGGCGATCGCCTCCCAGCCGGCCGCCGCGAGGCCGCGGGCGAGCGCGGCGCCATGGAGCGGCCACACGCAATCGTCGGTCGCCACCACCGCGCGCCCCCGCGCCAGATCCGGCTCGGCCTCCGCCAGCGTCGGGCCGGCGTGGGCCAGGGCGTTCCGCCCGAGCCACACGCCTTCGGCGATCCTCTCCGGAGCCGGCCACGGGAGCGCGCGGATCGCTTCGACGGCGACCACCTCGCCCGATTCGCCGGGGCGGCCGTTGGCGTCGACCCGCCAGGGCAGCCCGGCGAAGCGCGGCCCGCGGACGGCGGCCATCTCGCGCAGGGCGCGGACCGGGTCGCGGCCCGCGAGGAGCGGCCGCGCGGCGGATCGATCGCTCGCCGCGCACCGCGCCGCCAGCGTCTCGGGCGGGGCGTCCAGCCAGACGCCGGTCCCCCACGCCGCCAGGAGCTCGCGGCTCGCCTCGTCCTCGAGCGTCCCGCCGCCCAGAGCGAGCACGCCGGGGCCGGGCGCCCGGATCAGCGCCTCGACCACGGACCGTTCGGCCCGGCGGAACGCGGGCTCCCCTGCTGCCGCCCACAGCTCGGCCACGGTGCGCCCCGCGCGCCGCTCGACCTCGCGATCGACGTCGTACCACGGCCAGCCGAGCCAGCCCGCGATCCGCTCGGCCGCCGCCGTCTTCCCGACGCCGGAGAGGCCCGCCAGGTACACCCTGCGCTCGCGGCCGCCCATCACACCTCCAGCGGCCGCGGCCGCCACGGGATCCGCGCCCGGTAGCTCTCGAGCGCGGCCCGCACGTCGCCGATCGAGTCGCCGCCGAACTTCTCGAGCAGCGCCCCTGCCAGGACGAGCGCGACCATCGCCTCGGCGACGACGCTGCCCGCCGGCACGACGAGCGTGTCGGAGCGGATGTATTGGCACTCGACCTCCTCGCCGGTCGCGAGGTCGACCGACCGGAGCGGCCGCCGCTGGGTCGAGATCGGCTTGAAGAACGCGCGGAGGACGATCGGCTCGCCGTTCGAGATCCCGCCCTCGATACCCCCGGCCCGGTTCGTTCGCCGGACGACCGCGCCGTCCTCCCAGAAGAGCTCGTCCTGAGCCGCGCGCCCGAGCTCGCCCGGGGTCTCGACGCCGTCGCCGACCGCCATCGCCTTGACGGACTGGATCGAGAGAAGCGCGCGGGCGAGCTCGGCCTCGAGGCGCCGGTCCCACTGGGCGTGCGAGCCGAGCCCCGGCGGAACGCCCAGGGCGACAATCTCGGCCACGCCGCCCAGCGTTTCCTGACGCCCCTTCGCCTCGTCGATCCGGGCCAGCATCGCGGCTTCGACAGCGCCGTCGGCGCAGTAGAGCGGCGACCGGTCGCGCAGGGCGACGAGCCTCCCCCAGTCCGAGCGGTCCGGCGCGGCCGCCACGCCGCCGATCCCGACGACGTGCCCTACCACCGCGATGTCGAACGCGCGGAGGAGCCGATGCGCGACCGCTCCCAGCGCGACCCGCATGGCGGTCTCGCGCGCGCTCGCGCGCTCGATCGCCGGGTTGGCGTCGGCGAGGCCATGCTTCAGCATGCCGGTATAATCGACGTGGCCGGGCCGCGGCACCGTCCGCAGCGGCTGCTTCTCCTGCGGGACGCTGGCGCGGTTGACGATCGCGAGGCCGATCGGCGCCCCCGAGGTCTCCCCCTTCCAGACACCGCCCACGATCCGTACGCCGTCGCGCTCGATCTTCATCCGGGCGCCGCGCCCGACGCCCCCCTGCCGGCGCCACAGGGTTCCGTCGATGTCAGCGGCCGTGAGCGGAAGGCCGGCCGGAACGCCGTCCAGGATCCCGATCAGCTCCTCGCCGTGCGATTCGCCGGCCGTCATCCAGCGGAGCGTCACGGCCGACCCGCCGAGCCGTCCACCGCCGAGTCGCCCACTGCCGCCTCGCGGGCCGCCGCCTCCCGAGCCGCCGACCCGAAGTCGACCTCGTAGGACTCCGCCGCCGACGGGTCGCCCTCGAATAGGAGCGCGGCCGCGAGACACGCCTGATGGATCAGCATCCCGAGACCGTTGAGCGTTCGGGCGCCCGCCGCATGCGCCGCCCGCAGGAATGGCGTGACAGGCGGCCGGTAGTGGAGGTCGACCGCCATCGTGCCCGGTCCCCAGGCCGGATCGGGGACGGGCGGCGGATCGCCCTCGCCGCCCAGCGGCGTCGCGTTGACGAGGAGATCGAACCGACCACCGTCGCCGAGCGAGCCCCAGCCGATCCGGTCCAGCTCCTCGCAGCCGGCCGGCGAGCGCTCCGGCGAGCGGCTGACGAGCGTGACGTTGGCCCCGACGTCGGCCGCGGCGCACGCAACCGCGCGGCCGGCGCCCCCCGTTCCCAGGACGGCCATCGACCGACCGCGCAAGGGCTGGTCGATCTCGAGAAGACTCCGCACGAAGCCGTACCCGTCGGTCGTGTGCCCCTCCCAGGCGGCCGGTCTGCGGAGCACCGTGTTGACCGCCCCGATCCGGGCCGCGGCGGGCGAGAGGTGATCGCAGCGCGCGGCCGCGCGCTCCTTCCACGGAGCGGTCACGTTGAAGCCGTCGAGCTCGGAGGCCCACAGCGCATCCCACGCTCCCTCGTCCTCGGGATCGACCGGGTAGAGTCCGTACTCGATCTCGAACCCGCGCCGGACGCCCATGCCTTCCCACAAGGCGGGGCTCAGGCTGCCGGTGACGGGCCAGCCCACGATCGCCAGCTGACAGCGCCGTCCGCTCACGCCGGGGTCCGCGCCTCGGCCAGCGAGGCCAGATCCTCGAAGAAGGAGGGGTAGGACACCGCCACCCACTGCGCGCCCTCGAGCGCGCTCGGGCTCTCCGCGAGCGCGGCCGCTACCGCGAGCGCCATCCCGATCCGATGGTCTCCGGCCGCTTCGAGCTCGGCCCCGTCGAGCCTCGTCGGCCCGTGGATCGTGAAGCCGTCGGGCGCGGTCTCGATCTCGGCCCCGAGGCGGCCGAGCCCGGCCGCGATGGCCGCGATCCGGTCGCTCTCCTTGACCCTGAGCTCGGCCGCGCCGCTGATCCGGGTCTCGCCCTCCGCCCGGGTCGCGAGGACTGCGACCAGCGGCAGCTCGTCGATCGCCCCGGGCACGGCGGCGGGGCCGACCTCGATCGCCTTCAGGCCCCGCCCGGCGACCCTGAGCGTCCCCCGTGGCTCCGGATCGTTCGCCTCCACCCACGCCTCGACCTCCGCGCCGAACGCGCGGAGGAGATCGAGGAAGCCGGTCCGGGTCGGGTTCAATCCCACGTCCTCGATCACGATCTCGCTCCCCTCGCGCGCCGCCGCCAGCGCGAGGAACGGCGCCGCCGACGACAGATCCCCCGGAACGTCGACGTCGATCGCGGAGATCCGGCCCGGCCGGAGCCGAACTCCCCCGGAAGCGCGATCGATCCGGGCGCCCATCGCGGCCAGCAACCGCTCGCTATGGTCCCGGCTCACCATTGGCTCCGCGACCCTGGTCTCGCCCTCCGCCGCCAGCCCGGCCAGGAGGAGCGCCGACTTGACCTGCGCGCTGGCGACCGGCAACCGGTGGATGGCGCCCTCGAGCGGCCGTCCGGTGATCGCCAGCGGCAGCCGGTCCGGCTCGCGCCCCGCCGCCTCGATCGCGGCGCCCATCCGCCGGAGCGGCTCCACGACCCGCGCCATCGGCCGGCGTGAAAGCGACCGATCGCCGGTCAGCGTCACCGGCTCGGACGCCCGCGGTGCGAGGATGCCCATGAGGAGCCGCGCGGTCGTTCCCGAGTTTCCGCAGTCGACGGGTCCTGCTGCGAGCCAGGCCTCCCGACCGCCCCCCGTTACGCGCACCCGGTCCTCCCCGGCGGACTCGATCCTGATACCGAGCGCGACCAGCGCCGACCTCGTCGTGTGAACATCGTCGCCCGCGGGCAGCCCGCGGACCGTGGCCGCGCCTTCCGCGACGGCGTTCAGGAGGAGCGCCCGATGGCCGATCGACTTGTCCCCCGGCACACGCAGCCGCCCCCGGACCAGAGGGATGGGCCCCAGGCGGACCGTGCTCACACGCCGGCCGGCTGGGGGCGGAGCGCGGCGCGGATCCGCTCCAGGTCCTCCATCATCCGCGCGAACTCCGGGAAGTTCAGGCTCTGGGGGCCGTCCGAGAGCGCGCTCTCGGGGTCGGGATGGACCTCGACCATGAGCCCGTCGGCCCCGGCCGCCAACGCCGCCGCCGCCAGGGGCGGAACGAGGTCGCGCCGCCCGGTAGCGTGACTCGGGTCGACGACGACCGGCAGGTGCGAGAGCTGCTTCAGGAGCGGCACGGCGGCGATGTCGAGCGTATTCCGCGTGTAGCGCTCGAACGTCCGGATCCCGCGCTCGCACAGGATCACGTTCGGGTTCCCCTCAGCGACGACGTACTCCGCTGCGAGGAGGAACTCCTCCAGAGTCGCGCTCTGGCCGCGCTTCAGGAAGACCGGCCGGTCCGAGCGGCCGACCCGCTGGAGGAGGCGGAAGTTCTGCATGTTCCGCGCGCCCACCTGGAGGATGTCGGCGATCTCGGCGATGGCGGCGACGTCCTCGGCCGACACGACCTCGGTGACAATCGCGAGCCCGGTCTCCGCGCGCGCCCTGGCCAGCAGCTCGAGCCCCTCGATCTCCATCCCCTGGAAGGTGTACGGCGAGGTCCGCGGCTTGTAGGCGCCGCCCCGCAGGACATCGACCCCGTGCGCCTTCAGGAAGCGGGCCGTCTCGAGGATCTGGTCGGCGGATTCGACCGCGCAGGGGCCGGCGATCACCGTGAAGCCGCCGCCGCCGAACGCGAACCCCTCTCCGCGGACGATCGTGTCCTCGGGCTGGAGCTCGCGCGCGACCAGCTTGAAGGGCTTGAGGACCGGGACGACGTCCTCGACCCCTTCGAAGGCCCGGATCCGGTCGATCGGCACGTGCCGCTCCTCCCCGATCAGGCCGATGACGGTCCGCTCCTCACCGCGGACGATGCGGCCGATCTTCAGGCCCTGGCTCTCGATGAACTGCACCAGCTCGCCCATGAGGCGGAGGGATACGCCGGGCTTGAGGATGACGATCATTGTGCCACCATCACGGCAGATCCTCCCGCAACGACTTCGCCGCCCCCAGATACGCGTGGCGGACCTCGGCGCCGGCGTTCCGCGGGGCGAGCAGGAGGGCGCGGACGACGCGCGGGAGCTGGCCGTCGATGGCCGCCTCCTGGGCCCCGAGGAGAGGGACGTGGCGCCAGCCGAGGTTGCGCGCCGCCGAGGCGGCGTAGGCGGCGGTCAGATCAGGGGTCTGGGTGAACCAGATCGCGACCGCGCTCCCCGGATCGATGCCGTTCCGCTCGACCATTGCCGCCAGCAGATCGCGCGTGGCGGCGTCGATCGCCTCGGCGCTGTCCTCGGGCACTTGAACCGCCCCCCGGATCCCCACGAGCGCGCTCACCGGGCCGGCTCCATCACGGGGCGCCGCGCAGGAAGTTCTCCAGTAGTCGCGCCCCGTCCGGCGTCAGGATCGACTCTGGATGGAATTGTACGCCCTCGGTCCTCGTACGGGCCACGCGCAGCCCCATGATGTCGCCGTCCGGCGTGTAGGCCGACACCTCGAGCTCCCGGGTCAGCCCGTGCTCGCTCACGACGAGGCTGTGGTAACGCCCGGCTTGCATCGGGTTGGCCAGACCCGCGAAGAGGGTGCGCCCATCGTGATACACGCGCGAGGCGCGACCGTGGACGACCTGCGGCGCGCGCTCGACCTTCGCGCCGTGCACATGGCCGATCGCCTGGTGCCCCAGACAGACCCCGAGGATCGGCAACCGGGCCTCCCAGGCTTCGACGATCGCGCACGTCGCGCCGGCATCCTCCGGCCGGCCGGGACCCGGCGAGAGAACGATGTGGGTCGGCCGGACCTCTGCGACACCGGCGGCGTCGATCGCATCGTTGCGGAGGGTGACGACCTCGCGGCCGTCTCCCGCCAGCGCCTGGACGAGGTTATAGGTGAACGAGTCGTAGTTGTCGACGACGAGCACGCGGATCATGGGGGCTCCACCGGGATCACAGGGGCTCCACGCGGATCACAGCGGCTTCGCGGCCAGATCGAGCGCCTGCTCCAGAGCGCGCGCCTTGTGGAGCACTTCCGCATGCTCGCGCTCCGGCACGCTGTCGGCGACGATTCCCGCACCCGCCTGATAGGCGTAGCGGCCGTCCTGGAAGACGAGCGTGCGGATCGCGATCGCCTGATCCATGCTGCCATCCGCACCGAAGTATCCGACCGCGCCGGCATAGGGTCCGCGCGCGATCCCCTCCAGCTCGGCCAGGACCTCCATCGCCCGGATCTTCGGGGCGCCGGTCACCGTTCCGGCGGGGAACGCGGCCCGGAAGAGGTCGAACTGGTCCGCGTCCGGCGCGAGGACGCCTTCGACCGTGCTCACCAGGTGCATGACGTGCGAGTACCGCTCGATCGCCTTCAAGCTCGCGACTTCCACCGTGCCCGGCGCGGCGACGCGCCCCAGGTCGTTCCGCGCGAGATCGACGAGCATCGTGTGCTCCGCGTTCTCCTTGCCGTCGGCCGCGAGCTCCGTCGCCAGCGCGGCGTCCTCCGCGAAGGTGGCGCCCCGCGGACGGGTACCGGCGATCGGACGCAGCATCGCGCGACGCCCCTCGAGCCGGGCCAGCGCCTCGGGGCTCGAGCCCACGATCGCCGCCCCGGCGACACGAAGAAAGTAAAGGTAGGGGGAGGGGTTCAGCAGCCGGAGCGCGCGGTACACCGCGAACGGGTCGGCCGCGCTCTCGCCCTCGAAGCGCACGGACAGCACGATCTGGTAGGCGTCGCCGGCCAGGATGTGCTCGCGCGCGCGGCGGACCCCGTCCTCGAAGGCGTCCGGGTCCAGGCTCGGCCGCGGCGGGCCGCTGGATCCGGGGGCCGGCGCCCGAGGCCTCGACTGCCGCAGCGCCTGGACCGCCTCGCGCTCGAGGGCCCGCGATTCGGCGTCGTCGATCACCCGATGGAAGCGCAGGGTGGAGCGCAGGTGGTCGAAGGCGAGGATAACGCGCGGAACGACGAACGCCGCGGTCGGCAGCCCGAAAGGCGCGCAGCGGGGCTCCGGCAGCCGTTCGAACCACCCCGCCGCCTCATAGCCCACATAGCCGACGAGCCCGACCGGCCCGCGCGGCAGCCCCGCCGGCGCGAGCCCGGCCCGCGCGAGCCAGCCGCGCAGATACTCCAGCGGTCCCTCGGGGGCCGGCTCCTCGCGCCCGTCCAGCGTGATCCTGGCGCGCTCGATCGTCACCCTGTGACGGACGCCCAGTCCCAGGAACGAGTAGCGCCCGATCGACTCTCCGCCGGTCGCGCTCTCCAGCAGGAAGACCGGCTCGAGCGAACCCAGCTTGAGGAACGCCGAGACCGGAGTCTCGAGGTCGGCCGCGATCTCCCGTTCGGGGTCGAAGCGCTGCATGGCTCCATGATCTCCTGGTCCAACAAAAAACCCACCCGCATCGGCATCGGGTGGGTCGGCATTCGCGAGACGTGAAACCGCGCTACACGCCGCCCCCCGGGGGCCCGTAGGACCACCCGTAGAAAGCGAAAAACATGCGGCGGGCGCTCGCGTCTTCCATCCGGCCGGGAATCCTATCGCCGCCCTTTGGGCGCGTCAAGGGAAGTGTCTTTCCCCGATCGGGGCGGTCGTCTTCCCATGGGCGTCCGATCGTCGTCTCATCGCGCCCGCGGTCGCGCTTTGGCACGAAGAGTGCTCGACACGACGACGGCTTCCTGCGACCCGATCGGACGAGAGAGATCGTGATCATTCCCTTGCGTACCTGGCGCGCGATCCTCGCGCTCTGCGGCCTGACCCTGTTCGCCTGCAGCCTGACCCTGCTCGCCTGCGGCGGGGGGGGACCGGCCGCTCCTGACCCGCCCCGGAACGACCGCTTCGCGCTCTCGGCGAACTCGCTGGCGTTCGGTGCGGCCGATGCCGAGCGCGCGCTGGCGATCGTCAATCGCGGCTCGGTCCCCGTCGATTGGCGCTCCGAGATCTCCGCGAGCTGGCTCTCCGTATCACCTTCCGGGGGGATCCTGGCGGTCGGAGAGACGGTCGTCCAGATCCGCGTAGATCGGGCGGTGCTCGCCGTCGGGTCCCACGCCGGCGAAGCGCGCTTCTACCTCGATGACCTGCCCTTCGCAGTGGCGGTCACGGCCGAGAAGCCCGACCTGCCGCTGGCCCGGGTCGAGCCTGCCGCGCTCAACCTGGGCGCTGATGATTCCTCGGCCGCCGTGACGGTCTTCAACGCCGGCGGCGCGCCGCTCACGTGGTCGATGGCCGGGAATTCCTGGATCGTCATCGCCCCCGCCCAGGGGACGGTCGGTCCCGGCGGCGCGGTCGACGTCGCCCTCGCACCCGACCGCTCGCGCCTCTCCGACGGGAACCACCAGGGCTCGGTCACGCTGAGCTCGAACGGCGGTCAGGCGACCATCTCGCTGGCCGTGACCGTCGCCTCACTTGCCGATCTGCGGATCGCGCCGGCGACCCTCAGCTACGGTCTGGACGGAACGTCGCGGACGCTCCTGATCTCGAACGCGGGTGGGCGCCAGCTCCTCTGGTCGGCGGCCGCCGATGATCCCTGGCTGGCGCCGTCGGCGGCTTCGGGTACGGTGCCGCCCCACCAGACGCGCTCGCTCGATCTCACCGTCGCGCGCAACGGCCTGCCTCCCGGCGAGCACCGGACGACGCTGCGGCTCGACTCGAACGGCGGGCCCGCGGAGGTCGCAGTCCGCATCGAGGTCCCCGACCCGACGCCTCCCCCGCCACCGCCGCCGGACGGATCGGTCGCGCTCGAGGGCCGGGTCGTCCACCAGTTCACCGGGTCCGGCGTGGCGGGTCTCCAGGTCGAGTTCGCCGGCGCCACCGCCGTCACCGACGCGACCGGTCAATTTACGGTCTTCGGCGAGGCCTCAAATGAGCTCCGGCAGCTCGATCTATCCGGCGGGGGGGTCCATCCTCGCAGGACCTACGCGCGGTCGAGCCACACGAGCTGGGAGGTGATCCCGTCGTCCTTCGACATGAGCGCCTTCAGCGACGTGGCGCGGGAGTACGAGCCGCGCACGATCCGATGGATGCAGGATCCCCAGGTCTACATCGACGCCACCGCCTACAACTTCCCCGGCGGGGAGACTACGGCGCCCCAGGTATGGATCGACGAGATCGAGAGCGCGGTCGGGGCGCGGATCGCGGAGTGGTCGGAGGGCGCGATCGCCCCGGCATCGGTCACGGTCGGGTTCGCGCCGCCACCGGAAGGGACGCCGGGCACGCTGGTCATCCAGTTCGAAGAGGACCCCGATCATTACACGAGCCCGCAGACAGTGGGCATGGCCCGAACCTACTGGAGCAGCACGCGCGCGATCTCGAGCGCCTGGATCTGGCTCCGGTTCGCGGATATCCCCGACGCCGGGACGCGCCGCGCGATCTTCACTCACGAGCTCGGGCACGGCTTCGGGATGGGTCACATGGACGGCTCGACGGCGAGCATCATGACGCCGTTCATCTCGACGAGCGGCCTGACGACGTTCGATCTCCGAACGGGGGGGATCGTCTACAGCCGGTCGCCGGGCAACTCTGCCCCCGACACCGACAATGCAGCCACTTTCATCGGATTCCTCGCTCCCGCCGCCGCTCCCGCCGGGAGCTACGAGTGGGTGTGCGGCGATCGCCCCGAGAGAACCTCGATCCCGTCCTCCGTGACGCGCACGTCGTCCTCCCATCGGACGCCGAAGCGGCCGGGAAGGTAGACTCCCGGTTCCACCGTCACGACGTCCCCCGGGCGGAGCGGATCCGCGCTTCCCGCGACGAGGTAGGGCGGCTCATGGATCTCACGGCCGAGCCCGTGGCCGAGGCGGTGGGTGAAGCGCTTGGCGTGGCCCGCCGCCCGGATCACGCGGCGGGCGGCTTCATCGATCGTTCCGCAGGCGACACCCGGCGCCATCGTCTCCAGCGCCGCTTCCTGGGCGGCGCGAACCAGGTCGAGGATCACCCGGAACTCGGCCCGGCCGGCGCCGCTCCCGGCCCCTTCGCCGTCCCACCAGAACGTGCGCGTCAGGTCCGACGTATAGCCGTCGACCCAGCATCCCCAATCGATGAGGACCGCGTGGCCCGGCTCGAGCGCGCGGTCCGAGGGCTCGCCGTGCGGTAGCGCGCTCGACGGACCGAACTGGACGAGCGACCAGCTTTCGTGTCCGCGGGCCGCGGACGCCGCGCTGATCCGCTCGACGACCTCGCGCTCGGTGACGCCTGGCAAGAGTGAGGCGACGACTTCGTCGTAGACCGACCACGCGGCGGCGATCGCGCAGCCGAGCGACGCGAGCTCGGCGGCGTCCTTCGACCGGCGCAGGGCCTCGAACAGCGGCGCTCCATCGACCCACTGCACGTCCGGCGCCGCGGTCCCGAGTCGCGTGGCGTCGTGGAACCAGGTCGATGGCTCGATCGCCCACCTGGCGCCGGCCGATAAAGCGATCCATTCCGCCGCCCGGGCGAACGGGTCCTCGCTCTCCTCCCACGCGGCGAGCCGGATCTCGGGGAGGGCCGCCGACAACCGCTCCGCCTCGAAGGCCGGACACACGATCCAGGGCTCTCCGTCCGCCGGCAGCCCGAGACAGACGAGCCGCTCGGAGCGGTCGAGCGCGACTCCGGTCAGGTGCGCGAAGTTGACGCCGGGAGTCGTGACCAGACCGTGCCAGTCCCGGCTATCGAGCTCGGCCCGGGCCTGGTCGAGCCTCGCCCCCCGGTTCGCGACGCCGCTCGCGACCGGCGCGCGCCTCATGGCGCGCTCGGTGACAGCCAGGCCACCGCCACGGCCCCCGGACCGGCGTGCGCGCCGAGCACGGGGCCGACCTCGAGGACCTCGATCTCCGCCTCCGGCGCCGAATCGCGGAGAGCCGCGCGGAACGCGTCCGCCGCTCGCGGAACGCCGGCGTGAGCGACCCACACCCGCTCCGGCGCGCGCATCTCGCGCTCGAGCGCACGGCGGGCCGTTGCCAGGGTCTTCCGGTGGGCCTCCCCCCTTCGCGCGACTCCGGCCAGCCGGGGGGTGCCCCGATCGGCAGGCAGCGTTAGGACCGGAACGAGGCCGAGCCGCCGCGCCAGGGAAGTCTTCCACCCCCCGACCCGGCCGCCGCGCTCGAGGTACTCGATGGTCGGCACCGCGATGAACAGCCGGACGCGCGATCGGGCGTCCTCGACCGCCTTGACGATCTCCCCGACCGAGTCGCCGGCGGCTGCGCGCTCCGCCGCGGCGCGCACGATCAGTCCCTGGGCGATCGACGCGGTTCCGGTATCCACCACCCGGATCCGTTCGCCGTCCACCAGCGCCGCCGCCCGCCGGGCCGCCGCCGCGGTGCCGGAGAGCGCACTCGAGAGCGAGGGCACGACGATCGCCGCGTAGTGCTCGAAGAGGTATCGATAGAGCGCCAGGTAGTCCCCCGCCGGAGGCTGCGAAGTCCGGACGGACCGCTCCCCCCGGCGAAGCCGCTCGTACACCTCGTCGGGGGCCAGCGTCTGCTTGTCCAGGTAGACCGCCGACCCGACGATCACGCGCAGCGGGACGGTGTGGATCCGCAGGCGCTGGAGATCCGCCTCCGGAAGATCGGCCGCCGTGTCGGTGACGATCACCACGCCCCGGCGACCGAACCGTGCCGCGTGCTGAGCCCGCATGTCGTCGGCTTTGACCCGAGTGAGGCGCCCCAGCCGCCGCGTCGCCTCGAACACCGCTTCCGGCTCTTCCGTATGGACGTGGACCCGGACGCACCGCGGCGAACCGGCCACGACGAGCGAGTCGCCGAAGTGGCCGATCGCCGCGCGGATCGCGACGAGATCGAGGGCTTCACCCTCGATCAGGCACTCGGTGCAGAAACCGAACGCGATCGATCCGCCATCATGGGCGACACTGGCGCGCGGGAGCGGTGCGGCATGGTCGGCCCGCTCGAGGACCGTGCCCGCCAGCCTGCCGTCGGCGAAGTGAAGAATTCCTTCGAGGAAGTAGACGAAGCCCTGGGCGCCGGCATCGACGACCCCCGCGCGGGCGAGCTCCCGGAGCTGGCCTGGCGTTCGGGCCAGCGCTTCGCGGGCCGCCGCCAGCGCGTCGCGGAAGGGCTCGATCAGGTCGGCGCCGCCCGCCGCGCTCCGCGCCGCGAAGCGCTCGGCCCAGGCGCGCATGACGGTCAGGATCGTCCCCTCGCGAGGCTGGCTCAGCGCGCGCTCGGCCGCGGCGCTCGCGGACGTGATCGCGGCCGCGAGACGATCGCCGGAAGCTCGCTCCCGACCCTCGACCGCCCCCGCGAAGCCATCGAAGAACTGGGCCAGGATGGCTCCCGAGTTGCCGCACGCGCCGAACAGCGCCCCTTCGGCCAGCGCCCGGCTCACTCGATCCAGTCCACGCTCGCGGACCCGACGGGCCCGATCGACCGCGCTCACCAGCGTGGCCGCGAGGTTCGTTCCCGTATCCCCGTCGGGCACCGGGAACACGTTGATCCCGTTCAGGTTCTCCTGTCGCTGGCTGACCCAGCGCGCGGCGGCCGCAGCCGATCGGAGGAGCCGCCCGCCGTCGAGATATCTCACCGCCATCCCGCCCTCCGCGCAAGAAAACAAGAGGCACCCCGATGGATGCCTCTTGTTCTGAACAGGTCCGCCGCCGGGCCGGCCGGTGCCGTTACTTCTTGTGCACGCGGTCCTTCAACCCCCGACCCGCCTTGAACGCCGGGTAGCGGTTGGCCGCGATCCTGATCGACTCCCCGGTCTGCGGGTTTCTTCCTTGACGCGCGCCCCTCCTGCGTGATTCGAACGTGCCGAAGCCGGTGATCTGCACCCGATTCCCAGCGCGCAGCTCGTTCCCGATGATCCCTCCGCGGTCGGTGCCGAACAGCGCGTTGATCGCCTTCTCGGCGTCCCTCTTCGTCAGCCCCGTCTTGGCGGCCACAGCATCCCGCAAGCCGGTCTTGTTCATGCGAACCAAACCTCCCAGTGTAAGATTTTTTCGACGGGAAAGGTGATACGGCGAGCTTATCGATCCTTCGCGGTCGTGTCAACATCGGGCTCGCGCGAAGCCGTGGCTGTCCATAGAGCGGAGGCCGCTCGATCGACCGCCTCGCGAACCGAGCCGTCCAGATGGGGCCGGTACTCGGCGGTGGAGACCCGCAGGTGGGGGCGCAACGAATCGTCGGCGGGGTCGATCTCGACCGCATCCACCCGATCACGCAACCGCTCGGCGAGGAGCGCGGCCTGGTGCCCCGGCGTGTCGGGAGCGAGAACGAGAAAGAGCCCGTCGCCGTAGCGGCTGATGATGTCCTGCTTGCGCTTCTCGAGCACCAGCACTTGCGTCACCTGGCGGATGACCTCCTCGGCGGCCGCGTTCCCGCCGGTCCGGCGGGCGTTCTCCAACCCGTCGACGGCCAGAACCAGGATCGAGAGGGGAGCCCGCGCGAGCGTCGCGTCGGCGGCGGCGTGGCCGGTGAGATCGCCGATGAAGGACCGGAGGTCCGCGAGGACATCGGCCGGCAATGTGCCGGACTGGATCGAGCGGCCTCCTGCGCGCCGAGCGAGGATCAATCGTACATCCGAACCCGGCGCCAGCGGCCGCACGAGGATGTCGACAACCGCGCCGTCTTGCGACTCGCCGGTGACCGAGAGCGTCTCCCCGCGGTCCCATTCGGCCTCGTAATCCGCCAGCCTTTTGCAAGGTGATCCGGCCCCGAACAACGACGCCCCGAGCAGGAACTCGGGCGGAGCCGCGAGCAGGTCCGCATACGCGCTATTGCAGTGGCGAATGCGGTGATCGGGACCGACCAGCGCGATGCCGACGTCGAGCGCGTCCAGCGCGGCCCGCAGGAGATTGGGATCCATCGACGATGCCACCCCTTCCTATTCAGGATCCTGGCCTACCGCGCGCGCGTTCGGCCACCACCTGCCGGAGCCTCTCCGGATAGTCCGAGATGAGGCCGTCCGCTCCCAGATCGAGCAAAGCGTGCATCGCGCGCGGCTCGTTGATCGTCCACACGAACACCTCGCAGCCGAGAGCGTGCGCCGTGTCCGTGAAGGCGGCGCTGACGATCTGGGTGCCGCGCCACCGCACCGGCACCGCGAAGGCGGCCGCCGGCGGCCGATATCCGTCCCACGCGCCGGAGCCGAGCCGGCGCATGAACTCCGCCACGTCGCCCGGCCCGAAGCCGGTCGGATGGACGCCGCCCAGGGCCCGATAACGGTCGAGCGGGCCCTGCTCCAGCGAGAACACGAGCGCGCGTGGCTCGGAACCGGTTTCGTGCAGCAACCGTGCCAAGTCTTCCTCGATCGGCGGCTCGGTCTGCTTGATCTCGATGATCAAGGGCGTGCCGGAAAACGTCTCCAGCACCTCCCGCAGAGTGGGGATCGTGACACCCTGTGCGCGGAAC
>DATLFH010000071.1:0-4710 GCA_035524965.1 Gemmatimonadota bacterium | reverse complement strand
GGGCTGGAGCACATCAACAAGGTGATCCAGGTCGATCAGCAGCCGCTGGGGAATTCGCCATCGTCCAACCCGGCTACGTACACCGGCGTGTTCGAGCTGATTCGCCTCCTCTTTGCGCAGCTCCCCGAGGCCAAGGTGCGCGGTTACTCGCCGCGGCGGTTTAGCTTTAATGTTCCCGGCGGGCGGTGCGAGGCGTGCGAAGGGATGGGGCAGAAGTGCATCGAAATGCACGTCCTTCCCGACGTGTGGGTCGAATGCGACGCCTGCAACGGACGGCGCTACAACGACGAGACGCTCGCCGTCCGCTACAAGGGCCGCTCGATCGCCGACGTGCTGGAGATGACCTGCGGCGACGCCGTGGAGCTGTTCAAGAACATCCCCAAGATTCGCCGCATCCTGCAAACGCTGTGCGACGTGGGTCTCGACTACCTGACGCTCGGCCAGTCCGCCCCCACGCTCTCCGGCGGCGAGGCGCAGCGGGTCAAGCTGGCGACCGAGCTCGCCAGGGTCGCCACCGGGAGCACGTTCTACATCCTCGACGAGCCGACGACCGGCCTCCACTTCGAGGACGTCCGGATGTTGCTCGAGGTGCTCCACCGTCTCGTCGATCGGGGAAACACCGTCGTCGTGATCGAGCACAACCTCGACGTTGTGAAGACCGCCGACCACGTGATCGACCTGGGACCGGAGGGAGGCGACCGGGGCGGGCGGATCGTGGCCGAGGGAACACCGGAGGAGGTCGCGCGGGACCCGGAGTCGTACACGGGGCAGTACCTGCGGCGCTCGCTCGATCGCACGGCCGTCGAGCTTGCAGCCACTTGAATCCGAATGGACCGGCCCGACTGGTGGGAGTGGGAGCTGGAGCTGACGCCACACCTGGAGCGGCGGATGGAAGATCGGGATTTCAGCGAGATCGATCTGAGAAAAATGTTCGAGGAAGCCCATGACCATCGACGAAATGCAGTCCAGGTAGATGGGTGATCGAAACTCGATTCGGGAAATCGCCCTGGGAAGTAATCGTCGAGCCGGATTCTAAAGACGAGAGGCTCGTTGTGATTACCGCATATCCTGTGGGAGGGAAAGCAAAGTGAAGGATCAATACCTCGAGATCACTTACAGGAAAGGGAAACCACTTGCGGCGTACCTGTACCTCCCGCGGGAGTGCGGAGCTAAGAGCGTGCGGACCGAGCGCGCATCAGAGAGGATACTCATCGATTATGGGAAGGACGGCAGGGTGCTCGGACTCGAGATTACCGATCCGAATGGGGTGGCTATAGAGGAGATCAATGAGATCCTCCAGGCGCTCGGGCAAGCGAGAATCGATCAGGCGGAGCTGACCCCTCTGGCCGATGCGCATTGAGCGTCTTCGACATCATCGGGCCGCAGATGGTGGGGCCCTCGTCGAGCCACACGGCGGGGGCGCTCCGGCTGGGACTGCTGGCGCGCTCGCTCCTCGGGCGGACGCCGGAGCGGGCGACGATCGGCCTCCACGGCTCGTTCGCGACGACCTACCAGGGCCACGGGACCGACCGCGCGGTCGTGGCGGGACTCCTCGGGATGGCCCCGGACGACGAGCGGATCCCGCACAGCCTTGCCGTCGCCCGGGATGCGGGACTGGACGTGACCTTCGAGCCGGTCGATCTGGGCCCTGAGGCGCACCCCAACACCCTCCGGTTCGAGATCGCAGCCGGGGACGATCGGGCGACCCTGATCGGCTCGTCGGTGGGGGGCGGCGCGGTGGAAGTGACGGAGGTCAACGGCAGGGCGGTCGACCTGACCGGCCGTTATGACACGCTCCTCATCGGCGCCCAGGACATCCCCGGCACGACGGCCGCGGTCACCCGGCTCCTGGCGGACGCCGGCGTCAACATCGCCTTCCTGGAGGTCGGCCGCGAGAAGCGCGGACGGGAGGCCACGATGATCGTTCAGACCGATCAGCCGATCCCCGACGCGGTCGTCCAGGAAGTCCAGGGTTTCGCCTGGGTCCGCTTCGCGCGGCGCCTGCAGAAGGTCACCGACTAGGGCCAACGTTTCCGACGAGGAGCGCGAAAGGTGTTCACCAGCATGCAGGAGATCATCGAGCGGGCCGGAGCGGCCGGCGAGCCGGTGTGGCGGGTCGTCCTGGCCGAGGAGGTCGACGACAGCGGAAAGACGGAGGAGCAGGTCCTGGCGCGCCTGGGCGAGCGCCTCCACACGATGCGGGAGGCGGTCGAGCGCGGGCTCGCCTCCGACACGCCGTCGGTGAGCGGGCTTCTCGGAGGCGGGGCGCGACGGTTCGAGGAGTGGCGCCAGAAGGGGGCGAGCGTGGTCGGCCCGTTCATCGGGCGCGTGATCGCCCGCGCCCAGGCGACGATGGAGGTGAACGCCCGGATGGGGACGATCGTCGCCACCCCGACCGCCGGCTCGTCCGGCATCCTGCCCGCCGTCCTCTTCGCGGCTGAGGACGAGCTCGGGTTCTCCGAGGAGGAGCTGGTGCATGGCCTCCTGGTCGCCGCCGGAGTCGGCGAGGTGATCGTCGCCAGGGCGAGCGTCGCCGGTGCGACCGGCGGCTGCCAGGCGGAGACGGGGAGCGCCGCCGCGATGGCGGCCGCGGCCCTGACCGAGCTCCGAGGCGGCACGCCCGCGATGGTGAGCCAGGCGGTCGCGTTCACGCTTCAAGGCATGCTGGGGCTCGTCTGCGATCCGGTCGGTGGGCTCGTCGAGGTGCCGTGCCTGACCCGGAACGTCTCGGGCGCCGTCCAGGCGGTGGCCGGCTCCGAGCTCGCGCTGGCGGGCCTCTCCTTCCCGATCCCCGCCGACGAAGTGATCGACGTGATGGGGGAGATCGGCAAGGAGCTGGACGAGAAGTACCGCGAGACCGCCAAGGGCGGCCTCGCCGCGACCCCGACCGGCCGAAAGCTCGCCGCTTCCGTCCGCTGGGAGGGGCCGGGGTTCGAGAACACGAACGTGGCGAGGGCGCGGCAACTGCGGGACGAGGAGCGGGACGAGGAGCGGGGGCCCGATGGCTGACCGACGGGTCCTGATCCTCGCCGAGGGGCGCTTCAGCGTGCTGGACGCCAAGACGGCGACGTGCGTCATCCGCTACGCGCCCGACGAGGTCGTCGCCGTGCTGGACAGCCGGACGGCGGGCCGCACGACCGACCAGGTGCTGGGCTTCGGACTCCCGATCCCGATCGTCGCCACGCTCGAGGAGGGGCTGGCCCTGGGCCCCGATACGTTCCTGATCGGGGTCGCCCCGCGGGGCGGCGCGCTGCCGCCTGCCTGGAGGGACCTGATCGCCCGCGCGCTCGAGGCCGGGCTGACCGTCGTGAGCGGTCTCCACACGTTTCTCGGCGACGATCCCGAGCTCCGGGCGATCGCCGCGCGGTCGGGGGCCGAGATCCAGGATCTCCGCCGCGTGCCGGACGACCTGCCGGTGGCCTCGCGGAAGGCGGCGGAAGTCGAAGCCACGGTCGTCCTGACGGTCGGGACGGACTGCAACGTGGGCAAGATGACCGCCTCGCTCGAGCTGGCGATGGCGGCGGAGCGCCTCGGCTACCGCGCGGCCTTCGCGCCGACCGGCCAGACGGGGCTCTTCCTGGGGGGAAAGGGGCTCGTTGTCGACCGCGTGATCGCCGACTTCATCGCCGGTGCGACGGAGAGGATCGTCCTCGAGAACGCCCCGGGGAACGACTTCGTCTTCGTCGAAGGGCAGGGTTCACTCCTCCACCCTGGCTACAGCGGGGTGACGCTCGGGCTTATCCACGGGTCGATGCCGGACGCGATGATCCTCGTCCATCAGCCGACCCGCATCAGGACGCTGAACGACGAGATCGAGATCATGCCGCTGCCGGAATGGATCGCCCTTCACGAGCGGATGGCGGCGTACCTGAAGCCGGCGCCGGTGGCGGCGATCGCGATCAACGGCTGGGATCTGTCGGACGAGGAGGCGCGCGCTTGGGGGGCCCGGATCGAATCCGAGACCGGTCTGCCGGCCGTCGATCCGGTCAAATTCGGGGCCGAGCCCCTGGTCGAGGCGATCGTCGAGCGGGTGGGCGCGGCTCCGGCCGCTGGCGCCGCGAGCCCCCGGATGAGCGCGAGTCCCTGATGAGCGCGATCCACTCCGAGCGGCTCCCCCTCGCGCTCACCCCCCGACACCCCTTCAAGATCGCCCGCTCCGAGCACACCCGGTACGACCACTGGCTGGTTCGCCTCGAACACGAGGGCGACACCGGCCGGGGCGAGGCCGCCCCCTCCCGCCGCTACGGCGAGACGGCCGGCACGGCGGCGGCCGCGCTCGACGAGCTCCTGCCGCTCGTCGGGGACGACCCCTACGCGATTGAGGAAATCGAGGGCCGCCTGAACAGTCTGCTGTGGCAGAACGCGAGTGCGAAAGCGGCCGTCTCGATGGCCCTCCACGATCTCCTCGGACGCCGCCACGGACTGCCACTCTATCGCTGGTTGGGGCTAGATCTGAACCGGGTCCCACCGACCTCGTTCACGATCGGGATCGACGCTCCGGAGGTGATGCGGTCCAGGGTCGCCGACGCCGAGCCCTTCCCGATCCTCAAGATCAAGCTCGGGTTCGACGGAGACGTCGAGGTCCTGGAGACGATCCGCGGCCTGACCGAAAAGCCGATCCGGGTCGACGCCAACGAAGGTTGGACGCGGGCGGGCGCGCTGGCCCGCATCCCGGTCCTCGAGGAGCTGGCGGTGGAGCTCCTCGAGCAG
>DATLFH010000070.1:0-12079 GCA_035524965.1 Gemmatimonadota bacterium | reverse complement strand
TACATCACCCCCGACTTCGTGCACGTCATGGTCGGCGGGAAGATCATCCGCTCGGGCGACAAGGAGCTCGCGAAGCAGCTCGAGTCCGAGGGGTACAAGGAGCTTCGCGGAGAGAGAGCGGCGGTCGCCGGTTCGGCGGCCGTCGGATCGGCCTCGAATCGGTAGCGAGGAAGGAGCCACACATGCCATACGACCAGAACGTCGCGGCCCTCAACCTGGACGACTACAAGTACGGGTTCAAGGACCCGGACAAGTACGTCTTCAGGAGCGAGAAGGGGCTCTCGAAGCGCGTCGTCGAGCAGATCTCGGCGATGAAAGAGGAGCCCGAGTGGATGCTCAAGTTCCGGCTCCAGGCGCTCAAGGTGTACGAGTCGAAGCCGGTCCCGAAGTGGGGCGCGGACCTCTCGGCCCTCGACATGGACCAGATCTACTTCTACGTCAAGCCCTCCGAGAAGGAGGGCCGCTCGTGGGACGAGGTGCCGGAGGACATCAAGCGCACGTTCGACCGGCTCGGGATCCCCGAGGCCGAACGGAAGTCGCTGGCCGGGGTCGGGGCGCAGTACGAGTCCGAGATGGTGTACCACAAGATCAAGGAGGAACTATCCGCCCAGGGCGTGATCTTCGACTCGATCGAGGACGGGCTCCGTAACCACCCGGACCTCTTCCGTCAGTACTTCGCGACCGTGATCCCGATGAACGACAACAAGTACGCGGCGCTCAACTCGGCCGTGTGGAGCGGGGGCTCGTTCATCTACGTGCCGCCGGGAGTCGAGGTCGACGTTCCGCTCCAGGCGTACTTCCGGATCAACTCCGAGAACCTGGGGCAGTTCGAGCGGACGCTCATCATCGCCGACGAGGGCGCCAAGCTGCACTACATCGAGGGGTGCACGGCGCCGAGCTACTCGACCGACTCGTTCCACTCGGGAGTGATCGAGATCATCGTCAACCGCGGCGCCAACGTCCGTTACACGACGATCCAGAACTGGTCCCACAACATGTACAACCTGGTCACCCAGCGGGCGCGGGTGGAGGAGGGCGCCCGGATGGCGTGGCTGGATGGGAACCTGGGCTCCAAGGTCACGATGAAGTACCCGTCGTGCTACCTGATGGGACGCGGGGCTTCGGGGGAGATCCTGTCGATCGCCTACGCGGGGCCCGGCCAGCACCAGGATGCCGGCGGCAAGATGATCCACGTCGCGCCGCACACGTCGAGCGAGATCGTCTCCAAGTCGATCTCGAAGGGCGGCGGCCGCTCGTCGTATCGCGGGCTGGTCCAGGTCCAGAAGGGGGCCCACAACGCGTCGTCCAACGTCGAGTGCGACGCGCTCCTCCTCGACGAGGACGCCCGGACGGATACGTACCCGTACATCGAGATCGACGAGAACGACGCCTCGATCGGCCATGAGGCGACGGTCTCGAAGATCGGCGACGAGCAGCTCTTCTACCTGATGCAGCGCGGGCTCGCCAAGGAAGAGGCGCGGACGATGGTCGTCCGCGGCTTCATCGAGCCGATCGCCAAGCACCTGCCGCTCGAGTACGCCGTCGAGCTCAACCGCCTGGTCGAGCTCGAGATGGAGGGGAGCGTTGGGTAGCTCGCGAGTCGCTCAGGCCCAAGCTGAATCCAGGGAGCGCCTCCTCACCGCCGACATCGAAACCGCGCCATCGGTCCGTGGGGAGATCGGCCCCGAGACGGTCGAGGCGATCGTCCGCGAGCGGAGCGAGCCCGAGTGGATGGCTGCGCGGCGCCGGCACGCCTGGCAGGTCTATCGCGAGACCCCGATGCCGACCACGAAGGACGAGGCGTGGCGCTACACGGACCTCGCGAAGATCGCGTGGCAGGATCTCAGGATGCGCGATCCGAGCCCGCCCGAGCGCGTCGCGGCGAGAGGGGAGCTCCCCGTGGAGATCCGGGAGGAGTTGGCCCGGCGCGGAAAGTCGGCGGCCTTCGCCGTCCAGCATAACGGCGTCCAGTTGTACTCCGAGTTCTCCGACGAGCTGGCAAGGGAGGGCGTTCTCTTCCTCGACTTCGACAGCGCCGTCAGCGACTACGCCGAGCTCATGCAGAAGTATTTCATGACGGATGCGGTCACGCCGGAGTTCGGCAAGCTGGCCGCGCTTCACGGCGCGTTCGTGTCCGGAGGGACGGTCCTCTACGTGCCGGCGGGAGTCGAAATCGAGCTCCCGCTGACGACGTTCCGCTGGCTCGACCTGGAGGGCGTGGCGGTCTTTCCGCACACGCTCGTGATCGCCGGCCCCGAGAGCCAGGTGACCTACATCGAAGAGTGCGCCTCTCCCGCCCGTGCGCAAAAAGGCCTCGCGATGAACTGCGGCGTGACCGAGATCGTCGCCGAGGAGGGGGCTCGCGTCCGGTACGCGATCGTCCAGCAGTGGGGGCGTCATGTTTTCCACTACCAGGCCGCGCGGGTCTTCGCCCACAAGGACGCGCAAATCCAGTCGCTCCTGGTGACGCTGGGCGCCAGCGTTGCGCGCTCGGACGTCGAGACCGATCTGCAGGCCGAGGGCGCCAACTCCGAGATGCTGGGAATTTATCTGGGGGACTCCGACCAGCACTTCGACCACTACACCTACCAGCTCCACCAGGCGCCTCACGCCGGTTCGGACCTCCTCTACAAGGGGGCGCTCAAGGACCGAGCTCGCTCCGTCTTCCGCGGGATGATCCGGGTGATGCCGGGGGCCCAGGGGACCGACGCCTACCAGACCAACCGCAACCTGATCCTCTCGGAGGACGCGCACGCCGACTCGCTCCCCAACCTCGAGATCGAGGCCGACGACGTGAGGTGTTCCCACGGCGCGACGATCGGGCAGCAGGACGAGCAGCAGATCTTCTACTTGATGAGCCGCGGGCTCAGCCGGGAGCAGGCCGAGAAGCTGATCGTCTCCGGCTTCTTCGAGGAAGTCCTGGCGCGTGTACCGGTCGATTGGCTCCACCGGCGGCTTTCGGACGAGATCGAGCGGAAGCTCGGATAGGCTGCTGAAAGTGGAGTCGATGGGCGAGTTCGTGAAGCTGGCGAAGATTGACGAGATCCCGCCCGACGAGATGGCGGCCTTCGTCGTGAACGGGGTCAAAGTGGGGATCGCCAACGTCGAGGGCGAGTTCTATGCCTTCCACAACTGCTGCACGCACCAGCAGTACGAGCTCACGCAGGGATTTCTTCTGGGCGAGCGGCTGACGTGCGACTGGCACGGCGCGACCTTCGACATCCGGACCGGCGAGGTGAAGACGCTTCCCGCGACCAAGCCGCTCCCCATGTTCGAGGTCGAAGTGCGGGAGGGCGATGTCTGGGTCTTGGTCCCGGAGGTCGACCAGCTCGACCTGCCCCCGGAATGACCCCGGAATGAACCCGATCGGCTCGCCGACAACGGCGGGTGCGCCGACTGCGACGGCGCCCCCGCTCGATGCCGAGGCCTTGAAGGCGCGCTTCCCGGTTCTCGCCCAGACCGTCAAGGGCCACCCCCTCGTCTATCTCGACAGCGCAGCTTCCTCCCAGAAGCCGGACGCGGTGATCGCTGCGGTCACCGCCTACTACTCGACCGATCACGCCAACGTCCATCGCGGCGCGCACGAGCTGTCGATCCGCGCGACCGATCAATACGAGCAGGCGCGCGGAAAGGTGGCGCGCTTCATCGGCGCCGGTCGCGCCGACGAGGTCGTCTTCACGCGCGGCACGACCGAATCGATCAACCTGGTCGCCTCGGCGTGGGGGCGGGCGAACCTGGGACCCGGCGATGTGATCGTCGTATCCGAGATGGAGCACCACTCGAACCTCGTCCCCTGGCACCTGGCGTGCGAGGCGACAGGGGCCAGGATCCGCGCGATCCGGATGACGGACGAGGGCCAGCTCGACCTGGATCACATGGACGAGCTCACGTCCGACGGCGCGGTCCGGCTGGTCGCGACCGCCCACGTCTCCAACGCCCTCGGCACGATCCACCCGGTCGCCGAGATCGCGCGCCGGGCGCACGATGCGGGGGCGCTCTACCTGGTCGACGGCGCTCAGGCGGCGCCTCAGCTCCCGGTCGACGTGCGCGCGATCGGCTGCGACTTCTATGCCTTGAGCGGCCACAAGATGTGCGGCCCGACCGGGATCGGCGCGCTGTGGGGTCGAAGGGAGATCCTCGACGCGATGCCGCCCTATCAAGGGGGCGGTGAGATGATCGAGGAGGTCAGGATCGACCGTTCGACCTACGCCAAGGTGCCCCACCGGTTCGAGGCCGGCACGCCGCACATCGCCGGGGCGATCGGGCTCTCGGCGGCGATCGACTTCCTGAATGAGGCCGGCGTGGAGACGATCCATGCGCACGAGGTGAGGATCGCCAGGCTGGCGCTCGAGCGGCTGAGCGCCGAGTTTTCACAATTACAGTTGTACGGGTCCGGGCCCGATGTGGACCGGGCGGGTGTCGTCTCGTTCACCCTCGCCGACATCCACCCGCATGACCTTTCCACGATCCTCGACCACGAGGGGGTGGCGATCCGCGCCGGCCACCACTGCTGTCAACCGCTCATGCGGCGCCTCGGCGTCGCCGCCACCGCGCGCGCTTCGTTCTACCTCTACAACGGGGAGGACGATCTGGAGGCGCTCGTACAGGGGCTCCACCGGGCGGAGAAGATCTTCGGCATCGGCTGAGAGGCTGCTGAAGGGCTGATGCTGGAATCGATCTACCGCGAGCTGATCCTCGATCATTATCGCCGGCCGCGAAACAAAGGTGCGCTCGACGATCCCACCGTTACGATCGCTATGCGGAACCCGCTCTGCGGCGACGAGATCGAGCTCATGCTGGCGGTCGAGGAGGATCGGATCGCGGAGGTCCGCTTCAAGGGCCAGGGGTGCTCGATCAGCCAGGCGTCGATTTCGATGATGACTCAGGCGTTGATGGGGAAGTCGCTCGACACGGCGGTCGACCTGGAGCGGCGCTTTCTCGCCCTGATGCATGGCGAGGAGACGGCGAAGGAAGACCGAACGCTGGGCGACCTGCTGGCGCTCCAGGGCGTATCGAAGCTCCCCGTCCGGATCAAGTGCGCGTTGCTCGGCTGGAACGCCCTGGACGAGGCGGTTCGGGCCTGCCGCAGGAGCGATCGCGGTCTCATGGGGGAGCGGATCGAGTTCAAGGACATGACGGTGGATGTCCCCGAGGCGGCTCCACCCCCGGAAGGGTTCGATCCGGAAACGCACAGGGGCGACCTGCCCGCCTGATTGTGGGCGCTCGCTCTCGACGCGCTGCCTCAGCAGCCGTAGCCGCCGCCCGCGAAGACGATCTCGAGCCCGTCTCCCGCGAGCGCGTGGATCTCGAAGCCGTGGTACTCCCAGCCGTCGACCTGATAGAAGATCTCGGCGACGCCGTCGCCATCGAGGTCCATGACCTCGGCGAGATCGCGGCGGACATCTTCGCGCCCGGCGCGATCGGTCTGGCGAAGGACGGCGATGATTCGGGGCGCGCGAGCCGGCCCCTCGTCCCGCGCCCACACGATCGCCGAGGCGACGCGGGGTAGGGCGGGCGAAGTACCGCGCTCCCGAGTCTCACCGGCGCTCACCACCTCGACGACCCCCATTCCCTCGGGACGGCCGTCCCGATCGAGATCGAAGATCCGGAACGACTCCCGCAGGCTCCAGCGCGGCGGGTCCGGTCTGCCGGACGTAGTGCCTTGGCCGCCCTCGGCGAGCGCCTCCGCGCCCGCCGCCCAGATCGCATCGCGGAGCCGCCCGACGGCGCCGGGATCCGCGGCCTGATCCCAGCCCCAGCCGAACTCGGGCTGCGAGACCGGTCGGCTCAGGGCCAGGTAGTAGTTGAGCGTGTACTGGTACGCGAGCCCGGGACCGGACACCGCGAACGTCTGCACACGCGGATCGAGCCTGCCGAAACGGATATACCGCTCGGGAAGATCCATCTCACCGACCCCGACCTGGATGGCGCGGCAGCTATAGACGGCCGACTCGACGGCCGTCACCTGGAAGCGACCGATCGGCGCGGCCCCGTCGTACACGGTGAAGTCGCGAATCGAGTCGAGCGCGGAATTCATGACGGGAAGCGTCTTTTCCACCTCGCCCGTCAGGGGATGAACCCCGCCCGTACGGGCATCGCGGAACGAGCCGTCCTTGAAGAGCGCGACCGGATACACCTCGCCGCGAAGATCGTGAGGCAGGTCTTCCCGCCGCAGTTGAAGGAGGGCCACGAGCTGAGGGGACGCCGGATCGGGGGAAGAGGGATTGTAAAGAGGGGGGGCGGAGACGAGCGCGAGATGGAGGAGGAGCTCGGCGAGGCCCATCGGAGCAAAGGGACCGCGCACCTTTCATGCCAGCAGTGCAAACCTGCGCATTTCTGCGCGAAACATTGGCCGGCCTGGGTGGGCCGCGAGCTTCGGGTGCGCTTTGCATCCCCGCCCGGATCACTCGTCCGCGGCCTTCACGTATCTGCCGTCGAAAGCGACCGACCAGGTCCCGCCGCCGTCCTTTGAGACCTCCCAGAACTGGCGCACGCTCCCATCTTCCTGCGGGGTCCAGGTGATCCGGTGGAGCGGGCTTTCCCCTGCCGGCGAGGAGAGCACCATCGCGCCGCCTTCGTCGAGCCCACCGGTCAGGCGCAGCGGCTGCCCGCCATTGTCGACCCAGGTCTGGTGCCAACGACCGGTCGCGGCATCGTAGAAGTTGAGGCTCGTGCCGGCATGGGTGCCGGCGCCCTGCCACTCCTCGCGGATCGCGCACGCGCCGTAGATCGACGTCAGGCGATTCGTGCCGGCCTGTTCTCCGTCGGGTCGGTACACCTCCCACTCGCCGAGCCAGAAATCGAACCCTCGGTGCTCGGGAGAGGTGCACGGCGCCGGCGCAGTCGCCTCCTGCGCCCGGGCCGGTGCGGCGATGAAAGCGGCGAAGATGAAAACCGCGGGTCCCACCCTCATGAGGAGTCTACGCCGGGTGAGGGATCAATCGTTGGGGGGTCATCGGTCATCGGACGAAGGAGTATCGATACATGAAAATCAAGCCGGAGGGCAAGATGTTTGCAACCCGCGTGATCGACGCCGCCATCGGCGTGGCGAGCCGCGCGTAGATCTCGGCGAGAGGATCTTCCGCTTGACGCTTGGTAGTACGAGAACGTACAATCATCGCGTGACGATCGACTCGACCGAGCTGGGGGAGCTGCTCGCGATCGGCGCCGAGCGCTGGCGCCGGCGCCTCGTGGACGGCTGCGGGTCGGCCGGCTTCCCCGAGGTGACGCCGACGACCTGCCAGGTGCTGGCGCCCCTCTTCGAGGAGGATGGGCTTCCGATCAGCGAGCTGGGCGAGCGGGCGGGGATCGTCAAGTCCTCGATGACCACGATCGTCCGCGGACTCGTCGAGGATGGACTCGTCCGGCTCGAGGCGGACGCATCGGATCACCGGGTGCGGCGGCTCTTTCTCACCCCCCGCGCACGGGAGCTGGAGCGGGTCCTGAACGACGGGGTGACGCGCCTCCGGCACCGCGTGACCGCCACCCTCGGCATCCAGGGCCAGCAGCAGCTCCACCGGACGCTCCAGCGCCTCCTCGAAACGCTCTGACGGGCCGCGCCATGAACGATTCGATCTACGACGTCACGATCCTGGGGGGCGGCCCGACCGGCCTCTTCGGCGCGTTCTATGCCGGCATGCGCCACATGAAGACCGCGGTCATCGACTCGCTGCCCGAGCTCGGCGGACAGCTCCTCGCCCTGTATCCCGAGAAGTACGTGTACGACGTGGGCGGCTTTCCCAAGATCCTCGCCAAGGACCTTGCCGAGGGACTGATCGAGCAGGCGATGCAGTTCCACCCGACGATCGTCCTGGAGGAGAGGGTCGCCGGGCTCGAGCGCGTCGCGGGAGGAGACGGCGAAGACGGGATCTGGCGGCTCACGACCGACAAGGCAGCCTACCTCACCAAGACGGTCGTGATCTCGGCCGGCATCGGCGCATTCGAGCCGCGGCGGCTCAAGGTGGCGGGGCTCGAACGGTTCGAAGGCTGCGGTGTTCAGTATCTGGTGCGTGACAAGATGGCACTCGCCGGGCGTCGTGTGATGATCGTCGGGGGTGGCGACAGCGCGTTCGACTGGGCGCTCAATCTCCAGGGGATCGCCGAGTCGCTCATGCTGATCCATCGGCGCGAGGAGTTCCGCGCCCACGAGGCGACGGTCCAGCAGGTGGTCGGGAGCGGTCGGGTCGAGATCCTGCTGCATTACGAGGTCCGATCGGTCGCCGGCAACAGCCGGCTGGAGACCGTGACGATCTTCGACAATCGGACCGACGAGGAGCAGACCCATGCGATCGACAACCTCCTCATCAACGTGGGATTCAAGGCCGATCTCGGGCCGATCAAGCAGTGGGGTCTGACGATGGAGAAGAACGGGATCGTCGTCAGCGACCGGATGGAGACGAATCTGCCGGGCATCTACGCCGCCGGCGACGTTACCGAGCACGAGGGAAAGCTGGACCTGATCGCGACCGGCTTCGGCGAAGTAGCGGTGGCGATCAACTTCGCCAAGACGTACATCGATCCCGGCGCGCGCGCGTTCCCCGGCCACTCGACCGACGAGAAGTGGAAGACGGAGTAGTCCCTCCGAGAAGCCCCCGGTCGGCGGCGCTCCTCATCGTCGGCGACGAGATCCTCTCGGGCGAGGTCCAGGACCAGAACACGCCCTTCCTCACGCGTCGCCTGTGGGAGCTCGGGATCCGGGTCGACCGGGTGGTCATCCTCGGCGACCGGCGCTCGGAGCTGGCGGCCGAGATCCGCCGTCTCGCGCCGGCCCACGACTACTTGCTGGTCACGGGCGGCATGGGGCCGACCCACGACGACGTGACGCGCCAGGCGGTGGCCGAGGCGCTCCATCTGCCGCTCCTCCCCCATTCCGTCGCCCGCGAGCTGCTGGCGGTGGATTACGGCGAGCGTCTCACGGTCGCGGAGGCGGCGATGGCCGAGCTCCCCGAGGGCTCCAATTTGCTTCGTGGGCGGCAGCGGCTCGCTTACGCCTTTCGCGCCGCCAACGTATTCGTCTTCCCCGGCGTGCCGCTCCTTCTCCAGGACATCTTCGAGACGGCCGCCGACCAGCTCCTGTCGGCGCCGTTCTACAAGGAGACCCTCTGGGTGTGCGGCAAGGAAGGGGACTTCTCGGAGCCCTTGGCCGCGATCCAGAGCGCGCACTCGGCGGTGGGGATCGGGTCCTACCCCGTGTTCCTCGACGGCCGTTATCGCTGCAAGCTGGTCCTCAGGGCGCGGGACCCTGCCGCCCTCGCCGCCGCCGCGCGCGCGATCGAAGCGTCGCTTCGGCTCGATACCCCGCCGCCCGCGGGCTGAGATAGGAATGCCAAGGCCGTGAGGTCGTCTATCTTCGTCGCCGTGTTGTGATCCCTCCGGAGGAGGCGTGGCGGCGCCTGGCCGGTAGGAACGGACTCGGGTCGAGACTGCTCGGCGGTGTCTCGCCCGACTCTATCCGGAGGGGGAGAAGGTCTGACTCCAGGAGGCATCATGAGCGAACCGCTCTACGTCTCGCGGGTGACGGTCGAGAAGGTGGCAGGGGTCCACCGGCGGGCGACGCTCCCGGAGGGGAGCCGCTTCGACATGGGCGTGCACGGTCCCATCCGGGAGCATTATCGCATCGACGCGCCCGACCTGCCGCTGCCCGTCGACTACATCGTCGCTTCGGCCGCAGGGTGAATGCTGGGCACGTTGAACGGCGCGCTGGAGGCGCGCGGGATCCGGCTGCCGCCCGAGGCGATCCGGGCCGAGGCCGAGGGGAGCAACGAGATCGCTGACGGCGTGCCGGTCCTGACGGAGATCCGCGTCCGGTACCGGCTCCGGATCCCGCCCGGCTCACGGGAGATGGTCGACCGCGCGCTCGAGCGACATCAGGCGAAGTGCCCGACGGCGGTTTCGCTGAAGGAATCGGTCCGGATCACCTGGAAGGCTGACATCGAGGAGTCCGGCTAACGTCCTGAGATGCCGGAATCCCGACCCATCGGCCGGCGCCACGCCCTCCGCGTCTTCCGGGATTTCGTCCACCTCGAGGCGTCCGGCGGGATCGTCCTTCTCGTCTGCACGATCGCCGCTCTCGGCTGGGCCAACTCGCCCCTCGCGGGAAGCTATCATGCCCTGTGGGAAACCCGGCTCTCGATCGGGCTGGGCGATCGAATCCTCGCCGAGTCCCTCCTCCACTGGATCAATGACGGGCTCATGGCGCTCTTCTTCTTCGTCGTGGGCCTCGAGATCAAGCGCGAGATCATGGCCGGCGAGCTCGCCTCGCCACGCCGTGCGGGTCTCCCGATCGCGGCCGCGATCGGCGGCATGGTCGTGCCGGCGGCCCTCTATGCCGCCCTCAACCCCGACGGCCCGGGTGCGACCGGTTGGGGCGTGCCGATGGCAACGGACATCGCGTTCGCCCTGGCGGTCATCACCGTACTCGGGGATCGGATCCCCGCCGCGCTGAAGGTCTTCCTCACCGCTCTCGCGATCGTCGACGACCTGGGCGCGATCCTGGTCATCGCGCTGTTCTACTCGGGCGGGATCGCGTGGATGGCCCTGGGCGTCGGCGGGGCGGCGCTCGCGGCTTCTCTGCTCGCGAATCGCGTCCACGTCCGGCACCCGGTCGCTTATGCCCTTCTGGGTCTGGTGGCGTGGCTCTTCTTCTTCCAGTCGGGCGTTCACGCGACCGTGGCCGGGGTCCTCCTGGCGATGACGATCCCGGTCCGCCGGCGGATCGACAGCGGGGAGTTTCTGGCGCGCGGCCAGGCTCTGCTGGACGAGTTCTCGGAGGCGTCGGAGTTCCGGTCGTCCCAGCTCGTGAACCAGGGCCAGCAGGAGGCGATCCACGCGCTCGAGCAGGTGTGCGAGGACGTGGAGACGCCGCTTCAGCGGCTGGAGGACACCCTTCACCCCTGGGTGGTCTACGGCGTCCTCCCGCTCTTTGCGCTGGCCAACGCCGGCGTGACCCTCGAGGGGGGGATGCTCGCCGAGCTGGGAAGCCGGATCGGGCTCGGCATCCTGCTCGGGCTCGTGATCGGGAAGCAGCTCGGGATCACCCTCTTCGCGTGGCTTGGTGTGCGGTCCGGGCTCGCCGAGCTCCCCGCCGATATCGGCTGGCGGCAGATCTACGGAGTCGCATGGCTCGGCGGCATCGGCTTCACGATGTCGCTCTTCATAGCCGGGCTGGCCTTCGGCGAGGGCCCACAGCTCGCGACCGCCAAGCTCGCGGTCCTTCTCGCCTCGCTCCTCTCGACGACGGGTGGAGTTCTGATCCTCCGGCGGAACGGCCCAGGAAAAGTCCCCGTGGCGCAGACTATCGGAGTATCTTGACCGGGTTCGAGGATGGGGAGTAGCTCAAATGGCAGAGCGCCGCGCTGTTAACGCGGTGGTTGCAGGTTCGAGTCCTGCCTCCCCAGCCACGATCCGGGGGCGATTCTTGGGGGATGGTGACGGGCCGCCGCCCGGCGGGGATTTCCGACTTCGCGATCGATCGCGTTGCGGCCGCCGCCGGAAGCGACCCCGACGTCCTGCGGCTGGAGAACCTGGACACTGACCTTTCCCCGGCGGCCGCCGTGATCGAGGCCACGCGCGCGGCCGTCGAATCCGACGACTCCAACAGCTATCTGCCGTTCACCGGCAGCGCGTCTCTCCGGGCGGCAATCGCGCGTCACCAATCGCCGCCACGCCGATGCGCGACTGGGGACCGAGCGGCGACCGGTACGTGCGATTCGTCTACAGCGACGAGCCGGTCGCGCGGCTCCGGGGTCTCGGCGAGCGCGTCAGGCGCTCCCTGACCGCGGGCTAGCCCCCGCCCGGATCACGCGGGCGCACGGTCCCCGTCTCCTCGATCCGGATCCGGTGGCCCTCGATCTCCTCCGGGATCCGCTCCACGACTTCGGGCGTGGGCTCGCGAACGAAGATCACGATGCAGCGGTCGCCGTCGCAGGTCCCGATCCCCGTGCCTACGACGCCGGGAACCGCCATCCATTCGGCGGTATGGTCGGCGAGCACCTCCTCGATGGGCCGCACCGGCGTGTCACCGCCCCTCTCTCGATCCTGCGCGTCCTCACTCCCGCAGTCGGACGGTTGTCCCCCGGCG
>DATLFH010000069.1:0-3760 GCA_035524965.1 Gemmatimonadota bacterium | reverse complement strand
GCCCTGTGCCGGCGGGCGGTGGAGGCCCGCACGCTGAAGAGGGAGAACCGGGCGCTGAAGCGGGAGATCCAGCGTCGGGACGGGCGTTCGGCCGAGAGGCCGATCGGCAAGAACCGCTCGTTCGTGGACGTGCTCAAGCTGGCCGAGACCGTCGCACCGACCGACTCGACGGTGCTCATCACGGGCGAGAGCGGGACCGGCAAGGAGGTCGTCGCCCGCTACCTGCACGCGCTCTCCGACCGCGCCGACGGGCCCTTCGTGTCGATCAACTGCGCCGCGCTGCCCGAGAACCTCCTGGAGTCGGAGCTGTTCGGCCACGTGAGGGGGTCGTTCACCGGAGCGGTGCGGGACAAGGACGGCCTGCTCGTGGCGGCGCGAGGCGGCACTTTCTTTCTCGACGAGATCGGCGAGATGACGCCCCAGCTCCAGGTAAAGCTCCTGCGGGCGTTGCAGGAGCGCGAGGTCGTCCCGGTCGGCGCGACCGTGCCGGTCGAGATCGACGTCCGCATCATCGCCGCGACGAACCGTGACCTCGAGCAGGAGATCCGCGCCGGCGGCTTCCGAAGCGACCTCTATTACCGGCTGAACGTGATCTCCATGCATCTGCCGGCGCTGCGCGACCGGAAGGACGACATCCCGCTCCTGGCCCGGCACTTCCTGGCGCGCATGGCCGGCGATGGGGAGCCCATCCCCGAGGCCTCGGAGCGCGTCCTGGAGGTGCTGGCCGCGTACGACTGGCCCGGCAACGTGCGCGAGCTGGAGAACGCGCTGGAACGCTCGTTCGTGGTGAGCCGCAACGGCGCGATCGACGCCGAGTCGCTGCCGGACAGGATCCTGCACCCGCCGTCGGCGCCCATCGTGTCCGACAAGCCCGCCGCCAACCCGACGCTCGAGGTGATCGAGAAGGCCTACATCCTGTGGGTCCTGGACGCCGAGGATGGCAACAAGGCGCGGGCCGCCGAGGTGCTGGGCATCGATCCGTCGACGCTGTACCGGAAGCTGAACCGGTACGGGGTGTGACGTGTCCCCGTTATCGTGAGGGGTACCGCCCTGCCGGCGGCAATCTGCGACCGCGTTGCAGATTGCGAGATCGGGAGCCGATTCCGGGCCCGGTCCGCGAGACGTCCGGAAGCGCTCAAAACACGGAAAACAAAGGACTTGACCTGCACGGTGGGTTGTCGGAACGTCGCTTGCCCTCCACCGGGCCGTTCGTCTCGCAACACACCAACAGTGAGGATCGTGCAATGTCGCTCACGGACCGGAAGGGCTTCACACTGATCGAGCTGCTCATCGTGGTCGTGATCATCGGCATCCTGGCCGCGATCGCGATTCCGAAGTTCAGCGCGACCCGCGAGAAGGCGTACGTCGCCAGCATGAAGGCGGACCTGCGCAACCTCGCGACCGCCGAGGACCTGTACTACGCGTCGGACAACGACCTGGACGGGACCCCGGACTACACCTACACGGCCGTCGAGGCCGACCTGGACGACTTCGCCACGAGCGAAGGCGTCGCGATCGTGATCAACGGAGCCGACCAGCAGGGCTGGAACGCGACCGCGACGCACGGCGCGCTGTCGGGCGGCGAGGGCTGCGTGGTGTACTACGGCTCGGGCGCGAACGGGGACGCTTCGGGCGTCGCCACGCCGGTCGACGGCACGGCGCCGGCCGGCTCGGGCTCGATCGTCTGCGACAACGTCTAAGACGACGCAGGGTCGCACGACCTCGCTGGCGCGGGGCGGGAGAGATCCCGTCCCGCGCTTCGCGCATCAGGGGGCCGTCCGCGCGGTCGGCGACCCCCGCATCCATGCGCTTTCGCCGCCCGCGGAAGGTTGTCCGCGGCACGCATCGGGGTGCATCCTCCCGGCGTGAATCCTCAGCGATCTCTCCGCCAGGAGCTGATCACCGCGTTCACGCTGGTGTTCGCGGGGGCGCTCCTCGTCGCGGTCGTGGGCGTCCGCCTGATCTCCACGACCACGGCGGACCCGAACCTGGCGATCACCTACGTGGCCGCGCTCATCGTGGCGGACCTCATCATCTTCCTGATGTTCGGCCGCCGGCTGATCCGCGACCGCGTCCTCCGGCCGATCGACGAAGTGGTCGGCGGGGTGGAGGCCATCGCCGCCGGCGACTACGGCGTGCGCGTTCCCACCGACGGCCCGGAAGAGCTCTCCCGGCTGGCCGGCTCGGTGAACGAGATGGCGGAGCGCCTCATCAACCACCAGCTCGACCTCGCCGAGAACGTCCGCTCGCTGGAGGAGACGAACCGGGAACTGACGAGCACCCGGAACGAGCTCGTGCAGGCCGAGAAGATGGCCTCGGTGGGGCGGCTCTCGGCGGGCATCGCGCACGAGGTGGGGAATCCGCTCGGGGCGATCATGGGCTACCTCGGGGTCGTGCGGAAGCGCAGCGACCCGGAAACCGGCGAGCTGCTGGTCGCCGCGGAGGCCGAGGCGCGCCGGATCGACCGCATCATCCGCGGCCTGCTCGACTACGGGCGCCCGCGCGAGGTGACGCCGCGATCCCTGGACGTGCGGCCGGTGGTCACCGAGGCGATCGAGCTGCTCGGGGCGCAGGGGAACCTCGACGGGATCGCCGTCGAGACCCGGCTCGCCGCCGACGTCCCGCTCGTTCGCGCCGATCCGTACCGCCTGCAGCAGGTGCTCGTGAATTTGCTGCTCAACGCGGTCCACGCCCTTGCGGGGCGCCCGCACATGGCTCTCCGGATCGCGGTCGAGGAGGAGGAGCTCGCCCCGGACGAGCACTTCCCCATCCGTCGCCGGGACGATCCGCCGGGCATCGACTACTCCCATCGGCGCCGCTTCCACGAGCGGCCGCGGGTGCCGGGAGACAAGGATTTCCCAGGGAACCGGGCGGTCCGCATCGTGGTCGAGGACACCGGCTCGGGGATTGCCCCGGACCTGATCGACACCATCTTCGAGCCCTTCACCACGACGAAGGAGCCGGGGCAGGGGACGGGGCTGGGCCTCGCGGTCGCCGCGCGGCTGATCGACGCGATGGACGGCACGATCCGGGTCAGCAGCAGGCTCGGGGAGGGAACGACCTTCACCATCCTGTTGCCCGAAGTGATGGGCGCTGGCGAGGATGAGGCCTGGTGGGCGGCCGAGGAGGCGGTCCCCGGGGACGACGAGGCCGCCCGCAGCGGGCGCGAGGGGGGGACAACGTGAAGATCCTGGTCATCGACGACGAACCCGGGCTACGGCAGACCGTCTCGCTCGTGCTGAGCGAGGAGGGCTACCAGGTCAACGCCGCCTCCGACGGCGAGGAGGGGCTTGCGCGCGCCGCCGAGCTGGAGCCCGACATCATCCTCTGCGACGTCCGCATGCCCCGCCTCCCGGGGATCGAGTTCCTGGAGAAGTACCGCGCGGCGGGCGGAGACGCGCTCGTGATCGTGATGACCGCGTACGGCGGCACCGACCTCGCGATCGAGGCGATGAAGAAGGGTGCTTACGACTACCTGCCCAAGCCGTTCGCGGCCGATCAGCTCGTCCTCACTCTGAAGAAGGCACAGGAGCGGGAAGCGCTGCGGCGGGAGGTGAAGCGGCTGCGCACGGAAGTCCGCTCGGACCGGAAGTTCGGCGAGATCATCGCGCGCTCGCCGGCGATGATGCGCGCGCTGGAGACCGCGGCCAAGGTCGCGCGGCATCCCTCCCCCGTGCTCGTGACCGGGGAGACGGGCACCGGCAAGGAGCTGGTCGCGCGGCTGATCCACGCGGAGAGCGAGCGTGCGGATGCGCCGTTC
>DATLFH010000068.1:0-9058 GCA_035524965.1 Gemmatimonadota bacterium | reverse complement strand
TCGGCGACGAGGCGGCCCCGCCCGTCCGGCGGGACCTGAGACCGCAGGGGCACCAAGGCCGCGCCGATGACGAGAAGGGAGGCGGCTCCGAACCTGCGGATCATCGACCAGGGTGTCATGCGCACCATCCTGCCGCGGGACCTTTCCTCGACTAGTATAGGTACTCGATCAGCACCCCGAGCGGCGAGTGCGCCGATCCGATCTTCATCCCGCACGGAGGATTCGCATGCTCCTGGTTCCAACGCTAGGGCTCTGCCTGCTCCTCGCCGCCTGCGCGACGACCGAGACAATCGGTCAGGAGAGCGCGGGTTCGGGGCATGTTCTGTTCGTCGGGCTCGAGTCCGAGGACGCGGTCGCGATCGTGGATCCCGAGGCCGGCGCCGTGATCCGCAAGATCCCGGTCGGCATCTCGACCGAGGACATCGAGGGCGTCCACGCACTTTCGGTGGCGCCCGACGGGGAACATTACTACCTGTCGATCGCCCATGGTTTCCCCTACGGCTCGATCTGGAAACTGACGACGGCCGCGGACAGCCTGGTCGCGCGGACGGATGTCGGGTTGTTCCCGGCCACCATAGCGATCACGCCGGACGGCACCTGGCTTTTCGTCGCCAACTACAACCTGCACGGAGACCCCCAGACCGATACCGTGTCGGTGATCCACACGCCGACGCTGACCGAGGTCCAGCAGATCCCGGTCTGCACCAAGCCGCATGGCCTCGTCGCCTCCAACGACGGGACAGCGGTATATGTTTCCTGCACGCGGGACAACGTGCTCAAGAAGATCAGCGTGCGGTCGCTGTCCGTCGTCGATTCGACCAACATGCTGACCGAGGCGGATCGGACAGAAGACAAGGTGTGCTATCCGGCCGGCCTGGCGCTGTCGGGGGATGACGAGAAGCTCTACGTCGCCTGTCACAGGCACGCCGAGATCCGCGTCATGGCCACGGACCAGCTCGGGACGATCACCAACCGGATCCCGGTCGGGGCCGGACCGTATCTCATCAAGGTCGATCCGGCGGGCGAGCGGCTGTACGTCCCCAATAGGGACGACCAGTCCTACTCCGTGATCGACCTCGCCAACGAGGAGGTGATCGCGACCCGACCGGCCAGCGCGACTCACCCGCACACGTTCGCTTTCAGTCCCGACGGGACCGTTTATCTGTCGATGGAGAGCCACGCGGTCGTGCCCGGCGCGGTCGATGTGATCGATCCGGAGACGCTGGAGACGGTGCGGTCGATCGAGGTCGGCCTCCAGGCCACGGGAATCGGAGCGGTGGCGCTGCCGCCGGAGCACTTCAAGTAGGTCGTTTCAGGTGTAGCAGGGGTCGGTGCCGGGGAGGTCATATCCTGACCCGCTGAGGCGATCGTCCAGCCGAGTCTCCGATCCTCGTCACGCACCTACGTGGTTGATTCATGTTTCTCCCAACCGGTCCTAACGGGTCTGGATATGCCCTCCCCGACACCCGCGCACTTCTCCGCCCGAATCGGATCTTCCGGTCGTGAGCCGACAGCGGCGGACAGGACCGCTCCTGCCGCGCACCCGAAGGTCATCGGCCAGGTTGTTCGGATTGGCGAGCGCGGAGTCTCGGTGGCCGGAGGTCCCGTGCGGACCCGTTAGGACCGGAGCGGGAGATAGGTGCACGCGCCACGCAGGTGCTCGATGAAGACACGAGACTCGGCAGAAGGGTCGCCCCAGCGGGTCCGGTAGGGACCTCCGGCCGCCGACAACCTCCATCTCGACGAATGGAAGTCCCTACCGCCGGAACTTCGAGAGCTCGACGACGAGCGAGTCCTGCACCGCCCGCCGCGACGAGGTCGGTCCGGTGAAGAACTCCATCAGGATGCTGAACGCCAGCCGTTCGCCGTCCGCGGCCGGAACGTAGCCGGACAGCGCCGTGACCCCCGAGAGGGAGCCCGTCTTGGCGCGCGCCGAGCCGGCGGCGGGCGTTTCCTCCATTCTGTCCTCGAGCGTCCCATCGACTCCGGCTATGGGCAGCGCAGTGAAATACGCCGCCGAGAGATCCTCCCGTCCCGCCATGTACTTCAGCAACCGGACGATCTGTCCGGCGGTGACGAGGTTGTAGCGCGAGACCCCGGAGCCGTCGGCGAGCCGGATCGACAGGGTGTCGATTCCGACTTCCTGCGCCAGGAAGGCGCGCTCGGCCGCGAGGCCCGTCTCATAGGTCCCCGGCGCTCCGGTCGTCTCGGCGCCGATCACCTTGACGAGCTGCTCGCCGGTCAGGTTGTCGCTGATCTTGAGGAAATTCCGGACGCTCGCGGCGAGCGAGTCGGAGACATGGTGCGCGATTGTGTCCGCGGGGACATCTGCCAGGGGTCCATGCCGGACCACCCCGAGCAACTCGACGCCGCGCGCCTCGAGCAGCTCGGCGAATACGGTGGCGGCGTAGAGCGCGGGCTCTTCGACGGTGCGGATTTCGACCAGCGAATCAACGTTCGACGGCAAGACACCCGAGATCTCGATGACGTTGTCCTTGGGCGTCCAGCGGCGCACGACCTCGAGCGTCGTGTCGGCGCTCGCGACGGCGGTGACCGCGGAAACCTGAAGCGCCATGTAGGAGGTCGGGGGATCGAGGGTCGCGACGACCGGGTCGCCGACGTTGCGTCCCGGCTCGACGCGGACGCGGACCGAGTTGTCGTTGAGCGTGAGCGCGCTGCTGTAGGGCCAGAACCAGAAAGGACCGTCGTCCCACATCCAGCCCGGGCCCCACTCCTGACCCTCGAAATAGCTGTCGTCCGCCCGCACATCGCCCGCCACCACACGGGCACCGCGCCGGACCAGCGTGTCCGCGAGCGCCGCTAGATCGGCCGTGTCCAGGTCGGGGTCGCCGCGGCCGACCAGGACGAGATCGCCGCGCAACGTGTCGTCCGCGATCCTCCCGGTCGCGAGCAGGGAAGTCCGGAAACGATAGTCGGGACCCAGATAGTGGAGCGCGGCCGCGGCGGTGAAGAGCTTCAGGTTGGAAGCCGGTGTGTAGAGACGGTCGGCCTCCCGAGCGTATAGCGTATCGCCGCGATCCAGCGACACGACGAGCACGGCGCTGCCGGAATGCTCGAGCGATGGATCGGCGAGGACCCGCGCGAAGACTTCGCCCAGCGAGGCCCGCGCGCGACCCCCGCCGCGTGCGGCTGACGGCGTACACGCCGCCGTCAGGCACAGGGCGAGACATAGAAAAGCGAAAGCCCGCAGTCGCGGGCTCTCGCATGTTGCCAGTCGGCACGGCCTCGAACGATCGGTCAGCGTGTGGACTACTTCTTCTTGGCTCTCCTCTTCGAGCCCTTCCTCGATGACTTCTTGGAACTCTTCTTCGAGGCCTTCTTCTTCGAGGCCTTCTTGGTCGACTTCCTTCTGGCTGTTGCAGCCATGTCGTTTCCTCCTGATCTGAGCTGGTTCGAGCGTCAGACCGGCCGACACGAAAATTCTATCACAACTTCGGCGTGTTGCGCAACATGCGGAGAAAGTTTTTCGCACGCGTGGAATCAGCCGGCGAGTGTGTTCACCATCTCGAGCAGACCGCGATCGATCTCCTTCTTCTCGCTCAATGCGACGGCGAAGGGCGTCGCGCACACGGAGTTTCCTCGCACACCGAAAAGCTGATCTCGTTGATCCTCTGTGGCTGCGCGTGCGGCGCTCATGCCGAGACGGCTCGCCAGAACACGGTCGCGAACGGTCGGATTTCCTCCGCGCTGGATGTGACCCAGGATCGTAACCCGCGGACCGGCGCCCGACAGGCCGAGCTCCTTCGACACCTCTTCCATCTCGTGAAGGAGGCCGCGTGCTCCCCCGGGATGAGCGCCTTCCGCCACGACGACGATGCACGCCAGCTTGCCGCGTTCGTAGTTGCGACGAACGACCTCGACGAGCCACTGGGCATCCAGTGCGACCTCGGGGAGGAGAACAGCCTCGGCGCCTCCGGCTACGGCCACCTCGAGCGCGATGAAGCCGCGCCGGCGCCCCATGACCTCGATGAAGAAGAGCCGCTCCAGCGTGTTCGCAGTGTCGCGGATCCGGTCGATCGCTTCGAGTGCGGTGTTGCACGCCGTATCGAAGCCGATCGACTGATCGGTCCCGCCCAGATCGTTGTCGATCGTCGAGGCCACCCCGAGCACGGACCCTTCCCACTCGGCCTGGAGATTCGCGGCACCGCTCTGGGTTCCCTCGCCGCCGATGGCGATGAGCGCGCGGCAGCCGTGATGCTCGAGCACTTCACGGGCCCGCTCGCGCATCGCGGGGTCGGCGAAGCGGCGGTCGCGACTCGTTTCGAGGATCGAGCCGCCGCGCTGGATCACGTTGGCCACCGTGCGCGGCGAGAGGGGCGTCGAGAGGTCGTCGAGTAGGCCGGTGTAGCCACGACGAAAGCCGATCGTCTCCCAGCCCGCGTCCGCCGCAGTCCGGACCACGGCGCGGATAGCGGCGTTCATCCCCGGAGCGTCGCCGCCGCTGGTCAGGAGCGCGAGCCGTGGCTGCGAGCCCGATGCTGGCGTCATGGGGCCGCAAGTTATCGGCCAGTCGAGGGGTTGCACAGCGGCGGCAACCCCCCGCGGATGAACGGCTTGCAGCCATGGCGGAACAAATCGCCACGCCCGTTGCTATAACCGCGTGGAGGATAAGGGCAAGGCCTCGGGGGGAAGAGAGCCTCAGCAAGGAGGGTACGATGCGCTCGTTTCTTCGATCTCCGCTGTCGATGTTGTTCGGTTTGACGCTCGTATCGGTCGTCGTTGCCGGTTGCTCGCGCGGTCCGGACGAGGCCGAAGAGGATATCCCGATCGTCGTGGAGGAAAGCGGTCCCATCGCGCTGGGTGAGGGCGATCCGACGGCTGACGAGATCCAGGTCGTCAGCGAGGAGCCGGTCGTGACGCGAACCGTCATCGTCCGCGAGCGCCCGGTGCCTCGCGATGAGCCGCGTGAAGAGCCCCGCGATTTCGAGCCGCGTCGGCCGGCGCGTCCGAATGCGGTCCCCGCAGGCACTCGGGTTCCGATCGCTCTTCTCGCCCAGATCGATTCGGAGCATAACGATGTCGGCGAGTCGTGGACAGGCCGCGTGACGCGCGACGTCGTCGTGAACGGGGTGGTCGTCATCCCGAGCGGCGCCGCCGTTTCGGGTGTCGTGACCAGCATCATCGAAGGGGACAGGACGGGGGGTCAGGGCGCGTCGATCACGCTGGAGGCACGGTCGATCGAAACGGTCGCTGGCTCGCGCTCGATCGCGGCGGCGCCGGTTTCGGGCGGCCACACGTACGAAAACACGGGATTCCCAACCAAGGAGACCGCGATCGGCGCCGGCGCAGGAGCGGTTATCGGCGGAATCGTCGGCGGCAAGAAGGGCGCGGCGATCGGCGCCGGGGTCGGTGGGGCAGGTGGGGCGGCCATGGGTCAGGCGCGGGACGACTATGAGGTCGCCATGAACGCCGGCACCGAGCTGACGCTGCGGGTCACGAGCCCGATCATCCTGTAGACCAGCCTGATATCACTCTCGCCGGTCGGGGTCGGTTCGAAGGAGCCGGCCCCGACTTGTTTTCGAGGCCGCCGGAGGTAGAGTCCCGGCGTGGAGGAGCCTTGATCGATGCGACCGAGCTGGCGGAGCTGCGCGCCTTCGCCATCGATGCGGCCAGGCTCGCGGGGCGGCTCACGCTGCAGTACTTCGGCGGCGTCTTCACGATCGAGCGCAAGGACGACGCTTCGTTCGTGACCGAGGTCGACCGACGGGCGGAGGAGCTGTTGCGCGAGCGGCTGGCCGCGCGATGTCCGGCGGATGGCGTGATCGGCGAGGAGTTCGGCGTCTCTGAAGGGGAGAGCGGCCGGAGCTGGACGGTCGATCCGATCGACGGAACGCTGAGCTTCGTCCACGGCGTGCCGCTCTACGGCGTCCTGATCGGCCTGCTTGACGGAGACGAGGCGGTCCTGGGCGCGATGCACCTACCGGCGCTGGACGAGACGGTCGCCGCCGCCCGCGGTCACGGTTGCCAATGGACGCGGGGAGGTATCGAGTTGGGTCCTGCCCGGGTACGGCAAGAGACGGCCGCGATGAGCGAGGCGCTCGTCCTGGCGACCGATTTCGCCCGGCTTCCTGACGTCGACGCCGGCGGCGCCTTCGCCCGGCTGGCGCGCGCGGCCGGCGCGCTCCGCGGGTGGGGTGACTGTTACGGCCACGCCCTGGTCGCAACCGGCCGTGCCGACGCGATGATCGATCCCCGCATGAAGCCCTGGGACTCGGTGCCGCTCCAGCCGATCGTCGAGGAGGCGGGCGGCCGGTTCACGACCCTCGCGGGCGAGCGGGTCCCGGCGGGGGGGAGCGCGGTGTCGACCAACGGCCGGCTCCACGCGGCGATCCTGGCGCTGCTGGACCCGCAAGCGCCGCGGTCGATCCGGTCCGGAGAAGCCCCGGCTCGTTAAGCTGGGCGAGCGCCCGCCCGTAAGTCAGGACTCGTGCGCGTGCCGGACGATCTTCTCACGCAGGATCCGCTCCACCTCCGGGAAGGCGCGGCGGGCGGCCGGAGGGACGGGTCGCCAATCGCTCGTTCCCCGCCGATCCAGAAAGTAGTCGAACGGAAGCGCGCCCGGGCCGGTCGCGGCGCCCACGACCAGCCGGCCCACCATGCCCGCCTGCTCGTGCGGCAGGCAGAAGTAGTCGTACACTCCGGGCTCGGTCAGCCGCACCTCGAAGGCCGCGCCCGCCTGCACGAGAATGCCGGAATCCCACGGCTCGGCCGACTCGGGGATGCGCAGGCTGTGGCGGTCGTTGACCGGGTGGTACGCGGCCGTCGAGTGGACGCTCTCCGCGAGGATCCAACGGACCCTGGTGCCCGGCTCGATGAACGCGCCGAGCGGCTCGAACCAGACATGTGCGCCCTGCGGATCGCTTCGCATCCGAATCTCGAGAACGGCCGGAGGGCGGAGGATCGCCCGCGCCAGGTTCGGCGCGGCGAGGCCGGCGAGCGCGAGCCCGCCGGCCGACAGGAACGAGCGCCGCGTAACCATCGCTCTCCTTACTTGCCGAGCGAAGCGGCCTTCTCGGCCGGGACGTGCCAGAGCACGACGTGGTAGTGGGGCTCCGCCACTCCCGGATGACCCGCGTTGTACACGATGTCGACGTGATCCACCGCTGCGTCCGCCGCGTCCAGACCGGTGAACGCATCGTGGGCGTCGAGCGCGGAGAGCGGGATCATGTACACCGTGCTGGCCAGCTCGCCATCCCGGTCGTAGGCCAGGAACGGCCCGGCGGGAAGGGTCCCCGGATCGACGTACAGGGTGCCGAGTCCGGGAATGAAATCCGGCAGCTCGACGAGCTCACTGACCTTCTGGAAATCGCCGCCCGGGGGCGCGGTATCCTGGGCGGAGAGATCGGTCGCGAAGAGGGTGGTCGCCAGCGCGACCATCAGGATGAGAAGAAAGCGGTGCATACCAAGTGCCTCCTTAGATTCTTGTCCGTTGACGGCCCGCGACGGCGGGCTCTCGACGTCCCATTCTACAGGATTTATATTAGATATGCAAGTTAAAACTTACACAATGGCCAGAAAGGGACGGACGGATACGGATGATCGATCGGAGAGCCGGAAACGGACCCGAAGGGCTCCCCAGCGGGACCAAGCGTGAGGTCCTCGACCTCCTGGTACGCGGACCTCTGGCCGCCGCGGATCTGGCGCAACGGCTTGGCGTAACGAGTGCCGCCGTCCGCCAGCACCTGTCCGTCCTGGCCGAGGCGGGACTCGTCGAACGCGCCCGGTCCGGCTCCGGAGCGGGGCGTCCGGCCTATCTATACCGGCTGGCGCCCCTCGCTCGGTCGGCGTATCCCAAGCGGTACGATGTCCTGGCCGCGGAGCTGATCGAGGTCCTCGTCGAGCGGCACGGTTCCGAGACCGCGCTCGCCCTGGTGGAGGAGGCGGCGCGGCGGCTCGCCGGCCGCGCGCAGACCGACATCGGCAGCCCGGTGAAAGAGACTGAGAGGGAGGTGCGCTGGGCCTCGGTCCTGGCGTGGCTCGAAGAGGAGTTCGACTGGGAGGCCGATCTGCAGGCGCTGCCCGGTGGGCGGCGGCGGATCGTCATCCACCGCTGCCCCTTCCAGGACGTCTCAGCGGAGCGGCCAGCGGTCTGCGGCCGCTTCTTCAGTACGCTTCTCGGGATCCTGACGGGCGAGGAGCCGGTCGTGCACGCGCCGATCGGCGACGGGGTCCGGTGCTGCGCCCTCGAGGCGTGACGCGCCTCAGGCGATGTACACCGACTTGATGTTCACAAACTCGCGAATGCCATAACGCGACAGCTCGCGGCCGTAGCCGCTCTCCTTGATCCCGCCGAACGGAAGCCGCGGGTCGGAGCGTACGAAACCGTTGACGAAGCAGGCGCCCGCCTCGAATTCCTCGGCGGCGATCCGCTTGCCCCGCTCCAGATCCCGCGTGAAGACCGCGGCCCCCAGGCCGAACGCCGAATCGTTGGCGACCTTGATCGCTTCGGCCTCGTCCTTTACCGGCAAGATCGCGGCGACCGGGCCGAAGAGCTCCTCGTCCGCGGCCGGCATCCCGGCGGCGACATTGGTCAGGACCGTCGGCGGATAGAAGGCTCCCGGCCCCCGGGGGACCTCTCCGCCCAGAAGCAGGCGCGCTCCCCGGTCGATGCTCGTACGGACCTGTTCGTGGAGGGCCTCCCGCAGATCCTTCCGGGCCTGCGGGCCGACCTCGGTTTCCTCGTCCAGCGGGTCGCCGACCCTGGCGGCTCCCATATGGGCGACGAACCGCTCCTCGAACCCGGCCCGGACGCTCTCCACCACGACGAACCGCTTGGCGGCGATGCAGCTCTGGCCCGAGTTGATGAGCCGGCTTTTGGCGCACGTCGCGGCGGCGGCCTCCAGATCGGCGTCTTCGAGGACGACGTACGGATCGCTGCCGCCCAGTTCCAGCACCGTCTTCTTGAGACAGGCCCCTGCTTTCCCGGCGACCGCGCGGCCGGCCGGCGTGCTTCCGGTCAGGGTCGCCGCCTTGATGCGCGGATGCGCGATCAGGGCCTCGACCTGCTCACTTCCCATCAGGAGGGAACGGAAGAGCG
>DATLFH010000067.1:0-29021 GCA_035524965.1 Gemmatimonadota bacterium | reverse complement strand
CTCGCGGGTGGCTTCGAGATCCAGCCATACCTGGGCGGCGGCAGCGTTCAGCGCGGTCGTCCCGTTCGTGTCGGTTACAGCGAACACCGCCCGCGCCCCGGTCATCTCGGCCGCGGCGGCTTCGCACGCGTCCATGAGCGCTTCCTTCTGCGTCTCGTCGAGCTTCGCCATCGTCTCGGTCCGGCCGACCTCGATCTCGCAGGCACCGTCCTGAAGGAGCGCGATCCCGCGCGCGGCGTCCCCGCCACCCGGGAGGACGCTTTCGGCCGGCAGTCCGACCGCGCGGTACGGGAGCGCCGAGTTGTAGTGGGCGAACGGACCGTCGGGGTTGTCGCCGTACGGCCAGACGTGGAGCATGACGAGCACGCCGCTTTCGCGCGCGCGCCGCTCGACGATGCGACCGAGGAGCGGTCGCTCCGCGGCGGCCGCCTTCAGGAGTGCCGACATGTCGTGTACGTGCCACACGTCGCCGGCTCCCGTGAACCCACCGGGAAGCGGTTCGTCCGCCGGCTGGTAGTTGGCGTAGGCGACCCCGACCAGCTCACGGCGCCCGTCGATCTCCTGGTAGATGAGGGTCGAGGGGCGGTACAGGTCGAGCGGCGCCCGGGTCAGGTCCGGGCGATACCAGTGCTCGCCGACCAGCGGGTCGTCCAGCCCGTGGCCGAAGCGACGATAGCCGTCGGCGACCGCATGGGCGTGATCCGCGTAATGGGCGATCGCCTGCCGCAGGCCTTCGAGCTCGGCCTGGGTCTCGGCGTCGAGGTCGGACTCTACGGGGCCCGCGACGACCGACGTGACATCATCCCCGTGATCGGCGTGCTGCGCGAGCAGGGTCCGCGCGGCCCCGAGAAAGAGAAGGATCGTCAGCAAAGCCAGGAGTCGGGTCATCGTGAGCCTCCTTTTCGCTCGGCTGCTTGGAGGGCTCAGGGATGTGATTCGTTAAGCCTTCCGCCGGCCCTGCCGGCCCTGTCGGTCCCACCGACCGGCGGCTCCATCGAGGACATGATCGCGGCCGCGAAGCGATCGGCGGGGCCGGGAGCGGCGGCGAGGAAGAGCGAGGGCTCGATCAGCTCGACCTCCATGACGACGAGGCGGTCTTTCTCGGGCACGCCATCGACCCGCGCGTAAACGGGCGTCGCAGCCACCGCGGCCGTGGCGTCCACCGTGGCCGCGAGGGCCTCACTCGCCGAGCGCACGATCGCTGCCGGCGGTTGCATCGGCTCCAGGGTTCCCCCCAGCCGCTCCTGGACCCGGAACTCGCCCGCCCGCGGCCGCTTCACAACCGCGTGGCTATACTCGCCTCCCAGGAACACGAGCGACCACTCCCCCTCCCGGTGGATCCCCCGATTCAAGCGCTGGACCATGACATCCGAGCGGCGCAGCATTCGATCGAGCAGGGCCTGATCGAGGGTCGCCGGATCGAGTGAGGTCGGATCGCCCGCCCCATCGCTTCCGGTTCTAACGCTCGGCACCCGCCAGGTCCGATGCGCGCTGGCCGAGATCGCCGGCTTCACGACCGCCTCTTCCCACCCCCGGTCGCGGAGGAGCCCGGCCAGGTCGGCGCGCGTCCCCCGCTCGAGCCATACGGTGGGCTCGACAGGGATCCCGCGCTCGGCGAGATCGAACAGGTAACGCTTGTCGAGGTTCCAGCGGACGAGCGGAGGCGCGTTGATCAGGGGGACGCCGTCACTCTCCAGGCGGGCGATCCAGCGCTCGAAGCGCTCGCGGCGGAGGTGGTAGTCCCAGCAGGAGCGGAGGACGACCGCGTCGTAGGACGCCCACTCGACGCCGTCCGCGCTCCACACGGCCGACTCGACCCGGATCCCGCGCCGGGCGAGGGGCTCGACCGCGAGTCGGTCGTCGGTCGTCAGGTCGGGCTGGGACCGCCAGGTGGCGAAGGCGACTCTGCGCATCACCTACGCGCGATCGCGCCAGCGGGCTGGATCAGGGATGGATCAGACGACGGATCGTCGAGACGTAGATCGAGCTCTGCCCTATGAGCGTCCGGTCCGACACTGTCTCGGGTCAAGCCGCAATGCTGTCCCAGATTTCTTCGACCAGCGCGATCCGCTCCGGTACCGACAGGGGGAGGATCTCGTTCTTGAGAACCTCATTCATGCTTCGAATCTGTCCGATTCAAGGGCGCCCTGGCAAGCATTGGCGCAGGCCTTCATACCACGCCTGCTCCTTGAAGATCAGAGCTGGAACAGGTACTGGAACTTGGCGAAGAACTGGCGGGAGGTCTGGACCAGCTCGTCGCGGCCGGCAGGATCGGGGCCGTCCGCGCCACCGGCCTCCGGACCCAACGACTCGAACGCCTGGGTCGATCCTACGTAGAACAGCGTGAAGGGGTTGATCCGGTAGGTCAAAAGCGGCTCGATGTCGAGCCGGTCGTCGAAGTCGTTGTACTGGAGGACGAGCCGCAGGAAGAGCCGTCGCGAGAAGTTGTACGTCGTCCGGTTCCGGAGGACATATCCGCTGAAAATCTCCTCCCCGTCCGCTCCGTCGAGCCGGGAGTGGACGAGCGATGGCTGGAACACGAGCCGGTGGAAGGGCCGGATCGTGGCGAACACCTCGATGTCCGTCCCCTCGCCGAGGACCGGCGGGCTCGAGTTGCGGGCGATCTCGCGACCATGCCCGACGAAGAAGCCTCCCCGCAGGGGCTCGCTGAAGTTCGTCTGCGCGAAGACGAACCACCGCCGAACCCCGCCGAAGTCGATCTCCCGGAACCGCTCGCGGCCCCACTCGTGGCCGACCTCCACGAAGGTCTGGCCCTTGAGGTTGAACTCCAGCGTGGGCTCGATGAAGTCGACCTTGCGGACGCCGTCGTAGCTCCACAGCCGGGAGGCGCGGACATCGGCCGTGAACTGGTCGATCCACGCCGACTCGGGATAGAAGTTGAGCTCCTCGAAGACGGTGAAGCGGTGGAAGTCGTTGCGGAACTCGAAGCCGTTGTCGGTGCGGAACGTCGGGCTCGAGACCCAGTAATCGAAATCGGAGAACCACCTGCGCCCCGAGCGCTCGAGACTCAAATGCTGCGCGAAGCCGGAGTAGGTCTCGCCGTCGAAAACGGCGGTGTGCTGTCCGCCGTCGAAGCGGAAGTCGAGGCCTGCGGTGGCGCCGGGCTCGTCGGGCTCGGCCGTGCGGCTCCCCAGGAGCTGGTACTCCAGCCGGTATTTCTCCAGAAAGCGATGCACGCCATCCACTCCGTACGTGGTCCCGGATCCGCCCTCCTCCAAGCGCCGATCGGTGACGAGCGCGCCCACGTAGCTGCTCGCCCCGTACGTCCGCCGGAGCCGCACGATATTCGAGACGCTCGCCTGCCCCACCCCGACGAAGCTGCGCTCCTGGAAGGGCAGCAGGACGGGCGAGCCCGCGTCCCGCGCGCCGAGGTAGGCGACGTTCGTACGGCCGGCCCGCCCGATCAGCTTGACGGCCACGTCGGGATCGTTGATCTGCCGCGTATGGACAACGTCGAAGTACGTCTCGAAGAGGTCGCTCCCCTCCTGGAAGAAGGGCCGCCGCTCGGGAAAGAAGAGCGCGAACGTCTGGTTGACGTCGATCTGCCCGACGTCCGACTCGACCTGGCTGAAGTCGGGGTTCAAGGCCGCCTCGGCGGTCACGCCGGACGGATGGGCGTAGCGGATGCCCAGCGACGCCTCCCCCTCGATCCCGTCGTGCTCCAGGCCGGAGTCCGGATCGTCGCCGTCCGCCAGCGCGCTCGCCTGCGAGGCGATGACGGCCGGCAGGAGCTCGAGCGCGCCGCCCGGCTCGACGCCCTGGATCCCGGTCAGCGTCCGGAGCTGACACAGCAGGCAGGGATCGTCGCGCGAGAGGGCCGCCCACGAGTACTGCCCGCGGCTCTCCCGCGGGTGGTTCCGCCAGAAGGTCGCCCGCCAGATCTGCTCGGGCCGGTCGGGAAAGCGGAGGCTCCGGAAGGGGATCGCCATCTCGACCTGGTAGCCGTCTTCGGTGATCCTCGCCTCCGAATCGAAGACGATATCGAACCCGTCGTCCTCGCGGTTGGCCGTGAAATGGATGTCCGTCTGGACGCCGGCGGGGTTGACGAACAGGAGATATCCCCAGGCGGCATCGCCGTACGTATCGAGGACGAGGCCGACGTAGTCGTCGGCCCCGGTCTGGTCCCGGTCGCGGACCGACGAGCGGAGCGCGGCCGGGTCATCGCCGGCGAGGAACGCCACGTAGAGCCGCTCGTCGTCGTACGTGATCCAGGCCTCGGTCTCGACCGGCGGCCGGTCGCTCTCGTCGGGGAAGAACTCGGTGAAGCCGCTCACCCTGGCGGCCCCCTCCCAGCCCGGGTCGTCGAGCGCGCCGTCGATCTCGATCGATCCCGTGGCGCGCGGAACCTCGAGCGCGGGCTTTACCTGGGACTCGAATTCCGGCCCGCGGTCTGCCGCCGCGGAGGTCGTGTCGCTCTCCTGCGCGGTGGCCGGCGCGGCGCCGCAGAGGAAAGCCGACAGGACGAGGGGGAAGACGCGGCCCATGACCGTCTGGGCCTACGGACTCGGTGCGGAAAGGTTTCAGCCAGCGGCCGGCTCCGCTTAGCCGGTGGGCTCGACGACGACGACCGCCTTCATGAAGGGGTGCGGGACGCAGTGGTAGGGGTAGCGGCCGGGCGCCTCGAAGCGCCGCGAATACCCTTCGCCGGGCTGAATCAGGCCGGAGTCGAATGATCCCTCGTCCGCCGTGACGGTGTGGGCCACGCCGTCGTCGTTCACCCAGCGCACCGTCTCGCCCGCCACGATCCGGATCTCCGCCGGGCCGAAGATGAAGTCCCGGATCGAGACGAACTCTTCGCCGCGCGCCCTTTCCGCCCCACCCGGGGCCGGCTCCTCGCCGCGGAAGATCCGCGCCCACTGGGACAGGGTGCCGAGCGGCATCGTAAAGGCGAAGCCGTAGCGCAGGTTTTCGTCGCCGTCGGCGTCCTCCGCGCCGCGGCTGGCGCCCTCCAGCGTCGTCGCCCCCACGTTCGACACCGCGAATCCGAGCGTATGGGGCGAGCCGGGGATCACCATGTGGACGCCGGCGCTCCAGGCGGCGGGCAAGGAGTCCACGGTCACCACGCGCGCGACATCGCCTCCAACGGCCAACCGCGGCGTCAGGTGCAGCATCACGCCGGCCCCCAAGGCCGCTTGCCCCCCCTCGCTACCGAAGGCGTCCGAAAACGCCCGCGCGACCCCGTGCAGGGAGATCCGCCGGATTCGAAGCCGCCCCGCCAGCTCACCGTCCAGGCTCGCGGCCGCAGTGTTGTAGGCGATCGTCGCGGCCAGCGCGGCCCCGAACCGGCGGCGTACCGAGATCTCCCATTCGTTGGGCGTGCCCGCCCCCAGCTCCGAGTTGGACGCGTAATGGATGCCCACCGCGCTCGCCCCCGGCAGCCCCACGCCGAGGAGAAAGGTGGGGTAGTTGAGGACCTTCTTCGTCTCCTCCCCAACCAGCTCGAACCGGTGGAGGAACGCGAAGTGGGCGGTGCGCGGCGGCGGGAGGTCGACGCCGCCGAAGTTGGGCGTGCGATCGACGAGGGACTGAGCGGAGGCCGGCGCGTTCGCCTCCGCCCAAATCAATAGGATGAGAACCAGACCCCAGCACCGTGCCCGGGGTGTGATCGGGAGGCGCCGCTTCACGCCACTGTCACTCCACCGTGATCGTCCCGATCATCCCGAACGCGCGATGCGGCTCGCAGAAGTACCGGAAGGTCCCCGACCGGTTGAAGGCATGCTCGAAGGCGTCGCCGGCGTCGTTCATCTCCTGGCGGGTCCACTCGGAATGCCCATCCGGCGTGATCGTATGGAAGAGGTTCACCTGGTTGACCCAGCGGATGGTCGCCCCCCGGGCGATCCTCACCTGGGGCGGGTCGAAGCTGAGGTTGCCCGTAAGATTCACCACCACGGTGCCGGTCGCCGGGGGATCGGACGGTGGAGTGGAGGGCGGCGGATCGGATGGGGGTGCATCCGGGATCGTCGGGCTCCCCGCGCCGCCGCCCCCGCCCCCTCCGCCGCTGCAGCCGGCCGTCGCCGCCGACAGCATGGCGACCATGGCGAGTTGTACGCGTACGCGCATGATGGGAACGTGATAGGATCGATCGGCGGGCGTCTTGAACCCGTGCCACGTCCATGGAACGAGCGCCACCTCGGCGGCCCGACTATCTCGTCAGGATCCTCTCCCGGTAGCCGGCCGGCGTCATTCCGGTCATGCGACGGAACACACGCGTGAAGTGGCTCTGGTCCGCGAAACCGACCGCGGTGGCGATCCGGGAGAGAGAGCCCCCCGGATCGGCAAGCTGGCGGCACGCCTCGTCGACCCTGAGGCGGCGGGCGTACTCGCCCGGCGTCGCGCCGTAGTAGCGGCGAAAGGCGCGGGCCAGATAGGTCGGGTGGAGGCCCGCTTCGGCGGCGACGGCGGCGATCCGGAGTCGCTCGGCATACCGCGCGTGGAGGAGTTCCCGCGCCCGCTCGATGGCCGGCGACGGGCGGCGGTCCGGAACGGATCGGGAGCGGCGCCCGGCCGCCGCCAGCAGGATCTGGAGGAATCCTTCGATCACGAACGCCGATAGATCGTCCCGCGCCCGAAGCTCCTCCCGCAGGCGCACGGCCACCCAGATCCAGGCACCCGGCGGGAACGCCGCGTTGTCGCCGAGCACCGGACCGTCCTCCCCCACCCGCTCGATCCAGGCCGGGTCGAACTCCAGCGTGAGGCAGCGCGCGCCGCACGCGGAGAAACGCTCGGAATGGACGATCTCCGAGGGGTGGAACAGGAGCAGCGGACCGCGGCAGTCGAGCGAGCGCCGGCCCCAGTATTCGGTGTATCCGCCGGAGAGGATGAAGTTGAAGATCGGTTTCCCATGCGAGTGGGGCGGCACCTCGGCGCGGGCGGGGAATTCCACCTCGCTCACGGTGATCTCGCCGCTCCTGCGCGAGCGGAGCGTCGTGCCGAAGAACCGGCCGTCGGGGAGCCTGCAATCCATTGCCTTCACAGTATAAGGAGACGCGCCGGCCGGTGGGTTTATTCACGCGGGCTCGCCCCCGCGCCCGGGGAGGTCAGCGGCGCCAGTATCCGCGGGTGAAGAGGATCAGCACGGTAAAGATTTCCAGCCGGCCGAGGAGCATGAGGAACGACATGACCCACAGCGAGCCGCCGGGCAAGCCGGCGAAGGTCCCGGTCGGCCCCACCCGGCCGAACCCGGGGCCGACGTTGCCGAGAGTCGTCGCCGCCGCGCCGGCGGCGGTGGCCACGTCGAGCCCGAACAGGGCCAGCGCCAGCACCCCGGCCGCGAGGGCTGTGAGGTAAAGGAGGAGGAAGCCGCTGACGCTCGCCAGGGCATCCGCCGAGACGACCCTGCCGTCCACCTTGTACGCGAAGACCCCCTGGGGGTGCAAGAGCTTCCTGAGCGAGATGCGCGCCTCCTTGGCCACCAGCATGTAGCGCAGCACCTTGACGGAGCCGGCCGTCGATCCGGTGCAGCCCCCGATCAGCATCAGGAGGAAGAGGATCACCTGCGCGGCGGGCAGCCAGGTCGCGTAGTCGGCGGTGACGTAGCCGGACGTCGTCTGGATCGAGATCGCCTGGAAGAGCCCCGCCCGAAAGCTCGCCTCCAGACCGTATGCCGGCACCGGGACGTACAGGAGGAGGGTCAGGAGGACGGTCGACACACCGGCGATCGCGAGGTACAGCCTGAGCTCGCGATTACGGACGGCGGCGCGCCAATTGCCGGACAGGACGCTGTAGTGAAGGGTGAAGTTGATCCCCGCCAGCAGCATGAACGCCGCGACGACGTACTGGATGAACGGGCTCTCGAATGCGCCCAGCGAAGCATTCTCGGTCGAGAAGCCGCCGGTGGCCATCGTCGTGAAGGAGTGGTTGACCGCTTCGAAGAGCGTCATCCCGCCCACGGTGAGCAGCAGGGACTGGACCGCCGTAAGGAGGGCATAGACCACCCACAGGAGGGTCGCGGTCTGCCGCACCCGCGGCCGCAGCCGGTCCTGCGTGAGACCCGGGATCTCGGCCTGCAGGAGCTGCATCCCGCCCACCCCGAGGAGCGGCAGGATCGCCACCGAAAGCACGATGATTCCCATTCCGCCCATCCACTGGGTCTGGCTGCGCCACAGGACGACGCCGCGCGGCAGGAGATCGATGTCGCGGACCACCGAGGAGCCGGTCGTCGTCAGCCCCGACATCGTCTCGAAGAACGCGTCGGTGAACGAGGGGATCGATCCGGTCAGGAGGTAGGGCAGCGTGCCGAATGCGGCGACCGCGACCCAGCCACAGGTCACGATCGCGAACGCGTCCCGGATCGTGATCTCCTCGATCGGACGCGTCCGGCCGTAGACCAGAGTGCCGGCCGCGACGGTCAGGCCGCTGGCCGCCAGGATATGGACCGCCGCCTCCTCTCCCAGCAGCAGCGAGGCGGCCGCTGGGACCAGCATCGTCACGCCGCTGAACGCCGTCAGAATCGCGACGACGTTCAGGACCACGCGGCCCTGCATCAGGCGCCCCGCATCAGGCGATCGGCTTCAGGCGCTGGTCATCAGGCGAAGAATCGTGCGGTCTCCTCGATCGCGTCCGGCAGGGCGAAGACGACGATCCGGTCGCCGGCCTCGATCCGCGTATCGCCGCGCGGGATCGTCACCTCCTGCCCGCGCTGGACGGAACCCAGGATCGCCCCCGAAGGCAGCTCGAGATCCTGCACCTTGCGGCCCGCGGCCCTCGATCCGCCCAGAACTTCCAGCTCCATCGCCTCCGCGCGGTTCCGCTCCATCACCGCCATCGACAGGATCCGCCCGCCCCGCACGTGCTGCAGGATCCGGTTGGCGGTCGAGAGCCGGGGGCTCACGGCGGCGTCGATGCCGATCCTGGACACGAGCGGGATGTACTCGCTGCGCTTCAGCAGCGCGATGACCCGCGGCGCGCCGAGGTGCTTGGCGAGCAGCGACGCCAGGAGGTTCGTCTCGTCCTCGCTGGTCACCGCCGCCAGGCCATCGGTCTCCGAGATGCCCTCCTGAACGAGGAGGTCGAGGTCGGTCGCGTCACCGTGCAGGACGAGCGCCGTGTCCAGCTCCTCGGCAAGGTGCACGCAGCGGTCGCGGCTCTGCTCCAGTACGGTCGGGTGGATCCCCTCCCACTCCAGCATCCGGGCGAGCGCGAGCCCCACCCGGCCGCCGCCCAGCAGCATCACGCGCCGGATCTGCCGGCTCTCCAGGCCCAGCAGCCGGTAGGCCTCCTTGAGATGATGCGACTCGGCGACGAGGTAGATCTCGTCTCCCGGGATCAGCCGCGTCTCCCCCGTGGGAATGATCGAGTCACCGTTGCGGTCGATCGCGACGGTCAGGAAATGGCGTTCGCGGTGCTTCTGGCCGATCTCCGCCAGCGTGAGCCCGGCAACCGGCGCGTCCTTCTCCACCGAGAGCCCGAGCAGCACGACCCGGCCGTCGGCGAACTCAGCCACATCGCTGGCCGCGCTCCTGTGAAAGAGCTTCAGGATCTCGCGCGCGCACTCCTTCTCGGGGTTGATCAGCAGGTCGGCGCCGAACCTTCGCTCCTGCAGCGCGCCGCGGTGCTGGTAGTACTCGGGGTTGCTGACGCGCGCGACCTTGAGCCGCACGCCGAACTGTGAGGCGATCAGGCAGGCGATCAGATTCACCTCGTCGAAATTCGTGACCGCCAGGAGGAGCTCGGCCTTCTGTATCCCCGCCTTCTCGAGGCATGTCAGGCTGGCGCCGTTGCCCTCGATCACGAGCAGGTCGAGATGGGTCTGGATGCGGCCGGCGATATCGGCGTCGCGTTCGATCACCACGACGTCGTGCTGATCGCTGGCCAGCCGCGCGGCGAGATGGTAGCCGACTTCCCCCGCTCCCACGACGACGATCCTCATACGCGATGCCTCCCGTGAAGCTTCGAGTATATCGCCGGGCCGCTCAGGGCTCCATCCTGGCCGGAGATGGTACTATTGTTGTCGCATGTGGTATCGGATGACGGGACGCTTCTCATGACGGACGACCACGTCGCCGAAGTGCCCGGAAGCGAGCGGATCCTGCGAAACGCCTACCGCCTGCTCGGCCTTCCGGGCGAGGCGGACTGGGCGGCGATCTGCGCCGCCGCCGAGCGCGAGGAGGAAACCGGCTGGGACCTCAGGTGGCTGGGGCCGGTCCCCCGCACGCGAGCCGACCGGGGGCTCGCCCTCAACCGCCTGCTCGATCCCCATCAACGGCTCCGGGACCGGCTCTTCTGGTTCCACGAGGCGGTGGCGGAAGGCGCCGTCCGCGACCTCGACCCCAGGCTCCTCAGAAACGCCATGGAGGGCTGGGCGTCGACGTCCCTCGTCACCGCCCGGCACGATGCCGCTCTCGTTGCGCTGCTGGCGGCGATGACGCTCGATTCGGAGATGGCGGACGGTTCGCTCTGGGGGAGCGTGCTCGACCGCTGGCGCGCCGTGATCGAGAGCGAGGAGTACTGGGTGGCCGTCATCCGGGTGGAGAAGGAGGGCGGCTTCGGGGTTCCCGCTCCTTTCGGCGAGATCTACGAGGTCCGCGAAAAGGCGCTCGAGATGGTGGCCGCGATCCCGGCCGGAATCTTCCGGGCGGCGGTGCTGGAGGGAGATCTCGACGCCGCCCGGCGCGCGGCCGCGATCCTGCGCGAGGGACTCCCCGAGGAGAGCTTCGCTTCGCTGATCGGGGATCTGGCGGAGCGCCTGGAGGAGGCGGCCCCGGCGGCGGCCGCTCGCGCGGCCCCCGAGATCGAGCCCGCTCTGCCCTACTTCGGGGCGGAGTCCGCTCTACCGGCCCCCGAAGCGCCTGCGACCGCCGAAGCGCCTGCCGCCGTCGGCCCGGCCGCCGGGCGGGTCTCCGACGAAGCGCGCTCCATCGAGGAGCCACCGGTCGAAACGCCGGCTCTGAAGGAGCGCGTCATCGAGACGCCGGTCGCGCGCCCGCGGCGCCGGCCCCCGAGCTTCCGCCGCGCGCTACCGATCGCGGCGGTCGTGGCCCTGGTCGGGCTGGCAGTTTTCGCTCTCTTGCCGCTCCGACACAGGCTGCCCGGCGGCGGAGCGGCGCAGACGGCGGGGGCGGGATGGAACTCCGACTCCCCGATCGCGGTCGTCGAGCGGCGGCTCGATCAGACGGACGGCCGGCTGGCCACTGTGATCCTCGAGCGGCGGGAGATGACGGGCGAGCTCGCCCAGGCCGAGAGCGCGGTCCGCGACTACCAGGCCCTGATCGAGGATTATGAGCGCCGGGCCGAGTATCAGCTCAACATCGACCGCGAGGCGTACGCCCGGGTCGTTCGCCTCCACGCCGAGGCGGTCGCACAGGCCGAGGCGCTCCGTGGCCAGAGCGGCAACCTGCAACTGACCTACGAGCGCTTGCTGGACCAGGAGGCGGAACTGATCGCCGAGTACAATGCGGAAGTGCGGTAGAGAAGCCGCAAGGGCGCTGAGCCTCCTCGTGGCATGCGGTTGCGGGAGTGGCGGCCCGGTGATTCCGACGGCCCCTTTCCCGTCGACGGTCGAGCGCGACGGCGTCGTCTTCGAGGCTCGGTTCACGGCCCAGCGTCCCGACGTTCTCGACGTCGACGTGACGCTCTTCAATCGCACCGATTCGCCGCGCACGATCCGCTTTCCCGATTCCTGCGAGGTCCTCCTGCGCGCGTACTTTCCGACCGGCCGCAGAGTCTGGGATCAGCTGGAGCGGGAGAAGAGCTGCCGCAACGTCATCCAGGAAGTCCGGCTCGCCCCCGGCGAGACCCGCGTATTCGACGAGCAGGTGGGGTCGCTGGGGATCCTCGGGTTCACGCTCCCGGAGGGGGAGTACCGGATCACCGCGTACATGCGGCCGCTCGACCATGCCGAAGTCGAGCTCGACCTCGGCATCGTGCCGCTCGAACGGCCAACCAGCAGGCGGGAGTGAAGGTCGTGCCGTGAGGCGTCAGTAGGTCGGCATCGAAGGGTCGATCTCCTCGGCCCACGCCTGGATGCCGCCCCGCACGTTCCTGAGCCGCGCGAAGCCGGCCTCCTGGAGGAGCCCGATCGCCTTGGCGCTCCGCACGCCGGACTTGCAGTGGACGTAGTACGTGCGGCTGGAGTCCAGCTCGTGCATGCGGGCCGGCAGCTCCGACAGCGGCAGCAGGCTCGCCCCCTCGATACGGCAGATCTGCCACTCGTGCGGCTCGCGGACATCGAGCACCGTCACGTCGTCCCCCCGATCCAGGGCCGCACGGAGCTCCTGCACGGTCATCTCCTCGATGCCGGCCGGCGACTCGCCGTTGCCGGCGGCCGCTCCCCCCTCCCCCGCGGCGCCGATACCGCAGAAGGCCTCGTAATCGATGAGCCGGGTGACGGAGGGGTGCTCACCGCATACCGGGCAGTCGGGGTCCTTCCGCAATTGCAGTGTCCGGAACGACATCCCGAGCGCGTCGACGAGGAGCAGCCGGCCGACCAGCGGCTCGCCGATCCCGAGGATCCACTTGATCGTCTCGGTCGCCTGGATCGTGCCGAGGAGCCCCGGCAGGATCCCCAGCACACCGCCTTCGGCGCACGACGGAACGAGGCCCGGCGGCGGCGGCTCCGGGTAGAGGCAGCGATAGCACGGTCCACCCGGCGCGGCGAACACCGAGGCCTGGCCCTCGAAGCGGAAGATCGAGGCGTAGACGTTGGGCTTCCCCGCCAGGACGCACGCGTCGTTTACGAGATAACGCGTCGGGAAGTTGTCCGTCCCGTCGGCGACGACGTCGTAGCCGGCGATCAGCTCGAGCGCGTTCTCGCTCGTGAGCCTCGCCTCGTGGGTCTCGATCCGGATGTGCGGGTTGAGGTCCTCGAGCCGCTCGCGCGCCGACTCGAGCTTCGAACGCCCCACGGCGCTCGTGCCGTGAAGGATCTGCCGCTGGAGGTTCGACTCGTCGACGACATCGAAGTCGACGATCCCGATCCGCCCGACGCCGGCCGCGGCCAGGTACAGGGCGAGCGGCGAGCCCAGCCCGCCGGCGCCGATCGCCAGCACGCTCGCCGCCTTGAGCTTCTTCTGGCCGGCCAGCGTGACCTCGGGCATGATCAGGTGGCGGCTATAGCGGCGGATCTCCTCGTTGGTGAGCTCCTCGACCGTGACGCGGGACCTGGCGCCATCGCCGGCCCGATCGAGGAGGCCGGTCGCTTCCGACCCGAGGTTCCGACCCCCGGCCACGGACGGCACGATCGAGATCTCCTCCTGCGCACCGACCGCCGTGTCTGCGCGGTCGAGATGCCGGATGTTCTCGTCGCCGACATAGACGTTGACGAAGTTCCTGAGGCGCCCCTCGTCGTCGAAAAGGTGCCGGCGAAGGCCGGGAAACTCGCGGGTAAGCGTGTCCAGCGCCTGGCCGACAGTGCTCCCGCCTACCTCCAGGCGCGACTGGTTGTTCGCGAACGGCCGCAGCGGCGTGGGGATAAGGATCTTCGGCATCTCATGTTCCTCCTGTCATTCCTCCGATGGATCGGACGGTACGGTCCGATGCGGCCGCTTCCATGGCCAGCGGCACGAACTCCGAGCGGTCGTCGGCGAGGACCCACGCAGATAGCTCCCGCACCGCGCCGCGCTCGACAGACACGATGACGTAGGCCGTGAACGGCCAGGCGTGATCGCGATCGTAGACAGACGGACTCGCCGCCGCGTCCGGGTGCGAGTGGTACACGCCGATCAGGTCGAGCCCGCGCTCCGCAGCGTCGCGTTCGGCGGCACGGTATTCCTCGGGATCGATCAGATACCGGTTGCGGGCGGCGTCAGCGCGGAGGTTCGGCGCCTGTCGTAAATCAGACGTTACAAATATTCTTGTAAAAACCTCGACCCTCCCCAGGAGGAACCCGCACACCTCGTCCGGATACCCCTCTTCGGCGTGCGAGCGGATCGCGGCCAGGTGATCGTCGCCGATCACGAGTCTCCGGTCGCTCGCTGGTCTCACGAGCTCTCCTTCCAGTGCGGCTCGCCAAGATACATGCTGCCGTGGTCGCACAGGACCGTGACCACGACGCCTTCCGTGAGCTCGCGCGCGACCGCCAGTGCAGCGTGCACATTGGCGCCCGACGAGGTGCCGACCAGAAGCCCCTCCTCGCGGGCCAACCGGCGGACCATCGTCTGGGCGTCCTCTGTTCGCACCGCGATCGTGCGGTCCGCAAGGCCGGGATCGTAGATTCCGGGCCGGAAGGCCGTCTCCAGGTGCTTGAGCCCTTCCATCCCGTGAAGCGGCGAATCCGGCTGGACTGCGATCAGCTCGACATCCGGACGCTGCTCGCGAAGGTAGCGCCCGACCCCGGTGAGAGTCCCGCTTGTCCCGATCCCGGCGACGAAGCGGGTTACCCGCTCCCGCGTCTGGCGCCACACCTCCGGGCCGGTCGTGTCGAAGTGGGCGCGCCAGTTGTCGGGGTTGTCGTACTGGTTGGCGTACCAGTAGAGGTCGGGACTCTCGGCCGCAAACCGCTGGGCCTCGCGGTAGGCGCCGTCGTGGGATTCCTGCGGGTCGGTCAGGACGAGCTCGGCCCCGAGCGCCTCGAGCGTCTGCAGCCGCGCCCGGCTCGCGTTGGCCGGCAGGCAGAGGGTCACATGGTAGCCCCGGGCCGCTCCGATCCACGCGAGCGCGATCCCCGTGTTCCCGCTCGTCGCGTCGAGGATCCGCCTCTCCGGCGCCAGCGCGCCCGACCGCTCGCCTTCGAGGATCATCCTGAGCGCCGGTCGATCCTTGACCGAGTGGCCGGGGTTCAGGTGCTCGCCCTTGGCGAGCAGCTCGACGGGCGCGACCTCGGCCTCCAGCGATCGGAGGCGGAGGAGCGGCGTTCCGCCGATCGCGCTGATCGCGTCCGCGGAGCGGGGCGTGGAGAGGAGTGTGGGTTGCACGGCCTGCAGCAGGAGTGACGCGTCTTCACGGGAATCTATTCCCCGATCGCGCGTCGGTCCATGCGGCGAGAGCGCGGGTTTCGTGCGCGTAATTTATTGAAAAACCTTGACTTCCGAGATCATAAGTGGTAGGTTCGAAATCTATCGGGGACGGTCGCTTGGTAGCCTCGCCGGCCGTTTTCCCCCGCTGGCGTCGCTCTGGCGTCTAATTCGCGAGGCAGAGAAGGGATTCAAATGACACAGTACACGCGTAACGTCCGATTCGACATCATGCCTGGCAAGGGCCAGGAGTTCAAGAACACGATGGAACGGGAAATCCTGCCGCTGATGAAGAAGCAGGAAGGGTTCCGTGGCGAGTTGGCACTGGTCAACGAGAACCGCGCCATCGGGATCAGCCTCTGGGACAACCGGGAGCACGCGGAGGAGTATCGGACGAAGACGTATCCGAAGGTCCTCGAGACGCTGAAGCCCGTGATCCATGGGACGCCGTCGGTCGAGACCTACGACCTCGCGGCGACAACGCTCAAGTCCTAACCGAGCGAGAGTCGAACGAAAGAGAGCGCGGCCCCTTCGGGGGCCGCGTTTTTTTCTATTCCCCGACCCCGTGTTGCCGCCGCCACGTCCATGAGGTCGAGCGCTCCTCGCCGTCCTCCATTCCGTGGATGCTGGCGCGCAGCGAGTCGCCGCCCAGCCTCTCGTAGACGATCCGTTGGGGGTAATCGTGGCCAGGGTTGATGAACTGGGCGACCCCATCCACGCATCCGGTGTGGAGGAACGAGGTCGGCGGCGCACCCCGCGGACTCGCCAGGTAGACGACCTCTCCGCGAGATCGCTCCTCGATCCGCAGGAACTCGAAGAACGCCTCGCCCGTCGCGGGGACGTCCCGGTGGAGGCCGAGCATCATGCCGCCGCGAGGCGCCAGCCAGACCTCCTCCATCGACACGCCGTCCTCCTCGCCTATCCAAGTGCCCGCCAGCCACGACAACCGGTCGATCGAGAAACCCCAGCAGTTGATCACGGCGAATGCGGTGGCGCGGGGCTCGGTCCGCCGTTCTCCGCCGGTCGCACACGCGGCGAGGGCCAGGGCGACGATGATCGACAAGTGCATTAGCGCCTGCACTTGATCTCTCCTCTCTTAGCGGGTTAACAGCCGCTCTCTAGCGGGTTACGGCGGCGAGGGCGGCCTCGAACCGGTCGACCACCACCCGCGGCGCGTCGGGCGGGACGTCGAGGTGCAGGACCGCCCGGATCGCCGTCGGCGACACGGCCAGGACCCGCACGCCGCGCGCCTCCAGCGCCTCGACCAGCGCCGGTGCGCGGACCCCGTCAACCGCGACCTCGATCAGGACGATGTTCGTCTCGACCGCATCCGGGTCGACTCGCAGACCCTCGATCCGGACGAGCCCTTCGGCGATTTCGCGCGCCGACGCGTGGTCCTCCGCCAGCCGCTCGACGTTGTGCTCGAGCGCGTAGACCCCGGCGGCGGCCAGGATGCCCGACTGCCGCATGCCGCCCCCCCACCGCTTCCGGACCCAGCGCGCCCGGGCGATCGTCCCGGCGTCGCCCACGAGGCAGGTCCCGACCGGCGCGCCAAGCCCCTTCGACAGGCAGAGCGAAACGGTGTCCGCGCACGCCGCCCAGCGCTCGGCCGGCACCCCGCTCGCGACCGCCGCGTTGAAGAGCCGCGCGCCGTCCAGGTGGACTCCGAGGCCCCGCCCGCGCGCCCAGGCGGCCGCCGCCTCCATCTCACGAATCGGGTAGATCCGCCCGCCGTGGCCGTTGTGGGTGTTCTCGAGGCACAGCAGCCGGGTCTGGGCGAAGTGGGAGTCGGGTGGTCGCACGCGCCGCTCGAGATCGGCGAGGTCGAACGCGCCGCGCTCCGTCTCGACCGGGTGGAGCTGGACGCCGGCTAGAGCCGCCGCGGCGCCGGCTTCGTGGTTGAAGATGTGCGCTTTCCGCTCGACCAGGACCTCGCTGCCGGGTTCGGCCAGCACGTGGACCGCGACCTCGTTGGCCTGGGTCCCGCTCGGGAAGAAGAGCCCGGCCTCCTTCCCCGTCCGCTCGGCGATCATCGCCTCGAGCCGCTTCACCGTCGGGTCGTCGCCCAGCACGTCGTCCCCCAGGGGCGCCTCCATCATCGCCCGCTTCATCGCCGGCGACGGTTGCGTCACCGTATCGCTCCGGAGGTCGTAGACGGCGCTCATCCGCCCATGATACCGCCTCTGCCCGGGATTCGGCTGCCCGCCCGTGGAGTCACGCTGACCAGTCGTAGCAACTGTGCTACATTGATCTCCCCGATGACCACGACCATCACCCAGCGAGAGCTTCGCAATCAGAGTGGCGAGATCATGCGTGCGCTCGACCGTGGGGAGGACTTCCTCGTAACACGCAATGGCGTTCCGGTGGGCGAGCTGCGACCGGTGCGTCGCCGCTTCATCGGCCGTGACATCCTCCTCGAAGTGTTCCGCGTCGCCCCTTCCATCGACGCCGCGCGGTTCCGGGCCGATGTCGACGGGATCGTCGATCAGGATATCGAGCCCGTAGCATGACTCCGTCCGCGATGGCCGGAAGCTCCACGGACGCACGTGGTCTGCTGGATACTTCCGTCGTCATCGACCTCGAGAAGATCGAGGCCGACCTTCTGCCCCAAGAGGTATCGATCTCGGCGCTGACGTTTGCCGAGCTGACGGCCGGTCCCCATGCGACCGACGACGATGTCGAACGAGCGCACCGCCAGGATCGGCTGCAACGGATGGAGGCTACGATGGATCCGCTGCCCTTCGACGGCCACGCCGCGCGGGCCTATGGTCGCGTGTACGCGGGCACCAGGGCCAGCGATCGCAAGGCCCGGGGTCCTCGGGCTGTGGACCTGCTCATCGCGGCGGTCGCACTTGCGAACGGCCTCCCTCTCTTCACTCGCAACCCGCAGGACTTCGAGCATCTGAAGTCGATCGGGCTGGTCATACGCGCGGTGTGAAAACTCAGGCCGTCACGATGGACCTCGAGGACTCTTCCTGAGCGCGGTCCTCCGCTCATTCGGGCAGGTGGGTCGAGCGCAGATACCTCGCCACCATCACGGCCGCCTCGCCCAGGTGCCGGCGCAGGAACGCGCCCGCTTCGCCGACCCGGCCCTCCTCCAGCAGCTCGACGATCGCGCGGTACTCGGCGATGTGCCGGGGAGGCGAGCGCCGCGGCGAAACGTTCCGGCCCTATATGCCGAGATACAGTCGAAGACCCTCGTCGATCGCGGTCATCTCGCTGGATGAGATCCGCCCAAAGACTCTTTGCACTCGTTGCTTATCGATGGACCGAAGCTGGTCGACCAGGGCAAACGAAGACTTCCGGAGTCTGCTTTCGCGGGAGGCGGCGAGACGGGGATAAAGGGAACCTGTCCCGGCAGTGCCGGTTATGGGCACGACGCACAGGATCGGAAAGCGCTGAGCATCGCTGACGTCCGGATCGCTGATGATGACTGCGGGTCGCGCTCCACGCTGTTCATGTCCGATAGCCGGATCGAGTCCGACGAGCACGATGCTGCCGCGATCAAGCCTCACTCGGGAACTTCTACCCAGCCCTCATCGGGTCTCCATCGGACTTTTCTGCCCTCCCTCGGATCGAGCAGGTCCCGATCCGCCGCCGGAACATCCGCGATCCACTCTGCCAGACCGAGATCGGCAAACTCAAGGCTCTCAGGGTGCGGGTTCTCCAGAGAAATTCGGAGGGCTTCGCGCCGCCGCCGCTCCAGCTCGCCCCGAACAGCTTCGAGGATGAAACGGCTGCGATTGCGTTCCTGCCGGTCGATGTCCCGAACGATCTCACGCGGCAGCGTGATCGTGACACGTTCCTTGGTCATCCCCACCTCATCGTATGATCATACTATAATTCACATGAAAGCGCGAGCCAGAAGCCCGAAAGGGCCCGGTAGGCTCGCCGGCTCGCCCGCCGCTCGCCGGGATCAGCCGTCGAGCCGCTCCCCCGTCGCGGGGTCGAAGAAGTGGGCCTTCGAGAGATCGAAGCGGAGCTCGATCCCGGCCCCCCGCTCGGGGAGATCCTGAGGGGGAACCCGGGCCACCACCGGCAGCTCTCCCGCCCGGGCATGGACGAAGACCTCGTTCCCCATCGGCTCCAGCAGCTCGAGGACGAACCGCGCGCGCGGCCCGTCCCCGCGTGAAACCGTTTCCGCGCCCTCGTCCGGGCGCCCCGCCAGGAACAGATCCTCGGGGCGGATGCCGAGGACGACGTCGCGGCCGCTCCCCTCCGGATCGGGCGCCGCGAGTCCCGCGGGCAGCGCCAGCGTCAGCGCCCCTCCACGCGCCCGGAAGCTCGGGCTCCCATCGCGGACGATCCGGCCCTCGATGAAGTTCATCGTCGGGCTCCCGATGAACCCGGCCACGAAGCGGTTCGCCGGCCGCTCGTAGAGCCCCAGCGGCACGTCGATCTGCTGGACCCGGCCGGCCTCGAGGACGACGATCCGGTCGCCCATCGTCATCGCCTCCACCTGATCGTGGGTGACGTAGATCATCGTCGCCTCCAGGCGGTTGTGGAGACGCGCGATTTCCGTTCGCATCTGGGTGCGCAGCTTGGCGTCGAGGTTGGAGAGCGGCTCGTCGAAGAGGAACACCCGCGGCTCGCGGACGATCGCCCGCCCCACAGCGACCCGCTGCCGCTGCCCACCCGAGAGCTGCCGTGGCCTCCTGTCCAGCATCTCCTCGATCCCCAGGATGCCGGCTGCCTTCCCCACCCGTTCCTCGATCTCCCCGGCGGGCAGCTTGCGGAGCTTCAACCCGAAGGCAAGATTCTCGTAGACGGACATGTGCGGGTACAGGGCGTAGTTCTGGAAGACCATCGCGATGTCCCGGTCCTTGGGCGGAACGTCGTTGACGAGACGATCGTCGATGTAGAGGCGCCCCGCCGTGATCGATTCGAGTCCCGCGATCATCCGCAGGATCGTGCTCTTGCCGCAGCCGGAGGGTCCGACCAGGACGAGCAGCTCCCCGTCGGCCACCTCCAGGCTCGTATCCTGAACGGCGACGAACCCGGCGTCCCCGCCGTAAACCTTCCGAACGTTCTCGAGGGTCACGCTGGCCATGAGCGAGGCGTTTCGCTTTCCTGAGGGCTTCCTGTGGGGCGCGGCGACGTCCGCCTACCAGATCGAAGGCTCTCCGCTCGCCGACGGCGCGGGAGCCAGCATCTGGCACCGCTTCGCCCACACGCCGGGGAACGTCGCGAACGGCGACACCGGCGATGTCGCCTGCGACCACTACCATCGCTATGCCGAAGACGTCGCGCTCATGCGCGATCTGGGTCTCGGCGCCTACCGCTTCAGCGTCGCCTGGGCCCGCATCTTACCGGACGGCGCTGGCAGGGTCAACGCGGCCGGCCTCGACTTCTACGAGCGGCTGGTCGACTCGCTCCTCGAGCACGGGATCCGACCCTCCGCCACCCTCTACCACTGGGACCTGCCGGCGGCGCTGGACGACGTGGGCGGCTGGCTCAATCGCGACATCGCGGCCTGGTTCGCGGAGTACGCCGGCGTGGTCTTCCGCCGGCTCGACGACCGGGTCCCGATGTGGACCACGCTGAACGAGCCGTGGGTCGTGACCGACGGCGGCTACCTGCACGGCGTGCTCGCTCCCGGCCATCACACGCTCTCCGAGGGAGCGCTCGCCGCCCACAACCTCCTGCGCGCCCACGCGGCGGCCATCGAGGCGTACCGCGCCGAGGGGCGCAACGCGATCGGCCTCGTCGTCAACCTGGAGCCCAAGTACCCTGCCACGGAGAGTCCGGAGGACCGCGCCGCCGCGGCCCGCGCCGAGGCCTACATGAATCGCCAGTTCCTGGATCCCGTGTTCCTCGGCCGCTATCCGGAGGAGATGGCCGAGATCTTCGGGAGCGCCTGGCCGGATTTCCCGGCCGCCGATCTGGAGGCGATCCGCCGCCCGATCGACTTCCTCGGCGTCAACTACTATACCCGCGGCGTGACCCGCCACGACCCCGCCGAGCCGTTCCTCGGGGCGGCCAGGGTCAAGCAGCCGCGCCAGACGTACACCGAGACCGAGTGGGAGGTCTTCCCCCAGGGGCTGACCGACATCCTCGCGTGGGTCCGGGACCGGTACGGCAACCCGCCGCTCTACATCACCGAGAACGGCGCCGCCTTCTACGACCCCCCGCAGGTCGACGGCCGGCTGGACGACCCTCTGCGCACGGCCTACTTCCGGGAGCATCTGCGGGCCGCCCACCGGGCGCTGGAGGAGGGGGTCGACCTGCGCGGCTACTTCGCGTGGTCGCTCCTCGACAACCTCGAATGGGCCCACGGCTACGGGGTCCGTTTCGGCCTCGTGCACGTCGACTTCGAGACCCAGCGGCGGGTTCCCAAGGCGAGCGCCCGCTTCTACGCCGACGTGATCCGGACGAACGGGGCCGCGCTGGCCGGCGAGCCCGTCAGCCCTTCACGCTCCCCATCATGACGCCCTCGATGTAGTACCGCTGGAGCGCGAGAAAGAGGACGAGGACGGGCAGCACGGTCACGACCGCCCCCGCCATCATCAGCTCGGTGTCCTGGACGCGCTCGCCGACCAGGTTCGCGAGCGCGACGGGCAGCGTGTACAGGTCGTTGTCGGTCAGGACGATCAGCGGCCACATGAAGTCGTTCCACACGGCCAGGAACGTGAAGATCCCCAAAGTGACGAGGATCGGCCGGCAGAGCGGCAGCACGACCGACCGGTAGATCCGGAACTCCCCGGCGCCGTCGATCCGCGCCGCGTCGAGGAGCTCATCGGGGACCGAGAGCGCGTACTGGCGGATCAGGAAGATCCCGAAGATGCTCGCCATGCCGGGGACGATGACGCCCCAGTAGGTGTTGACGAGGTTCAGCTCCTTGAGCATCAGGAAGAGCGGCAGCATCGCGACCTGTACGGGGATCACGAGCGCCGCCAGAAGCCCGCGGAACAACCGGTCGCGGCCGCGGAACCGGAGCTTCGCGAACGCGTACCCGGCCAGCGAGTTGAAGAAGAGCGCGATGACCGTCACGGCGGCGGCCAGGAAAGCGCTGTTGAAGAACGTGCGCGCGAGGTCGAGCCGGGTGAAGAGCGCCCGGTAGTGCTCCAGGGTCGGATCGAGGGGCAGGAGCGCGGGAGGGTACGTGTTCGCCTGACCGGCCGGCATGAACGACGCCGAGACCATCCAGACCAGCGGCACCAGCGAGACGACCGCCCCCAGCGCCAGGGCGGCGTAGAGCGCGGCCCGGCCGAGCGTGCGCCTCACGCCCGGTCGCCGGGCTGGAGCCGGAGCTGGATCAGCGTCGCCGCCAGGATGATCAGGAACAGGAGGAACGCGATCGCCGCCGCGTAGCCCATGTTCCACCACCGGAACCCCTGCTCGTACATGAGGAGCACGACGCTCAGGGTCGAGTGCACCGGGCCCCCCTGCGTCATCACGTACGGCTCGGCGAAGAGCTGGAAGTAGCCGATCATCGTGATGATCCCGACGAACAGGAACGTGGGGCCGAGCATGGGCAGCGTGACGTGCCGGAACTGCCGCCAGGCGCCCGCGCCGTCCAGCCGCGCCGCCTCGTACAGCTCTTCGGGGATGCTCTGCAGGCCGGCGACGAAGATGATCATGTTGTAGCCGAAGTTCTTCCACACTGCGAGCAGGATGATCGACGGCATCGCCCACGTCGGGTCGCCGAGCCAGTCGATCGGGCCGATCCCCACAGAGCCGAGCGCGTAGTTGAGGAGCCCGAAGCGCGGGTGGTAGAGGTAACGCCACACGATCGCGACCGCGACCAGCGTCGTCACGACCGGGGCGAAGTAGGCGGTCCGGAAGAACCCCTTGAAGGGCGTCAGCCGCGCGCTGACGAGGAGCGCCGCGGCGAGCGACACCGCGATCGACAGCGGTCCGCCGACAAGGACGAAATAGAAGGTGTTCTTCAGCGCGATCCAGAAGAAGGGGTCCCGAAGGAGGGTCGCGTAGTTGCCGAGGCCGACCAGCCGGAGGTTCTCCAGGCTCGCGATCGCGTAGATATCGAAGTCGGTGAAGCTGAGGACGAGCGATCCGGCGACCGGCAGGAGGAAGAAGAGGCCGATCACGAGGAGCGCGGGGGCGACGAAGATGAGGCCGGCCGGGATTCGTCCGAGCCCGCCCTTCCCGGTGGTGGTCAAGGGTCGGTCTCCCGCGCCAGCATCCACCGCCGCTTCTCGAGGATCCGGTCGACGTCGCGGTCGAGCGCGGCCAGCGCCGCGTCGATCGTGAGCCGGCCTCGGACGGCGCCCTCGCCGTACTCGTACACCTTGGTCGCGATCCGCTCCCACTCCGGCACGCGCGGGAGCGGCTCGACCCGCTCGAGCTGCTCGCGGAAGGCCCGGACCTGGCGGTCCCCGGCCAGGACCGGCGATTCCCACGCCGCCTTGACCGCCGGCAGGTCGCCGGTCAGCTCGTAGAACCGGAGCTGGACGGCGGGCTCGGACAGGTACTCGATCAGCCGCCAGGCGGTGTCCGGGTGCTCCGCGCCGCGGAAGATCACGAGGCTCGAGCCGCCGGCCATTGAGACGCCGGGGCCCTCCGGACCCGGCAGGGGCGCCGTCCCCCAGTCGTCCTGGAGCGCGTCGGGGAGCCGGCGGCGGAACTCGCCGATGTTCCACGGTCCGGTGATGACCATCGCGAACTCCCCCGCGGCGAACTGCTGGTGGAGGTTAGCCACCTGCGCGGCCGAGATCGGCGGAGCGAACCCCTCGCGGAAGAGGGTGACGTAGAACTCGAACGCCTTTCGGAACGCGGGGCCCGCGAACGCACCGTAACGGCCGTCCTCGACGAGCGGTGACCCCGCCTGGAGGCCCAGGATCACGGGCTGGGGCCACTCGTTCGTCGGCAGGAGGATCGGATAGCGCTCTTCCCCGCGCGGCCCCTCGCCCATCACCGCGTCCAGGCGCCGCATCGCCTCGACCCACCCCTCCCAGGTCGCCGGCATCTCGGCGTAGCCGGCCCGTTCGAGGAGGTCCGTGCGGTAGAAGAGGACGCGCGTGTCGACGTACCACGGCACGCCGTAGAGGGCCCCATCGACCCGGTTGGTCTCCCAGATCCCGGCGAAGTAGTCGTCCGGAGCGACCGCCGGCGAGCGCCGGACCCGCGCGGCCAGGGGCGCGAGCGCATCGAGGGCGACGAACTCGGGGACCCACGTGTTGCCGAGCTGCGCGACGTCGGGCATCGACTCGCCGACGTAGGCAGTGACGAGCTTCTCGTGGGCCGCCGTCCACGGGATCTGCTGCACCTCGACATCGATCCCCGGGTTCCGCCGCTCGAACTCCGGCATGAGCTGGGCCGCGACCTCGCCCTCCCTGCCCATCGCCCAGAACTCGAGCGTGATCCGGTCGCTATCGGCCGCGGAGCCGCAGGCGGCCAGCAGAAGCGCCGAGCCGCCGGCAAAGCGGACGAAGCTCCTCGACACCCTCCCTGGAACGATGCGCTCCACGGCCATTAGCGGATCGTTATGACCTGGAGGGCGCCGGCCTCGCGGAAGCGAACCGTCAGCAGATCCAGATCCGGGTCATAATCGTACCCCTCCGCATCATCGGCGGTCACGACGCGGTCGTCGATCACGACTTCCCGCGGCGCCGTTTCGACGGCGTGCAGGCGGAGATCGAGGTGGCGCGACGCGATGTCGTGCCCGTCGTGCTCGACCTCGCGGACGAACCGGATCGATCCGCCCGAGCGCGCGACCTCGAAGCGCGTGAGACGGTACTCCCCCTCTTCGTGGTCGAAGGAGACCCCGTCGTCCTCGTAGAGGATGAAAACCCCGTCGCCCGAGATGGGGAAAGCCTCGACCGTCAGCACTCGATCCGCCGCCGCACGATCCTCGAGCTCACCGGTGTGCTGGACCGGCTCGCCCAGCACCAGGATCCCACCCGCCTTCAGGAACATCGGGATCCGCTCGAGGGGCGCTTCGACGACGACCGTCCGCCCGCCGGCGTGGATCGTTTCGGCGCCCAGATCCAGCCACTCGCCTTCGGGCAGGTAGACCTCCTGGAGCCGCGCCCCCTCCCGGGTCACCGGCGCGACCAGGAGGGTTTCGCCGAAGAAGAACTGGTGCTGCCACCGCCGGTCGTAGGCGAGCGAGTCGTCCGGGTGGTGCCAGAAGAGCGGCCGCAGGATCGGGTGGCCGGTCCGGTGCGCCTCCCGGAAGAGCGTGTAGAGGGTGGGCAGCATGCGGTAGCGGAGCTCGATCGCCTCCCGGCTCACGTCCTCGACGATCTCGCCGAACGCCCACGGCTCCTGGGGCGAGCTGCCATGGACCGTGTGCGCGCGGAAGAGGGGCGAGAAGGCCCCCACCTGGATCCAGCGCGCGAAGAGCTCCGGGCTCGGCGTGCCGATGAAGCCGCCGACATCGGTGCCGACGAACGGGAGGCCCGAGAGGCCCATCCCGAGCATCATGCGGATCCCGAGCTCCAGGTGCTCCCACGAGGCGACGTTGTCGCCGGTCCACACGGCGGCGTAGCGCTGGATGCCGGCGAAGGCCGCCCGGGTCAGGACGAACGGGCGCTCGCCCGGCCGGTGGCGGCGCGCCGCCTCCCACGCCGCCTGCGACATCAGGGAGCCGTAGAGGTTGTGCATCTTCTTCATGCCCGAGGAGCGCCCGCCGTCGTCCATCACGACCTCGAGCGGGAACGCCTTCCCCCACACGGCCGGCTCGTTCATGTCGTTCCAGATCCCGTCGACTCCCTGGTCCGCGAGCTCCGCCAGATGGCCGCCCCACCAGGCCCGCGTCTCGGGCCGGCTGAAATCGGGAAAGTACGACCGTCCGGGCCACACCGAGCCCACGTACACCTCGCCGTCCGGGTAGCGGACGAAGTGGTCTCCGTCGAGGCCCTCGTCCGCGATCCGGTAGCCCGGCTCCTCCTTGACCCCGGGATCGATGATGACGACCGCCTTGAAGCCTATCGCCTCGAGCTCTTCGAGCAGCGCCTCGGGATCGGGAAACCGCTCCGCGTGCCAGGTGAAGACCCGGTAATCGTCCATGTAGTGGATGTCGAGGTAGATCACGTCGGCGGGGATCTCCTTCTCGCGGAACGTCCGCGCGATCCTCAGCACCTCGGCGGCCGGCGTGTAGCTCCAGCGGGACTGCTGGTAGCCGAGCGCCCACCTGGGCGGCATGGGCGGCCGTCCGGTCAGCTCCGTGTAGGCCTCGACGACCGCCGGCACGTCCGGTCCGTAGAGAAAGAAATAGTCGAGCGGCCCCCCCTCGGCAGCGAAGGAGTAGTAACGGTGGTTCCCGGCCCCCATGTTGAACGTCGTCCGGTGGGCGTTGTTGAAGTAGATCCCGTAGGCTCGGCCTTCCCGCACGCCGATGAAGAACGGAACGCTCGCGTAGAGGGGATCGGTCTCGTTGCCGTATCCTGGGGTGTCGCTGTTCCACATGACCCACTCACGGCCGCGCCTGTCGAGATCGCCCGTCTTCTCGCCGAGGCCGTAGAACCGCTCGTTGTCGGCGATCGACTTCCAGTTCCGGACCTCGTTCCCGTCCCAGCCGATTCCCATCCCGGGATCGTCCTCGCTGATCACGGCTCCGTCCCTGTCGAAAACGGCGATCCGGCAGGGCGCCCTGTCGATCGCGACGTCGATCGCCCCGGTGCGGAGAAGCAGGCGCTCGGCTTCCTCGACGAGATCGAACGCGACCGGCTCCGGTTCCCGCTCGACCAGGGCGTGCTCGAGCAGCGCTTCCTCCCGTCCCGGGCGGTCGACCGTCACCCGGAAGGCGGCCGGCGACAGGAACCGGATCCGGACCCCGACCCCGGGCGCGCAGCGGAGCTCGACCCCGCGATCGGTGCGCTCGAACGTCTCCATGACGCCGATGAACTCGTAGGCCCCCTGGAGCGGCTCGGGCCCGAGCGGCTCGGGCCCGCCGATCGGAGAAAACCGAGGGAGAAGGGCGACCGCGGTCGCGAACATCGCCGCCGGGAAGCTCGGCAGGAGGCTCAAGTACGCAACCGGGGATCGAAGCGAAACGGCTCCGTGACGGTAACCCGCAGGGTTTCCGCGTCCGGGTGGTCGGGGTTGATCAGGACGTTGTGCTCCCGCGGAACGACGACCGAGGGAACCCGCAGGGCCAGGCTTCGGCGCTCATCGAGCCAGGTTCCCCCAATCCTGCGAGTCACCCCCCGGTTCCATGCCGATCGTTCGACCGCTTTCCTGCGCCGGTCTCCCATCCTTTCGATCGCGCTTTCGGGGACGTCAATGCCATGCGCGACTATGTCTGCGGGCAATCGTTCGAACCGGACGTGCACCAGGATCTCGAGGATCGCCAGGGAAAGGTTCCGGGAGCAGTAGATGAGAGGTCGTCCCGGAGCGTTCCATCGACCTCCCGCTCTTCGCGCCCCCTCTCCCGAAAGGGGGGGATAGCCTTCCTTGAGCAGGCGCCACGCGAGCACCGCCGCTCAGGTGTAGACGCCGTGGGCGATCCGCAGGAGGACATCCTCGACGAGCTTGGCGCCCATCGCCGTACCAAGGAGCGACAGCGGAGTCTCGCCCTGGAGGGCGGGGTTCGGGTCGCCCATCCAGCCGTTCGCCTTCTCCCGGTCGCCGAACACCTCGTAGGCCAGCACATAGATGTCCGCGGCCCGCGCGATCCGGTCGGATTGTTCCCGCGACAGACGGGCACGCAATCGCTGGCGGTTCCGTGTACGGCGCGGAATGATCTCGTCCATCTCGGCCTCGGAGAGGCTCGCCGCCTTCTGCAACCGTTCGATCGCGGCGGGGGGTAGCCCCTTCTCCACGAGCTGCAGGTACTCGATCTCGGAGGCGGCCCTGGTTCCAAGAACCTCCGCCCCTCGAATCGCGGTGAAGGCCTGCGCCCGTTCGATCCTCGCTTTCGCCATGCGGCCTCCTTGGGCAGGTGGCTTAAACTAGTGGCCATCCGCCCGAGCCGCCATCCGTGAAGACCTCCCGCCACCCGCTCTCTCACGAGAAGTAGAGCCACACGGCCCCGACCGCCACCGCGAGGATCACGCTGAGGATCGCGTCCCGCCGGCGGGACGCGGTCTCACGCGGCTCCCGGCGGACGGCCGTGCCGTAGGTGAGGCCGGCGACCTTGTCGGCCGGCGGCGGGGGCGCGGTCAGGCTGGCGAGGACGAGAACGGCCGAGCAGACGAGGAACAGACCGACCGCGAAGTGGAGGAAGTTGACCCGCGCGAAGGCGAGGAGCCATCCATCGAGCGCCGCCTGGTTGAGCTCGGCGACCAGCCGTCCCATCCCCAGCACGAACCCCGTGATCAGCGACGCCATCGCCCCGCGCGCGTTGAGCCGGCTCCAGAAGACTCCGAACAGGAAGACCGCCGCGATCGGCGGCGAGATGTACGCCTGGACGCTCTGGATGTAGGTGTAAAGCTGGCCCGAGATCAATTCCATCAGCGGGATCCAGAGGAGGCCGAAGCCGACCAGGACGGCGGTCGAGAGTTGCCCTACCCACACGAGCCGCCGTTCGGAGGCGCCCGGGTGGAGCTCGCGGTACACGTCCCACGTGATCAGGGTCGAGCACGAGTTGAAGACCGACGAGAGCGAGCTCATGAGCGCGGCCAGGAGCCCCGCCACGACGATCCCGCGGAGGCCCGCGGGCAGGAGGACGCCGACCAGCGTGGGGAGCGCCTCGTCCGGCCGGGCCAGCTCCAGCCTCCCCTGCTCGACCAGCGCGTAGGCGATGACGCCCGGGATCACGAAGATGAAGAGCGGCAGGAGCTTCAGAAAACCGGCGAAGATCGTCCCCCGCCGGGCCTGGGTCTCGTCGCGAGCCGCGAGGACGCGCTGCACGATGAACTGGTCGGTGCACCAGTACCAGACGCCCAGGATCGGCGCACCCAGCAGGATCCCGGTCCAGGGAAAGTCCGGGTCCGACATCGGCTTCCAGAGGGTGAAAAAGCCACTGCCGGCCGTTTCCACCATTACGTCCCAGCCGCCCACAGCGCCCAGCCCGATGATGGTCACCGTGCCGGCGCCCGCGACCAGCACGAACATCTGCAGCAGGTCGGTGTAAAGCACCGCGCGCAGGCCACCAAACACCGTGTAGATGCCGGTGGCGACCACGACGATCCCGCGGAGGCCCGCGGGCAGGAGGACGCCGACCAGCGTGGGGAGCGCCTCGTCCGGCCGGGCCAGCTCCAGCCTCCC
>DATLFH010000066.1:0-15768 GCA_035524965.1 Gemmatimonadota bacterium | reverse complement strand
CCGTCGGTGAGGCGCGCCGTGCCGCGCCCGAAATCCCCCTCGACATAGGCGGCGATCCAGCCCGCCACATGCGCTCGGATACCGATCCGGGCGCGACGGATCAGCCACTCAGAGTCGGGCTCGTCCTCACCCTCCACGGAGGTCGTGTTGAACTGGGACTGGACGATGGCGCGCACGGCCAGGCTGTCCACGCCGGGGGCGCGGACGGTCTGGCCCGCCGATGACGGCGGAGCGACCACAATTACGGTCGCGACGAACCACACACGGAAGACGGCGCGAGGCATGGACTGGCTCCGGCGTGAAAGGTTCGTGATCGACCAACGACCGAGCATCGACATCTCGCTGATGATTCTATGGAGCAGAGTTGACCGTTCCTCAACGGTTTCGTGACGATAGTATGACAGACCCCCGCGGGCCGTCCTTGACGCTCCGGGGAGACGGCCCACACTCTCCCCCCCCGTCATGGCCCTTCCCCGACCTCTCGATGTCGCCATTCAGGGCGAGCGCGGCGCGTTCAGCGAGGAGGCGGCCCGCGCGCTGCTCCGTTGCCCGCTCAGGATCGTCCCGAGTCCCGACTTCCCGCACATGTTCTCCTCCGTCGCGCGGCACCGGGCCCACGTCTGTCTGGCCCCGATGGAGAACTCGCTCGTCGGCTCGATCTTCCAGAACTACGACCTGCTGCTCCAGTACGCATTCCGGGTGCGCGGCGAGGTGTACCTCAGGATCGAGCACTGCCTCGTCGCGCCGGTCGGGACGTACCTGGAGGACATCCGCCGCGTCTACTCGCACCCGGTCGCGCTCGACCAGTGCCAGGAGTTCCTGCGACGCCACCCCGAAATTGAGATCGTATCGACGTACGACACGGCGGGCAGCGTCCAGATGCTGGTCGACCGCCAAGAAACGGGCGCGGCCGCGATCGCCGGGGCGGAAGCCGCGCGCAAATACAGCGCCAAGGTGCTGCGCTCAGGGATCGAGGACGACCCCTCCAACTACACGCGCTTCTTCCTGCTGAGCCTGGCCGACAGCGACCTGGACGAGCTCGCGGGAACGCTGGCGCCCGACCGTGTCGGTTCGCCCAAGACCTCGCTCGTCTTCCATGTCGAGAACGCGCCCGGAAGCCTCCACGCCGCCCTGGCGGTCTTCGCCGAGCGCGAAATCGACCTCACCAAGATCGAATCGCGGCCGGTGCGCGGAAAGCCGTTCGAATACGTCTTCTACCTCGACTTCTACGGCTCGCCGGCCGAGCCCCGGGCCCGCGAGGCGCTGGCCGCGCTGATGAAACGGGCGGGATTCGTGCAGATCCTCGGATCCTATCCCTCGGGGCGGCTCGACTGGGTGGGGGAAGGCGCGCCGCTGTTGCCCCGCCGCCCTACCGAAGCTCCGGCAGACCCAACGTGAGGTCGGCGTTCGCCGCCGGCCGGGCGAGCGGCACCCACTCGCCGCTCTTGAGCTCGACCAGGTCGATCGCGTAGGACGAGTCTTCGGCCGCGTACGCTCGCGCCGCGCCTGCGCGGTCGTAACGCCACGCCTCGCCTGCCCCCAGCGGCCCCGCCCAGTCCACGCTCTCCAAGCGGGCCGCCGTGAGCTGCCAGCCGTTGTCGCCGGGCGCGGCCGCGAAGTGACCATAGTAGAGCCCGAGCAGGGACTGGCCGGCGATCTCGCGCAGGATCAGGAGCTCCACGAACACGCGGCTCGAATCGCCCGGCACGGGCTCCAACCGGACGAAGGCCGGGCGCACGATCCCCGCCAGAGCCGGTGCCCACGACTCCCAGCTTCGCCGGCCTCGCACGCGGGGGTGGAGGTAGGTGAAGGCTCGCTCGTAGCCGACCTCGCCGACGCCGACGGTACCCTCGGCGGTCGAGCCGGTCTGGGCGAGCGCGCGAACGAATTGCCGGGCGGCTTCGACCGGTCCCTCGGGGAATGAACGGGCCGCGGTGACCAACGGACGCGGTCGCTCGACGACCCACGCGAAGCTTGCCGCGACGCTGTCGATCGGCGCCGGGCGATAGACCGTATCCGCCATGACGGGCGCCGCTGCGGTGTCGGCGCGCGCCCTCGCCTCCCGCCGCTCGTCGGGGCCCTCGACCCAGACCTCGGATCGGCAGCCGATCGCGGCGAGGGCGAAGGCCAACGCGAGGATGGCGATTACCGGCCATTCGTGTTCAGCCGGTCTACGAGGCGACTGGTGTCTTCCGGGGACCCGTATGGTACTGGAGTTACACATGGCGACGTATAAGGACCATGCCGATCACGCGACCGGATCGATCTCGGTTATATTCGCGGGGCGCGGAAGACCCCGCAAGCGCCGCCGCCGACGGCGATCGACCCCGACACGCGGAGAGCGGATGAGCCTCGAGATGTCGACCCAGGTCCGGAAGCCGCCGTCCCTTCGCGGCATCCCGCCCCGCTACCAGGTCTTCGATCGCCGCAAGGATCCCCCCATGACGGTCTCCCAGTTCTACTTCGATCCGGAGCAGGACGGGGTCGTCTTCGAGGTCTACGACGACCCCTTCCGCGAGTTCCTGAAGGAGGACCCCGCCTTCGCCGGAAAGCGCTTCGACTGGATGCTGGATGTCGCTCCGGATGCGCCCCACGATACCCGCGTCGCGGTCGTCGAGCCCCACCCCATGCCGGTGGCCACCGACCACGGCCCTTCAGGCGACCCCGCGCTGACGCTGGACCAGGCGGTCGCCGCCTGCAGCGCCCCCCCAGGGTACCGGGTGATCCGCACCAGCGATCCGGTGTAGCCGGAGCGAGGGGGCAACCATTTGACATCCTGGAGGGCCAGCAGGAAGGCGTCCTCTGAGGTTGGAGTCGGGACGCGGCTCATGGCCTCACGACCGATTCGGCGTCGAAGTAGAGAAATTCGCCTGTTTCGATCTCCCGGCTCAGACTGCGGTGGGTCTCGCGCCCGGAGAAGAGCGCGTAATGAACCTCCCGCACGCCGGTCAGCTCCCTGAGGAGCAGATCGGCCCGGGCGCGCAGCGAATCGAGATCGCGCCGGTACGCACCCCCCCACTTGCACTCCCCCACCAGCACCTCCCCGTTCTCTCCCAGCGCCACGACATCGATCTCGTTCTGCGAGGCGGCGTCCCACCATTCACCGACGCGAAGCGGCTCGAAAGGCAGGCGGCCGGCCGAGCGCTGCACCAAGCTGCGGCACGCCTCTTCGAACACGCCCCCCATGTAATCGTCGAGGCCGGGTGCGATCTCGGTTCTCCAGAGGGCAGGGCCGGCAGTGTTGACGAGCATCCCTCCACTGAGAAGGGGCAGGATGAAACGGTGCCAGAACGCGAGATAGGGATCGGCGATGCGGTAGATCGCGCGCTTGGACTTCTGCGGCCGCCGTTCGGTGATCGGGACGACGCGCGAGACGAGTCGCATATCGATGAGACCGTCCAGCGCGCGCTTCAGCGAGCCGCCGATCCGCCCGACGCGCCTGCTGATCCCGCCCCATGTTCTCTCGCCACCGGCGATCGCCCCGATGATCGAGTAGTGGACTTCCGCACCTGCGAGGTAGGCATCGAGGAGGTGCTGGGCCTCGTCGTGCAGTCGTCCGGTCGGCTGGAGGATGTGCTCGGTGACGTTTCGGGAGAGCTCCGCCTCGCGGTCGAGGAGGGCGAGATTGCCGGGCAGACCGCCGAAGATGCCGTAGGCCCGCAGGCGGTCGCGAGGCGAATGATCCGCCAGGAAGTGGGAGACCCGGGAAGGATCGAACGGCTCGAGCGCGAGACGCGCCGTTCGCCTTCCATAGAGGGGCTGGTCCACTCCCTCCAGCCTCTCCATCGCCGTGATATGGGACCCGCTCAGGACGAGCCTGATCCGGGTTCGCGGCCATTCGTGGTCCCACAGGGATTGCAGGATCGACGGGAGTGCCGGGGCGCTGTCGGCCAGGTACGGGAACTCGTCCAGCACGATCAGGAAGGGAGAGCCCCGCGCCCGTTCCGCGACGTAGGCGAAGAGCGCCTCCCAGTCCGGAAACGGCACCCCGTGCCCGAGAGCGGGATCATCGAAGTGTCGGCCGACGATCCGGGAGATCCGGGAGAGCTGCTCGTTTTCCGTGCGATTCGTGGCCTGGTAGTAGAGACCTCCGACCCTTTCCGCGAACCGGGTCAGCAGGTGGGTCTTGCCGACCCGCCGGCGGCCCAGGACGAGGACGAGGGCAGGTCCCTTCCTCTCCCACGCCGCAACGAGCGCGGACCATTCCGCATCCCGATCGAGGAGATCTTCCGGTCGCTCCATCGCCTTGATCCAGATGGTAGTGCTACCATAACTGGTACTACCAAGTGTGGTACTTCCAATATTGGAGGATGATCCCTGGAAGTCAACCCCTGCGAGGGTCGATCTCGCGCATGACCTCGACCGCACGGGCCTTGAGGCGCTGCTCGATGGCGCGATAATCCTCCTCCGACAGCTTGCCGGTCGCGCGGTCGAGATCGAGCTCGTGGATCTCGGCCACCAGGCGTGCCTTCTCGACCTCGAGGTCGCGTCGATCGGGCGCGTCGGCGGGTATCGCGCGGCCGCCACGCGTGAGGAGGGGGTAGACGGCGAGCCACACGGCGCCGAGCAGGAGCCAGAGTCCGGCCAGCGTCAGGAGGACCCCGGTCACGCGAGATTCACACGCGCGCGGGCTCGCGCGGCTCCGCGGCGGGTTTTGCGACGGGAGGCGCGGCTGCGACCGCGCCCCGCCGGACGCGAAGGCGAGGCGTCGAGAGCGCGATCAGCATGCCGAGGACCATGATCCCGCCACCGATCCAGATCCAGAGGATCATCGGGTTGACGATCAGGGTCACATCGGCCGCGCCGGAGGTCGCGTCGTAGCCCTCCAGGATCGCGTACATGTCCTCGAAGGGTCTCGACCAGATCGCGACCTCGGTCGTCACCTGCTCCTGGCCTGCCGGGTAGAACCGCCGCTCGGGGCGCATCCGCATCGGCTCGCCCGGTCGGTCCATCCCACCCCGCTCGGCGACGGTCAGGTTGGCCACGGTCGCGGTGTAGTTGGGGCCCTGCTCGATGTCGGTCCCCCGGTAGACGACATCGAACGGCCCGACCGACATCTCGGCGCCGGGAACGAGGCGCGCCGAGCGCTCGGTCACGAACAGGGCGCCCGCGATCCCGGCGAAGACGAGTACGACGCCCACGTGGACGGTGTAGCCGCCGTAGCGGCGCCGGTTTTTGGCCACCAGGCCGACCAGCGCCGCCGCGGGGCCGGCGTCCTTCGACCGCATCCGGGCCCGGGTGCCGCGCCACACCTCCTGCGCGATCGTCGCCAGCGTGAACGCGCCGAACGCGACGACCGCCAACGCGTACCAGGTGTGGAGGCCCAGGAGCGCGGCGGCCGCGCCCGCGATCCCGAGCACGGCCAGCGGCATCCGGAAGTTCCGCTCGAGGGTCCGCCGGGAGGCTCGCCGCCACGCGATCACCGGCCCGATCCCGAGGAGGAGCAGCAGCGCCACCGAGAGCGGCGCGTTCACCTGGTTGAAGAACGGCGCGCCGACCGAGACCCGCTGTCCCGTCGCCGCCTCCGAGATGAACGGGAAGAACGTCCCCCACCAGATCGCGAAGGCGATCCCGAGCAGGAGCAGGTTGTTGAACAGGAACGCGCTCTCGCGCGAGGCGAACGATTCGAGCCGGCTCTCGCTCGCCAGCAGGTCGGCGCGCCACCACGTCAATGCGACCGCCGTTCCGACGACCAGGGTGAGAAAGCCGAGGAACACGAACCCGATATCGGTCGAGGCGAACGCGTGGACCGACTCGATGATCCCGCTCCGCGTGACGAACGTTCCCAGGATCGTGAGCGCGAAGGCGGCGGTGACGAGCGCGATGTTCCACAGCTTCAGCATCCCGCGCTTCTCCTGTATCATGATCGAATGGATGAACGCGGCGCCCACGAACCACGGCATGATCGCCGAGTTCTCGACCGGGTCCCAGCCCCAGAACCCGCCCCAGCCGAGCTCGATGTACGCCCAGTGGGAGCCCATCAGGTTGCCGACCGTCAGGAACAGGAACGCGACCAGCGACCACTTGCGGATCGCCGCGATCCATTCCGAGCCCAGCCGGCCCGTGATGAGGGCGGCCATCGCGAACGCGAACGGGACCGACCAGCCGACATAGCCCAGGTAGAGCGAAGGCGGATGGGCCGCCATCCAGTGGTTCTGGAGGAGCGGGTTCAGCCCCGTGCCGTCGGCGGGCGTGAAATCGAGCATCACGAACGGCCGCGCGCTGAACACCATGACCGCGAGGAAGAACGCCAGGATCGCCTGCAGGATGGCCGCGGCGTGAGGCACGAGAAGCGGCTGGCGGCGGCGGTGGATCGCGACCGCGAGACACGCGTAGCCGGCGAGAACCAGGGCCCAGAGGAGCATCGACCCTTCCATCCCGCCCCACACCGCGGCCGCCTTGTACCCGGGGAGCATCGCGCGGCTCGTGTGGGTCGCCACGTAGGCGAGGCGGAACTCGTCGGTCAGGAAGGCGGCGGTCAGCAGCCCATACGCCAGAAGGACGCAGGCGGCGGTGCCGTAGACCGACCCCACCGCGGCGCCGATCAGCCTGGGATCGCGCCGGCGGCCGCCGACGTGCCCCAGGACCGCCCCGTAGAGGGCGAGAACCAGGCCCGTCCACAGGGCCGGCGGTCCGAGCGAATAGACGTTCACGACGTCTCCCGCCCCCGTGCCTCCGGCACTCGCGGCCCGGAGGCCAGCCGCTCGACGATCGTCTCGGCCTGCCGGTTGAGCTTCGCCTGGCGGCTCGAGAGGCCCAGCAGATAGCCGAAGAGAACCGCCCAGAAGACGGCGTAGGCCGCGAGGTAGTAGGTCACGCCGCCCCCTCGGGCCTGCGATCGAGAAGCGCTTCGATCAGAGCGAGGTTCTCGCTCGTCCGCTCCTGCCATACGCGCTGGATCAGGAGCCAGAGGAAGACGAGCGTGAAGGCGGCCAGCGAGACGAGCAGCGTGATCAGCATCGAGGCCGGGAGGCCTCCGCCCGGGTCGTCCAGGATCATCACGACCGGCTGCGGGTGGAGCGTCCGCCACCAGAGGACCGACATGTGGATGATCGGCACGTCGAGGAAGCCGATGATGCCGACGACCGCGGCCACCCGCGCAATATCGGCGTCCGGCCGCGCGAACGCGCGCAGAAGCAGGTAGCCGCCATAGATGAACCACAGGAGGAGGGTCGTCGTGAGCCTGGCGTCCCACGTCCAGAACGTACCCCAGATCGGCTTTCCCCACAGCATGCCGGTCGCCAGCGCAAGCGTCGTGAAGAGAAAGCCGATCTCCGCCGCGGAGCGGGCGAAGATGTCCCACAGTCGGGAGCGGTGCCACAGGTAGAGGATCGAGGCTAGGAACACGACCCCGAACGCCGCGTAGGTCAGCCACGCCGAGGGGACGTGGATGTAGAAGATCTTCTGCGGATAGCCCTGCACCGCCTCGAGCGGCACCCACCAGAAGACGAGCCCGAACACGACGACCATCATTCCGACCGCGATCCAACCGATCCACGGCCGCGCATGCATCATGAGGTGGTACGTGCGGCCGTCCAGGGTCGACCAGAACTGCCTCCCCGAGCTCGGCCACCAGCGCCGGATCGACGAGCTCACTCGAGGCCGGCTCCGACCGGAGTGACGGTGGGCGGTCCGACCCGCGCCCGGCGCTCGCGCGGCCGGGAGTCGGCATACGGCAGGAGCGCGGCGATCGTCAGAACCCAGATCCCGATCGCGCCGTCGAACGACATCGGCTTGGTCAGGTCCCCGTCCGGCGGGACGATCGCGGTGCCCCGCAGGAGCGCGCCCGCGGCGCAGGCCGCCGCCAGCGCGAGACCCAGAAGCCCCACGCCCGCCAGGAGCCGCTCCTCGCCGAAGAGCGCGCGCAGAACCGAGGGCGGGGAGGTCACGGCGGCGCCGCGCTCATCAGACTTGTGCACACAACCCCGCCTCAATCCTCGACCACGTGACCGAACGCCATCGTACAGACGACCCCGAAGATCACGTCGAACGACGCCGCCAGGGCCAGCCACTCCCAGTAGACCGCGCCGGGATCGCCGGTGAAGATCGCCCGGCCTCCCTCGGCCCCGGCCAGGACGAGGGGCACGCTGAGCGGAAATAGAAGGATCGGCAGGAGAAGCTCGCCGGCCGTCGTGCGCGCCGCCACCGCGGCAAAGAAGGTCCCCAACGCGGCGTAGCCGGCGGTCACGACGACGATGAGGAGCCCCAGGCGAACCCACGCCTCCCCAGGGTCCAGGCCGTAGAGCGCCAGCGCGGCCGGCACGAGCAAGCACTCCAGGCCGAGCAGGAAGAGGGTCGCGCCGGCCCACTTCCCGAGAAAGAGCGTTCCCCGATCGACCGGCGTCAGGAGGAGGCCCTGGAGCGCGCCGTTCCGCTCCTCCTGGGCGAACCAGCGGCGGAACCCGAGCGCGCCGGCGAAGAGGAGGCTCACCCAGAGGGCGCCCGATCCCAGCCGCTGCAGATCGCCCGGCGTCGGATCCCCGGTGAAGACGAACATGAGGACGACGAGGAGCGCGAAGACCGCCATCGTCGCCAGGCTCTCGATCCGGCGGAGCTCGAGCCGGAGATCCTTGGCGAGGATCGCGAGGGCGGGTCCGAGTCCTGGGATCATGCCCGCTCCCGCGGAGCAGCTTCGTGGCCCCTGTCCACGGCGCTGTCGTCCTCGCGCGCCACCGCGCTCTCGTAGATCGCCTCGAGCGCGCCGGGAGCCAGCCCCGCACAGGCGCCGGCTTGCCGCACCCGGCCGCCGACCAGGATCAGCCAGCGGTTGGCCGCCCTCGGAACGCGCGCCAGGTCATGGGTCGTCAGGAGGATCGTCCGGCGGCCGGCCGCGAGCGCGGTGAGACGATCGGCCAGCCGCCTCACGGCGCCGGGATCGAGCCCGGCGAACGGCTCGTCGAGGAGGAGGAGGCGTGGCTCGTGGAGGATCGCCCTCGCGATCGAGAGCCGCTGGGCCTGGCCGCGGGAGAGCGTGGCGGCCGGTCGGTCCGCCAGGTCCTCGAGCCCGGCCGCCTCCAGCGCCGCTCCAGCCCGGCGGTCCCGATCCTCGAGCCCGTAGAGGGTCGCGTAGAAGCGCAGGTTCTCGGCGGCGGTCAGACCGTCGTAGAGCCAGGTCGCGTGCGAGACGACGCCCACTTCGCGCTGCCTGTCGGCCGGCGCCCCGAGCCAGTCCTCGCCGTCCAGGCGGACGCGGCCCGCCGCGGCGCGGGCCAGCCGAGCCAGGACCCGGACCAGCGTGGTCTTTCCGGCCCCGTTGGGGCCGACGACGACGAGGAGCTCGCCCGGCTCGACCGTGAACGAAACGTCGTCCAGCGCGAGGATCGGACCGTAGCGTCGGGTCAGCCCCTCGACTTCGAGCCGCGGAGCCGGGGCCGCACGCGGGACGGGGGCCGCACGCGGAGCGGGGGCCGCACTCGGTGGGGGGCTCAGGACCGCGGGGGCGCTGCCGGGCCGCCGAGCTCGCCCGCTGCCTGGTACTTGGAGGGGCATTTGGCGAGGAGCGTCTCGGCGCGGAAGGTCCCGTCCGCGTCCAGCCGGCCTTCGACGACGACCTGGATGCCGGGACGGAAGATATCGGGAAGCGTGCCCGAGTAGACGACCGGCAGCCGGGCGCCCGGTGCCGCGGCCGGGGACCCCGGCTCTGCCGTGCCGCGGAGATCGAAGCGCACGGTGCGGTCCGCGTCGTGGCGGACGATCGAGCCCTCGACGACATCCCCCGAGACCCGGACCTTGTCCTTCGTCTCGGCCGTGGCGGCCGCAAGCTCGTCGATCTCATAGTAGTAGGTCAGGTTCTGCCGGGTGCCCAGGAAAACGAGCACCGCGAGCGCTCCGGCCACGAGCGTGATCGCGATCGCCAGCCTTCCGAACCGGGTCTCCTGATTGTGCCGCATCACTCGCTCTCCGCGATCTCCCGCTCCAGCCGTGCCAGGTGCGGGGATGGGGGCAGCGGCTCGGCCGCCGGCCGCGAACTCCCGTGCCGGCTCCACCGCCGGGCCAACAGGACGACCCCGGCCGCGCCCACGACCACGACGACCAGGGGGAGAAAGGCGGCGAGGTTAAAGCCGCGCCTCGGGGGCGTCAACAGGATCCACTCGCCGTAGCGCTCGACGAACCAGTCCCGGATCTCGCGGTCGGTGCGACCGGCGGCGATCAGCTCGCGGAGCTTCGCCTTCATGTCCTCGGCCATAAAGGAGCGGGACTGCCGGATCGACTGGCTGCGGCAGACCGGACATCGGAGCTCGCTCTCGAGGGCCAGGGCGCGGGCTTCCTGATCGGGCGCCAGGACCGGCTGACTGCGGAGTGCAGACGGGACCGCGCCGACCGCCGTCCACGCCGTCACGACCGCCGCCAGTGCCCGAATCGTGGTCCGGCTCACCGGGCCCTGTCCCCGAGCGGCGCCACTGCCGCCGGATCGCCGGTCGCGCCGCCGGGCTTGCCGGATCGCAGCGCGGCGACCCTGCGTTCCAGCTCGGCCGCCGACAGCGGTCCGATGTGCTTGCCTAGGATCCGCCCGTCGGACGCGATGAAGAACGTCTCCGGCACACCGAAGAGACCGTAGTCGATCGCGACCGAGCCGTCGGCGTCGACGCCCAGCAGATAGGTCTTCCCGTAGCGCTCGATGAAGGCGCGCGCGGCCCCCTCCTCGTCGTCGACCGCGATGCCGACGAACGCGACCTCCGGGCCGTACGCCCGCCAGCCGGCTTCGAGCACCCGGGCCTCGTCCCGGCACGCCAGGCACCACGAGGCCCAGAAGTTGAGGACCACGGGGCGCCCGCCTAGATCGCCGAGCGAGAGGGTCGAATCGGGCCTCAGGCTCGCGGAGGGTTGCAACCGCGGAATCTCGAAGTCCGGAGCGGAACGACCGAGGAGCGGCGAGGCGATCGTCGACTCGCGCGTCAGCGCATGGGCGAACATCGCGACCACCGCCGCCAGGACTCCGACGACGAGGAGCCGTTTCATGAGCGCGAATCTCGGCTGCATCGCCGGCCCGAGCAAACCGGGCGTCCGGCAGGATCGTGCGTGTCGTGCTTGGAACCGCCTTTGCTCGGCGAACGAACGCGAAATACCTTGCCGCGCGCGATCGTGATTCCGCGCTACGTCATCCGCCGCATCCGCCGCGAAGGCCGACCCGCCGACGGCCCCGGACCTGAAGACGACGGCCCCGGACCCGAAGACGGCGGCGGTCCCGAGGACGCCGGGGCGCTCTACGACCTCCCGTATCACGGCCAAGTCTGCCTCCACACCGAGGACGCCGGGATCGTCGGGGCCCTGGAGTCGTCCGGCCACCTCGCGCCGGCCGGCCACCTCGCGCCGCGGCGCCCGCCCTACCTCGACGCCGCGCGCGGCGGGGTCCACGGAGGCTACCGCCCACGCCCCCAGATCAACGTCTTCTTCCGGCCGCCGATCGAGGCCGTCGCAGAGGCGATCACCCCGCCGCTCCAGGAAGCCGGCTACACCGTCTCGGAAGCCTCCGCACATCCCCCAGCCTGATCTTTCTCCCGAGCCGGCGATCCTGCTCGCCGGGATCACCAAGCGATTCGGCGACCATCTCGCTGTCGACGGGCTCGACCTGGCCGTCCCGCGCGGTGCGACCTACGGGCTCCTCGGTCCCAACGGCGCCGGCAAGACGACCGCGATCCGGATCCTGCTGCGGATCCTCGAGCCGGACGCGGGCCGCGTGCGCCTGCTTGGCATGCCGGTCCGGCGCGAGGTCCTCGACCGGGTCGGCTACCTCCCCGAGGAGCGGGGCCTATACCGGCGCATGCGGGTCCGCGACCTGCTCGCCTTCCTGGCCGAGCTCAAGGGAGTCCCCGGCCGTGCCTCGCAGCCCCGGATCGCCGCCTGGCTCGAGCGCTTCGACCTGGCCGACCGCGCCGAGGACAGGGTGCAGGATCTCTCCAAGGGAATGCAGCAGAAGCTCCAGTTCATCGCCGCCGTCCTGCACGAGCCCCAAGTCGTCGTCCTCGACGAGCCCTTCGGCGGGCTCGACCCGATCAACCAGCGGATCCTGCGGGAGATCGTCACCGAGCTTCGCGGGAAGGGCTGCACGCTCCTCTTCAGCACCCACCTGATCGAGAACGCAGAGCGGCTCTGCGATCACGTGTGCATCATCGCCCGCGGCCGAAAGATCGTCGACGGACCGCTGGCTCGGGTGCGCCGCGAGCACGGTGGGACCTATATCGCGCTGACCCTGGACGGCGCGGACGAACCCGGCGCGGACGGACCCGGCGCGGACGGGCTCGGGGCGGCCCAACGCTCGGTGCAGTCGATCCGCGAGGCTCCGCTCGTCGAGCGCGTGACCGCCGACGGCAGCGAGCTCGAGGTCGCGCTCATCGACGGAGCGCAGTCGAACGAGTTCCTGGCGTGGCTGGTCGAGCGCGGGATCTCGCTGCGGAGATTCGAGCGCGTGGAGCCGTCGCTCCAGCAGATCTTCATCGAACGCGTGGGCGTGGAGCCCGACCGTGTTTGACGCCGCGCGGACCTGGGCCGTCGTCCGGCGCGAGTTCGCGGCTTTCGTCCGCACACGCGCGTACGTCCTCGGCACGCTCTTCGGTCCGCTCATGATCGCGCTGGTGATCCTCCTTCCCATCTGGCTCCTGAGTGGCGGCGGCGGGACGCGCGCGGTGGCGATCATCGACGAGACGGGGACGGACCTCGGCGGGCGGGTCGCCGCGGCCCTCACCGCCCGGGCGGGGTTCGAAGGGGCGGCCGGGGGCGAGACCGCGGTCTACCGCGTCCAGGTCGAAACGGTCGCCGGGCCGGATCGATCTCTCGAGGACCGGCTCCGCCGGCAGATCGCGGCGGACTCGCTGGATGGGATCCTGTGGCTCCCCGCGGGTCTTCTGGCCGGCCGGAAGGCGCGCTATGAGGGCGAGAACGCGACCAGCTTCCGCGAGATGGGCGAGCTCAAGGAGGCCGTTCAGCGAACGGTCCAGGGCGCGCGGCTCGAGGCGGCGGGGATCGACGCCGCCGCCGTTCGCGAAGCCTTCCGTCGGGTCGAGATGGAAGTGCGGAAGACCGACGAGCGCGGGGTCGCGGGAACCCCCGAGGGCCTCCTGGTGCTCGCCCAGTTCATGGGATTCGTGATCTACTTCATGGTCATCTTCTACGGGATCGCGGCCGCGCGCGGCGTACAGGAGGAGAAGCGGGACCGGATCGTGGAGATCCTCATGAGCTCGGTTCCGCCGGAGGGCCTCATGGCCGGTAAGGTGGTGGGGATCGTCGCCGCCGGGCTGCTCCAGGTTTCGATCTGGGCCGGATTCGCCGCGCTAGTCCTGACCGCCGGCGAGGGCGTCGTCGAACGGCTCGGGGGCTATGTGTTGAATCTCCCCGACGTGCCCCCCGGAGCGGCCCTCGTGTTCCTCGTCTTCCTGGCCGGGGGATTCTTCCTCTATTCCTGCATCTACGCGGCGATCGGGGCGATCGCGACCAGCGATCAGGAGGTCCAGCAGCTCCAGTTCCCGGTGCTCATCCCGCTCGTCGTCGGGTTCTTCCTGACGTTCGCGGTCCTCCAGGATCCGGACGGCGGGGCGGCGGTGGCGGGCTCCCTCTTTCCGCTTACGTCTCCGCTCGTGATGCCGATCCGTGCCACGATCGTCCCGGTGCCGCCGCTCCAGATGGCCGCCGCGGTCGCGCTCTTGATCGGCTCGAGCGTGGTGCTCCTCTGGTTGGGCGGACGGATCTACCGCGTCTCGATCCTGGCGACCGGGAAGCGGCCGACGATGGGAGAGCTCTGGCGCTGGCTCCGGGCGAGCATGTAAGGCGGCCGGCCGCCGGGCCATCGCCGCCCCCCTAATCGGCGCCGCCCAGACGCTCGACCGCCCGTGCCTCCCCCATCACGACCATCACGTCGCCGCGGCGAAGGACCGTGTCCGCCCTGGGCGCGATCCGGTGCTCGCGCCCGGCGACATCGACCCGCTGGACGGCGATCACGCTGATCCCGTAGCGCTCGCGAAGGCCCGTCTCGCGGAGCGCCTTCCCCGTCATTCCAGCCGGGACCGGGACCTTGGCCATCCGCGCCTCGGCCGGCAGCTCCAAGTAGTCGAAGCCCTCTCCCTCGAAGCTGCGGACCTTGGCGAGAAGAGCGTTCCGCTTCAGCACCTCACGGTCGAAGGCGCCCAGGACGTCGCGTCTCGTCACGATCCCGAGGAAGCGCCGGTCCTCCGGGTCGTCGACGACCGGGAGCTGGCCCAGATCTCTCAGCCACAGCTTCTCGTTCACCTCGACCAGCGTGTCGTCCGGAGTGACGACCGGGATCTCGGTCAGGAGATCGGCGGCGATGACGAGCGGAGCGTACCCCTCGTCCTCCTCGCCGAGCACTCGCTTCACCTCATGGAGCTCGACGATCCCCAGCAGCCTTCGCTCCGGGTCGCCGATGTAGAGCTGGAGCTTCCGCGAGTCCTGGAAGACCTCCACGATCTGCTCGAGCGGAAGGTCCTCGGGATAGAGCTCGACGTCGGTCGTCATGATGTGGCGGACCTTCAACGACCGGAGCAGCCGCTCCTGTGCCGTCCCCTCCCACACCATCCCGCGGCGCCGGAGCTCCTCGGTGTAGATCGACGTGCGCCGCAGGGTGCGCGCGGTCCAGTACGCCACCACCGAGGTCAGCATCAGCGGCAGGACGATCGCGTAGTTCTGGGTCAGCTCGAAGATCATGATGATCGCCAGGAACGGCGCGTGGGTGGTGCCCGCCACGAGCCCGCCCATGCCCGCCAGCGCGTAGGCCCCCGCCGTGCCGGTCTGGCCGGGGAAGGCGCCGTGGAGCCCGGCCCCGAAGACACCGCCCAGCATCGCGCCCAGGAACATCGTCGCCGTGAACACGCCGCCCGAACCGCCCGAGGCGAGGGTCGCCGTGGTGGCCAGCATCTTCAGGATGAACAGGGCCGCCATGAGGCCGAGCGCCATCTCGCCGGCCAGCGCCAGGTTGATCCCCTCGTATCCGTTTCCGAGAACGTGCGGCGAGACGACCGCCAGCCCGCCCACGAACAGACCGCCGAGCGGCGTCCGCGCCAGGAGCGGCAGCCCCGGGCGGTCCCACAGCCGGTACATCCGCTCCATCGCGGACTGGAACAGGACCGACGCGAGCCCGGCCAGGAATCCCAGCGCCAGGTACGGGGGAACCTCCCACGCCGATACGAGCTCGTACCCGGCCCCCGGTGGATAGATCGGTCCGGGCCCGGCGAACGTACGCGTCACGATCGTCGAGATCGCGGCGGCCACCACCGCCGGACCGAAGAACAGCATGTTGAACGACCCGAGGACGACTTCCATGACGAAGAGGGTGCCGGCGATCGGCGTGTTGAAGGCCGCCGCGAAGCCGGCCGCCATGCCCGCCGCGACCAGGATCCGGATCCTCTCTTCGGAGAAGTGGAACGAGCGGCCCACCCTCGACCCGATCGCGGCTGCGATCTGCCCCATCGGCCCCTCGCGCCCGACGGCGCCGCCCGAGGCCAGGGTCATCAGCGAAGAGGCGGCCCGCTCAAGGGATGGCACCAGCCGGATCAGCCGGCCGCCGAGCGAAACCGCCTCCAGGATCTCGGGAAACGAGCCGCGATCGCCCCGCCGGGCGGCGAAGAGGACCAGGATCGCCGCGGCCAGGCCGCCCCCCATCACGGGGACGATCAGGCGGACGAACCACGGCGACTCCATCGCCACGTACACGAGCTCTCCCGGTCGGCCCCAGAAGCCGTGGACGGCGAGGTCGAAGAGCCAGCGGAACGCGGCCCCCGCCAGCCCGCCCAGCAGACCCACGATGCACGCCGCGAGGAA
>DATLFH010000065.1:0-187605 GCA_035524965.1 Gemmatimonadota bacterium | reverse complement strand
GAAACGCAAGCTGCGGGCAGGCTGGCTCCAGAGGGGCGCCGCCGAAAGGAGGAGGAAGCACGCGCACGCGAGCGTGGTGAGCGGGGGAACGCGCATCGCTTTGTCGAACCTACGCCGGCCCGAAAACGAGAAAGTACGATGGCTGACAGACGACTGACAGATCGGAGCGTTGCGGCGGACCGCGCCTTCGAACCCTACAGTACGGCGCGTCCGATCGCCAGGATCCCGAGGACGATCAGCGCCATGGCCAGCGCCGTGCCCGCCAGCGGCAGGCCGAACCCGCCGGCCTGGCGCCGCCGCAGCAAGGACGCGAGGTGCAGGACCACGGCCGCGCCCAGCATGAGGGCCAGGTGGCCGATGATCCCCGGCGCGGTCCGGCCACCCAGGTAGAGGACGAGCCCCAGGACGACCTGCAGGTCGACCAGGCCGATGAGCGTGGCGAGGAAGACCGGGGCGGGCCGGGCGAAGGGCGTCCCGCGGAGCCAGCCGTAGAGGAACCACGCCAGCGCAACTGCGCCGGCCAGGAGGACCAGGTAGCGCAACCCCGAGTGGGCGTGGAAGAGCGCGGTCATCGGACGGCCCCCCGGATGCCGGCGGGAGCGCCCAGGATCGGCGACGCCGGGGTTAAACGCTTCGGGATCGGGGCAGGTTTTTCACCCGACGCGCTGATCATTCCGAGCCGGCCGCCGTTGTATCGGGTGTTGGCTGGCGCCGATCCGGTGCCGGTGAGGAGCCGGGCGGGGAGACCCGCCCGGTTTTTTTTGGCCCGCCTTTCGGAATCCCGCATCGGCTGTAATATGGAGCATCGATGCGGTGCCCGTCCTGCCAGCACGAGAATCCACCCGACGCGGCCTTCTGCAAGGAGGTCAACGACGCCGCCGGTCGTCTTTCTCGAAGGCACGGCGTTAGATTGATCGTCCGTGGCGGCTGGATGGCCCCGTCTGCTCATGATCGGTCTGGATGCGGCCGAGGCGAGTCTCGTCGAGTCGTGGACGGCGGACGGGTCCCTTCCGCACCTGAAGCGGCTGCTGGACCGCGGCGCGTACGGCCGGCTCGCTTCGACCGCGGATTGGCTCTCCGGATCCCCCTGGCCCACGTTCTACACCGGAACGCCCCCCGGCGAGCACGGCCTCTACCACTATCTCTCCTGGTATCCGGATTCGATGTCGGCCGCCCGGCCCACGCCGGATCGGCTGCCCCTGACCCACTTCTGGAGGGACTTGAGCGCGCGCGGTCCGCGGGTCGTGGCGATCGATGTCCCCCGGGCCTACGCTCCGGAGCCCTTCAACGGCGTGGAGATCAGCGGCTGGGGCACCCACGAGACGCCCGCGATCGCCGCATATCCGCCCTCTCTCCTGCGATGGGTGAGAGCGACGTTCGGTCCCCGTCCCCGGACGGACGAGGTCTACACCCGGTTGCCGCTCGAACGGCTCCTCGAGACGCGCGACCAGGAGCGGCGCGTCACCGAGCAGGTGCTCGCCATCGCGCTGGCCCTGATGGAACGGGAGGCGTGGGACCTCTTCATCGTCTGCTTGGGAGCGACCCACCGCGGAGGCCACAAGCTGTGGGACGGCACGGGCACGAGCGGGTCCCCCGAACCGGGCGCCGACGAGCGCCTCCGCGCCGCCCTGCTCGGCGTGTACACTGCCGTGGACGCGGCCGTTGGGCGCCTCATCGAGGCGGCGGGCCCGGGTACGACGACGCTCGTCTTCTCGGTCCACGGGATGGGGCCGAACACATCCCGGACGGACGTGCTCGCGCAGATGCTGAGCCGCGTGCTCGGCCGCCCCGACGGCGACGGGGCCGCCCATCCTGTCGGAGCACTCGATCGGTTCCGTGGATTTCTGCCGGGTACATGGCGTCACGCCGTCAAGCGCCGGCTGCCCCTTTCGCTGCAGGACCGGTTGACCGCGTACTGGCGGTTGAAGGGCATCGACTGGGGTAAGACGCGGGCCTTCACTCTCGTTGCAGACCTGCAGGGCTATATCCGGGTCAATCTGAAGGGCCGCGAGGCCCTCGGCATCGTCGCGCCCGGCGCCGAGCAGGAGGACTTGTGCGATCAGATCGCAGACGGGCTGCGGATGTTCGTCGACGCGGACACGGGCCAGCCGGTCGTGCGAAGCGTGGCGTCGATCAAGGAGCTCTATCCGGACGGCGGTAGGCGAGACCACCTGCCCGATCTGATCGTCCAGTGGTCCGCAACCCCTTCCGCTGACCACCGCGAGATCGTCTCTGCCCGGCACGGCCATGTCCAATGGCCCACCCCGGGGAAGAACGCGTCCGGCCGCAGCGGGAATCACTGGCCGGAGGGGTTCCTCATCGCTACGGGGGAGAGGTTCCAGCCGGGGAGCCGGCTCGAAGGCGCTCACATTCTCGATCTCGTTCCCACGGTATTCGATCTGTTCGGGCTGCCCCCGCCGACCGCAATGCAGGGCCGCACGCTGGCGGAGAAGTAGCCCGACTGGGCAACCCTTCCCGCAGTCCGTCCGCCAGTTCCCGTGCGCCGACCGCGCCGGACCCACTGACGCTCTTCTCGCTTTTGTGGGCCGCGGCCATCCTTTTCGATCAGGCAAAATGGGACACCTGGGCGTCGTCTCCCTCCGACGTGGTTCTCTCGGCAGCGGCTTACTGGCTCCTGTTCCGGCCGTGGTCATCGGCGGCATTGGGGTTCGTTCTCGCCGCCTCCGTGTGGGCGACCGTCGACCGGTCCCCCTGGATCTCCAATCACTGGATGCTGGCGTTCGTCGTCAGTCTCACGATCCTCCTGGCCTTCGTACGGGCGCTCCTTCGCGACCGTGGGTTCCGGCGTCCGGAGCTCCTCCGCGATTTGGCGCCGGCGGTGCGACTCGAGCTCCTTCTGTTCTATCTGTGGTCCTTCTTCCACAAGCTGAATACGGATTACCTCGATGCCGGCGTGAGCTGCGGGTCGGTGCTGTACCAACTTCTCGCGCGGAAGATCACCTTCCTGCCGGTGACCGACTGGACGATGGCCGTCGCGATCTACGGAAGCCTGGTCGTCGAGCTGGCCATCCCCCTCCTGCTCGTTCCGCAGCGGTCCCGCTGGGCGGGCCTCCTCCTCGCTGCGATCTTCCATTTCATCCTGGGGATCGGCGGCTTCTTCAACTTCTCGGCGTACATTTTTGCGCTGCTCTTTCTCTTCCTGCCGGAAGACCTGCCGGCGGTCCTTGGACGCGGTTGGGGCGCCTCTTCGCTCCGTCGCCGGCTGCTCGCCCTGGGCCGGCCCGAGGTGATCGCGCGGGCGTATCTGTGGACGACGCGCGGGCTTCTCGCGATCGCGATCGCCATCCTCCTCTCACAGACTTCCTGGAGCGGACGAGAGAGGTTTCGGCTCCTCATGCTCGCCCGTGAAGAGACGCGCTCGATCTTCTCGTACGTCTTCGAAGCGATCTGGTGGGTCGGTGCGCTTCTGCTGGCCGTCGTGTGCTGGAAGGCGATCCGCGCGTCGCGAACGGGTTGGGGGAAAGCGTTCCGCCTGCTTCGGCCCGCCCACCCGGTCTATGCGCTTCCCCTTCTCCTCGTCTTCTTGAACGGGCTCTCCCCCTACCTGGGACTCAAGACGGAGACCTCGTTCGCGATGTTCAGCAACCTCAGGACGGAGGGGCGGGCGTGGAACCATCTGATCCTGCCTGGGCGTTTGTCCCTCGCGAACTATCAGGACGATCTCGTCGCGATCGAGAGCTCCGCGGATCCGGAGCTCCAGCGGTTGGCTGATGTCCGGTATGAAATTCCCTACTTCGAGTTCCGATCGTACCTCAGTCGGATGGCGCGGTCGGAGCCGGATCCGATCCGCGTCACCTACCGGCGCGCGGGCGAGCGCCGTTCGATCGTCGATGCGACGCGGGAGCCGGAGCTCGTCCGGCCCGACTCGTGGTGGCTGAGGAAGCTCCTCTACTTCCGACCCGTTCCATCCGGCGAGAAGACGCTATGCCATCATTGATCGACGGGGTGCCATCGTGACGATGCCGACCTTCCTGCTGATCGGGGCGGGCAGGTCCGGAACGACGTCCGTCTACCACTACCTGGCACAGCATCCCGAGATCTACATGAGCCCGGTGAAGGAACCGAATTTCTTCGCCTATGAGGCGTCCGCTCTCGAGTCCGCTCCGGACTGGGCGGACGAATACCCCATCAAGACGATCGAGGAGTATGAAAGCCTCTTCGTGGGCGTGACCGGCGAGAAGGCGATCGGCGAAGCGTCCCCGCGGTATCTCCGCGCGCCTGGGGCCGCCGAGCGGATCCTGCAGCACCTTCCGGGAGCGCGGATCATCGCGATCCTGCGCGACCCCGTGGAACGGGCCTTCTCCGCCTACTTCAAGTATGTCGGGGAGGGCACCGAGACGCGGGAGTTCACCGCGGCCATCCGCGATGAGGAGCGGGGTATCCGCCGCGCATTGCCGTACGGGTGCCATCACTATCTCGACATCGGCTTCTACCATCGTCATCTGAGTCGTTACTACGAGCGGTTCCACCCCGATCAGATCCAGATTCACCTCTACGAGGACCTGAAGCGGAGCAGCATCGAAGTTCTACGAAGGATCCACCAGTTTGTCGGCGTGGACGAGCGGTTCGTTTCCGACACGAGGGTGCGTTACAACGTTTCCGGCATCCCGAAGAGCCGGATCTTCCACGCGTTCACCAGAGGAGGCCCCTTGACCAGGAGGCTCCGGCGGAGGCTGCCAGGCTGGATGATAGGGTCCGCTTACTCGGGGATCATGCGGCGCGCGGCGGAGAACGTCCGCAAGCCGGCGCTGGCAGCGGGACTCCGTGCCGAGCTGGTGGAACTGTACCGGGAGGACGTGTCGAAGCTGGAGGACCTGATCGGCCGCGATCTGTCGTGCTGGTCCATGAAAAAGGCGCGGGCTTGATAGCGGGCTCCTACGGGCACGGCTACATTGAAATCATGCGAAGGGATCGCCTCAAGTGAGCCTCAATCTGACGCGGAAGATCGTCCGCGAGCACCTCGCGGAGGGGGATCCGTCCCGGCCGGGGAACGAGATCGGGATCCGGATCGACCAGATCCTGACGCCGGACGCGACGGGGGTGCTCTGCTACCTGCAGTTCGAGTCGATGGGGCTGGACCGCGTGCGGGCGCGCCTGGCGGTGGCCTACGCCGACCACGTCGTCTACCACTTCGACGCCCGGAACGCCGCCGACCACCGTTACCTCCAGACTGCCGCCCACAAGTACGGCTCCTGGTTCTCGCTGCCCGGGAACGGCATCTGCCACCAGGTCCACCAGGAGCGCTTCGCGGTTCCCGGCGAGACACTCCTGGGCGCGGACTCCCACACGCCGACCCAGGGCGGGCTGGGCATGCTGGCGATCGGGGCCGGCGGGCTCGACGTGACGGTCGCGCTCGGGGGCGGCCCCTACTTCCTGCCGATGCCCGAGGTCGTCGAGGTCCGGCTCGAGGGGGAACTGCCGGAGTGGGTGACGGCGAAGGACTTGATCCTCGAGATGCTGCGTCGGCTCTCGGTGAAGGGCGGCGTTAGCAAGGTATTCGAGTACACCGGCCCCGGCGCGGCATCGCTCTCCCCTTACGAGCGGTGCACGGTCACCAACATGGGGACCGAGCTCGGCGCCACGACCTCGGTCTTCGCGACCGATGAGCGGACGCGGGACTATCTCGCGCGGCTCGGTCGGCCCGAGGACTTCCGTCTGGTGGAGCCCGATCCCGGCGCCGACTACGATGATCGGATGACGATCGACCTGTCCGTTCTGGAGCCTCTCGTCGCCTGCCCCACGATGCCGGACCGGATCGTGCCGGTGCGCGAGGCCGCGGGGACGCCGATCGAGCAGGTGATCGTGGGATCGTGCACGAACGGCGGGTACGAGGACCTCCTGGCGGTGGCGCAGATCCTCGCGGGGCACCGCGTCCATTCCGGCACGAACTTCGTGATCGCGCCTTCCTCCAAGCTGGCGATCGAAATGATCGCCAGGGAGGGCCTGGCGGCGGAGATTCTGGCCAGCGGCGCCAACCTCAGCGAGTCGACGTGCGGCGCCTGCATCGGGGTCGGCCACGTCCCCGCGCCGGGCCAGCGGAGCCTCCGCTCGTTCAACCGCAACTACCCCGCCCGGAGCGGCATCAAGGGCGACCAGGTCTACCTCGCGAGCCCGGAGGTGTGCGCGGTGAGCGCGATCGAGGGGAAGTTGACCGATCCGCGCGACTGGGCCCGGTCAGCGGGAAACGGGCGGGCGCCCGCGAAGACCCTTCCCGAGCGGTTCACCGTCTCGACCGCCGGCCTCGTGCCGCCGGCGGAGGACCCCGCGGGGGCGGAGGTCGCGCGCGCCGAGCACATCAGCGACATCCCGCTGTCGAAGCCGCCGGCCGACGAGGTAAGGGGTGAGATCCTGATCGTGACCGGCGACGACATCACGACCGACGATATCGTGCCGGCCACCGCCGAGATGCTCGCCAACTGGGCCAACATCGACGCCGTCTCGAGCTTCATCTTCAAGCGGCTCGACCCCGAGTTCCCGGCGCGCGCCTTCGAGAAGGGAGGCGGCTGGATCGTCGGCGGATCGAACTACGGCCAGGGCTCCTCGCGCGAGCACGCCGCGATGGCGCCGATGTACATGGGGATCAAGGGCGTGATCGCGAAATCGTTCGCGCGGATCCACAAGGCGAACCTGGTCAACTTCGGGCTCCTGCCGCTCACGTTCGCCGACCCGGCCGACTACGAGAAGGTCGAGGCAGGGGACGAGCTCGTGGCCCGGGACGTCCACGCGGGGATCGACCGGGGCCGGATCGCCGTCAGCAACGAGACGAAGGGGATGGCTTTCGAGACCCTGATCGACCTGACCGACCGCGAGCGGGCGCTTCTCAAGGCCGGCGGCGTCCTGCCGTATACGCGCGCGGGAATGGGTTGACACTGCGGCTCGGGATCGCAGTGATCGTCCCTACCGCAGCCCTCGCGATCTGGGCGGCGGTATCGCACCCCGCCGGCGTCGGCTTCGTCGGGATCCCCATCTTCCTCGTCACTCTTCTTGCAGCGCTGGTCGGGCTCGCGATGACGAGCCGCGACCCTCCGGCGACGGATGCGCTGCCGACCTCCCGCCGTGGCTTTTCGTTTGGCGCCGCCGGGCTCGTCTTTATCGCCGGTGCGGCCGTGACCGCCTTCACCTGGTACCGCGTCTGGTCCTACCGCACGTACGAGATGGAGGGGATCCCTCTCCTCCTCTTCTATTTCGTCGCGTTCTGGTGGCCGGGGCTGTTCGTCGCGACCTGGAGCCGCTTCTTCGAGAGCGGGATCCGTTCCGTGGTTCGGCGGGCGTACCTCTGGCGACTCGGCGCCGGGATCGCGGCCGGCGTGGTCGGCGCCGGCGCCTACGAGATCGGCGACTCGATGTACTACCGTACGCACGACCGGGTCCCGCTCGCGGAAGCGACCCGGTACCTGCGGTCGGCCTGGACGTGGATCGTACCGGGAACCTTCACCCTGCGGCACGACGGCGGCCGGCTGTCGATCCGTATGGAGGTCGATCCCGAGTCGGCGGGGAGCTCCTATACGATTCTCCGCTCGGCCGAGGAGTACCTCGCGCTCGTCCGCGAGCAGCTCCGGCGAAAGGACACCGACCGGATCGAGGTGCGGGTCGAGGCTGCGAGCGGTCCCCTGTGGAGCTTCGAGGCGGCCGACGCGGACGCCGCTCGCCCACTATGGCAGCTCGTCAGGATCGACCGGCGCCGCCTGCCGGCAGGAGGCCGGCTCCGGCAGCCCGACCTCGAGGCGATCGCCGGCGTCTGGCCGGGGAGCTTCCTGGAGCCGGACGATCATGAGACCTTCGCTACGGCGTTCGGCTTCGGGGTCGCGGGCGATACGGTGCGGGTCGAGTTCGACCCGCCGGCCGCCCCCTCGCCGGCCACCGCGGACCTCCACTCGGTCGCCTGGCGGACCGCGAACGCGATCGTGCTCGAGACGGTGCGGTTCTTCCCCGAGATCGAGGTCTTTTTCGTCGACCTTCCCGGAGTGGAGGCTTCGGTACCGCGGGAGCGCGCGGCGGCCGACGGCTTCCGCCTTCAGCGGCTCCTCGTTCCGGAGGAGCGTGTTCTCGGTCTCGTCCTCCTGCAGGAAGGTCGCGGCCAGGCGGTGCTCGAGCCCGCGCGGTTCTATCCGGGCGGCCTGCCGATCGCTGCGGCGCAGGTGGCGGTCGTGCGGGTCATGGACCCGCTCGAGGAGCACACCGCTGGCGCCCTGTTCGAAGAGATGCTCGTCGGCACCGGGCGGTTGTACGCCGTCGGTGTCGACTCCGCGGGTGCGGCGAGCCTCATCTACGTCCCGTGGGAAGGCGCGGGAACGGGGCCGACCCGGGTGACCATCGGGGCGGAGACGTGGCTGGGGACGGAGCTCGTCCGGAACGTGGGGTGGTTCCCGAGAAGCGGCTTTCCGCGGCCGGAGTCCTTCGGGCAGCCGGAGATCGGAAAACCCGCGGAGCCCGTCCTCATCCCGGCCGGGGTACCCGGCCGCTGAGCGCGCCGGTCGGCTGGCCGTCCCTGACGGCGAGCGCCCCGTTCACGACGACGTGCGGGATGCCGGCCGGATACTGGTGGGGGGCCTCGTAGGTCGCGCGGTCGGCGACGGTCCCGGGATCGAAGACGACGAGGTCGGCCGCCTTCCCGACCGCCACCTGGCCGCGGTCCTGGAGACGCAGGATCTCTGCCGGCAGCCCGGTCATCTTGCGCACCGCCTCCGCCAGGGAAAGGGCCCGTTCCTCACGCACGTAACGGCCGAGGACGCGCGGGAAGGCGCCATAGGCACGCGGATGGGGCGTGCCCTCCGAGAGGGGACCCTCGGATCGCCGCGCGGAGGCGTCCGAGCAGATCGCACCCAGTGGATGGCTTACAAACATTTTTGTATTGTCCTCGCTCATCCCGTGACCCACGATGCTCACCCGGTCGGACGACTCCCCGAGGAGCCGAACGGTGAGGGCGTAGGGGTCTGTTTCCTTTTCGGCCGCGTATTCGCCGAGCCGGCGTCCGGCCGCGTCCTCGGGCGCGTCGCCGGCCACGCTCGCGATCTGGATCGCGTCCCAGCTCCCCATCATCGCGATCTTCTCGTCGACCGCGACGCGGAGCCGCGACTCTTCGGTCGGGTCGGCGAGCCGTGCGAGGAAGGCTTCGGTGCCGCCGTCCTTGGCCCACGCCGGGAAGAGCGACGCCAGGCCGGTCGAGTAGGCGGTGTAGGGGTAGCGGTCGAAATGGACGGTGCGGCCGGCGTGGGCTGCGTCGGAGTGGGCGCCTTCGATCGCCGCCAGGAGCCGCTCCGCCTTGTGCCAGTTCCGCGGCCCCTGGGCCTTCAGGTGGCTCACCAGGAGTGGGGCGGCCGCGGCCCCGGCGACCGCCAGCGCCTCGGCGAGCGCTTCCTCGACCCGGTCGGCCTCGTTCCGCATGTGGGTGGCGTACGGAAGGTCGCGGTCGGCGGCCGGGCGGGCGAGGAGCGCGATCTCGCGCGCGGTCGCGTAGGCGTTCGGCGTGTACTCGAGGCCGCTCGAGACACCCGCCGCGCCGGCTTCGAGCGCCGCCTCGACGAGCGCGATCATGCGCGCCAGCTCCTCCGCCGTCGGCTCCCGGTCGTCCGCGCCCAGCACGGCCTCCCGCACCGTGCCGGAGCCGACCAGCGTGACCCAGTTGGTCAGGTGGCCGCGCTCGGCGATGAGGCCGAACCACTCGTCCCAACCGGCGAACTCGATGGCGACGCCGTACCGCTCCTCGAAGTCGGCCCGCCGCTCGGCCCGCATCCGGTCGCTGACCGGCAGGATCGACGAGCCGTCCTGCCCGACGACCTCGGTCGTCACGCCCTGCCGCACCTTCGAGTCCGCGCGGTTGTCGACGAGGATTCCCAGGTCGGTATGGCCGTGGATGTCGATGAAACCCGGCGCGACGGCGTGGCCGGCGACGTCGAGCGCCAGGGTCGCCTGGGCATCGGGCAGAAGGCCGACCGCGACGATCCGGCCGTGCCTCACGCCGATATCCGCGCGGAACGGAGCGGCGCCGGTGCCGTCCACGACCGTCCCCCCGCGAAGGAGGAGGTCGAGCGGTGGACGGATCGAGAGGGGAAGGTCCGGCCAGCGGCCGAGGGCGGCGCCTGCGGTGGCCAGCCCTCCGATCTGGAGAAAGCGCCGCCGGGGGAGCGGATGTTGGAAGGACGCGGACACAGGGATGTCGGCAAATTAGGCGCGACAACGGCGACAGACACCATCCGGGTCGGTCCCCGACGCGAATGCCGAGGAGTGCGGCGATGATCTATATTTCGGGGACGATGATCCGCGCGCTCTTCCTCTTCCCGGTCATCCTGCTCGTCGCCGGCTGCGGCGGGGCCTCGGCCGACCCCGACGCGCCGCTCGAGACGTACGAAGAGCGGGAGGTGCTGTTCGTCGATCCCGACGACCTTCACGACTGGATCGAGGCCGGCCACGAGGACGAGGTCGTCTTCATCGACAACCGGAACGCTTTCACCTTCGAGCAGCAGCACATCGCCGACGCCCGCCTGATCCCGACCGATCAGATGGCCCGATCGATCGGCAGCCTCCCGCTCAACAAGTGGATCATCATGTACTGCACGTGACCCGATGACGGGTTGAGCGTCCGGGCGGCGCAAATCGCGGAAGAGAACGGATACGAAAGAGCGGTCGTCCTGAAGGGGGGCCTGGGAGCTTGGCGGAGCGCGGGCTATCCGGTGGAGTCCGGAACGTAGCCCCGGACGGCGCGGCCACGGGCGCTCCGGCCGCGGAGCCTCGATCCGCGGAGCTTCCTTCCTTCTGCAAATCTCTGTTCTCCGGGGTCATCGCCGCGGACCTCGTCTTCCCTTATCCCACGCCGACCGCGACCGAGGCCGAAGTCCTCGAGCCCTTTCTCGAGGACCTGCGGCGCTTCCTCGATGCCAAGGTCGACGGCGCCGCGTTCGATCGCGAGGCGAATCTCCCGGAGGGCGTGCTGGAGGGGCTGGCCGAGCGCGGTGTTCTGGGCCTGAGCATCCCGACCCGATACGGCGGACTTGGTTTCACGCAGTTTCAGACGGCGCGGGTCATGGAGCTGATCGCCGAGCGCGACTCGGGACTCGGTGTGGTGCTGGGGTCTCACCTCTCGATCGGTCTCCGCGGGATCCACCTCTACGGCACCGAGGAGCAGAAGCGGCGCTGGCTGCCGCCCTGCGCCCGCGGCGAGACGCTGGCCGCGTTCGCGCTGACCGAGCCCGGGTACGGATCGGACGCCGCGCACATCGAGTCGCGCGCCCTGCGCCCGCCCGGCGGCGACGGCTGGATCCTCAACGGTCACAAGATCTGGATTGGGAACGCCCATCGGGCCGGCGTGATCACGACGTTCGCGCAGACTCCCGTCGAGAAGGGCGACCGCGTCGTCGACCGGGTCACGGCCTTCGTCCTGGACGGCGATCAGGAGGGGATCGAGATCGGCCGCGTCTGGACCGGCGAGAAACTGGGGATCCGGTCCTCGACCCAGGCCGAGCTGTTCTATCGCGATGTCCACGTCGCCGACGACCAGGTGCTCGACCGACCCGGCCACGGGTTCAAGATCGCGATGAACGTGCTCAACGGCGGCCGGCTGGGATTGGCGGCCAGCGCCGTGGGAGGCGTCGGCACGGTCCTCGTAAGCGCCCTGGACTTCGCGGTCACGCGACGCCAGTTCGGGCGGCCGATCGTCGAGTTCGATCTGATCGCCGGGAAGATCGCCCGCATGCGTATCGAGAAGTACGTCGCCGAGGCGATGGTATACCTGACCGCCGGGCTGTTCGACCGCGGCGACGTGGACACGAGCCTGGAGTCCGCGATCTGCAAGGTGTACGCCTCGGAGATGGTCTGGCGGGCGGCCGACGACGCGCTCCAGATCGCGGGCGGCCGTGGCTACATGCGCGATCGTCCTTTCGAGCGCTACCTGAGGGACGCCCGGATCATGCCGATCTTCGAGGGCACGAACGAGGTCCTCCGCGCGTTCATCGCGCTGGCGGGGATGGAGCGGCTGGGCGATTATCTGGAGGATGTCGGTCACGCGCTCAGGGAGCCGATCAAGGAGATCGGGTTCCTGACCGAGTTCGCGTTCCACCGGATCCGGGACGCAATCGGGAGCCGGCACGCGGCGGTCGACGTTGCCCAGCCTTTGGCGGGCTGTCTGAGGTATTTCGAGCGGTTTACGGGGTTCTTGCACGACGGCGCGGAATCGCTGCTTCGCGCGCACAAGGAGGGGATCGTGAACGAGCAGTTCCAGCTCGCGCGCCTGGCCGACATGGCGATCGACCTGTACGGGCTCGCGGCCGTGATCAGCCGGGCGCAGGCGTCGATCGAGCGGCGCGGCGAAGAGGCGGCCGAGCCGGAGATCGACATCGTGCGTCAATTCTGCCGCGAGGCGGGGGCGCGGATCGAGCGGAACCGGGCGCTCCTCTCCGAGAACCGTGACGCGCGGCTGCGGCGGATCGTGAGGCGGGAGGTTGCGGAACGGGAGGTCGCGGAGCGATCGAGCGGGGAGCCGGCTCGATGAGCATCCGGCGGCCGGACCCCCGAACGGTCGAGCAGACACGCGGCGAGGATCCGCTGGCCGCCGCGATCGTGATCCGGCCCGCCGGCAGCGGGGACGAGAGACCGGTCCGGGAGCTGGTGTTCTCCATCCTGGCCGAATTCGACCTCGCGCCCGATGACGCGGGGACCGACATCGACCTCGCCGATCTCGACGTGCATTACCGGCGCGGGGGCGGCGAGTTCTGGGTGCTCGAGGACGGTCGCGGGCGGATCGTCGGGACCTGCGGTGTATGGCCAAACCCGGGCGACCCGATGCGCTGCGAGCTGAGGAAGATGTATCTGGTCCCGGAGATGCGCGGCAGGGGCATGGGCCGGCGGCTCCTCGACCTGGCGCTCGATCATGCGCGGAATGCCGGCTGGACGCGGATCGAGCTCGAGACCGCGCGGGCGATGACTGCCGCGATCGCCCTCTACCGGAGCGCCGGCTTCCGCGAGCTCGAGGAGCCTCCCCTGGCGTCCAGGTGCGACCGGAAGTTCGGGATGGACCTTTGAGGGCTCTCCACCGGACCGCGTCGATCCTTCTCTGCCTGGCGCTGGTCGTGCTTGTGGCGTGCGGTGAGCCGGCCGCCGATCGGCCCGGTTCGACGGAGATCGACTCCGTGCCCGGCGACCTCGCGCTTCCGCCCTCGGCCGATTCACCGCGCGTCTCCACGGAGGGCCACGCGCCGGATACCGTTCGGCCGGAGCCTGCCGACACTCACCGCCACCTCTCGCCCGCCGAGCTCGACGCCGATTCGATCGCGACCTCGTACCGGAACTACTACCGATCGGAGTTCGTCGACCGTCGAGCGGACCCTGGGGGAGAAGCCGCGCTAGTGCTGGACCCCGAGGTCGTCGAGGCCGCCCAGCGCCGAACGGCCCTCGAGTGGGGTTACGTCGAGCTGGACGCATGGGAGCATCTCCTCGCGGACCTTTCGGACCCTCAGCGGCTCGAGCTGGCGCAGCGGATCGACGAGTTCCACCGATCGCTGGGAGCGACCCCGTAGCCCCCGCGCCGGCGGGACGCGTCCGCACCTACGGCCGCTTCGTCCGGTTCGAGCACACCCTCTTCTCGCTTCCGATGTTGTTCGCGGGTGTGTTCCTCGGCGCGGGATCGACCGCCCCGTGGCGGCTACTCTTCCTCGTTCTCGTGGCCGGAACGGGAGCCCGGACGGCGGCTCTGGGTTTGAACCGCATCATCGACCGGCGAATCGATGCGGAAAACCCCCGCACGAGGACCCGCGAGCTTCCGAGCGGCGCCCTCCGGCTCAAGGACGCGTGGGCGCTGACGATCGCCGGTGCGGTCGCGTACGGGATCGCCGCCTGGCTGATCGCCCCCATCTGCCTGGCGCTGGCGCCGATCCCGCTCGCCGTGTTCGCCGGCTACCCGTATCTCAAGAGGGTGACGCCGTGGTGCCATCTGGGCGTGGGTCTGGGGCTCGCGATGGCGCCGCTCGGCGGCTGGTTCGCCGCGCGGCTCTCGTTCGCCGATCCCGGCCCGGCGCTTCTCCTGGCCGGGTTCACCCTCGGCTGGGTGGCCGGCTTCGACGTGATCTACAGCACTCTGGACGAATCCTTCGACCGCTCGGCGGGGATCCGCTCCCTGCCGGCGCGCTACGGCCGGGAAACCGCGCTCCGGATCTCGCGCGGTCTACACGCCGCGGCCTGGCTTTGCCTCGCGACGCTCGTCGTTTGGCGTCTGGGATGGGTTCCGGCATTGCTTCCGCTCGTGGCGACCGGCGCGCTCCTCGCGTGGGAACAGATTCGAGCCGACGACATCGATCTCGCGTTCTTCCGGATCAACGTCTGGGTCGGGTTCGCCGCGCTCGTGACGATCGTAGCCGGTCTGCTCGGCCGGGGAGGATAATCATGAAGCACATCGACACGCGGAGCTTCGAGAGCTTCTTCCACGTCGTGGCCGGGACGTCACGGTCTCAGGCGGCGATCATGATCCTGGGACCCGGGAAGTCGACGGGAGGAGCCGATAACCGCCACGAGAACGCCGATCAGTGGCTGTACGTGACCTCGGGTCGCGGCAGGGCTACGGTCGAGGGCGAAAGCGTCGAGTTGTCGCCCGGCTCGCTCCTCCTGATCGAGGCCGGCGAGGCGCACGAGATCGAGAACGCAGGGGAGGAGCGGCTTCGGACTGTCAGCGTCTATGCGCCGCCGGAATACTGAGACGCCGCCGCCAACCGTCATCCACCCGCACGGGGCGAGGCTCCGTTGCTCGTGAAGTCTCGGCCCGGCTAGGTTCCACGAATGCGGACGATCGTCGCGATCACCGGCGCCTCGGGCTCGGTCTTCGGCGTCGAGCTTCTGAGGCGCCTGGCGGGAGATTGCGGGCGCGGCGAGACCTACGCGATCCTCTCCCGCTGGGGGCAGCACGTCCTCAAGGAGGAGACGGGGCTCGGCCGCGACGACGTGGCTGGGCTCTCCACCCGGCTCTTCTCGGACGCCGACCTGTCGGGACCGCTCGCCTCGGGATCGAATTCCTGGCACGCGATGGTCGTCATCCCATGCTCGACCTCGACAGTGGGGAAGATCGCCTCGGGGATCGCCAGCTCGCTCGTCACCCGCGCGGCGGCGGTCACGCTCAAGGAAGGTCGCCGCCTCGTCCTCTGCGTTCGCGAGACCCCGCTCAGCGCGGTCACCTTGCGGCAGCTCGCCGAGCTGGCGCGGGACGGGGTGACGGTCATGCCGATCTCGCCCGGATGGTACGGCAAGCCGGCCGGACTCGATGATCTGGTGGCCGACTTCACCGGCCGGGTTCTGCAGGTGCTCGGGGTCGAAATGCCGGACGGCTGGCGCGCGGCGGAGCTCGAAAGCGCGTCAGACAGCGCGGATTCCGAACCTCCTCGGGAGTAGGCGATCGTGGATCGCGGGTCCTTCCAGATCCTGGGCGTACTGTCGGGATTCAAGATCGATGTCTTCGTGCCTGGAACGGAGCTCGACCGCCGACAGATCGCAGACCGTCGCCGAGTCAGCGCAGTCGCCGATCTCGAGGCCGCCTTCGCCCCTCCGGAAGAGCTGATCGTCCACAAGATGGCTTTCTACCAGGAGGGCGGACCGGAGAAGCACCTGCGAGACATCGCCTCCATCTGGAGATCTCGGGAGACGAGATCGACCGCCGCCGGATCGCCGGCTGGGCCGAACGGCTGGGCCTGACGGAAGTCTGGCAAGCGATCGCGGAGAGAATCGGGAAAGATTGACCCGTTCCGGGGCCGCCGATAGGTTCGCCTGACGATGGGGAATCGCGAACGGTGGAAGAGGATGCCGGAGCTGCCGCCGGACATCGAGCGCTCCATCGACAGGCTGCATCCGCTGTTCGAGGAACGGAACGTCCTTCTGGCGTACCTCTTCGGCTCTCTTTCCCGCGACGAGGATCGGGCTCCGCAGGATCTGGATCTCGCGATTCTCAGGCGTGATGACGCCGTCTACCGACTTCGAGCGGAGATCGCCGATCGAGTGGGCAGCCAGCGGCTGGATCTGGTCGACCTGGCGACGGCGTCTCCGGTTCTGCGGTTCGAGATCGTCCGGACAGGCCGGCTCGTCTACGAAGCGGATTCGCTGGTTACGGAGCGATTCGAGCTCGAAACGATCCGTCTCTACCGCGATACCGCACATCTGCGGCGGTCGCAGCTGAAGCATCTCTCGGAAAAGCTTACTGGATGATTCTCCGGCCCGCCGCGATTCAGGAGCGGCTCAAGGAGCTCGATACGATTCTCCGCGAGCTGGAATCGCAGCGGGATATCCGCAACATCCTCGTTCATCGCTACCTGGGGATCGACCCGCGCGAGGTCTACGAGAGATTCCAGACGGACCTCGTCGTCTTCGCGGATTTTGGTGCCGAGATCCTCGCCTGGCTGGAGACGGTCGCCGTCGACCCCTCGGACGAATGAGCCGCTCGCGCGGAGCGCCCTTCCCGGATCTCCGCTCTTTCCTCGAACACTGCGAAACCCGGTGCGACCTCGCGCGCGTTCCCGTCGAGGTCGACCCGCGCTTCGAGATCACCGAGATCGTCACCCGCGTCGTTCGGGCGGACGGCCCGGCGCTCCTCTTCGAGGTCGTGAAGGGATCGCAGTTCCCGGTCGCCGCTAACATCCTGGGCGCCGCCCGGCGGTGCGAGTGGGCGCTGGGGCGGGAGCCCGAGGAGATCGGCGTGGAGCTCCTGGGGGTGGCCGAGGAGCTCATGCCGCCTTCGCCGCGAGCGCTCTGGGGCGCGCGCCGGACGCTGCTCGGCCTGCGTCACATGCGGGTGCGGAGAACGACGCGGGGGCGGCGCGGGCCGGGCTCATCCCTGCATGCTGTCGCCGACGACCTCACGCTGGATGACCTGCCGATCCTGACCTGCTGGCCGGAGGACGGCGGACGCTTCATCACGTTCCCGCTGGTCGTGACCGAAGACCCCGCGACCGGACGCCGGAACCTGGGGATCTACCGGATGCACGTCTACGACGGCCTGCGCGCCGGGATGCACTGGCAGATCATGAAGGGAGGCGGCTACCACTACGCCGCCGCCGAGGCGCTCGGGCAGCCGCTGCCGGTCGCCGTCGCGCTGGGCGCCGATCCGATCACGCTCCTGGCCTCGGTCGCGCCCTTGCCGGAAGGGATCGACGAGCTCGCGTTCGCCGGCTTCCTGAGGGGTGCGCCGACCGAGCTCGTCCGTTGCGAGACCGTCGAAGTATCGGCGCCCGCGTCCGCCGAGTTCATGCTGGAGGGGTTGGTGCCGCCCTTCGAGCGCGAGATGGAGGGCCCTTTCGGCGACCACTTCGGGCACTACTCCCACGCCGCGCCGTTTCCGGTCTTTCACGTGGGGCGGATTACGAGCCGTGAGCGGCCGATCTATCCGGCCGCGGTCGTCGGCGTGCCGCCCCAGGAGGACGTCGCGATGGGAGAGGCGGTGGCGGGGATCGCGGGGCCGCTGATCCGGCTCGTCCACCCCGCGGTCGTCGACCTCCACGCGTGGTTCGAGGCCGGTTTCCACAACCTGCTCGTCGTTTCGGTCCGGCAGCGCCACCGCAAGGAGGCCGTCAAGACCGCGCTCGCGCTTCTGGGACAGGGGCAGCTCGCCCTGACCAAGGTCCTGATCGTCGTCGATGCCGGAGTCGACGTCGCCGACTGGGACGCCGTGCTCGAGGCGTTCCGCGCGCACTGGACGGCAGCCGAGGACGCGCTGCTTCTTCCCGGCGTGCCACAGGACACGCTCGACTTCACCTCGTTCACGATGAACCTGGGTTCGAAGCTGATCCTCGACTGCACGACGGGAGCGGGCGGGATCTCGGGGGACGAGCGACCCGTGGACCGCGGCGCGCAGGCTGGTGCCGGCGACCTCCCGGCGGGGCTCGCCGATCTCCCGGGCGGTCCGGACGCCCCGTTCATGCCGCCCGATGGCGCCGATTCCCGCGTCGTCTCGTGGCGCGCGTACGGCGGCCCGGGGGCCGGTTTGGGGCCGCGGGGTACAACGGACCCGCGGGCCGCCGCCGGGGCGCCTTTTCTCGTGGCCCGTGTCCGCGAGCGCGATGGCAGAACCGGCCGCGCGGTCGCGGAATCGCTGGCGCGGAGCCCCCGGCTCGGCCGCGTCCAGTGGGTGGCGGTCGTCTCCGAGGACGTTCCACTCGATGACCGGACCCTCCTCCTGTGGGGGATCTTCACGCGTTTCGACGCCGCCCGCGACGTCGTCTTCAGCGAGGTGCGGCTCGATGGCGCCTGGCCCCGCTACCGCGGCCGCATGGCGATCGACGCGACCTGGAAGCCCGGCTATCCGAACCCGATCGAGATGGACCCGGAGGTCGTGCGGCTGGTGGACCGGCGGTGGGGGGAGTACGGGATCGCCGAAGAGAGCAGGGCGTGAGCGCTCTTCTGCCGAGGCGGATGGCGAGGATGGCAAGCGCAGCCGGGAGTCCACATCCGGGTAGCCGCGCTCCCGGCCATGCGGCCGCATCGCCCACGATGCCCAGGGCTACACGCTGTACCTGCCTCACCTTCTGGCGAACGACCCGCGGCTCCAGGGCCGCTGGATCGTGGCCCGCGACCTGCCGGCCGAGAACGGGAGGCTGCTGGCGGCCTTCCCGGGCCGGCCGGCGTATCGTTATCGTCCCGGTGAGTTCGAGCCGCTGCCGGCGGCCAACCTGCCGGCGATGCGCTGAAAGAAGCTGTAGGAAGGGGAAGACATGGAGTTCCAGCACGACGAGACGAAGGGGCGGTTCACGGTCGAGTCCGGCCACGGCGAGGCGCGGCTCGAGTACGCGAAGGCGGCTGATGGCGTCCTCGATTACCGGAGCACGTTCGTTCCCGAGGAGGACCGCGAACGTGGCGTCGGCGAGAAGCTCGTGCTCCACGCCCTCGACTACGCGCGGGAAGAGGACCTCCGCGTGATCCCGACCTGCCCTTTCGTCCGGCACGTGATCGAGCAAAACCCCGAGTACCGCGATCTCGTCGGCTGATCCGGCGTGATGGTGCGACGGCGCGCCTGGATCAGCGTGCGACCTGCGACGCCCCGGCCCGCGACGCCTCCCGAAACAGCGGAAACACCTCGTCGAACAGACGGTTTCGCAGATCGTTCGTGTCGGCCGGTGGCCGTGTTTCGCCCTCTTCTTGACCGGTTTTCGCCGCCCGGCGAACTTCCGCCGTTCATGGCGCCCCTCACGGCATTTCAGCCGCACGGGATGGCGACTCTCGATCCCGCGGTCGCAGGGCCGCCCGAGATCGAGTTCCGCGACCCGGCGCTCGAGCGTATCTGGTCGAAGGTCCTGGAAGGCGGGAGGCTGGACCACGAGGACGGCCTCGCCTGCCTCGAGACCTGGGACCTGCCGGCCCTCGGGCGAATGGCCGACCACGCCGCCCGGCGGCTCCACGGCGACAGGGTCTACTTCGTCCTCAACCGCCAGCTCAATCCTACAAATATATGCGTACTGACATGCGGTTTCTGCGACTTCGCCGCGCGGCCGCGGAACGACCCTCACGGTTACGAGATGGACTGGGACGAGATGCTGGCCCACGTCGATGACGAGATCCGCGAGATCCACATCGTGGGCGGCCTCCACCACAAGTGGCCGTACGAAAAGTACGTCGAGATCGTCCGCCGGATCCGGGAAAAGGCTCCCGACCTCACGATCAAGGCGTGGACGGCCGTCGAGATCGACTTCTTCGCCAAGATCGGGAAGCGCCCGATCGGGCGGGTGCTCGGGGACATGGTCGAGGCGGGCCTGGACGCACTCCCCGGAGGCGGGGCCGAAGTCTTCAGCGAGCGGGTTCGGGAGCGGCTCTTCAAGCACAAGATCGGGGAGCGCGAGTGGTTCCAGGTCCACGACGCCGCCCACCGGATGGGGATCCCCACCAACTGTACGCTGCTCTACGGCCACATCGAGACGTACGCCGAGCGGGTCGACCATGTCTTGAAACTGAGGGAGCAGCAGGACCGGACGGGCGGTTTCCAGGCGTTCATCCCGCTCGAATACCAGCTCGGAACGACGAAGATCGTCGAGCGGCAGGCCTCCGCGATCGAGGACTTGCGGACGATCGCGATGAGCCGGCTCGTCTTCGACAACGTCCCGCACGTCAAGTCGTACTGGGTCATGCTCGGCGAGCAGACGGCGGAGATCGCGCTCAACTTCGGCGCCAGCGACCTGGACGGCACGATCGGCCATGAGAAGATCGCCCACTACGCCCTGGCGACGAGCGCGGCCGGCCACACCCGCGACACACTGACCCGCATGATCCGCGCGGCCGGAAAGACTCCCGTCGAGCGCGACGCCCTGTACCGCGAGGTCGAGGTGCAGGGCTGAGACCCGGCGATACTGCCGACCCGCGGCGTGGCTGAACTCTGCATGCCGCGACGATGGAGCGCCGCGAAGTGGACGAGATCCTCACGTTCGATACGGGCTTCGATCTCATTCCCAGGGTGCGAAGAATCTCCCGTTGAGCGGCGGCACAGCGTATAGGAGGAATCGCTGAAGGTCGCGAAGATCCCGTACCTCAACGCCGCACCCTTCTACCATGTGTGGGGGGACGACCCGCCGTTCGAGGTCGTCGACATGGTGCCGCGCGAGCTGGGGGAGGCGGCTCGCAGCGGCGTCATCGACGCCGGGCTCATGGCCGCGGCCGATTACTTCACCGTCGACGGGACCTTCGACCTCGTGTCGCCTCAGCTCGGCGTCGCCGCCCGGGAGCACGTGCGTTCGGTCGTCCTCCTCGCCCACCACCCGCCGCGCCGCCTGGACGGCAAGCGAATCGGCGTTACGGGCGAGTCGGCGACGTCGAAGCGGCTCCTCGAGCTCCTCGCCCGGGCCCGCTGGCGGATCGATCCGATCTGGGTACCGGAAAAGGAGATCGAGGGGGAGCCGCTGGAGGGGGTCGACGCGCTGCTGCTGATCGGGGATCGCGCGCTGGCGGTGGTCGCGAGCGAGGACCTCGGCGGGTGGGGCCGTGCCATCGACCTGGCGGCCGAGTGGTGGGCCTGGCAGTCGCTCCCGTTCGTCTTCGGCGTCTGGGCCGTGCGGCAAGGCGTGCCGCGGCGCGAGCGAGAGCGCTTCGCAGGCTTCCTGAGCGGCTCGCTCGCGGTCGGAAGCCAGCACCTGGCCGATATCGCCGAGCGCCATGCGGGCCCGCTAGGCGAGCCGGACGTCCTCCGCGCTTACCTCGAGAACTTCACTTACCGGATCGGATCGGCCGAGCGCGAGGGGCTCCAGCGCTTCCGCGATCTCCTCGCCGACCACGACATCCAGGAGTACCAGCAGGCGCGGGTCTAGCAAGCGGCGAGCGTTCTTCTCTGCGGGACTGACGTGACGTTACGCCGATGCGCTCCTCCCGTAGCTCCGGAACACCCACACGAGCACGAGGCCCGCCACGAAGCCGCCGATGTGCGCGGCATAGGCGACCCCGCCGGTCTGCTCGGTCTGGGCGAGCTGGCCGAGGCCGTTGATGAACTGGAAGACGATCCACATCCCGATCACGACGAAGGCCGGCATCCAGACGATCGAGCGCAGCAGGAGCACCCGCACTCGCTGGCTCGGGTAGAGCACCAGGTAGGCGCCCAGGACGCCGGAGATTGCGCCGCTCGCCCCCAGGCTCGGGATCGTGCTGTCGATGTCGATCAGGATCTGGGCGACGGCCGCCACGACGCCGCACAGCAGGTAGAACACGAGATACTTCACGTGCCCCATCGCCTCCTCGACGTTGTCGCCGAAGATCCACAGGAACAGAAGGTTCCCGAAGACGTGCATCCAGCCGCCGTGCATGAACATCGACGAGAAGAGGGTCGTCCAGAACGGCCCCGGGTGGGTCGGCGGCAGGTCCGCCTGCTGGCCGTACTCCGCCGGGATGACCGCCCACGTCCGGAAGAACCCTTCGATGTCCCCCTGCGTGAGCTGGATCAGGAACACGATCACATTGATCGCGATAAGAAGGAACGTGACGAACGGCGTGATGCGGAGCTGGCTGTCGTCGTCGCCCAGGGGTAGGACCATCTGTCTAGCTCCGGGATGGGGGGTTGCGACCAGGGGGGGGCTTGAACTCGCCCGCCAAAGGTGCAGTTTAGCACGGGCGCGACGCAATCGGAAACGGAGGGGTGATCATACTTCGCAATCTCGTGATCGTGATGAGCGTCGCGGTGCTGGGCGGGACATTGGCCCTGGCGGCATGCGACGACTCGCCGGCCGGCCCGGGTGGCGGGGAGCTCCCGGATATCGATCTGACCCCCCAGGAAGTCGCTCTCATCGAGGCCAGCAACACGTTCGCCTTCGACGCCTTTCGCGAGCTCTCGGCGGCCGAGGCGACCACCAACGTGTTCATCTCCCCGCTCAGCATCTCGATGGCGCTCGGGATGACGATGAACGGCGCCGCCGGCGAGACGCGCGAGGAGATGGAGGCGACGCTGGGGTTCTCGGCGTTGACCCTGGAAGAGATCAACGCCGCGTACCGCGCCGTGATCGATCTGCTCCTCGGGCTCGATCCAGCCGTCGAGATCAGGGTCGCGAACTCGATCTGGTACCGCATGGGATTCACGGTCATCCCGGAGTTCCTCGAAACGAATCGCGCCTACTTCGAGGCGGAAGTGACGGCCCTCGACTTCGCGAGCCCCGACGCCGTGCGGACGATCAACGAGTGGGTCGACCGGAACACGTCCGGCCGGATCCCCGAGATCGTGGAGTCGATCCCCTCCGACGTGGTCATGTACCTGATCAACGCCACCTACTTCAAGGGGCTGTGGGACGCCCCCTTCGACCCCGAAGCGACGCACGAGCGGCTATTCCGCCGGGCCGACGGCGTGGAGAAACCGGTCCCGATGATGTTCCAACACGGCGAGTTTCCCTACGTCGAGACCGAGGCGTACCGTGCGGCCGACCTGCCCTACGGGGGCGGCGCGTTCGCGATGACGGTCGTCGTGCCGGCGGAGGGGACCTCGCTCGCCCAACTGGTCGCCGGTCTGGACGCGCGCGGCTGGGCCGAGCTGACCGAGGGCCTGAGCGCCGCCGAGATCGTCGTCGAGCTGCCGCGGTTCGAGCTCGAGTACGAGAAGACGCTGAACGAAATGTTGCAGGATCTCGGGATGGAGCTAGCCTTCACCGGTGCAGCGGACTTCAGCCGCCTAACGCCCGGCGGCGGCGTCTGGATCGACGAGGTCAAGCACAAGACGTTCGTCAAGGTCGACGAGGAGGGAACCGAGGCCGCCGCGGTGACGAGCGTCGCCATGACGACCTCTCTGAAGCCAGGGATCTACGCCGACCGGCCGTTCCTGTTCGCGATCCGCGAGCGCACGACGGGGACGATCCTCTTCATCGGGCAGTTCGTCGATCCCCCCTGAGGAGCTGTTGAGCTGATGCGCGTACACCTCGTCAATCCGAGCGATCTGTCCTTCGGCGTAGGGGTGATCGTGCCCCGCTGGCTGTACGTCATCGCGGGCGCCACGCCGGAGCGCTTCGGCGACCCGATCATCGTCGACGAGACGGTCGAGCCCTTCGACCCCGAGCGGGTCGCGGCGGGCGACGTCGTCGGCATCGGGATCCACACCTTCAACGCGCTGCGAGGCTACGAGGTCGGGCACCTGGCGCGCGATCGCGGTGCCACTGTCGTCTTCGGTGGGATCCACGCCGGCCTCTATCCGGAGGAAGTGCACGAGCTGGGCGGGGCGCACGCCGTGGTCAAGGGCGACGGCGACGTCGCGTGGCCGGGCGTGCTGGCCGATTGCGCCAACGGCGGTCCGCGCCGGATCTACGAGGCAGGTCGCATCGAGGCGGACGAGTTCGTCCCCGCGCGCTGGGACCTGATGCCGCCCGATCGCTACATGTGGGGCTCGGTCCAGACCGTGCGCGGATGCCCGAAGCACTGCTCCTTCTGTTCGGTGTGGCGGACCGACGGGCAGCGCCCGCGCCAGCGCACCGCGGACCGGGTCATCGATGAGCTCGTCGCCCTGCGGCGGCGAGGCTACCGGTTCGTCCTGCTCAGCGACGACAACTTCTATCCGGTCTCGCTCAGGGACCTGGAAGTGGCCGACCGGCGGGCCAACAAGAGCCGGCTCCAGGAGCTGGAAGCGATCCGCGCCGAGCGGTTCGAGCTGATGGCCCGGCTGGCCGAGCTGCCGGACGACATGGTGTTCTTCACGCAGATCACGATGGAGGTCGCCGACGATCCGGAGTTCATGGACGCGATGCGCAAGGCCCGGATCCGGGGCGCCCTGGTCGGTGTCGAGACGGTCACGCCGGAGGGGCTGAAGGCGATCTACAAGAACTTCAATTCCGCCGGGGACGATCTCGTGAAGGTGCTGCGCACGTTCCGACGGCACGACTTGCACGTCCTGGGCTCCTTCATCTTCGGCCTTCCGACCGACCGGCCGGATTCGTTCGATGCGACCGTGGAGCTGGCCCAGGAGGCGGACATCGCCTTCGCCCAGTTCGTCATGCTGTCGCCGCTTCCCGGCACGCTCGACTTCCTGGAATGGGAGAAGGCGATGGCGGACGATGGCACCCGGATCGCCGGGTACCCTCTGACCCGCTACTGGCTCATCCCGCAGATCCTGCGACCAAAGCTCTACATCCCGCATCCCACCATGTCTCCTGGAGAGATCCGCGAGCGGACCCAGGGTGTCTGGGACCGGTTCTACAGCTTCCGATCGATCTGGAAGCGGTCCCGGGTGGCCTCCAGCCTGCGGAGCCGCCTGGCGTTCATCCTGATCTCCAAGCTCTACCGGCAGATGTACGCCAACACCGGCATTGCCACCGACAGCGCGCGGGTCAGCCGATCGACGAAATGGGCGCGCTGGCTGGCCAGGCCGTGTCGAAGATTGTTCGTGACGCGGCCGATGCCCGAGTTGACGCTCCCTCACGCGCCGAGCCGCTCGCGCGTCTTCTCGCCCCAGTCGCGCAGCACCGCGAAATCATCGCCTAGCCCCTCCGCAGACAGATAGTCGATACCGGTCCGCTCCCCGATCGCCCGGGCGATGGCCGGCTCTCCCCACCCATCGAGTAGCGGTTCGGCCGGCACGGAGACGCCCGCATCGGCGAGGGCCGCCGGAGAGAGATCGACGAGCTCGAGGTTGAGCCGGAGCTGCTCCCGGCCGTTTTCGATCGCGGCCTCGAGGCGGCCATCCACACGGAGGTCGCGGTCGATCCAGTCACGCACGTGGCCGCGGGACTCGATCAACCGCCGGGCCGCGGAGGGGGTGACGATCCGTGGGATCCCGTCCGCCGGATCGCCGGCCAGCGCCAGGAAGTCGGCCACGAACGCCGGCGTCACGCCCAGGACCTTCTTCACGTCCGAAAACCGGACCGTCCCGCGGACCCGCCCCTCCATACGGGTCGATCCGGAAAGAAGCTGCATGAAGTCCTTGTCGTCGGAGCGGAGGACGAGCTCCTCGGAGCCGGCGAAGCGGTGGACCAAGGCAGCCAGGATCTCGTCCGCCTCGAGGCGCTCCGCGCGGTACTGGACGGCGCCCAGCGCACCGAGCGCGGCCAGCATCGCTTCGAAGTCGTCCTTACCGGCGTGATCCCAGATTTCGGGCCGGTCGCGGTAGGCCGGCCAGCGCTCCCGCTTCCAGAGACGCGCGCCGTTCCAGCAGAGGACATACGTGTCCTGCGCCTGTGCGACGAGCGGGCGGAGCATCCGCGGGACCTGGAAGGTGAGCGGCCATTCGACACGCCCTTTGAGGGCGTGCCAGGCCGAGAAGGCGATCATGCCGGCGTCGATCAGCAGCATGCGCGGCTGGCTACGGCAAGGTGTGCTGGGGACCGGGCGCTACGACTTCTCCCCCCAGAGCTCCTCCAGCCGTGCCGCCCGACCACAGTTCCACTTGTAGAACTTGTAGCGGATCGGGTTCTTCTGGTAGTAGTTCTGGTGGTACTCCTCGGCAGGATAGAACTCGCCGGCCGCCACGATCTCGGTGACGATCGGTCCCTGGAAGAGCCTCGATTCCTCGATCGCCCGCCGGGATGCCTCGGCGAGCCGCTTCTGGTCGGGGTCGTGGTAGAAGATCGCGCTTCTGTACGAGTCGCCCCGGTCGCAGAACTGACCGCCCCGATCGGTCGGATCGATGTTACGCCAGAAGGCGTCGAGGAGCTGGCGGTAGCTGACGACCGCGGGATCGTAGCGGACCCGGACCGCTTCGAAGTGGCCGGTATCGCCCACGGTGACCTCGTCGTACGATGGGTCCTTGGTATGTCCGCCGGTATAGCCGGAGGTGGTCGAGACGACGCCTTTCACCTCGTCGAACGCCTCCTCAACGCACCAGAAGCAGCCGCCCGCGAACGTCGCCACACTCTGCCGGGAAACGTCGTCGTTCGGATCGGTCGAGAGCTCGATAGAGGCGGATCTGGGCTCCGGTCGGCGGGCCGCGCTCCCGTCAGCGAGGAGGACGGCAGCGAGGCCGCCCGCGAGCACGAGCACGATGACGATCCCCGTCTTCATACGATCTCTTCGTTCCCCCGGGTGTATATTACAGGAACTGCCGAGGAGGACATACCCCGTGGTGAGAGCGATCGTTCTGTCGTTGATCTCGACCGTTCTCCTGGCCGGCGCGGCGTGCGCGCAGGCATCGGATGCGGAGACTAGTCGGAAGAGCGGCTCCAGGCCGTCGGAGTCGGTGCTGCGCAGCACCCTCACCCCGTTGCAGTACCGGGTCACCCAGGAGGACGCGACCGAGCCGCCGTTCCGAAACGAGTTCTGGGACAACCCCCGCGCCGGGATCTATGTAGATATCGTCTCCGGCGAGCCGCTCTTCGGCTCGCTCGACAAGTTCGACTCGGGCACGGGTTGGCCCAGCTTCACCCGCCCGCTCGAGCCGGCGAACATCGTCCGCCGGGAGGACCGGAAGCTCATCTTCACCCGCGTCGAGGTGCGGTCGAGGAACGCCGATTCCCACCTCGGTCACGTGTTCGAGGACGGTCCACCGCCCACCGGGCTCCGCTACTGCATCAACTCGGCCGCGCTGCGGTTCATCCCGGTGGAGGAATTGGAAAAGGAAGGCTACGGGGAGTACCTGCGGCTCTTCGAGTCGTAGCCCGCGGAAGCCCGTCCGCTGGCAGGGTGCGCTCGGCGCCACGAGATTGGGGCGCCATGCCGGTCAACCTGGAATACCTGCGAGAGAAGATCGCCGGCGGCGAGCGCCTGTCGGCGGCCGACGGCGAGCGTCTGCTCACTGAGATCCCGCTGACCGAGCTGGGCGCGCTCGCCAATGCCGAGCGGTTCCGGCGCCACCCGGCCCGCGAGGTCACGTACGTCATCGACTCCAATCCCAATTACACAAATGTTTGTAACATCGACTGCGTCTTCTGCGCGTTCTATCGGCACGCGGACGCGACCGATGCGTACACGCACACGGTGGAAGAGGTGCTCGAGAAGATCGGCTGGGCCGTCGAGCAGGGCGCGACGACGGTCCTCCTCCAGGGCGGGGTCAACCCGGACCTGCCATTCGCGTATTACCTCGACCTCGTCCGCGAGGCGGTCGCCCGCTTTCCCTCCGTCACCCCTCACTTCTGGAGTGCGGTCGAGATCCAGGGCATGGCCGCGGTGTCGGGGCTATCGCTCCAGAAGGTGCTGGAGGCGCTATGGGACGCCGGCCAGCGCACGATCCCGGGCGGCGGAGCCGAGATCCTGGCACCGCGCGTCCGGAAGAAACTCGGGATCAAGAAGGGCGGGCCCGAGGCGTGGCTCGAGGTCCATGAGACCGCCCACCGGGTCGGATTCCGCACGACCGCGACGATGATGTACGGGTCGATCGAGACCGCGGCCGAGCGGATCGAGCATCTGGACCGCGTGCGTTCGCTCCAGGACCGGTCGCGGGCGCTCGCGGAGGCGACCCGCGCCGACCGTCCCGGCGCCTTCACCGCCTTCATCCCGTGGTCCTTCAAGCCGGGGAACACCCCGCTCGAGAAGGTGAAGCCCGCGCCGGAGGGGCCGGCCAGCTACCTGCGCGTCATCGCGACGAGCCGGCTCTACCTCGACAACGTCGATCACATCCAGGCGTCCTGGTTCTCGGAAGGGAAGAAGACCGGTCAGGTCGCCCTCCACTGGGGAGCCGACGACTTCGGCGGGACCCTGTTCGAGGAGTCGGTCCACGCCGAGGCGGCATACGTCAACACGGCGTCGGTGGCCGAGGTGCGGGAGCTGATCCGCGAGGCCGGCTTCACGCCGATCCAGCGGACGACCCTCTACGAGAGGCTGCCCGAGACGCCGCTCGAGGACCTCGTTCGACACGCGCCGCGCCGTGGGGGGCGCGAGGAGCCGCACGCTCTGCCGGTCATCCTGGGCACGTAACCGCCCCGATCACTCGCAGGAGTGGGTCTCCTCGCGATCCACGAACGCAACCTCCGCGGGTGGGCCCTCGACCGCGACGGCGATCGCGGGCGCGGTGAACGCCTGGGTCAGGAGGCAGGTCGGCCCCGGGGAGGTCTCCACCACCTCGACGGCGAGCCGGTCGCCCGCCATGCGGGCGCTCGCGACCCGGATCGTGTATCCGCCTGTCGGCCGGGACCCCATCGCCGCCACCACCACCGCCCGACGCTGGAAATCGACCGCCGGCGGCTCGACCGCGGGCTCCTGAGCGCCGGTCAGCTCGATCCAGATGTCCCGCCACTCCGCCTCGCTCCGAATGAGGGCCCGGCGCGGCTCCTCGATCCCGCTGTAGAGGTTCTCGTAGAGAGGATCGATCGCCAGACTCTCACCCTCCCCCGCATGCGGCGTCGGCCCCTCCATCCGGGGCGGCGGGCCGTTCGCGCATGCCAGCAGGGCAGCGAGGGACGCGCCGGCGGCCGGCAGCAGAACGGCCGCGCGCAGGCTCATCCGCATTCGCGGACCGTGCTCTGCTCGCTGAAGGTCACCAGGCCCGGCCGTTTCGGAACGGCGACCGCCTTGACCGGGGTCGTCTCCGTCCGATTGATCAGGCAGCCCTCTCCGGGCGAGATCTCGACGACCTCGACGTGGATCCCTTCCTCGGACGCCTGGACGCTCGCGATGTCGATCGAGTACCCCTCCGTCGGCCGGGCTCCCAGCGCCGCGGCGACGACCATCTGCGTGCCGAAGTCGATCTCCGGCGCGGGTGGAATGGGGTCCCGGCCCCCCTGCGCCTGCCGCCAGAAACCATTCCACTCCGCCTCCGTACGGATCAGCGTCCGCATGCTGCCGCCGAAGCCGGTGAAGATCTGATCCACGATCCCCGTCACGGGAAGCGGCTCCGGTTCGGCGGCGACCTCGGGTTCCACGGCAGGCACGGGCTCGGGCATCGCCTCGGGATCCGGCACTTCCTCCGCCGCGGGCGGCCGCTCGGCGGGCTCCTCCCCGTAGGGGATCTGCGCGGAGGCGCCGGCCGCAGGGAGCAGGGTCGCGGAAAGCAGGATCGCGAAAAGCAGGAACCGCGGAATCACGCGCATCGCACGATCTCCTTGGGCGAAGATCAGAGGAGCTCGATCGGGGCGACGGGGGGAAGGAGCCCCGCCCGCGCGCCCTTCTCGAACAGCGCTTCGAGCGCGCGGCGACCCACTTCCCCTATGTCCCGGGTGAATTCGTTGACATACATCCTGACGAACGTCCGCGCGCGCTGGGGGTCGAGCCCGCGGCCGTACTCGAGCGCGTAGGCGACCGCCTCGTCCTCGTGGTCGAAGGCGTGGTCGATCGAGGCCCCCAGCCCCGCCGAGATCTCGCCCGCCAGCTCACGCCCGAGATCCTTGCGCACGACGTCGAGCCCGAGCGGCAGCGGTAGTCCCGTGTCCGCCTGCCAGAGCGCGCCCAGATCGGCCACCTTGGCGAGGCCGTAGTCCCCGTAGGTGATCTGACCCTCGTGGATGACGAGACCGGCGTCGGCCTCGCCCTCGCGGACGGAGTCTAGGATCTGGTCGAACGGGCGTTCGACCGCCTCGAAGTCCGGCAGGTAGAGCTGCGCGACGAGATAGGCGGTCGTCAGCCGGCCCGGGATCGCGACGCGGCGGCCCGCCAGCGCTTCGACCGTGCCCGGGCCCTCCGGGCGTGCCACGACGATCGGCCCGTAGCCCATCCCCATCGAGGCGCCGCACCGGAGGATCCAGTAGTCGTCGGCGACAAACGGATAGGCGTGGGCGCTGATCGCCGTGACCTCGATTCCGCCCGCCCGGGCCATCTCGTTGAGTGTCTGGATGTCCTCGAGAACGTGCTCGACCCGGAAGTCACGGATCGTGACGGCGCCCGTCGCGAGGCCGAAGAACATGAACGCGTCGTCGGGGTCGGGGCTGTGGCCGATTCGAAGGACGCGGGAGGCAGTCCGGGACGCGGTCGTCGGATTCGAGATCACGGTCGGGAGGCGAACCTATGCCCGCTAACGAGGGCGGGCAACGCTGGCCGCCCGTCGTCGCCGGCCGCCCTCCGGGCGGGCCGCCCGCTCCCGCCGCGGTTAGCTTGCCGCGATGCTGTTGGGGCTCGCGGCGGTCCTCTTCCTGCTCTGGATCTTCGGGCTCTCGCCCGCCCCCTTCGCTCCCTACCTGCCGTACGTCATCGTGCTCCTCATCCTCGTCAATATCTTAAACCTCAACCGCTAGCCACTCACGCTGGGGATCCTCCCCATGCAGAGCGTCCGCTACATCGTGATCGAGGGCGTGATCGGCGCCGGCAAGACGTCGCTCGTCCACCGCCTCCACGCCGAGAGGGGCGGGCGGCGCTGCCTCGAGCTGGTCGAGCAGAACCCGTTCCTGGTCGGCGGCTTCTACCAGGATATCGAGGGCTACGCCTTCGACACCGAGCTGTTCTTCCTGCTGGCCCGCTTCCGCCAGCAGCGCGAGATCGCACGCGCGCTCCGGAGCGATCCCGGGCCGATCTTCTGCGACTACCTGTTCGCGAAGAACCGGATCTTCGCCGAGCTCACGCTGTCGGCCGGCGACTACGGGATCTGGCGGCGGCTCTACGACAGCCTGGCGCCCGAGGTCGTCCCGCCCGATCTCGTCCTCTACCTGCGGTCCGGCGCCGATGCGCTCGTCGACCGGATCCGGACCCGCAACCGGCCGTTCGAACGCGACATCACGCGCGATTATGTCCGGCGGCTGAACGCAGCGTACGAGGACTTCTTCGCCAGCTACCCGGGCCCCCTCCTGACGATCGATGTCTCGCGGCTCGACTTCGTCGGGAGCGAGGCCGATTACGCCGCCGTCCGGGTCCTCCTCGAGCACCGGATCGGGGCGATCGAGGCCGGTCAGGGAGAGCTCGATCTGCCGGCGGCGCAAGGGCGATCGGGAACCCGAGCCCGATGAAGACGTTCTGCGCGGTCGCCGGCAACATCGGATCGGGAAAGTCGACCCTGACCGGGCTGCTCGCCGGGCGGTTCGCCTGGCGGCCCTATTACGAGCACGTCGAGGGCAACCCGTATCTGGCGGATTTCTACGCCCGGATGGACCGCTGGTCGTTCCACCTCCAGATCTATTTCCTCTCGAAGCGCTTCCAGCACCACCAGGAGATCCTGGCCGCGCCCGAGTCGGTGATCCAGGACCGGACGATCTACGAGGACGCCGAGATCTTCGCCCGCAACCTGAACCAGAACGGGCTCCTCGACGACCGCGATTTCGCCAACTACCGCGAGCTGTTCCACGTGATGACCCAGTTCCTGACCCCTCCCGACCTCCTGATCTATCTCCGCACGTCGGTGCCGGTGTTGAAGGAGCGGATCCGCGCGCGCGGGCGGGATTTCGAGCAGGAGATCCCGATCGCGTACCTGGAGCAACTGAACCACCACTACGAGGAGTGGATCGCGCGTTACGACCGCTCGCCGGTCCTGGTCGTGGAAACCGACGCGTGCAACCTCGTGGAGGAGGAGGCCGAGCTGGCGGCGGTCGCGGACCGGGTGCAGCGGAGGCTGGAGTCGACGCGCGGGTTCGCGCTGCCGCTGTAAGGCTCCGGGCACCGACGACCCGCCGCCCGGGTATATTCAAGCGCCCATGTGGCGCTTCTCCTGCAGCATCATGACCCTCGTCGGGTCGGCTTTTGTTCTCGGCGCACAGTCCCTCATCGCCCAGCCCGCCGGCCCCGTCGCGCCCCCGGGCGTCGCGGGCGCCGCCGCGCGCGGCGACAGCCTGATGGCCGCGTTCGACACCGAGGGCGCGATCGCTGCGTACCGGGCCGGGCTCGCGCGCCAACCGGACGACGTCGAGCTGGCGATCCGACTGGCGCGGACGCTGACGAACCTGGCCGAGGAGCGGCCGGGCGAGGACGGCGACGAGGCGCTCTACGAGGAGGCGGTCGACCTCTCCCGGCGCGCGGTCCGCCGGGCCCCGAACCTGTCGCGTGCCCACAGCACGCTGGCCGCGGCGCTCGGCCGTCATGCGCTCTTCCAGGGCGGCCGGCGCAAGGTCGAGCTGGCGCGCGAAGTGTACCATGAAGCCGAGCGCGGGGCGGCGCTCGACCCCAATGACTACCGGTCCTTCATCGTGCTCGGCGCGTGGCACCGCGAGGTCGCGACCCTGAACTTCTTCCTCCGTGGGGTGGCGAAGACGTTCCTCGGCGGTCTCCCCGATGCTTCGCTCGAGCGAAGCGCGGCCGCGCTCGAACGCGCGCGAAGGCTCGAGCCGGGGATCATCTTCACCCATCTGGAGCTCGCCCGCACGTACGCCGAGATGGACCGGGAGGATGCCGCGCTCCGCGAGATCGAGCGCGCCCTGGCGCTGCCGCCCAGGGAGCAGCTCGACCGTGTGCTCAAGGATCAGGCGCGGGAGCTCCGCGACGAGATCTCCTGACTGGCCGCCGGGATGGACCCTGACCCTTTTGCTGATCGCCGGCGCCGCCGCGCCCGCCCCCGGGGCTGCCCAACCCGAGCGCGCGGTGGCGCGCGGCGACAGCCTGATGGCCGCACACCGGACCGAGGACGCGATCGCGGCGTACCGGCAGGGACTCGCGGGAAGCTCCGAGGACCCGGCCCTGCTCTGGAAGACTTCGCTGGCGCTCTCGGCCCTGGCCGCGGAGACTCCCGGACCGGGCGGGGACGAGCCGCTCCTGGAGGAGGCGGTCGCGCTGGCCCAGCGGGCGGTCCGGGCAGGGCCGGGAATCTCTCGCGCCCATACGGCGCTGGCGGTCGCGTTGGGGCGCTACGGGCGACACCTCGCCTATGTCTATCGGATCCATCGCGCCCGTGACGTCATCGCGCTGGGCGGGCGGGCCAAGGCGGCGGCGGAGCGGGCAACGACTCTCGATCCCTCCGATTTCGCTCCCTACGTTTTCCTGGGCGTATTCCATCGCGAGCTGGCGACCGTCCACCCGGTGGCGAAGACGGTCGCCCGCCGGTTCCTCGGGGGCTATCCGGAGGTCAGCCTGGAGGAGAGCGAGGTGTACCTCCGGCGCGCGATCGAGCTGGCGCCGGACGACGTCACCGCCCGCCTCGAGCTCGGTCGGACGTACGCCAGACTGGAACAGGAGGACGCGGCCCGGCGGGAGCTCGCGCGGGTCCTGTCGCTGCCGGCCAGGAGCCGGCTCGACCAGGTGGAGCAGGAGGAGGCGCGGGAACTCCTCGAGGAGATTCGCTGAGAGCTGGCGTGGGCGCGCTCCTCCACCTCAGGTTCCCGTTCGTGTACGTGCTCGCCCCGATCTACGTGTGGGGGGCGTACTGGGCGCCCGGCGGGTGGACGGCGCGGACGACGCTCGGCTTTCTCCTCGTCCACCTCGCGCTCTACCCGGGGGCCAACGCCTTCAACTCGGCCTACGACCGGGACACGGGCCCGATCGGGGGCTTGGCCCGCCCGCCGGCCGTCCCGCGCGACCTGGCGAGGGGGAGCGTGCTCCTGCAGGGCGCCGGCGCGCTGCTCGCGCCGCTCGTCGGAGTCGGCTTCACGGTAGCCTACCTCGCTCTGTGGGCGATCTTCACGGCGTACTCGCACCCGGCGTTCCGCTGGAAGCACTCACCGGTCCTGTCGACGGCGGCGATCGTCGGCGGCCAGGGCGGTCTCGGTTGGGTTCTGGGGTGGAGCGCGGCGGGCGGCGGATGGCGCCTCGGCGGGACGGCGTCCGGGTCGCTGGCGGCCGCCTGTGTCGCGGTCGCGGCGCTCTACCCGCTCACCCAGGTGTATCAGATGGCCGAGGACGCCGCGCGGGAGGACCGCACGCTCGCCTCGCGCCTCGGCGTCGGCGGGACCTTCGTGTGGTTCGCGGCCGGGCTCGTAGCCCTGGCCGCGCTCCTCTGGCCGCTCGGACGGCCCGGGTTCGGCCTGACCGCCCTTCACGTGGGCGCCGTCGGGGCCGCGGCGGCGATCCTCCGGCCGGCGGGGTGGGTGCCTTCGCACGGATGGGTGATGGCGGTTCTCTACGCGGGCAGCACGGCGCTCCTCCTATACCTCGTGACCACATGGCGATGACGAATGCGCGCTGAACCGTTCCGTCCGTTCCGGCCCGCGTGGTGGCTTCCGGGACCCCACCTGCAGACCCTCTGGAGCCGCGTCCTCCGCCGGGGGCCGCGGGTTCCGCTGGAGCGGGAAACGTGGGCGACGCCTGACGGCGACGAGCTCGCCCTCGACTGGCTGGGCGGCCCCTCCGGCCACTGCGGCCCCTCCGGCTTCTCCGGCGCCTCGCTCCTTCTCGGCCTGCATGGCCTGGAGGGGTGCTCGCGATCGCTCTACATGCTCGGACTTCTCGACCTCGGCCGCCGCCACGGCTGGCGCGGCCTGGCACTCAACTTCCGCTCCTGCACTCCGCCGCCGGGATCCGGTCCCCGTCGGGTTCTCGCCCGCCGCCAGTACATGATGAACCGCGGTCGACGGCTCTATCACTCGGGGGAGACACAGGACCTGGACGGCGTCGTGCGCGGCCTGATCGAGCGCGAGCCCGGCCTCGAGCTCGTGCTGGTCGGCGTGAGCCTCGGGGGGAACGTCCTCCTCAAATGGCTGGGCGAGATGGGCGCCGATGTGCCGGACGCGGTCCGCGCCGCGGCGACGATCTCCGTGCCCTATGATCTGGCCGCCGCGTCGCGCTACCTCGAGTCCGGCCTGGGACCTCGTTACGTCCGTTACTTCATCGAGACCCTCAAGGAAAAAGCGCTTCGCTTCGACGAGCGCCATCCGGGGATCGTCGACGTGGAGGGAGTCCGTCGCGCGTGCACGTTCCGCGAGATCGACGACTCGGCGATCGCGCCGATCCACGGCTTCGCCGACGCCGATGACTACTATGCGCGCTCCTCCTCGATCGACTACGTGGACCGGATCCGTGTGCCCACCCTGCTCGTGAGCGCGGCCGACGACCCGTTCCTGCCCGCCCGCGTGCTATCCGAGGTCGAGCGACGCGCTTCGGACGCGGTCACGTGCGAGTTCACCGCCCGTGGCGGACACGCCGGCTTCGTCGCTGGTCCGCCCTGGCGGCCCCGGACGTGGGCCGAGGAGCGGGCGATCGCGTTCCTGGCCGAGCACGCGGCGAGCCGTGCCCCCGGCGCCGACCCGAGGCAGCGCGTCGGGCGCCGCGCGGCCGGCCGGTGAGCGCGGGCGTCAAGCCGCGCGCCCGCGACCTCGGGATCCCGTTCGACGGGACGCCGGGTCCGCTCAACGCACTGACCGATGTCATTGGCGTCGAGGTGGGCCACACGACGCTGATCGCGGGCGAGGGTCGTCGGTTCGAGGGACAAGGCCCCGTCCGGACGGGGGTGACCGCAGTCCACCCGCGCGGCAAGCACGACGCTGACCCGGTGTTCGCCGCCTGGTTCGCGCTGAACGGCAACGGCGAGATGACCGGCACCGCGTGGATCGACGACTCGGGGTTCCTGACGGGACCCGTCCTCCTCACGAACACCCACAGCGTCGGTGTCGTCCGCGACGCGGCGGTCCGCTGGATGCACCGTCAGCATCCGGGCTTCCGCTGGGCGCTCCCGGTCGTCTCCGAGACGTGGGACGGCCTCCTGAGCGACATCAACGGCCATCACGTCACCAGCGAGCACGCGTTCGCCGCGCTGGACGGCGCCGCGCCCGGGCCGGTGGCGGAGGGGAATGTCGGCGGCGGGACGGGGATGATCTGCCACGGCTTCAAGGGCGGGATCGGCACCGCCTCGCGGATCACCGAAGAGGAGGGGGGTGGCTGGACGTTGGGCGTGCTCGCCCAGTGCAATCACGGCCGGCGCGAGGAGCTGCGTGTCGCCGGCGTGTCGGTCGGGAAGGAGATCCCGGACCTGCTTCCCGGTCCGCCGGCACCCACCGGCAGGAAGGCTGCCGGCGTCGAGGTCACCGGCCGCGAGGGGTCGATCGTCGTCATCCTGGCGACGGACGCGCCGCTTATCCCGCACCAGCTCCGTCACCTCGCCCGCCGCGCGGCGCTAGGGGTCACGCGCGTCGGCGGCGTCGGTGAGACGACCTCGGGGGACCTCTTCCTGGCGTTCTCGACAGCGAACCGTGGCGCCGGGGCGCCGGCGGGGACACCGGAACCCGCGGGCGCCTCCGTGAGGACCCGTGCGGTATTGATGCTCCCCAACGAGGATCTCGATCCCCTCTACTACGCGACCGTCCAGGCGGTTGAGGAAGCGATCGTGAACGCCCTGGTCGCCGCGGAGACGATGACGGGGGCGGACAGGATCCGCGTCCACGCGCTCCCCCACGACCGGCTCCGGGACGCTTTGCGGACGTACGGTCGTCTGGGACGAATCTCCTCGTAACGGGATTCCCTGTCTATCCTGCAGCCGGCCGAACGACCCGCTCTCGATCGCGTGGGAGCTTAAGAGCGCTACGGGGAGTTCGTCAGGCGCATCGCGGTGCCGACGGGAACGTCGCCGGAAGCGGTCATGGCGAGCTTCAGGAACGGCGTTCTCGAGGTGCGCGTTCCGATGCCGGTAGGGGTCAAGCCGAAGGAGATTCCGATCAAGATCAGCTGAGCCGCCGCATCGGTGCGGAGATGGGTCGGCCGGACCAATGGATGGGCGCCGGCCGATTCGTCTATTCCCCAGACCTGTGGACGGCAATCCTGCAACGGTTGTGGGAAGAACCCTGACATCGCGATCCGGTTCCCGCCCGACAGATGCGCCATGCGGTCTCGGCGTACTATTGGATCGTCTTTGCGGGACTCGGTCGAGCGGCCTCGCGGCCGCACGCCCGACGGACGGAAGACCACGGACGGGGGAGTGAGGTCGAGTCCCGCTCCATCGAATGGAGGATGCTCATGCTGGCCCAAGACCTGATCACTCGCGCGCCGGTCCTCGTGCATCGGGAGGCGACGCTCGCTGACGCCGTACGCCGAATGCGCGATGCTGACGTCGGCTCCGTCGTCGTCGCGGAGAAGGAAGAACCGGTCGGCATCCTGACCGATCGCGACGTGGCGCTTCATCTGGGCCGCGGGCCGGACGGATGGCTCGTCGAGGATGTCATGACGCCCACACCGGTCTCGATTCCGGCCGAAGCGGATGTGGAGCTGTGCTTGGATCGGATGGAGGAGCACGGGATACGTCGAATCCTGATCATGGAGGGTTTCACCATCGTGGGCGTCGTCTCGCTCGATGACATCCTGATGCATCTCGGCTACCTGATGGGGAAAGCTTCCTCGCTGATCCGCGCCGAGATCGCGCCGCACTTCGCGGAGGAGCTGTGAGCCGCCGAAGACCGTCGCTTCCCTGGTGCCGGATTCTGGTCGCCACGGATTTCTCGCCGACCGCACGGGTTGCTTTGCGCTCGGCCGAAGCGCTGGCGCTCAGGTCGGGCGCCGGGATCGTCCTGGTCCACGTGGTGGAGCTGCCGTCGACTACCTACGCCTTCGGAACGGAGATGCTGGGCTTTCCGGACATCCGCAAGACGTGGGCCGCGGAGGCCCGTCGCAGGCTGGAGGCGACGGCGGGGCGTCTCCACCAGCATGGGGTGAACGCGGTCGAGATCGACGTACGAATCGGGCGGGCCTGGCAGGAGATCGTGGCGTCGGCCCGCACCCACGACGCCGACCTGGTGGTGCTCGGCAACTCGGGCCGTTCTCGATTCGATCGCCTGCTGCTCGGATCGACCGCCGAGAACGTCCTGCGCCACTCGCCGGTCCCGGTTCTCGTGACACGAAGCCGGCCGCTGCGCGGCATGAATCGGGTCCTCGTTCCGGTCTCCTTCGACGAGGGATCCCGTGGGGCCGTCGCGTTCGCCCGCTCGCGCTTACCGCATCGTGTCGAGCTCGAGGCCTACCATGCGGTGCCGCCGATCAGTGTCGCCGAGCCGTGGTTCGCGGTTCCCTCGCCCTCGGTTCCCGAGGTGACGCGGGAGCTCCGCGCCTTCTTGCGGGAGGCGGGGGCCGGGCGGATGAAGCCGCGGGTCGAGCTCGCGGACGACGCCGCTTCGGCGATCCTGCGCCGCGCACGGGCCTGGAAGGCCGACCTGGTCCTCATTTCGACGCACGGTCGACGCGGCCTCTCGCACCTGCTCCTGGGAAGCGTGGCCGAGAAGGTCGCACGTTACGCCGATCGTCCCGTCCTCGTCCTCCCGCCGCCGGGATGGGCCGAGCCGGCGGCGGCGTCGGGCGAGGCTTGGGAGGGCGAGCGCCCTCGCAGGACCACCGCTCCGCTCGAGCTGCCGGCGGGCAAGCCGAACCCGCGACCGCTCGGCCGCAAGCGGCCGGGTCCGTGGACAGGCCAGGCCCACACACCGGGCGGGGTGGCCCAGCGGGGCGGCGCGGCATAGGAAGCAAGGCGGGGATGAAGACGCGCCGCTGAGATGCGGACCGCGTAGAAGCCGAAAAGGAGGGAACCGAACATAAAGAATTGCGAGAGGATCATGACCCGTGACCCCATTACCTGTGTCCCGGAGGACCCGATCACGACCGCCGACGAGCGTATGGGCTCGGCGGACGTGGGCGCACTGCTCGTCGTCGACGGCGAAGAGGGCGCGCTGGTCGGCATCGTCGCGCAAGCGGATCTCGCGATCCGCGTCCACGACCGCGGCCTCGTCGCCGAGTTCCTGGAAGAGATCTCGGAACCTATGGAGGCGGCGGCCTCACGATGAGTCGGCTCCGGGACATCATGGTGCGCGAGGTCGTCACCATGGGCGCGGAGACCTCGCTGCGGGAGGCGATCGGCATCATGCGCGCTGAGAACGTGACCGGCGCTCCGGTCCTGCAGGAGAGCAGGGTCGTTGGGGTCGTCTCCGTCGCCGACATCCTCGACTTCGAGGTCGAGACGCCACACGTCCCGGCCGAGAGGCCGAGTCAGGTCGAGTCGGGTGGACTCGAGGAAGAGCCGCCCGAGGAAGAGGCTGAGTCGTTCTACAGCGACTTGTGGGACGACGTCGGAGCCGAGGGCGCCGAGCGATTCGCGCGCGATGTCGGTCCCGAGTGGGACTTGCTGTCGGAGCACGTCGTGTCCGAGGTGATGACCCAGACCGTGTTTGCACTGCCGCAGGACACCGAGCTGGCCGCAGCGGCGCAGTACATGATGCGCCACGGAATCCATCGCGTCCTGGTCATGGAGGGCAGCCGGCTCCTGGGGATCGCCTCCTCATCCGACTTCGTGCGCGCGATCGCCGAACGGCGGGTGTGACCAAAGAGGCCACAGCGCCGCGTTCCTTCCGCTGGCGATCACGCGGGCGCGGCTCGAGCGCTGGGAAGGTAGACTCCTCGACCTGGCCTACATCGCGTTCCTCTGGCTCGTCTCGCTGCGGGTCGTCGGCTGAGCCGTGGTCAGGACGCGTACCAATCAGGGAGTGATGACGAGCCGCCCTTCGACGTTGCCGCTACGGACTCGATCGGCGACGTCGCGGATAGCATCGAGAGGGGCGAATTCCACCGAGATGGGTGACAGGTTTCTGCTCTCGACCATCGCCACGACTTCGCGCAGCTCCTTTAGCGTGCCCCAGAGCGTCGCCTCGAATGTCACCTCGAAGCGGCTGTTTTCGAGCACCTTGAGGCGCGCCGTCCCTCCGGCAAGGCCGATCTGGCTCACCTTGCCCAACGATCGCGTCGTTTCGATCGCCAGTGACAGGGTTTCTTCGCTGCCAACATAGTCGAAGGCGGCGCAAACGCCGTGGCCCTCCGTCAGATCCATGATGGCCTCGGCGAGATTAGGTTCCTGACCGTCGAGGGTGTGGTGGGCGCCTAGCTCGCGCGCGATGGCGCGTTTACGATCCGATATGTCCACGGCGATGATCTCCGAGGCTGTGAGGAGCCGGAGGATCTTGACTCCGAACTCACCCAGCCCGCCGATTCCGATCACGAGCACCTTGTGATCGGGCTCGATGAAGGGGAGCGCCTTCTTCACCGCGCGGTACGGTGTGAGAGCGGCATCGGTCAGCGGTGCAGCGACCCGCGGGTCGAGCGCGTCGAGCTTGATGAGGTACTGCTCGTTCGGCACGAGCAGGTACTCGGCGTACCCGCCGTCGTACTGTGACAACCCCACCCACTGCGGGCGTTCGCACAGCTGCTCGGCACCGGTGACACAGTAGGCGCAGCGGCCGCACCCCCAGCCGCCGAAGACGACGACGGGATCTCCCTCGACCACGGTCTCGACTCCATTCCCGACGGTGGCGACGCGTCCGGCATTCTCGTGGCCGAGGATTAACGGCAGGCGCGGCAGGATGTGGATCTCGCCGTCAATGACGTGGAGGTCGCTGTGGCAGAATCCGGATCCCTCGACACGCACCAGGACCTCGCCGGGGCCCGGCTCGGGGGTGGGAACGTCTTCGACGACCAGCGGTTTTCCATAATCATGGAGTCGGGCGGCTTTCAAGAGATGCTCCTTCCCCTGGCGTGGAAAGAACTGATTCGGTTTCGGTCTCGTACGACTCAGAATAGCGCGTCGATCCGCTCCCGGCTGTCGGGAGGATCCCGTCCAGAGCCGTAAGGCGCGAGTACTACGTGCGGGATCGCCTCCGCGAGGTGCGAGCGCCAACCCTGTTCATGGCGGCCGCGGAGGACCACTTGGTCGCCTCGGTGGAACAGGCGCGCATCATGGCTGAGCGCGTTCCGCGGGGCGAGCTCCGCGTGCTGCCGGGGGACGGGCATATTTGCCTCTTCGCCCCCGACGTGGACCTGCACGGAATCCTTCAGCAATGGCGGCCCTCTGGATGCCCATAATCTAGCGCCGCGTGATCATGGAGTGAAAACGATCCGGTTCGCTCGACGGAACTCTTTGTAGGGATTTTCCCTTCAGGTTCTTGCCACTTTTTCTACCGCGCCCGGTGAGGACATCCGACAGACCCCGGCACGAAGAGGTCGTACTCTGGAAGCCGCATGTCGAAAGGACGACTACCAATCACCGGAGGACGGACGGGCGGCGATGACCGGCCGGTTCCGGACGTGCGAGGACGAGGTGGTGATGATGCTGCGCGACCTGCTCGAGAGACATCTGGAGTACACGAACGCGGATGGCGACCGCTTCATGGACGCTCTTCAGAACGCGCGCGTGGTCGCCAATGCGGAGCAGTACTACCGGATCATGTACCGTGGTTCGCGCCATTCCTGGAATCTGCGTGACCGTCACATGTTCGAGACCTTGCGGCTGCTCCTGGCCTTCCGCGGAGCGGAGTCGAAGGCAGTTGTCTGGGAGCACAATTCCCACGTCGGCAACGCCGCCGCGACCGAGATGGGAGCGCGCGGCGAGCTGAACATGGGCCAGCTCTGTGGAGAGGAGTTCGGCGATCGCGCCTTCGCGGTCGGCATCGGCACGGATCACGGCACGGTCGCGGCGGCCTCGGAGTGGGATGGCCCGATGGAGATCAAGGCGGTCCGGCCGTCCCACCCGGCCAGCTACGAACGGCTGTGTCACGACAGCGGGATTGAGGCCTTCGTGCTGCATCTCCGCGAGCCCGCGCGGGAGACGCTGCGGGGCGAACTTCTGACGCCGCGCCTGGAGCGGGCGATCGGCGTGATCTACCGGCCGGAGACCGAGCTCCAGAGCCACTACTTCCAGGCCGTGCTGCCGCGCCAGTTCGATGCTTGGATCTGGTTCGACGAGACGCGGGCGGTCCATCCGTTGAGCGGCCCGGTCGAGCCCGGCCTGCCCGAGACCTACCCTTTCGGACTCTGAGCGCGACCGTAGAGAGTACCGGCCCGGCCCGATCCCATGAGAACGCGGAGTCGTCGACCTCCGGCTCGTCAGGCAGGGCTTCGACGACCAGGAGACGTGGACCCGTTGGGGCCAGATGGGCCGGTGCTGGTCCTGGCCGGTCCGGTCCGCGAGCGGAAGAAGGCGAAGCGCTAGGCCGCGGCGCCGAAGACCTGCCGCAGCCACGCGCCGATGACGTAGGCCAGCCCGGCCGCCCCGCCGCCGGTGAGCAACGTCTCGGCTCCCGACCGCAGCAGCGAGCGCTCGAGCACCGCGCCCTTGACAAGGCCGACGGCAACGAAGGCGATCGCGGTGACGACCGCGCTAAGCGTGAACGTTCGCTCCGCCGGCAGGCCGGGCAACAGGAAGGGGAGGAGCGGCACGAGTCCGACCACCAAGAACGCGGCAAAGGTCACCAACCCCGCCTTCCATGGGCTCGGCCCCTCGAGCTGGAGCCCGAGCTCCTCGGTCAGCATCGTGTCGAGCCACAACTCGCGGTCGGCGGTGATCACCGCGACGATCCGCTCGAGCGTTTCGCCTTCGAATCCCTTGCGGGCGAAGATCTGGGCGATCTCCTCGCGCTCGCCCTCGGGGACCGCCTCGATCTCGCGTGCCTCGATCCGGCGCGCCTTGGCGACCGCCTCCCGCTGGCTCTTGGTCCCGAGGTAGTTGCCGACGGCCATGCTGAAGCCGTCGGCGATGAGGTTCGCGAGGCCGAGCACGATCACGACCAGCGCCGGGAACCGCGCCCCGATCGCGCCAGCCACGACGGCGAACGTCGTGACGCAGCCGTCGATTCCGCCTAGGACTGCGTCGCCGAGGTAGCTGTGCGAGCGGCGCGCCGCCAGGCGCAAGCGGATCGCCTCGGGCCGATGATCGGCATCGATTCGGCCGGGATCTCCTTCGGCCCCTCTCACGGCCGGTGCGGGCGCGCGGTCATGCCGACATCCTGATCGTCCCGGCCGTCCGTGACAGGAGCCATCCCGCGCGCCATTGGTCCGGCCGCCCGCTCAGGGCTGCCGGAAGAGGAGCGGGACGAGGAATCGTCCGGCCAGCGGAACCAGCGCCAGGAACGCCAGGTCGACGAGCGCGCCGGCGCGGACGAGCTGGGGGATCGTGATCCGGTCGCTGCCGTAGACGATCGCGTTGGGCGGAGTCGCCACCGGCAGCATAAATCCGCCGCTCGCGGCGAGGCCGGCGGGGAGGACGAGCAAGAGGGGGTCGAGGCCGACCGTCACCGCCAGCGCGCCGACGACAGGAAGGAACGCCGCCGCGGTGGCGGTGTTGCTGGCGAGCTCCGAGGAGGCTACGACGGCGAGCGTCAGGGCCACGAGCAGGGCGAGGACCGGCCAGGCGGCCAGTCCCTCGAAGGTGCCCGCCATAGCGTCCGCCAGGCCGCTTCGCTCGATGGCCGCGGCCAGGCTGAGGCCGCCGCCGAAGAGGAGCAGGACCCCCCAGGGCACGCGCGCGAAGGCCGCGCGGTCGAGCACGAAGACGCCCCGCCCCAGGTCGACCGGCAAGCCGAAGAGGAGGAGCGCGGCGAGGATCGCGACCCCGGTGTCGGACAGCCCGGGCACCCACCGACCGAGGAGAGGTCCCAGGATCCAGCCGCCCGCGGCGAGCGCAAACACGAGCGCGACGAGTCGCTCGCCGCGCGTCAGCGGCCCGAGCGCGGCGCGCTCACGCTCGACGATTGCGGCACCGCTCGGCAGGTCCGCGCGGCCGATCGAGAACGCCACGCGGGTCAGGACCAGGTAGGCGATCGGCAGGGCGACCAGGACGATCGGCATCCCGAGCAGCATCCAATGCGCGAAACCGATCCGCACTCCGTAGGTCTCGGCCAGGAACGCCGCGGTGAGTGCGTTGGGCGGCGTGCCGATCAGCGTGCCCATCCCTCCGATCGAGGCGGCGAATGCGATGCCGAGGAGGAGCGCCGGCCCGAGCTCGCCGGCCTCGTCGCCTTCTGCGGCCACTCCGAGCACCGAGAGTCCGATCGGAAGCAGGAGCAGCGTGGTCGCGGTGTTGCTGATCCAGAGGCTCAGGAATGCTGACGCCGCCATGAAGCCGGCGACCAACCGGCGCGGCCGCGTGCCGACCGCGGCGATGATCCCCAGTGCGACCCGGCGGTGGAGTCCCCACCGCTCGAGCGCGATCGCCAGCAGGAACCCGCCCAGAAACAGGAACACGATCGGGTGGGCGTAGGGCGCGGCCGCCTGCTCGGCGGGGCCGATGCCGAGGAGGGGGAGGAGCGCGATCGGGAGGAGCGCGGTCGCGGCAAGCGGAATCGGCTCGGTGATCCACCAGACCGCCATGAGCGCTGCCACCGCCCCCGTCCGGCGGGCAGGACCGTCCAGGTCGGAAAGCGCGAGGAAGACCAGCGCCATGACGAGCGGGCCGGCGATCAGGCCGATGCGGCCCCGGAGGGCGAGCCCGGGGAGCGGATCGTCGGGAAGGGGCGTCACGGAGAGGGAAGTTGGGCCGCCGGACCGGCCACCGCAAGCCTCGATGCGCCTCGAAGCGCGGTCCTCCTAGCCGGTTATCTCTCCCAGATCATCAATCTCCAGCCGCGTGAGGAGCTGTCCCACGAAAAGGCCGGTTGCCAGGTCCGAGAGGATCGCCTCGGCGGCCCGGCCGGCGATCTCGTGGGCTTCCTCTGCTTCGGCGTCGGGGAGGGTTACGACCCGGGCGCCGGGCAGGTCGGGGATTCGGGGGCGGTCGCGGATGGGGCAGACGAACACGACGGGGCCGCCGAGCGCTACCCCGTCCTCGAGGGTCGCGGCCGTCAAGTAGTCGCCTTCGAACAGCACGAGGCCCAGGTCGTACGGACCGGCGAGCACGCGCCGCACGGCGCTCGGGATCCGAAGCCGGCGGGCCCAATCGCGGAGCTCCTCCGGGCCCATGCCGGTGAACGTGCAGTCGTAGGGCGCCAGCGGTCGATCGCCCGGGATCAAGCCGTAGCCGGCGGACAGGATCCAAAGCTCCACGCAAAGCCCGGCCGAGGCCCGGCAGGCCGCGATCCCCGCCATCAGCGCCACGTGAGAGGGGCCGGCGTACAACCGTTCGGCCGGAGTCAGGAGGTCCGAGAGCTCCCGCTCCCGCCGCGCGACGTGGTGGCGTCCCCGCCGGAAATCGGCCTGTACCAACCGACGGGGGTCGTCGACGGACTTCTCACGCGTGCAGGAGCTGAGGACGAGGATCCGCGATCGGAGACGTTCGGCGGGGACGGTCATGGGAAGCTCATGGACTCGCGGAGAGCGCCGCGGAAAACCCGGCACGAGGCCCTTGCGGAAGTCGAGGTGCCCGGCCTAAAGTTATCGGCAGCCGACTGACCCCTACAACCGTCCTTCCCGGAGGCCCAGTCATGCGGGATGTTCGCCCAGCGCGCGGCGCGTCCATCGTCCTGCTTCTCCTCGTGGTGTCCTCCATCGTCCCCGCGGCGGTCCGCGCCCAGCAGGCGGCGGCCACGACCGGCATCGTCCGCGGAGTCGTGCTCGATTTCGAAGGCAACCCGGTGGCCGGAGCGCGGGTCGAAGTCGAGAACAACCAGACGAACCTCGACCGGGTCGTCACCACGAACAGCCAGGGGGTCTTCGCGGCGACCAACCTTCCGGTCGGAACATACGACATCGAGGTCACCTCTTCGGAGATCATCGGCGAGATCACCCGGGACGATGTGCCGGTCCGGCTCGGCGAAACGGTCCAGTTCGAGCTCCGCTTTCAGCCGGTGGAGGCGGAAGCGATCCTCGCCATCAGCAAGACCGATCTGGTCGACCCCACGGATGTCACCGCATCCCAGCGGTTCGACGACGAAGTGCTCGAGAGCCTCCCCAACAACGGACGCAACTTCCTGCGGTTTACCCTCCTGACCCCCGGCGTCGGGATCGTCCAGGGGCCGGACGGCGACGAGATCACCTTCAGCGGTCAGCGCGGGATCTTCAATAACGTGATCGTGGACGGCGCGGACTTCAACAACCCCTTCTTCGGCGAGCAGCGCGGCGGGCAGCGGCCCGCGTTCACGTTCAACCTGGACGCCGTCGAGGAGATCGTCGTAGTGAACCAGGGCGCGACCGCGGAGTTCGGCCGATCCTCCAGCGGTTTCGTCAACGTGCTGACCAAGTCGGGAACCAACGAGTTCGACGGTTCCGTCCATTACTTCGGCCAGTATGACGGGTTGTCGGCGGATTTCCCGAGCGACCGCTGCATCGTCCCCGCCGGGGCGCCCTCGGAGGTGTGCAACCCGGAATTCCGCCAGAATCAATTCGGCTTCACGGCGGGCGGGCCGCTGAAGCGCGACAAGGCGTTCTTCTTCGTCGCTTACGACCAGCAGGAGTTTAAGTCGACGAAGCAGATCGTGCGCGGCTTCCCCGACGAGGCCGAGTTCCAGCGGCTGCAGGCCTTTCTGGAGACGGCGTTCGGGGGCGCGCTGGCCGGCGACTTCGGACCGATCGAGCGGACCGACGACAACAAGGCGTTCATCGGCAAGCTCGACTTCATCCTGAGCGACCGGCACAACGCCTCCTTCAAGTACAACTACACCGACACCGAACAGCAGAACGGCACTTTCGACGTCGATTTCTGGGGCCGAAGCGCGAACGGGCTCGAGAAGGATCACTCGCACGCCGTGAACGGCAGCTTCCATTCCCAGTTCACCGATGCACTCTCCAACGAGCTGCGCTTCCAGTGGGCTCGGGAAGACCGCCCGCGGCCGTACGAAGGGCCCACGTTCCCGGGCAGCGACCGGCCCTTCCCCGACACGGCGATGAGCTTCGCCAACAACGTCCGCTTCGGGCTGCCGTTCTTCCTGCCGATCGAGGCGTACGACTGGCGGTTCCAGATCCTCGACAACGTATCGATCCTGCGGGGGAACCACCTCTTCAAGTTCGGCGCGGAGTACAACTACACCGAGGCGAACCAGACCTTCATCGGCTTCGCCAACGGCCGCTTCATCTTCTCGAGCGTCGATGGCTTCATCAACTACGTCCAGCAGGGGCCGACGTACGTCGAGTGCTTCGACGCGGCCGGGGCGTTCGTTTCGGCCAATGCGGCGGGCTCGTGTCCGGACGGGACCTCCATCGGGGGACCGCTGCTGCTCTATCTCCAGCAGGCGCCGGTGCCGCCCGTCCCCACCGTCGAGGATGCCGGCACGCAATCGATCCCGCAGCACGAGATCGCATTTTTCGGCCAGGACACCTGGAACCCGACCCCCAACTGGACGGTCAACTATGGCGTCCGGTACGAGGCCCAGATCCAGCCCGATCCGATCACGCCGGCCGGGGAGGTGTTCTTCGCGCCGCTCATCGGCGCGACGCGGAGAGGCGTCGAGTTCCCGTCCGACGGCGAGATCCCGACCGACTGGAACAACATCCAGCCGCGGTTCGGCGTCACGTATGACATCCATGGCGACGGCAGCGAGATCTTCCGCGGGAACTCCGGCCTCTACTACGCGCGCACCCCGGGCCTGATCTTCGCCAGCACGCGCTCGACCAACGGCTCGATCGGGCAGACGATCTTCCGGGCGAGCTTCTTCAACGACTTCGGTCTGCCGCCGCCGGCGTTCGACGAGCTGATCGACACTTCGGGCTCGTTCCCCGACCACCCGCAGGTCTTCGTGACCGCCGAGGACTTCGAGAACCCCCGCACATGGGCGAGCTCGATCGAGTATGAGCGGCTTCTGTGGCCCACGCTGGCTGGCTTCGTGACCTACACGTATGCACGGACCGACGACCTGTTCCGGTTCGTCGATCGGAACGACGCCGTGTTCGGGAGCCCCTTTTCGACCGGCCTCCCGGCGGCGGGAACCTCGACCGGGCCGGCCGACACGCTGAACGGGATCGGCCAACTTGTCACGCTCGAGAGCACGGCGAAGTCCCGCTATCACGGGCTCACGCTGGGGACGCGGGGCTCGATCGGTCCCTACTTGGAGCTCGAGGCGAACTACACGCTGTCCCAGGACAAGTCCGACGACGACAACGAGCGCGACCCGTTCAGCTTCCGGTACGTCGATCCGTCGCGGCTCGATCGCGAGTTCGGCTTCTCGGACCGCGACCAGCGGCATCGGTTCAACGCCTACGTCCTGGCCAGGCTGCCCTGGCGGTTGTACGTCAACAACACGATCAGCGCGGCTTCGGCGCAGCCGACGTCCGAGGTGTGCGGGTCGAACAACCAGGGAACGGGGGAGCGGGCGATCACGGTCTTCGGCCCCACGTCCGACCGGATCTGTCCCGACGGGTCGATCCTCGAGCGGAACACGATCCGCCGCGACAACGAGTTCTTCTCGTGGGATCTCAGGGTCACGCGTCCGTTCACGGTCCCCAACGGGTCGTCGCTGGAGTTGATCGGAGAGGTCTTCAACCTCTTCAACACCGACAACTTCCTCGATGCGTCCCCGACGGCGTTGTTGTTCAACTTCGACGGGACGATCCGCAGCGGGCTCGGCGACCCGCGGCGGTTCCAGCTGGGGGCCCGGCTCAAGTACTGAGGCTCGGGCCGCGCCGACCACGTCCTCACCCTCCTCGGCCCGAATGTGTCAGCGCCGTCCGATCGCCGCGCGCGCGAGGCGCAGTCCGAAGCCTGGCGACCAGACGCGATGGGCGGGGACGAGATCGCCGGTCACCTCCGCGAGGGTCACCGACAGGGCGGCATCGCGGCGGAGCGCGCCCACGACCCGCCTGGCGAGTCGCGGCCGGTACAAAATTGTTTGTATCGCCCGGCTGACCCGCAGCTTGTTGCCGAACTCGACGTCCCGGCGCCGGTCGTACTCCGCCAGCTGCTCGCGCCCGGTGCGGCCGGCCTTCAGGGCGGCCGCCGCAACCGGTGCGGCCAGGGCGGCGCTCCGCAGCGCGAGGTAGAGCCCCTGACCGGTGAAGGGGTCGAGGAAGAGCGCGCTGTCGCCGACCAGGAACGCCCCGTCCGCAGTAGCCCGCCGGGTCCGGAGCGGCGTCACGTCGCTAGCGACGACGTCCTCGTCGGGGGAGCCCTCCGTCCAGGAAGAGCCCGCGAGGAGGCGCCCGACCGTCCGCCGATAGACGATCCCAGCCTCCGGCGTGCGGCGCAGAGCCTCCTGCGGGACCACGCAGTTGACGTTCCGCCGCCCGTTCTCGATCGGCGCGGCGGCGACGTACTCGTCGGCGCCGACCACGAGCTCGCAGACCGGCTCGATCTCGTCCTCCCGCCCCCGCCCCGCTCCGGCGACGGGCGCCGGACCCCAGTGGGCGAGGAGGTCGTACCTCCGCCGCCGCTGCCGGCGTTGAAGGCCGAGAGCGCGCGCGACCGGGCAGTTGCGGCCGCCGGCGCCGACCACGAGCCGAGCGCGGACTTCCTCGGTCCCGCCCTCCTCCGGCCGCGCGGTCACGCCTGCGACGCGCCCGGCGGCGTGGACCACCTCCACGACACGCATCCCCTCCCGAACCTCCGCGCCCGCTCGCCGAGCGGCGTCGACGAGGATCGCGTCCAGGCGGCGGCGCGAGAGCGAGTACCCCCATTTGTCGCCCGACGGGCCGGGGATCGTGAGATCGAGCGGTCGCTCCCCGGGAACGACGATCCGCACCCGCGCGAGTCGCCGGGCGCCCGCGGCCTCCACCGCTTCCCGCACGCCCAGCTCCTCGAGGAGCGGCGTCCCCGCCGGGCTCAGGAACTCGCCGCAGGGCTTCTCGCGCGGGAAGCGAGCGCGGTCGAGGAGGCACACGCAGAAGCCGCGGCGCGCCAGGTGAATCGCCGTCGCAGCCCCGGCCGGTCCCGCTCCCGCGACGACGACGTCCCAGGTCAAGGGTCCGGTACTCCGCGGCGCGGGGTCTCCCCGTCGGTGGCCCCGGCGCACCGGACCCCGACCAGAGCGAAGCGGTAGGGAAAGACCCGGGTCAGCTGCCACCGGTACGCCGGCGCCTCCACACCGACCGCGCGGGCCAGCGCCAGAACTTCGCGCGGGAGGAACGCCTTGAGGACCGACAGCGGCCCGTCGTGACGGATCAGGCGGTTGTCGCTGAACGCGCGGGACAGGCCCCAGATCGCGCCCGCCGCGACCCACGACCGGACGAGATCGTTGACGACCACCAGGCGGCGGCTGACGCGACACATCTCGGCCAGAGCGTCGCGCGCGCGAGCGGTCGAGAGGTGATGGAAGAAGGTCGCGCAGTGGACCAGGTCGAGACTCCGGTCCGGGAAAGGGAGGGCCAGGGCGTCACCGCGGATCGGCCGGACGCCGGCTTCGGACCAGCGCCGAGCCGCGCTCAACGCGAGCGGATTCACGTCGAGGACCCACGCCATCGGCCGGCGCCCGCGCGCGCGCGCGGCTTGCGCCAGCCGGGCACCAAAATCCCCGGCCCCCCCGGCCACGTCGAGGATCCCGAGCGGGGCGTCTCCGCGCGGCAGGAGCTCCTCGATCGCCTCGAACGTGGCCCGATAGCCGCTCAGCAGGCGGTTGACCGTCTCGAGCTGGTCGTAGGCCTGCGCGACCTCGCGCGCCGTCCCGCGGCCGGCGTCCATCCACTCGATCGCCTCCTCGCCCCGGCGATGGGGCAACCACCCGGTCACGGGCCCGGCGCGAGCCTCGAGGGGGTCCCCGGCGTGAGCCTCAAGGCGTCTCCGGCGGGGAGACTGCGTGGAGCGCGGTCACCGGCTCCCCGATCCAGCGCTCGCCGCGCATCGCGGCCAGCCCGAAGACCGGGCGCCAGGCGATGAACCAGTGGGCCGGAACCACGACCTGCTCGCGCGGGCGAAGCGTCCATGTCGAGGGATCGCAGCGCGGCGCGGCGCACGCCGGCTGGAAGGTGATATCGAGATCGCCGTCGTCCACGCCCGGCGCACGGTACTCGGTTGCGGACTCGATCCTGCGGCCGTGATCGACGGTGCGGAAGAGAAGGAACTCGGGGGTCAGGTCGCCGTCGACATCGAACAGCATGGCGACATATTCGAGGCTGTCGCCGCGTCCCACAGAGAGCCACAGGTACCGCCGGCTGCCGGGGTCGAGACCATAGCCGACCGACTCCGCCCGCCCGCCGAGAAGCCCGCGCAGATAGACCCCGGTCACGGTGTCACCGCGGAACGATTCCAGGCTGATCCCGCCGTCCGGCGTCGTGAGGATCGAGTCCGCGGCCCGGACCGTGTAGCGCACCTCGGGCGGCGCGAGCGTGAGCGCGACCTCGGGCGTGACGGTCTCCTGGGCGCGCGCCGGCAGCGGGAAGAGCCCGCCGGCAGCGATCGCCGCCAGCGAGAAAAGGGTGCAGCGCCGGGTCATGAAGGCACCGTGACCTCGGCCGGAACGGCGCACGCCGTGGGATCCGGTCGCCAGCCGAGCGTGGCGACGAAAAGCGCGGCCGCGGCGAGCGGCACGACGCTCAGGCCGTAGAGAAGCTCCGGAATCCCGAAGCGGGCCACGACCAGCCCGGCGACCAGGCCGCCCAATGCGATCCCGAGATCGAACGCGCCCAGGAACACGCTGAACACCATGCCGCGGGTCCGGTCCGACGCCGCGTTCGCGACGAGGCCGTAGACGGCCGGCTGGAAGGCGCCGAACCCGAGGCCGAAGAGGAGCGCCGAAGCCAGCATCGAGCCCATCCCCGTGATCAGCGGCAGGAGCGCCATGCCGACGGCGTAGGTGGCCAGCCCGCCCCATACCATCGGGCCGTCCCCCCAGCGGCGCGAGAGGCCGCCCGCCGCCAGCCGGATCAGCAGAGAGGCGCCGGCATACGCCAGGAAGAAGAGTCCGAAGTTGAACGGCAGCCGCGCTTCGAGAAGGATCGGAAGGAACGTGAACGCTCCACCGTGGGCGAGCGTGACGAGGAGCAGGGTCACGGTCGGGACGAGGACCTGCCGACGCACGATCGCCGCCCGATAGTCGACCGGCTGATCCGGATCCTCGCAGGGAGGCGGCTTGCTGAGGCGCGCGCCCAGGCCGGCGGAGGCGAGGGCGAAGAGCCCGAAGGCGGTGAAGAGCGCCGGATAGCCCAGCCGCTCGGCGATCTCGATCCCGAGCAGGGGGCCGAGAGCGAAGGCGAGGATGCTCGACGTGGAGAGGTATCCCAGGAACTCGGTGCGGCGCTCGGGGGGAGCGAGGTCGGTCACCAGCGTGGTCGAGGCGCCGGTGAAGGCCGAGAGCCCGATCCCGTGGACGATCCGGATCGCGATCAGGAATGAGATCGCGGTGAACCCGATGTAGAACGGCGCCATCGCGGCCGCGAGGAGGCTTCCCAGCAGGAGAACCGGACGCCGGCCGCGCGTGTCGACCGCTTTGCCGACCCAGGGTCGGACGACGAGCACCCCGATCGAGAAGATCCCCGTCACGATCCCCACGTCGACGGGACTCCCGCCGAGATCGCGGATGTAGAGCGGGAGGGTCGGCAGGAGCATGCTGATCGAGAGGAAGAACGTCCCCAGCGCCCCGAACAGGAGCACCACGTCCCGCCGCCGAGCGGAGGGTGTCATTTCTTCCGGGCGATCGATTTGGGCTGGAGGAACAGCAGCAGGTAGTCGCGCCCGCCGGCTTTGGAATCCGTGCCTGACATGTTGAATCCACCGAAGGGGTGCACCCCGACGAGCGCGCCGGTGCACTTGCGGTTGATGTAGAGGTTCCCGACGTGGAACTCTTCCTCGGCACGGGCGATCTTCTTCGGATCTTCCGTGTACACGGCGCCAGTCAGGCCGTACTCGGTGTCGTTGGCGATCGCTAGTGCGTCGTCGTAATCCTCGGCCTTGATCACCGCCAGCACTGGGCCGAAGATCTCCTCCTTCGCGATCCGTGCGCCCGGCTTCACGCCGGCGAAGATGGTGGGCTGAACGAACCAGCCCTGGCTGTCGTCGGCCCGGCCCCCCAGGACGAGCGCCCCCTCGTTCTTTCCGATGTCGATGTACTCGACGATCTTCGAGAACTGGCTTTCGCTGACGACCGGGCCCATCCACGCCCCCTCGGTCACCCGGCCGGGCTCGATCCCGCCGGCGCGCTTGACGAGCCGCTTCAGGAACTCGTCGTAGACGTCTTCGACGACGATCGCGCGCGAGCATGCCGAGCATTTCTGACCCTGGTAGCCGAACGCCGAGACGGCCACGCCTTCGACCGCCTCTTCGAGATCGGCGGTGCTGTCCACCACGATCGCGTCCTTGCCGCCCATCTCGACGACCACGCGCTTGAGCCACTTCTGGCCGGGCTGCACTTCAGAGGCCTTCTCGTTGATCTCGATCCCGACTTGCTTCGAGCCGGTGAACGAGACGAAGCGCGTGAGCGGGTGCTCGACCAGCCGCTGGCCGATGACGCTGCCCGGTCCGGTGACGAAGTTCAGCACGCCGCCCGGGAGCCCCGCCTCGTCCATCACCTCGACGAACTTCCAGCCGATCGCCGGCGACTCGCTGGCCGGCTTGAGCACGACCGTGTTGCCGGCCACGATCGCAGCCGATGTCATGCCGGCCAGGATCGCGAGCGGAAAGTTCCACGGCGGGATGATCGCGCCCACGCCGAGCGGCAGATAGACGACCTGGTTCTCCTCCGGCTCATAGGGTGCGAGCGGATAGGGATCGTAAGCGTAGTGGAGCATCAGCCGGGCGTAGTAGTCGCAGAAGTCGATCGCCTCGGCGACATCGCCGTCGGCCTCGGCCCAGCTCTTTCCGACCTCGTAGACCATCCAGGCGGCGAGCTCGAGCCGCCGCCGGCGCATGATGTCCGCGGCGCGGAAGAGGATCTCGGCGCGTTCGTCGGCGGGGGTTCGCTTCCAGGCCTCGAACTGCTCGGCGGCGGCCGCGACCGCCCGGTCAGCCAGGGCCTGGTCCCCCTTGGGGAAGAGCCCGATCACCTGCCTCGGGTCGGCCGGGTTCGTCGAGCGGAATGTCGCCTCGAGCGTGACATCGTCACCCCCGATCCGGTTCGGATACTCGCGGCCGAGCTCGCTCTCGACCTGCGCGAGCGCTTCGCGCATGCGCTCCGCCGTATCGGGATCGGAGAAATCGTGGTACGCCTCGGGACGGAAATCCTCGATCCGGCGCTCGAGCGTGGAGGCGCTTCGCGGGTCGGCCGTCGCGGGGGTCATGTCGGGCGACGCGGTCGTGGCGGTCGTGTTCTTCATAATCCGCCCAAAAGGTCCGCCCGCGGGGAACGGGCGTCAACCGAGTACGCCGGCAGCGTCGATTCGACCCATTCAGGGGCGGTAGCGCCGCGCGGCGGCCGGGCTAGGTTCCGAGCTCGCGATGGGGCGGGATCTTCAGGGACGGGTCGTCGTGATCACCGGCGCCTCGAGCGGCATCGGGGCGGCGACCGCCGTGGCGTGCGGCCGGAGGGGGATGCGAGTCGCGCTGTTCGCGCGCCGTGAGGGACGGCTCGAAGCGATCGCCGAACGCGTGCGGTCCGCCGGCGGCGACACCCTGGTCCAGGCCGGGGATGTCCGCGACCGGGGGGCGATCGCCGCGCTCGTGACGGCGGCCACCCGCCGCTGGGGATCACTCGACGCACTGATCGCCAGCGCCGGTTTCGGCATCGCGGCCCCGGTCGCCGATACGCCGCCCGAGGAGGCGCGCGAAATCTTCGAGGTCAACGTCCTGGGCACGGTGTGGGCGATTCAGGCCGCGTGGCCGGTGTTCGAGGTGCAGCGGCGGGGCCACGTCGTGATCGTATCTTCCGCCGCGGCGATCCACGGCATCCCGGCCAACGCGCTCTACAGCGCGACCAAAGCTGCGCAGGCGAACCTGGCCGAGGGACTCCGGATCGAGGCCCACGCCATCGGGGTCGATGTCTCGGTGGTCTTCCCGGTCGTGACCGAGACGGAGTTCGTGGGGGCGCTCCGCGACCACACCGGCGGCCGGAAGCGCGAGGCGCAGCGTTGGGTCGGCGGCCCGCGCCAGAGCCCTGAGGATGTTGCGCGGGCGATCATGGCCTGCCTGGGGCGCCCCAGGGACGAGGTCTACCCCTATCGGCTGGCGCGCCTCATGCCATGGCTGGAAGCGCTCTCGCCGTCGCTCCATGGGCGAATCCTGCGCTTCCCGGAGTACTACCGCCGGCAGATGAGTCGCTAGCTTGCAGGCCATGGATCGATCGAATGTTCCGACCCGGATCTCCCGTCTCGGCGACCCGGAGGACGATTCCTACCTGCGGTCGCTCACGCCCGACGAGCGCATCGAGATGGTATGGACGCTGACCCTTCAAGCCTGGGCGTTCAAGGAGGGAATGCGCGATGAACCGCGACTTCGTCGAGATGTTGTCCGCGTTGTGCGAGGCAGGGGCTGACTATCTCGTCGTCGGGGCGCACGCGATGGCGGCGCACGGACGTCCCCGCGCTACGGGCGATCTCGATCTCTGGGTTCGATCCTCCCGGGAGAACGTCGAGCGGGTCTGGGCGGCCCTCGAGCGTTTCGGCGCGCCGCTCCAAGATCTCACGATGGAGGATCTTGTTGCCGCGGAGATCGTCATCCAGATCGGCGTCTCACCCAACCGTATCGATATCCTGACTTCGATCACCGGGGTCTCGTTCCAGGAAGCCTGGGCCAATCGCATCGAGGTCCGGATCGAGGGGATCACGGTGCCGGTCCTGGGAAGGGACGAGCTCATCCGGAACAAGCGGGCGGTCGGCCGACCGCGCGACCTCGCCGACATCGAAGAGCTGCAGGAGGCGGAACAGGGAGAGGCGTGACCGCGGTCTTCCGGGTGGCCGCGGGCCGGCTCCCACGTCTGCAGCGCCTCACACCTTCGTCAGAAATCGCCGGTGGAGCCGGTCGTCGGGCGTGAGCTCGGGATGGAACGACGCCACCAGAGCGCGGTCGGTCTCGGCGAGGACGATCTCGCCATCGACCGTCGCCAGGATCCGGACGCCTTCGCCCACGCGCTCGATGACCGGCGCGCGGATGAAGACGGCGCGCAGGGGGCCCCCTTCGAGTCCCTGGACGTCCAGATCGGTGCTGAACGATTCCTTCTGGCGGCCGAACGCGTTCCGCCGGACCGTCATCGGGACCACGGAGAGGTGAGGAGTGGGCGCGCCGACGACCTCCGTCGCCAGCAGGATCGCGCCGGCGCAGGTCCCGAAAACGGGCATCCCCTCCCGGCACCGATCACGGATCGCCTCGAAAAGCCCTTCGTAGTCGAGGAGCCGCCGCTGCATCGTCGACTCGCCGCCGGGCAGGACCAGACCCGCGATGCCATCCAGATCCTCGGGCCGCTTGATCCACCGTGCCGCTCCGCCCGCCCGCTCGAGCGCCGCCGCGTGCTCGGATACATCGCCCTGGACGCCCAGCACGCCGATGATCGGGCGCGCGCTCAGGTCGAGCGGGTCTGCATGAGCTCCTCTTCGGCGAGCCGGTCGAGGCCCTGCATCGGCGCGTCGGAGCCCAGCTCCTCGGAGACCCGGGCCAGGATCTCGGGGTCGTCGTAGTGGGTGGTGGCGAGGACGATCGCGCGCGCGTAGGCGGCCGGGTTGTTCGACTTGAAGATCCCCGAGCCCACGAACACGCCGTCGGCGCCGAGCTGCATCATGAGCGCCGCATCGGCGGGGGTCGCGATCCCCCCGGCCGCGAAGTTGACCACGGGTAAGCGCCCCGAGTCCGCCACCTCCACCACCAGGTCGAGCGGAGCGCCGAGGTCCCGCGCGGCCGCGAAGCGCTCGTCCTCCGAGCGTCCGGACAGGTCCTGGATCTGGCCCCGGATCAACCGCATGTGACGGACCGCCTCGACGATGTTGCCGGTGCCGGGCTCTCCCTTCGTGCGGATCATCGCCGCGCCCTCTGCGATTCGCCGGAGCGCTTCCCCCAGGTCACGCGCACCGCAGACGAACGGCACGGTGAACTCCCGCTTGTCGATGTGGTGCGCCTCGTCGGCCGGAGTCAGGACCTCGGACTCGTCGACGTAATCGACTCCCAGCGCCTCTTCGATCCGGGCCTCGACGAAGTGGCCGATCCGGCACTTCGCCATGACCGGGATCGTGACCGCATCCATGATCGCCTTGATCTTCTCGACGGGGGCCATGCGGGCGACGCCGCCCGCCGCGCGGATGTCGGAAGGAACGCGCTCCAAAGCCATCACGGCGACCGCGCCCGCATCCTCGGCGATCTTCGCCTGCTCCGCCTCGGTGACGTCCATGATGACCCCGCCCTTCAGCATCTGCGCCAGGCCGCGTTTGACCTCGAGCGTGCCGGTATGCCGGGAATCGGGTGAAGCCATGTCGGAGCCTCCTGCAGGTGGGATGTGAAGATACACGCCGCTCCGGCCTGCCGGAAGGGCGTGCGACGATCGGCACGCGGCGATTGACAGGCGGGCGGGGGGCGGCCTAAATCCAGTCCCATGCTGCGCTTTCTCGCCCTTCCGCCGCGCCGGATCCTGATCGTCCGGCTGGGATCGATCGGCGATGTGGCGCGCGTTCTGCCGATGTTGAACGGCCTCCGGCAACGCTTTCCCGAAGCCGAGATCGACTGGGTCGTTCAGGCCAAGGCGGCAGGACTGCTGATCGACCACCCGCAGATCGCCGAGCTCTTCGTGGTGCCCTTCCGCCGCTGGCGCGAGGCCCTGTCCACCGAGGCGTGGCGTCTGCGCCGGCGGATGCGGGCCCGCGCGTACGACCTCGTGCTCGACTTCCAGGGGATGTTGAAGGGAGCCGTGTGGGCGCTCGCCGCGGGGGGGCCCGCCGTCCGCGTCGGGTGGGCACCCGGCCACGCGCGTAATCTGAGCTGGCTCTGGTACCACGGAGTCCGGAGGCCCGCCGGGCGCGAGGTCAACCGGCATCAGCGGCACCGCGTCCTGGTGGATTGGCTCGGGGTTCCGGACGTGCCCGGCTTGCCGCCCCGCTACGCCGCCGCGGACGCCGCCCTGGTGGAGCGCTTCGCGGCCGACCTGGCCGAAGCGCCGCGGCCGTGGATCCTGGCTTATCCGGGTTCCAGCGAGAGCGGCAGCCACAAGCGGTGGGACCCCCGCCGGCTCGAGCGCGCACTGGCCGATCTGCGTGAGCGGACCGGCGGCACAGTCCTGGTCGGCTGGGGCCCCGCCGAGGAGAGCGCGGCGGCGGCGCTCGCGCGCTCGCTTGGCGCGCGCCTCATACCGCCGACGACGATCGCGGGGCTGACGTACCTGCTGAGCCGGTGCGACCTCTTCATCGGCATGGATACCGGTCCGATGCACCTGGCGGGCCTGGTCGGAACGCCGGTCGTGGCAGTCTTCGGACGCTCGAGTCCGGCGATCCACGCTCCGGCCGCCCACCTCCCGGGCCGGGCGGTGGCCGGTCCCGAGGCGCGGCACTGGCCGCGCAGGAAGCGCGGCGGGCTGCACCCGTTCACCGAGCCCGAGCCGGAGGAGGTCGTAGAGGCCGCGATTGCGGTGCTGGCGGAGCGCGGGTGAGGCTCCTGATCGTCAATGCCGGTGATCGTCAACACCGAGGCCTTCGTCGGCCAAACACGAGCGGCCGCTCCGGGGAGCGGCCGCGTGCGGTTGTCTGCGATGAAGGGTGGCCCGAAGAACGAGCGGTGAAACGAACCGATGCGCTACATCTACATCGTGTCGTCCATCATCTACATCGTGTCGCCCATCATCATGGTGTCGTCCATCATCATGTCGTCCATGTCGGACGCGGGCGGCGGGATCATCAGAGCGGTGTCAGCCGGCGTCAGCTCGGTGTCACCCTCGTCGATTCCATCATCCGCGCAGGCGCCGAGAACTAACGTGGCCGCGATCGTCAGGGCGGGAAAAAGCCCGGGAAAAAGCTTCGGGAACCGCATTCTTCAGACCTCCCTCTCAAGGTCCTGGGTGCAGAAAACCGACGGGCGAAGGCGGTGAAGCGTGACACGCCACCGCTCAGACCCCCAAATCTGGTCACGTTTCCGTCTCCGAGTCAAGCTTCTTATGGGTCCGCTTCTTGTTGCTATCCCAGGCGGGGTGCTACTCTCCTGAAACCCGTGTCTGCCCGCGACATCGCGCGTCCGGCCGCCCTGCTCGTTCTGTTCGCGGGGGTTTTCATCGTCGCCCGAGCGAGCGACCTCTCCGCGCGGCTTTCGCCCGATGAGCTGCGAACCGCGTTGGACGAGCTCGGACTATGGGCGCCCGCCGGGCTCCTCGCTGTCTTTCTCCTGCGGCCGCTCTTGCTGATCCCGATCACCCCTTTCTGGATCGCGGCCGGAACCCTCTTCGGTTGGGTGGAGGGGGCCGCGTGGGCGATCGTCGGAACGTGTCTGGGCGCCGGTCTGGGGTTCGGACTGGCGCGATCCCTGGGTCGCGACTTCGTCGAGCGGCGGCTTGGAAGACGGCTCCTGCGCTGGAGAAGGCTCGCCGGCGGCGAAGGCCTCAGGACCATCCTCGCGCTCCAGCTCACCCCGATCATGCCGCACGATCTGATCAACAACCTGGCCGGGGTGTCGCGGATCGCCTACCCGTCCTTCTTTCTCGGGAGTCTGCTCGGTACGATACCGATCATCACGATCTATACCTATATCGGCAACGCTATCTGGGACCCCGACTCGCCTCCCTTCTGGGTCGCGATGGGGTTGCTCTTGGCGCTCACGATCACGATGCTGATATGGAACCGCCGGCTCGCTGGTCGGCGGCAGAACGTCAGGCGATTCGACACGTGAATGCGGAGGAACCCATGCGGAGAAGATGTCTCGCGATCGGGGTCGCGTTCGCGCTCGGCCTGAGCACCGGGGGGTGCGGCGAGCGCGACGACGACGGGACGATCGACATCGAGGACGACACGCTGGAGCTCGCGGTCCCTCAGGATCTCGAGGAGCGGATCGAGCGCGGCGCGCGGCAAGTGGGTGGCGCGGTCGGCGAAGCGATCGAGGAGACCGGTGCGGCGATCGAGGAAGCGGGGGAGCGCATCCAGGAGGAAGTCCAGAACGGCGAGCCGGCCGACACGAACGGGATGGAGTAAGGTCTCCCGCCCGACCTGGCGGAGGCCGCGATCCTACCGGAGGCCGCGGTCCTCCATCCACTCCAGCGTGATCTGCATCAGGTTCTCCACGACGTCCGGGTCGCTCAGGGCGACGTGACGGGTCTCGAACCAGATCATCCGCTTGGGCTGGCGGGCGGCGTCGTAGAGCGCGCGCACGCTCGCGAGCGGAATCATTTCATCCCCGGTCGCGTTGACCATGAGCACGGGACGGGGCGCGATCTGGCCGGCGTACTTCGCGGGCTCGAGCGGGGCGAGGACCCACGCCAGCCCGATCGCCATCAGCTCGACGAGCCACGGCGACGACACATCGGCGTAGGCGTACCGGGTCATGAGTTGGATGTCGGCTCCCCCGTGGAGCAGAGCGGCCCCCGCCAGGCGCCGGTCGGTGGCCGCCGCGGCGACAGCGAACGGGGCGCCCAGGCTGACCCCGATGATCGAGACGCGCTCGGGGTCGACGTCGTCGCGGGTGTAGAGGTACTGGGCGGCGAGGAGTAGCGCCGCCGGCGTTCGCAGGATCGCCTGCCGCATCTCGGGGAAATACCACACCCAGTCCCACGCGGTCGGGTCGTCCGGACCGTAGTACGGGTACTCGATCGAGGCCAGCACCAGGTTTTCGGTCCGCTCCGGCACGTCGACCGCCTTGCGACCGGTATTGAAGCCGCCGAGGAGGATCGCGGCCGGATGCCGCTCGCCCGTTCGTCCGCCCGCCGCCCGCACGCGAAGCCGGACCTCGAGCCCGCTGTCGCTGACGAGCGTCACCTCGGTGAGATGCTTTCCGTCGCGCGCGCGCCCGATGCCGGTCGAGTCGCGCACGGCGATGAGCTCGCCCGCCCCGCGGCTGAATACGGGCCGGTAATCGCGGGCCCTATATTCCCACAGCGCGGCGGCCACCACCGTTCCCGCGGCCAGGGCGAAGATCCATCCAGCCCGTTTCACGGTTGACGCCCCGCTCTCACGGTTGACGCCCCCTCCAGGCGCCCGCTATCCTGCCGGCCGCCCGATGGCCTTCCGCACACTTCCGTCCTCCTTCCGTTTTCACGGGGCGCCAACATGCCCGGCCGCACGCCCGGCGACAACCCACGGGCGACGGCGGACCAAGGCAGGCCGCCCGCGCAGGTGGCTCGCGCTCGGGCCGATGACGCTGGCGCTGGCCGGCTGCCTCGGAAGCCGTCCGCCCCAGCCGCAGGCGGCGGGCGTCGAGATCGCGACCGTGGAGCCTGCCGTCCGCCCCCCGGACCTGGACAGCCTGGCGATGTCGATCGGCGCCCGCGCCGACACCTTGCCCGTCGCCGGGCTCCCCGCGCTGGAGGCCGAGATCAGGGACTGGCTGGGACGCCTCCAGTTCGAGGACCCCGCGCTCCTCCCGCCGGGCGGCGATCCGGCTCGAACCTTCCGGCTCTATCGCGGGCGACTGCTGGACGCGCTCGGCTGGGCCGCCTTCCGCCGCGGACCGCAGGGGTACCGTCAGGCCGAGGCGGCGCTCGTGTCGGCGGCGGCCGAGATCAACAGCCGCGGCACGGCCCAGGGGTACGCGCGCCACTTCCTCCACCTGGGTGAGGTGTACGCCGTCCGCGGGCGGTGGGATCTGGCGATCGAGGCCTACATCGACGCCGAGACACGCGGCCTCGGGGCGGCCGCGACGCCGGCGCTGGAGGCGGCCTACCGGCGGCGCCACGGCTCCCTCCGAGGGCTCGATCAGCTCCGCGCGCGGGAGCGGGCGCGGATCGAGGACGAACGCCGGCAGGAGCTGGTGGCCGGTGCCGAGTCCGAAAGGCTGCCGGCCTTCAGCTACCCCCGTCGGACCGGGCCACCGCTGGCCAGCGGCACGCTCCGCGGTGAGCCGCACGTCGTCGCGCTGTGGGGGCCCGACTGTGCCGCCTGCGCGGGATATGCCGCGCGGCTCGCCGCCCTGGCCGCGGCGCTCCGAGCCCGGGACGCCGCGCTCATCGGGTTCTGGCTGGGGGCTGAACCTCGGGCGGCGGGCGAGCCTCAGCAGTACCCGATCCTGATCCCGCCCGATCCCGCGGAGGCGCGCCGGCTCTTCCGCGCGGATCCCCTGCCCCATCTCCTCGTCGTGGACGCAGCCGGATGGATTCGGTACCGTTGGAGCGGTGGGGAGGCCACCCCGCCGCCGATCGAAGACATCCTCGTTCAGGTGGACCACTTACGGCGCCGCGCACGTTCGCGTGCCCCGCGCCTGCGCGCGCACACCTCGAGACCCGGATCGGAGGCCCCATGAATCGAGGCGAGTCGGTGAGCGATTCCGTTCGTGTGGAACCTGAGCCCCTGACCCGTAAAGGGAAAGGCCTTCCGCCCGAGGCCTACGAGGAGATCCCGGGCACCCAGTACGAGCCCTACGTTCCGGCCACGACGCGGATCGCGGAGTTCACCCTGCGGGCGGTCCTGATCGGGATCGTCGTGGGGATCGTCTTCGGCGCCGCCAACGCCTACCTGGGCCTCAAGGTCGGCCTGACCGTCAGTGCCTCGATCCCCGCAGCGGTCATGGCGGTGGCGGTCTTCCGGGCGCTCAGGCGAGGCACGATCCTCGAGGGGAACATCGTCCAGACGGTCGGTTCGGCGGGCGAGTCGCTGGCCGCCGGCGTGATCTTCACGATTCCCGCGCTCTTCATCTTCGGATTGACGCCCTCCCAGCTCATGGTGTTCACGCTGGCCTCGCTGGGCGGCCTGCTGGGCGTCCTGTTCATGATCCCGCTCCGCCGCTACTTGATCCGTGACGAGCACGGCCGGCTTCCCTACCCCGAGGGGACCGCCTGCGCCGAGGTCCTGGCCGCCGGCGATTCGGGCGGCGCCAAGGCAAAGCTCCTCTTCGGCGGTCTCGGTGTGGGCGCGGTCTATCAGTATCTCGCCAACAGCAACGCGCTCTCGCTCTGGCGCGGCGAGCCGGCGTTCCGGATCCAGGGCTACCCCAAGGCCGAGGTCGGGATCGCGGTCACGCCCGAGTTGCTCGGCGTGGGATACGTGATCGGCCCACGGATCGCGGCGATCCTCCTGACGGGCGGCGTGATCGGCTGGCTCGTGATCATCCCCCTGATCGCCACCTTCGGCGCGTCGGCGACGGCGCCGCTTTATCCGGAGACGGAGCGCCTGATCCCGGACATGGAGCCAGGCGACCTCTGGAACCGCTACATCCGGTACGTAGGCGCCGGGGCGGTGGCGTTCGGCGGGATCATCACCCTTCTGCGCGCGATCCCCACTATCTGGCAGTCGTTCCGCCTCGGCTTCCGGGGGATCCGGGAGACGGCCGGGACGGCCGAGGCAGAGCGCACCGATCAGGACATCTCGTTCAAGGTCGTCGTGGGCGGTGCGCTGGCGATCGCCGTCGCCCTCGCGCTCCTCCCGCCGTCGTTCGCGCCGGTGGGTCTCCTGGGCGCCCTCCTCATGGTCGTCTTCTCGTTCTTCTTCGTGACCGTGTCCTCGCGAATCGTCGGGCTGATCGGCAACTCGTCCAACCCGATCAGCGGGATGACGATCGCCACCCTCCTCGTGACCGCGTTCCTCTTCGTGGCGATGGGGAAGACGGGGGCGGGGGATCAGCGGGTGGCGATCCTCCTGGTCGGGGCCGTGATCGCGATCAGCGCAGCGGTCGCCGGCGACACGTCGCAGGACCTGAAGACGGGCTTTCTCCTCGGCGCCACGCCACGCCTGCAGCAGTATGGCGAGATGATCGGGGTCGTGACGAGCGCGACCGTGATGGGAGCGATCCTGCTCGTGCTCCACGGCGGGCTCGGAATCGGCTCCGAGGATCTGCCCGCTCCCCAGGCGACCCTGATGGCGCTCGTCATCGACGGGGTCGTCAATGCCGATCTGCCGTGGGCGCTCGTGATCGCTGGTGCGTTCATCGCCGCCGTCTTCGAGATGCTGGGCCTCCCCTCGCTGGCGCTGGCGGTAGGTCTCTACCTGCCGCTCTCGCTCACGACGCCGATCATGGCGGGAGGCGTGGTGCGGCTCCTGGTCGAGAAGCGGAACGAGGGCCGCGTGCTGCGGGAGAAGCGGGAGAACGGGGTTCTCTTCGCCTCGGGCCTGATCGCCGGGGCGGCGCTGGTTGGCGTCCTGATCGCCGGGCTCGTCTTCGGCGCCGAGCAGTCGGCGGCGATCGCCGGCTACCAGGCGGCGATCACCGGAGTGACCGAAGGCGCCGGGACGTGGGTGTCGCTGGTGATCTTCGCCGGCCTGGCGTGCCTCCTCTGGTATTTCGCCGAGCACGGCCATTCCGGCGGGGAGATCACCGAGGATCTGCGGCAGGCCGACGAAATGTGACGATGGACGAGGGCGTCCGGCAGCTCGACGTCGATGAGGACATCCGCCGGGCGCGGACCCTGCCGGCCTGGTTCTATGCCGACCGTGAGACGTTCGAGCTCGCGCGCGAGCGCGTCTTCGCGCGGAGCTGGCAGCTGGTCGCCGATACGGACCGCGTGCGCGTCCCCGGCCAGGTGTGGCCGTTCTCGCTCCTCGAGGGGTTCCTCGACGAGCCGCTCGTCCTGACCCGCGACGCCGACGACCGCGTGCACTGCCTTTCGAACGTCTGCACCCATCGCGCCAACCGCGTGGTCGACAGCGAGGGCTTCGAGAAGTCGCTTCGCTGCCGCTATCACGGCCGGCGCTTCGGCCTGGACGGGCGGTTCCAGGCGATGCCCGAGTTCGAGCAGGCGGTGGACTTCCCATCGCCCGCCGACGACCTGCCCCGCGTGCCTCTGGAGCGGTGGGGGAGGCTCCTGTTCGCCGCGCTCGACCCCGCGGTCGGGTTCGATGCGCTGACGAAGGAGATGGCGGCGCGCCTGGTTTGGCTTCCGGTCGAGGAGGCGGTGTTCGACGCCGGCCGGTCGCGCGATTACCTCGTTCGCGCCCACTGGGCGCTCTACTGCGAGAACTACCTCGAGGGCTTCCACATCCCGTACATCCACCCCGGGCTCAGCCAGGCTCTGGACTACGGGGCGTATCGGACGGAGATCTTTCCCTATGCGTGCCTTCAGGTCGGCGTGGCGGCGTCCGGCGAGGAGGCGTTCGATCCGTCGCCCGGCGGAGGGGGCGGGGACGGCGCGGACGGCGGGGGCGAGCGGATCGCGGCGTACTACTGGTGGCTGTTCCCGAACACGATGGTCAACGTCTACCCGTGGGGCCTCTCCATGAACATCGTGAAGCCGCTGGCGATGGACCTGACCCGCGTCTCGTACCTGACCTACGTATTCGACCCGGGGAGGCTCGAGCGGGGGGCGGGCGCGGGGCTCGATCGCGTCGAGCGGGAGGACCAGTCGATCGTGGAGACCGTGCAGCGCGGAATCCGCTCCCGCCTGTACGATCGCGGCCGCTACTCGCCCACGCGGGAGAAGGGAGTCCACCACTTCCATCGCCTGATCGCGCGGTTCATGAGGTCGTTTTGACACTCACCGGACCGCGGAAACAGTTTAAGCGGAGCTTGCGCATGCAACGCAGCGTCGCATCCGAAGCCGACGTCGCATCGAAGGAGATGGCATGAAGATCTACGACAGCGAGAACATCCGGAACCTGGCCCTGATCGGCCATGGCGCGTCAGGGAAGACGACGCTCGTCAACGCGATGGCCTGGCTGGCCGGATCGTGCGGCCGGATGGGATCGACCGAGCAGGGCAACACGCTGACCGATTTCACGCCCGACGAGATCGAGCACCAGATCTCGATCAATCTGGCGCTCGCCTACGCCGAGCACATGGAAACGAAGGTCAACCTGATCGACGCGCCGGGCTATCTCGACTTCGCCGGCGAGGTCCGGGCCGGCCTGCGGGTCGCCGACTGCGCCTGTCTGGTCGTCAACGGAGTGGCGGGCGTCGAGGTAGGGACCGAGCGCGTGTGGGAGTATGCCGCGGCGGAGAACCTTCCGCGGATGATCTTCGTCAGCATGATGGACAAAGAGCACGCCGACTTCGAGAAGGTGTACCGCCAGATCAGGGACGGCCTCTCGGCGCGTGCAATTCCGGTCGAGGTGCCGATCGGGCGGGGACCCACCTTCCGCGGCCTCTGCAACCTCTTCAGCGAGAAGGCCCACCTCTACAAGGACGGATCCAAGGGCGAGCGCGAGGTCGGCGACATCCCCGACGAGGTCGCAGACGACTACCGGCGCTATCGGCAGGAGCTGATCGAGACCGTGGCCGAGACCGATGACACCCTGATCGAGCGCTACCTGGAGGGCGAGGAGTTCGACCGCGAGGAAGTTCTCGAGGCGATGAAGGCGGGGATGAAGGAGGGCGATCTCTTCCCCGTCTTCTGCGGATCGGGCGCCCAGCTCCGAGGCGTGCGCTCGCTGCTCCAGAAGGTCATCGAGCTCGCGCCCGCGCCGACCGAGCGGCCCGAGATCCGCGCCACCCGTCCGGGGGACAGCGAAAAAGTATTTCTGGCGCCGAGGAACGATTCCCCGCTCGCGGCGCTCGTCTTCAAGACGACGACCGAGCCGCACGTCGGGGAGCTTTCGTACTTCCGCGTGTTCAGCGGCATCGCCGAGGGCGGCCACGACGTCTTCAACGCGAGCCAGCAGCACGACGAGCGGCTGGCTCATCTCGGGATCATGCAGGGGAAGGACCGGACCGAGGTGCCGCGCTTGAACAGCGGCGACATCGGCGTCGTGCCGAAGCTCAAGGCGACCCATACCGGCGACACGTTGTGCTCTCGCGCCCATCCGGTTGTGCTCCGTGGGGTCGAGTTTCCGGCGCCGGTCATCGCGGTCGCGATCGAGCCCGAGCACGAGGGGGAGGAGGAAAGGATCGGCAACGCGCTCGCCAAGCTGCACGAGGAGGACCCGACCTTCATGCACGCGTACAACGGTGAGCTCGGGCAGACGATCATCCGTGGGATGGGCGAGCTGCACCTTCAGGTAGTACTCGAGAGAATGAAACGCAAGTTCAACGTAGCGGCAAAGATGCTTCAGCCAAAAATCGCCTACCGTGAGACGATCCGCCGCCGCGGCGAGGCGCAGGGGCGTTACAAGAAGCAGACCGGCGGGCGCGGCCAGTTCGGCGACTGCTGGGTGCGGCTGATCCCGCGCTCGCGCGGCGAGGGTTACGAGTTCGTCGACGAGATCACCGGCGGCGTGATCCCCAACAAGTTCATTCCGGCGGTCGACAAGGGGATCCAGGAAACGCTTCAGAAGGGGATCCTGGCCGGCTATCCGGTCGTCGATCTCAGGGTCGAGCTCTACGACGGGTCTTATCACACGGTCGATTCGAGCGAGATGGCGTTCAAGATCGCGGGCTCGATGGCGTTCCAGAACGCGGCCCGGTTCTGCGACCCGGTGCTGCTCGAGCCGGTCATGGAGGTCACCGTCGTCACGCCCGACGAGTACCTGGGCGACGTGATCGGGGATCTCAACCAGCGCCGCGGCCGGATCCTGGGGATGGAGCCGGGAGGGAGCGGGAAGCAGAAGATCGCCGCCCACGTTCCACAAGCAGAGTTGTACCGCTATTCGACGACCCTGCGCTCGCTGACCCAGGGCCGCGGCGACCACGAGCGCAAGTTCCGTGGCTACGAGGAGGTGCCTCCCCACATCGCGGGGCGGATCATCGAGGAGGCGGCCGCCGAGCGGGAAGGGGCGGCGATCCGGCACTAGGAAACCGGCCGGCGCGGGCCCTCGTAGGGCCTAATCATGGATCAGGTTCTGGCGCCGGTCGGCCCCCGTGAAATTATCGAGGATCAACTCGCGGACCTCCTCGAGGTGCTGGCGGCCGTGCCGGCGCTGGCGGCGCGGCCCGTCCTGGCCGGAATCCTCACCGCGGCGATCGATCTCGGCGTCGCGTCTTTCTTAGAGTATCGGGATCGTGTGCGCGCACACCCGATCGTGCCCTACGCCGCCGGCCACCGGCCGACCCGCCGCGAACTGGGGGCCTATATCCGCAGGCGGGGCGAGCTCGCGAATCTGCGCGAAGATCTCGAGCGGGCCGAAGCGGCGACCGGCAGCGACGCACGGCGGCGCTGGGCCGAGCTTCGCCGGCGCGTAGGGCGGACGCAGGCCGACCTCGCCGCGCCCCTGGCCGGCAGCCGCGGCGCGGTCATGGCCGTCGACGGCTTTCTCGCGCGGCTCCTTCGGTCCGGTACGGTGGATCTGCCGGTGAAGGAGCGCCGGGCCCTGCTCGACTACCTCCGGGACCGCCTCGGCGATGGTTAGGTCTCGCGCGAGTCGTTCGATAACGTTGGCCGCGCTCCTCCTCGCGGGATGCGCGACCGGCGCGCTCCGCGAGGCCAAGAACGCCTACAACCGCGGCGACTTCACCACCGCGCGGGAAGCCGCGGGGCGCGCGGGGAACGGGGATCCGCAGGCGCGCCTGATCGCCGCCCGCGCGGAAACCCGGCTTCTCGGTTCCGTCGTACCCGCCGACACGCTCGCCTTGGCCAGGATCGCGGCCGATCTGAGGGCGGCCGCACTCGGCTACCCCTTCGGCGACGTCTGGGCGGATCGGGAGCTGGCGGCGGGGACGGCCGACTGGCTCGCCGCAGCGGACCTTCCCGAGCTCGCGGCCGTCTACTACCAGGCGGCGCTGGAAGCACCCGGTCAGGTCGTCGACCCTGGCGAGACGGCCGCCGCCGAGGGGCTTGTCCAGTCGGGGCTCGAAGCGCTCGACCGCTGGGACCCGGGCTCGGAGCGGGAGCGCAGGACCGCGCTTCGCGACCTGGAGCGGCCGCTCGAGCGCCTCGTCTCGGACGTGGGCTGGCCCTACCCGCCGGGGCTCGCCGATCAGGCGCTCCGGGTGGCGTGGCACGGCGGCGACCCGCGCGCGGCGTGGACGTTCGGGGCGGCCGGGTGGCTTCACGCGACGGCCGCGGGTGATGCCGACGCCGCGGCGACGCTGGCTGGCCGGATCGAGGAGCTCGTCTTCCCGGACTGGCGCGGGATGGCCGATGCCGCGCTCGTGGACGATGTCGCGGCGACCTGGGCCCGCGCGCAGCGCGCCTGGATGGGCAGCCCGGGCTCGGAGTAAGGGACCGACCCGTTTGGAGACCGACTCCGCTCGCGGCTATATTTCCCGCGCGCTCCCCCCATCCATCGCGCCCGCAGATCCATCCGGAGGCCCCCGATGTCCGGCCACAGCAAGTGGTCCACGATCAAGCGCAAGAAGGGAGCTGCGGACGCCAGGCGCGGCCGGGTCTTCACCAAGCTGATCAAGGAGATCACGGTGGCGGCGCGCGACGGCGGCGGCGACCCGGAGATGAACCCGCGGCTCCGGACGGCGGTCGAGAACGCCAAGGCGCAGAACATGCCCGCCGACAACATCCAGAAGGCGATCCAGCGCGGCACCGGCGAGCTGCCGGGCGTCACCTACACGTCCGTGACGTATGAGGCGTATGGGCCCGGCGGGGTCGCGCTCTTCATCGAGTGCCTGACCGACAACGAGAAGCGAACCGTAGCGGCGGTGCGACATATCCTCACCCGACACGGCGGGAATCTCGGTAAGGACGGCTCGGTCGCCTGGATGTTCGACCCGAAGGGGTCGATCCTGGTCGATGCCCGTGAGTACGATGAGGAGACGGTGCTCCTGACGGCGATCGACGCCGGGGCGGAGGATGTCGTCAGCGAGGAAGGCTACCACCGGGTGACGACGCCGTTCACCGCTTTCCAATCGGTGCAGGACGCCCTTCATGCGGCGGGGATCGAGCTCGAGGAAGCCGAGCTCGCGATGATCCCCAGGAGCACGGTGGCGGTCGAGGGCGCGGCCGCGGAGAAGCTCCTCAAGCTGATCGAGGCGCTCGAGGACGAGGACGACATCCAGAAAGTCGCGGCCAACTTTGATATCGACGAAGAGATCCTCGCCCACGTCGGCTAGCACCTTGCGCGTGCTCGGTGTCGATCCCGGCAGCGCGGTGACGGGTTACGGCGTCATCGAGCGGCGTGATACGGGCCTCCGGTGCGTGGACTGCGGCACGATCGCGGGCGGCGCCGGCGAGCTTCCGGACCGGCTGATGACCGTCTACGAGGGGCTCCACGCCGTCCTCCAGGCGTACCGGCCCGCGGCGGTCGCGATCGAGAACGCCTTCCTCGGGCGAAACGTCCGTGCGCTCGCAGTCATGAGCCAGGCGCGCGGCGTGCTCGTCCTCGCCGCCCGGAAGGCCGATCTGCCGGTCTTCGAGTACACGCCGCGAGAGATCAAGCTGTCCGTGGTCGGCACCGGGCGCGCAAGCAAGTCCCAGGTCGCGTACATGGTCGCCGCGTTGCTCCAGATGGCGAACGGGGGGCTTCCGCGCGACGCGACCGACAGCCTGGCGGTCGCGCTCTGCCACCTGCATCGGAACGGCGGATGATCGGCTCGCTGGAGGGCCGTCTCGCGAGCAAGTCGATCGACGAGGTCCTGCTCCAGGTCGGCGGGGTCGGCTACCGGATCTCGATCCCCCTCTCGACCTACGAGGCGCTGCCCGCCGAGGGCGAGGAGGCGCGCCTCGCGACCCACCTCCACGTGCGTGAGGACGAGCTGACCCTCTACGGGTTCGCCACCTCGCGTGAGCGGCAGCTCTTCGAGACGTTGATCGGCGTGACGGGCGTCGGCCCGCGACTCGCGCTACACGTCCTGTCGCGCCTCACGCCGGAGCGCTTCGTGGCCGCCATCCTGCGGCAGGACCTGCCGATCCTGACCGGGATCAGCGGGGTCGGCCGGAAGACCGCCGAGCGGCTGGCGCTGGAGCTCAAGGACAAGGTCGCCGATATGGCCGGGGGCGACGGTGCGGAAGAAGCCGTCCGGCTGACCTCGAACGGCGAGGACGCGGTCAAGGCGCTGATCGCGCTCGGCATCCGCCGCCCGCAGGCGGAGGCGGCGGTCCGCCGGAGCCTGGCCGAGCACCCCGACGCGGCGGCGCCGGCTCTGACGCGCCACGCGCTGGCCTGGGTTCAGGAGTGAACAATCCCTCCGGTACCCCCTACCGGTCCTACCTCGCCGGTCGCCGCGCCACCCGGCCCGAGTCCGCCGCGCCCGAAGAGGTGGCGTTCGAGGAGACGCTTCGCCCGCGGACCCTCGGCGAGTTCGCCGGCCAGGAGAAGCTCAAGAGGAACCTCGGGATCTCGATCGCGGCGGCCAGGAAGCGGGGCGAGCCGCTCGGTCACTGCCTCTTCAGCGGCCCCCCGGGTCTCGGCAAGACGACCCTCGCCCACATCCTCGCGCACGAGATGGGGAGCCGGATCCGGGTGACGAGCGGGCCAGTGCTCGAGAAGCCGGGGGATCTGGCCGGCCTCCTGACCGGTCTCCAGCAGGGCGACGTTCTCTTCATCGACGAGATCCATCGCTTGAAGACGGTCGTCGAGGAGTACCTCTACCCCGCGATGGAGGAGTTCCAGCTCGACATCCTGATCGACTCGGGGCCGGCGGCCCGCTCGGTCTCGCTGCCCTTGGAGCGCTTCACGCTGGTCGGCGCGACGACCAAGCAGGGGCTCCTGACGGGGCCGCTCCGCTCCCGATTCGAGCACGCCGGCCGGCTCGACTTCTATTCTCCCGACGAGCTGGCACGGATCGTCGAGCGCTCGGCCCGGATCCTGGGCGTGGCGATCGATGGTGAAGGCGTAGCGATTCTGGCCGGCCGCTCGCGCGGCACCGCCCGGGTCGCCAACCGGCTCCTCAAGTGGTCCCGGGACTACGCCGACGTGAAGGGCGAGGGACGGATCACCGGGTCGTTGGCGACCGAGGCGCTGGCGGCGCTCGAGGTCGATGAGGCAGGCCTGGACGAGATGGACGCCCGGATCCTGACCGTCCTGATCGACAAGTTCGGCGGCGGCCCGGTCGGGGTGGGCTCGCTGGCGGTAGCGATCGGGGAAGAGGCCGAGACGCTGGAGGAGGTCCACGAGCCCTTCCTGATCCAGAGCGGGTTCCTCCACCGGACGCCACGCGGCCGGGTCGCCACCGCGCGGGCTTATAAGCATCTGGGGTTCGCCGGCCAGCCGCCCGAGGCGGGAGAGGCGGCGGGAGACGCCCAGGAGCGGCTCTTCGAGGGGTAGGCGAAACGGCCGGAATCTTGCAGTTCGAGAGGTCGATCCTGGTTTGCGTTCCGCTTGCCGCCTTTTCTAGCTTCGGCCGACGGAGGCCGGAAGGATATGCACTGGATCATACTGACCCCGGAGCAGGCCGAGATCGCGGCCTACCGCTTCCAGGAGCACGGGAACTCGGCCGTCCGGATCGCCCGCTACTACCGCAGGCTGAGCGATCAGCCGAGACTCCGTCTCTGCCGCGCGATCCGGCGCCTGGAACGGCGGTTCGCGATCAACCTCGGCACCGTCTGCTACAAGTTTCTCGAGAAGGAGACGCGCCCTACGCCGGCCGTTCAACAGCGGGTGATGGATTACGTGGCACACTGGCGCGACCGCGAGGACGGCACGCGGGACCTGGCCGTCTCGGTCGACCGCGTGCGTGAGGTCGATCGCCTGGCGGAGGGCCATCCGGAGTGGGCGAGCTCGCGCGGTTCCTGATCGTCTTCGGCGTCGTATCGATCGCGGTCGGCGCGCTACTCCTGATCGGCCCCAAAATGCCCTGGCTCGGCAGCCTCCCCGGCGACTTCTTGATCGAGAGAGGCGGGGGGCGGATCTACATCCCGCTCGCCACCTCGCTCGTCCTCTCGCTCGTCCTGACCCTGCTCATCAATCTGTTCTGGCGTTAGGCCACCCGCTGCTACGGGTCGGATGCGGATGGACCGCTTCGACTATGCGCTTCCACCCGAGCGGATCGCCCAGCGGCCCCTCGACAGGCGGGACGCCAGCCGCCTGCTGATCGTCGACCGGTCGGCGGGCGCGTGGCGGGACGCTCGCTTTCCCGACCTCGCCGGCGAGCTGGAATCCGGCGACCTCCTCGTCGTCAACGACACCTCGGTTTTCCCCGCCCGGCTCTTCGCCCGGCGCTCGACGGGGGGCCGGATCGAGATCCTGCTCGCCCGCGCGTTCGATGCCGAGGAACCGGACCGCGCCCAGGGCCGCGAGTGGGAGGCGCTCGTCCGTCCCGCGCGGAGAGTCCGGCCGGGCGAGGCTCTCGAGCTCCTTGCGCGGGACGGGACGCCGGCGCCGAAAGCGGTCGCGACGGTGCTCAAGCCGGTCGCCACCACGGGCACCCGGAGGATCCGCCTCGACGTGCCCGGAGACGCGTGGGCGTGGATCGCCGAGAACGGCCACGTGCCATTGCCGCCCTATATCGCCCGCGCGGACGCGCCGTCCGACCGGGAGCGGTACCAGACCGTCTACGCCCGCCACCGCGGGGCCGTGGCCGCCCCCACCGCCGGCCTCCATTTCACCGAGGCCCTGCTCGAGCGGTTGGAAGCTCGGGGCGTCTCGCGCGCCGCGCTCACGCTGCACGTCGGGCCCGGAACGTTCCGCCCCGTCACGGCCGAGCGCGCCGAGGACCACGTCATGGAGCCGGAGTGGTACCGGATCTCGCCGGAGACGGGGGAGGCTCTCGCCCGGGCCCGGACCGCCGGCGGGCGGGTCGTCGCGGTCGGGACGACGACCGTCCGCGCGCTGGAGTCGGCGGCGCGGGACGATGCCGACCGGAAACCGACCGGAGCACCGGCGGGAGCATCAGGCTGGACCGACCTCACGATCTGTCCCGGCCACCGGTTCCGCTCCGTCGATGCCCTCGTCACAAACTTCCACCTGCCGCGCTCCAGCCTGCTCCTCCTCGTCGCCGCGTTCGCGGGCGTGGACCTGACCCTCGCCGCCTACCGCCACGCCGTCGACGCGGGCTACCGGTTCTATTCCTACGGCGACGCGATGCTGATCGTCTGATGCCGTGCGGGGCTAACCTCCCAGCCGGCGCCGGATCTCCCCCGGATACTCGGGGAAGTAGCGGGCGATCACCGGGAGGTTGAAGCGCGGCAGGATCGCCTCGGCGGGCTCCCGCTCCAGCAGGAACCGGAACGACTCCTCGAGAAGCCTTTCTGCGGTCGCCCCCGCTCCCAAGCGCTCGACGTCGGAGTCCGTGACGGTGACTCGGTGCTCGGAGGTCCCGGTCCCCGCCCGTACCTCGACGACGTACACGTCGCCCCCCTGGTGCTCGACTCGAATTTCGGACATTCACGCCCTCCTTGTCGCTCGCGTGCTGGGTCTTTCTCCCCCGCTAAGCTACTCCATATCCTTCCGGGACCGATCCACCTGCACTGGACGCGGTAGGATCCTCGAGGACAGCGTATCTTCCCCGCCATGCACGGACCCGCCATGCACTGGGAAGCGGGCGCGCGGGACGGGTGGGCGCGGACGGGGACGCTGCGGACGGGCCATGGCGCCGTCGCAACCCCCACCTTCATGCCGGTCGGGACGCTGGCCTCGGTCAAGGGACTGACGCCCGATGACCTGCGGCAGATCGGCGTCCAGATCGTTCTTGCCAACGCCTATCACCTGCACCTGCGGCCGGGCGCGGAGGTCATCCGGGGCCTGGGCGGCCTTCACCGCTTCATGGCGTGGGACCGGCCGATCCTGACAGACAGCGGGGGATTCCAGGTTTTCAGCCTTGGCATGCTGCGCGAGATCGACGACGACGGTGTGACCTTTCGCTCGCACCTGGACGGCTCGACCCATCGCTTTACGCCCGAGAGCGTGATGCGGCTCGAGGCCGACCTTGGAGCGGACATCGTGATGGCGTTCGACGAATGCGCGCCCTTCCCCTGCTCGGGACCGGAGGCGCGGATCGCAGCCGAGCGCACCGCCAGTTGGGCGGCGCGTTGCCGAGCCGCGCACGCTGATCAGGCCGCGGGTGAGGTGTGGCCGTACCCGCAATATCTGTACGGCATCATCCAGGGATCGATCGATCCAGCTCTGCGCCGGTGGAGCGCGCGCGCGATCGGGGGGCTCGACTTCGACGGCTACGCGATCGGCGGGCTCTCGGTCGGTGAGCCCAGGCCGCTCATGCTCGATGCGCTCGAGGTCACGATCCCCGAGATACCGGCCGGGAGCGTCCGTTATCTGATGGGGGTGGGGTTCCCCGAGGACATCGTGGCGGCGATCGCGCGCGGAATCGATCTTTTCGACTGCGTCGCGCCGACCCGTCACGGCCGGACGGGGGCAGTCTTCACCCGTGACGGGCGGGTAAACATCGAGAACGCGCGGTTCGCAACCGACGAGCTTCCACTCGATCCGGATTGCGGCTGCTCGGTATGCGGGACGTGGAGCCGGGCCTATGTCCGGCATCTCTTCCGCGCGCGCGAGATGCTGGGACCGCGGCTTCTCTCGCATCACAACCTCGCCTTCCTGATCGATCTCGTGGACGAGGCGAGGACAGCGATCGAGGCGGGCGCTTTCGAAGCCTGGGCTGCTCGCTGGACCGACCGCTATCTGTCTACCTCTTCGCTGGAGGCATCATGCCAGACCTGACCCTTTTCCTGATGCTCGGATCCCCCGGGGAGGGCGGCGGCGCGGCCGGGTTCATCGCCTCTCTGCTGCCGATCGCGGCGATGATCGGGATCCTGTGGTTCCTGCTGATTCGGCCGCAGCAGAAGGAGCAGCAACGCCACCGCGAGATGGTCCGGAACCTCAAGAAGGGGGACGAGATCGTGACGGTCGGGGGAGTGTACGGCCGTATCATGGCGATCGGCGACGAGCGGGTCTCGCTCAAGGTCGCCGAAGGCGTGAAGATCGACGTCGAGCGCAACAAGGTGGTTCGTGTCCTGACCCCCCACGTCGAAGAGGTCGAGGCGAGGAAGACCCCATGATCCGCGCGATCCGGCTGCTGGGCGATCCCGCTCTGCGTGCGAAGGCTCGCCAGGTCGAGCGCTTCGACGAGGAGTTGTCGTCCCTCGTCGACGATCTGCTCGAGACGATGTACGCGGCCGAGGGCGTCGGTCTCGCAGCACCGCAAATCGGGGACCCGCGTCGGGTGACGGTGATCGACGTGAGCGAGCCGCGCGACGGCTCGGAGGCGCTCGTGCTCGTGAACCCGCGCGTCCTCGAGAAGCGGGGAACGATCGCCAGTGAGGAGGGGTGCCTGTCGATCCCCGGCGTGATCGAGACGATCGAGCGTGCCGCCGAGGTCGACGTCGAGTACCAGGAGCGCGAAGGCGCGCGCCTAACGGTGTCCGGCACCGAGCTCCTTGCGCGCGCTCTGCAGCACGAGATCGACCATCTGAACGGGATCCTGTTCATCGACCACCTGGGCGCCCTCAAGCGCCGGCTCGTCGTGCACGAGTTCAAAAAGGCGCTGGAGGAGAGTAACCTGGAGGTCGGGAGTTCCTGACGATCTCCGCTTCACGGCCCGACGCCGCTTTGATCGCGAGGCCGATATACCGCTCCACCCGCCGGACGCGACATCGTCGGGCGCGGGCGACGAGGTCTCCCGATGACGCAACTCCGCGTGCCAGCGCTCGCGCGACCGCCTCGAAAAGGACCTCGGTCAGCATCCCATCTTCCGTCGCATCGACGATCGAGATCTCGGGAGCCGTGATCCGCATCCCCCGACATGCGACGATCTCGCCTTCGGCGAACGGCTCCTGTCGGGTATGGATCCTGACTCGCCTCTGTGCCGCGAGCCAGCGCCGGCTCCGGGGGACCGTGAGATGAACCGTCCACGGTTTTTCATCGATGAGATCCAGCAGATAGAGAGCGCTGTGATGAGAGAGCACCGCCTGATCGCGGCCCGCTGCGATCCACGCGGCCCGTAGATCGTCGTACGGAGAGACGGGATGATCCACGAACCGATAAATCCCGCGCTGGATGCGGCCGATCCATCCGCGCCGGACGTAGTAGGAGAGCAGGGATCGACGGTAGCCACACTTCCTCGCTTCGGCGGTCGTGAAGATGCCGCCCTGACGATCGGCGAGCTCCTGAAGGCGGGGGAGATCCGGACCACCTCGGATCCATGCTTCGTCGAACCAGACCACGTCGATGGAAGGCGGTGCAAAATGAGGGCCTTCCGTCGGGGTCACCGTCGGGGTCACCGTCATGGTCTTGTCAAATCATGGGCGACCGGTCGCGTGCGGGAGGGTCAGGATGTCAGCAGTTTGTCGTATGAGCGCGGCCGCATATCAGCACAACTTCCGTGGTCTTTGGACAAACCGATGACATCCTTACCCGATGAAAGCAGGGTACCGAGTAGTGATGGGACGAATCCATGACACGGAGGTGAGGAGGGAATGCGGGTCGTCTTCTGGGGGAGTCCTGACTTCGCGGGCACGATCCTCGACGCCGTGCTGGCGAGCGCCCACACCGTGGTCGGAGCCGTGACCCAGCCGGCTCGTCCAGTGGGACGCGGGCGGCGGAAGGATCCGAGGCGGGTCGCGCCGGCAGCCGTTGGCCGCGCGGCGGAGGCCGCGGGCCTCCCTGTCCTGGCGCCCGGGAAGCCGCGCGGCGAGGAGTTCCTGACCGCGCTCCGCGCGCTCGGTGGCGAGGTTTTCCTGGTCGCCGCCTACGGCGAGATCCTGCCTGCCGCCGTTCTCGAGATGCCGCCCCACGGAGCCCTCAACGTCCACGCCTCGCTCCTGCCCGCCTACCGGGGCGCGGCGCCGGTGACCCGCGCGATCCTCGACGGCCGCCGGACGACGGGCATCACGATCATGCGGATGGACGCCGGCCTCGACACGGGGCCCATCTGTATCCAGGCCGAGACGACGATCGAGCCCGAAGATTCCGCCGGCGAGGTGACCCGGCGGCTGGCGGCCCTCGGCGGCCGGCTCGCGGTGGAGGCGCTCGATCGGCTGGCGGCGGGCACGCTCCCCGAGGTCGCCCAGGACGGAGACGAGGCGTCCTACGCGCCCAAGGTGGAGCCCGCCGAGGCGCGGCTCGACTGGAGCCGGCCGGCGGAGGCGCTCGCGCGGGCCGCCAGAGCCTTCGATCCGTGGCCGGGCGCGTGGACGACGTGGCGGGGCGAGCGGCTCAAAGTGTTTCGGATCGAGCCGTTGCCGGTAGGCTCTGCCGCGGCCGAAGAATCCGACCGCGACCACCCGCCGCCCGGCACGATTGTCGCGTTCGACCCCCACCCGCACGTCAGGACCGGCGACGGCGCGGTCCGTCTGACGAGCGTCCAGCCCGCCGGCGGGCGACGGATGACGGGTGCGGACTGGGTCCGGGGCCGGGGACCGGTCGCCGGTGATCGGCTCGGCGATGCATGAGCGCCCGGTCCCGCGGCTGGTCGCGGCGACCGACGACGAGCGCCTCTCGCGGCCCGACTACCGGGAACGATTGGAAGCCCTCCTGGCGGCCGGCTGTCCCGCGATCCTCGTCCGGGCGAAGCGTCTCGGGGGCCGGGATCTCTACAAGTATGTTTGTTACACGAGGGAGCGGTGCGCGGCCCGCGGGGCCGAGCTGTGGGTCGGCGACCGGGCAGACATCGCCCGGGCCGCTGAAGCGGATGGCCTCCAGCTCCCCGAGAGGGGGCTCTCGATGGCCGGCGCAAGGCGGGCGATCGGCCCCCCCTCCTGCGATGGCCCGCGTCCCCGGATCGGGCGCTCGGTTCACTCCTTCGACGGCGCGCTGGCCGCCGCCGGGGAGGGGGCGGACCACATCGTCGTGGGCGCCATCTACGCGACCGTGAGCCATCCCGGCGTCGAGCCGGCGCGGCCGGAGCTGCTGGCCAGGATCCGGGCGGCGCTCGACGCGCGCGGCCTGCCGATTCCGATCCTGGCGATCGGTGGGCTGACACCGGAGCGCGCCGCCGAAGTCGGCGCGGCGGGGGCCGCCGGCGTGGTCGCGGTTCGAGCCCTGTGGGACGCCGAGGATCCGACGCGCGCGGTCCACGCGTTCCTGGAACGCTAGATTGAGCGCATGTCGAAGTTCGAGATCGTCGTCAACGGCGAGAAGCGGACGGCCGGCGAGGGCATGACGGTGGAGGATTTCCTCACCGCCCATGAAGTCGATCCCGACGTCGTCGTGGTCGAGCGCAACGGGCGGATTCTCCACCGGACGGCGTACGCGTCGACGCCGCTCGCCCCGGACGACGCGATCGAGATCGTCCACTTCGTGGGCGGCGGCTGAGATGACGGAGACGACCGGGATGACGGAGACGATTGAGACTACGACCCCCGCGAAGGCCGAGGCGACGGAGGGTCTGACCGTCGGCGGCCGGACCTTTCGCTCGCGGCTCATCCTCGGAACCGGGAAGTACGACTCGCCGCGGACAATGGTCCGCTGCCTCGAGGCGTCGGGCGCCGAGATCATCACGGTCGCGGTGCGCAGGGTCGACCTCGACGCCTCGAACGAGGAGAGCCTGCTCCACCACCTGGACCCCGAGCGGTTCCTTATCCTTCCCAACACCGCCGGCTGCGCGACGGCCGAGGAGGCGGTGCGGGTGGCGCGCCTCGGGCGCGCGGCGGGCCTGAGCGACTTCGTCAAGCTCGAGGTGATCGGCGACGAGCGAACGCTCTATCCCGACGTGATCGAGCTGATCGAGGCGACCAAGGTCCTCTCTGCCGAGGGATTCACGGTCATGCCCTACACGAACGACGACGTCGTCGTGGCGCGGCGCCTGGAAGAGGCCGGGGCGGCGGCGATCATGCCGCTCGCTTCGCCGATCGGCTCCGGTCTCGGCGTCGTCGACCCGCTCAACATCCGCTTCATACTTGAGGCGGTCTCGTTGCCGGTCATCGTCGACGCCGGGGTCGGGACCGCATCCGATGCGGCGATCACGATGGAGCTGGGGGTCGATGGCATCCTGATGAACACCGCCATCGCGCTGGCACGCGACCCGGTCAGGATGGCGGCCGCGATGCGGCGCGCGGTGGAGGCGGGCCGTTTGGCGTACGAGGCGGGGCGGATACCGCGCCGCGACTGGGCGTCTCCGTCCAGCCCGACGACGGGACGAGTCGGCCGCTGAAGACGATCGAACGCGCAAGCGTCGAGCGCCGCCGGGCGCTCGAGATCCTGCGCGAGGTTCGGGCCGGCGCGCGCGCCGACGTGAGCCTCGAGCGGCACGCGACGGGCCTGGACCCGCGGGAGCGCGCTTTCGTGATGGAGCTGGCCTACGGCGCGATCCGCTGGCGGGGACGCCTCGATTACCACCTGCGCGGTTTCCTCGAGGATTTCAAGCGGTTGCCGCCGGATGTCCTTTCGATCCTCGAGCTGGGGGCCTACCAGCTCCTCTTCATGGACAGGGTGCCGGAGTGGGCGGCGGTGGACGAGAGCGTTCGCCTCGCGCGCGGCCTGCCGCGGGCCTCCGGCCGCTCGGCCGGGCTCGTCAACGGGGTGCTGAGGAACCTCGTCCGTGGCCGCGGAAAGCTGCCGCTCCCGGACCCTGCCGATCTCGCCGGACACCTGGCCGTCAAGCACAGCCATCCGCGATGGATCGTCGAGCGCTGGCTCGAGCGCTACGGCGCGGAGACGACCGAAGCGCTCCTCGTTCACAACAACACACCGCCCGGGCTCCACCTGGCGGTGAACCCGCGCGCGACGACATCCGGGGCGGTGCTGGAGGCGATCACGGCGGCCGGCTACGAGGCCCGGGCGCACCCGCTCAAGCCGGACGCGATCGTCGTCGGACCCGGCGCGCGCCCGGAGGATCTGCCCGGCTGGGTGGAGGGCCACTTCTGGGTGCAGGACGCGGCCGCGCAGTGGGTCGCCGAGATCCCGGAAGCGCCGCGCGGCCGCTTCCTGGACGGCTGCGCGGCTCCAGGAGGCAAGCTCTGCGGCCTCCTCGCTCGGTCGGCGGGCGCCCGAGGGCTGGCGGTCGACCGCGATGCCGGGCGCCTTGGGCGGATTCGCGCCAACTGCGATCGGCTGGGAATGGGCGGGCAGTGGCTCGTGGCGGCCGACGCGCGGGCGCTCCCGACCACCGAGCGGTTTCCGCTCGTTGTGGCCGACGTCCCCTGCTCCGGAACGGGGGTCTTGCGCCGCCGCGTCGATGCCCGCTGGCGCCGGCGCTCCGGCGACCCGGCCGCCTTCGGGGCCTTCCAGCGCGAGCTCCTCGTCAGCCTCGGCGAGAGCGTGCAGCCCGGCGGCACGCTCGTCTATGCCACGTGCTCGCTCGAGCCCGAGGAGAACGAGGACGTGGTGACGGCGTTCCTCGGCAGCCGGAGGAACTTCCGGTGCGCGCCGGTCGACGACCGGATCCCGGCGCCGCTGCGCGCCGGGCCATACCTCGCCACCCGCCCCTGGACGGGAGACCACGACGGGATGTTCGCCGCACGTCTGGTGCGGGAGGCGGCTTGATCGCCGGAGGCGGACAGGGCCCGGAAGAAGGCGGCCGGTCCTTCGGCGCCCGCCGCGCGATCGTCCGGCGGAAGCGGAGCGCGGCCTGGCAGATCGGGATCGCGCTGATCCTGGCGACGATCGGAGCGGTCGGGCTCGGGTATCTCGCGGTCCAGCTCTTCCATCTGCCCGAGACGCTCGCCCAGTCGGAAGCCGCCCGCGTGCCGGATCTCACCGACAGGAGGATCGGGGATGCGCGATCGTTGGGAGAGTCCCAGGGGTACGTGGTGATCGAGACCGACCACCACTATTCGGACGACGTCGAGGACGGGCGCGTGATCTACCAGGTCCCGCCGCCCGGGTTCTATCTGCCGCGGGGCGACACCGTGCGGGTCCTCATCAGTCGCGGACCGGTGCGGACGACCGTCCCCGATGTCGCCGGGCTCGATCACGAGATGGCGCGCTCGATCCTGCACCAATTGGGGCTGGAGACGACACCGCCGCGCCGCGAGCCGAGCGAGCTTCAGCCGTATGACGCGGTCATCGAGACGGTTCCGCCGATCGGGACGGCGGTCGAGCCGGGGAGCCGGATCACCTTCGTCCTGAGCCGCGGCGGTTCGATCCTCGCGATGCCCGATATCCGCGGCCTGGCCCTCACCGCCGCGCGGGACACGCTCGAGATCTACTCGCTCACCGTGGGCGAGGTCACGACCCTGGAGGGACAACCTGTCAGCGGCGAGGGACGGGTCGTCGTGAGCGGCCAGGATCCCGCGCCCGGCCGGAACGTGCGCGCCGGCTCCGCCGTCCGGGTCCACCTCGGCGAGGACACGCCCTGAGCCCGTCGCCGATTCCCGTTCTCATCGCTCCGTCCATCCTGGCGGCGGACTTCGGCCGGCTCGCCGAAGAGATCGCGGCGGTCGTCGAAGGGGGCGCCGACTGGATCCACATCGACGTCATGGACGGTCACTTCGTCCCCAACCTGACGTTCGGCGCCCAGGTGATCCGCACCGCGCGGCGGGTCACCGACCTTCCGATCGACGTCCACCTGATGGTCGAGCATCCGGAGCGATACTTCGACGAGTATGTCGCCGCCGGCGCCAGCCACCTGAGCCTTCACATCGAGGCTGCTCCTCATGCCCATCGGCAGCTTCAGCGGATCCGAGAGCTGGGGGCCAAGGCCGGCGTAGCGCTGAACCCGGGGACGCCGCTCACCGCGGTCGATGCCGTGTGGGAGGCGATCGACGTGCTGCTCGTCATGAGCGTGAACCCTGGGTGGGCGGGTCAGGCCTTCATCCCCGCGTCCCTCGAAAAGCTCCGCGCCGCCCGCGCGCTGATCGAGTCCCTCCCGGAGGGGGAGCGGCCGCTCCTCCAGGTCGACGGCGGGATCGACGCACAGAACGCCGGCGCCGTCGTACGCGCGGGCGCCAGGGTTCTGGTCAGCGGCTCGGGGATCTACGGCGACGGCGACCCCGCTGCCCGCGTTCGCGATCTCCGCGACGCCGCGAATCCTCGGGACGCCGCGAAACGGGAGGCCGGCACTCCCCTCTGAAGCAGAGATGACCTAGTATTGGGGGGCGGCCGCAACCCGCGCCAGCCCGAACCCCATCCTGAGGAGCTTACCGATGCAGAAATTTTTGCTTCCCTCCGTCGTCGCAGCCTTGCTGGTCCTGCTGGCCGCGCCGTCCTGGTCCCAGGACGCGCCCGGTGGCCAGGAGATGCCGGTGGACCTCAACGCCCCGGGCCGCCAGGCCGAGGACGTCGCGCGTGACAAATGGTCCAAGCCGCTCGAAGTCTTCACCTGGCTGGAGGTCGAGCCCGGCGATGTCATCGTCGACTTCCACGCGGGCTCCGGGTACAACACGTGGATCCTTTCGCAGTGGGTCGGTCCCGAGGGCGTTGTCTACACCGAGTCGCCCGACCGGTATGCCGAGGAGATCCAGACGCGGCTCGAGTCCGGGGACCTGAAGGACGCCGGCAACGTCGTCTACGTGCCGGGCATCGAGGATCTGCCCGACGACGGTCTCGACTTGTTTTTCATTTCCCGTAACTACCACGATGTGCCGGCGGAGGAGATCCCGGCGTTCCTGGCCGAAGTTCGCCGCACGCTGAAGCCGGGCGGAATCTTCGCGGTCATTGACGCGCGGACGCCCGAGGGACGTGACGAGGAGGCCCATCGGATCGCAGACGCCGTCATCATCGAGGAGACGACCGCGGCCGGGCTCGAGCTGGTAGAGTCGAGCGAGCTTCTCGCCAACCCGGAGGACGATCACGTCGGCCCGCAGTGGGACCGGCGCGAGCAGCTCGATCAGAGCCTGCTCAAGTTCCGGGAGCCGGCAGCGGAGACCGAGCCGGCAGGCGACTCTCCGGACCCGACCGGGCGGTAGCGCAGGATCGAGGGCCCGCGCTTCGCGGCGTGGAGGGCGAATGGTCCCTCTACCGTGTCGTCCTTGGCGAACAGCCCCGTTCAGCGTAAATTAATGGTCTATTCCGTTTCCCCCGCCCTCCGGGAGCGCCCGGACCGCGGGGGCGGCGCGACGCCATCGCCGGTGAGCGCGCCCGACCTGCAAACGACCGCTTGACCCCGGAACGACGATGTTCGACGAGTTGAGCGCCAGACTGGACGGCGCCTTCGCGCGCTTCAAGAGCCGGGGCGTCCTGGACGAGGAGGTCGTCGCCCAGGGGATGCGCGAGGTCCGAAGGGTGCTCCTCGAGGCGGACGTCCACTACCGGGTGGCGAAGGAGTTCTGCGCCCGGGTGGAGGAGCGGGCGAAGGGGCGGGAGATCCTTCGCTCGATCACGCCCGCCCAGCAGGTCATCAAGGTCGTCCACGACGAGCTGGTCCACCTGCTGGGAGGCGCGAACGCGCCGCTCGCGGAATCGAAGCAGCCGCCGACCGTGATCGTCCTGGCCGGGCTCCAGGGGTCGGGGAAGACGACGACCGCCGCCAAGCTGGCCCGGCTCTACCAGAAGCGGAACCGACGCCCGCTCCTCGTGGCGGCCGACGTCCACCGGCCGGCGGCGATCGACCAGCTCGAGACCCTCGGTCTCGGCCTCGACGTGCCGGTCCACGTCGACCGCGGCGAGCGCGACGCCGCGCAACTCGCGCGGGGCGGAATCGAGCGCGCGCGCGCCGAGCGGCACAACGCCGTCGTCATCGACACCGCCGGACGGCTCCACGTGGACGACGCGATGATGGACGAGCTGGCGCGGCTTGTGGAGGCTGCCTCTCCGGACGAGCTCCTGTTGGTGGCCGACGGAATGACCGGCCAGGACGCCGTCCGGATCGCGGAGGCGTTCGGTGCGCGGCTGCCGGTCACCGGCGTCGTCCTGACCAAGCTGGACGGTGACGCGCGCGGCGGAGCGGCGCTCTCGATCCACGCGATGACCGGCTTGCCGATCAAGCTGGTCGGGGTTGGCGAGCGGCTGGACGCGCTGGAGCCGTTTCATCCCGACCGGATGGCGGGACGTATCCTGGACAAGGGCGACGTCGTCTCGCTCGTCGAGCGCGCCCAGGATGCGATCGACCGCGAGGACGCCGAGCGGCTGGAGGACAAAGTCGGCCGCCGCGGGAAGTTCGACCTCGAGGACTTCCTGATGGCGATGAAACAGATCCGGCGGATGGGGCCGCTCGAGGGGCTGCTCGGCATGATCCCCGGGGCGGCGCGGCTGAAGGGCGCCGAGGTGGATCCCGGGAACCTGGACCGGGTCGAGGCGATCCTCCTCTCGATGACCCCCATGGAACGCCGGAATCCCAGGGTCCTGAACGGGAGCCGGCGCCGGCGTATCGCCCACGGGAGCGGCACCACCGTGCAGGAGGTGAACCGGCTCCTCAAGCAGTTCGACCAGATGAACAGGATGATGAAGCAGCTCAAAGGCACGTTGGGAAGCAAACTCCTGAGGAGGTAATGCACGATGGCCGTACGCATCCGTCTCCGGCGCATGGGCGCCAAGCGGCAGCCGTTCTTCCGCGTCGTCGTGGCCGATTCGCGGAGCCCCCGCGACGGTCGATTCCTGGATACGATCGGCACGTACGATCCGCGCGCCGAGCCGGCGGCGATCCGGATCGATCGTGAGAAGGCGCTGGAGTGGCTCCGGAACGGGGCCGAGCCGACCGACAGCGCGCGCTCGCTCCTGTCGCAGGCTGGTATCTGGCAGAGCTTCCGGGGAGCCGCCCCGGAAGGGGAGGCGACCGGCGCGCCCGAGGAGGAAGCCGCGCCCGGGGAGGAATAGCTGCCGCGGACGCCGACCCACCTCGTCGTCGGCCGGATCGTCAAGCCGCACGGCCTCAAGGGGGAGGTCGTGGTGTTCGCGCTGACCCCCCAAGCCGAGCGCTTCGCCGTCGGCGAGGAGCTCCTTCTCAGCCCGACGCCCGGAGGTGAAGGGGAGCCGATCCCGGTCACCGTCGAGGCGAGCCGGGTCCATCGCGGCCGCCACCTCCTCGAGCTGGACCGGATCGCCGATCGGACCGCCGCCGAGCAGCGGGCGGGATGGTATCTCTTGATCCCCTACGCCGCGGCCGAAGCGGCGCGGGGAGAGGACGAGTTCTTCCTCCACGCCCTCGTCGGCCGCGAGGTGCGAAGCGCCGACGGTCGCCCGCTCGGCGAGGTCAGTGACGTGCTGGAAGCCGAGGGAGGGCCACTCCTCGAGATCCGGGGCGGCGACGGACGATTGCGGCTGCTGCCCTTCGTGCGGGCGTTCGTTCAGGAGGTGGCAGAAGCAAAGATCATGGTGAGCCCGCCCGAGGGATGGGAGGAGCTTTGACGACGCTCCACGTGAACATCCTGACGCTCTTCCCGGCCTATTTCCGCGAGCCGCTCGCCCAGTCGATGACGGGCCGCGCGCGCCGGCTGGGCGTGTTCAGCTACGATCTCATCGATCTGCGCGATTTCGTCGCCGACCGGGAGCAAGTCGATGACTATCCTTACGGCGGGGGCGGCGGAATGGTGTTGAAGCCGGAGCCGGTCTTCCGCGCCCACGACGCGCTCGGCTCGACCGCGCCGTTCATCCTGCTCTCGGCGCGGGGTCGGCCGTTCACGCACAAGATCGCGGTCGAGCTTTCGGTGGAGCGCGAGGTCACGCTCCTCTGCGGCCACTACAAGGACGTGGACGAGCGCGTCCGCGAAGCGCTCGTCACCGATGAGATCTCGCTCGGCGACTTCGTCCTGTCGGGCGGTGAGATCGCGGCGCTGGCGGTCCTGGACGCGGTGGTTCGGCTGCTGCCGGGAGTCCTCGGCGACTTCGACAGCGCGCAGGGCGATTCGTTCCACGACGAGCCGCTGCTGGGTTCCCCTTCCTACACCCGACCGGCCGTGTACCGGGGGCTGGCGGTGCCGGAGGTCCTGCGATCGGGCGATCACGGTGCCATCGCCCGATGGCGGCGGGAGCAGTCCGAGCGCGCCACCCGCCGCCGGCGGCCGGACCTGATGGTGGAGCTCGGTGGCGACGAAAAACCTTGATCCTAAAGGCTTCGAACGGTATCGTCTGTCATCTATGAACAACGGTTTTGGCCAGGAACAGCTCCGCGAGGGCCTCCCCGATTTCCGTCCCGGCGACACGGTGCGGGTTGACGTCCGCGTACGCGAGGGAGACAAGGAGCGCCTGCAGGCGTTCGAGGGCGTCGTCATCCGGCGCAAGGGTGGCGGCATCGCCGAGACGTTCACCGTTCGCAAGGTTTCGAACGGAGTAGGCGTCGAACGGATCTTCCCGCTTCATTCGCCGGTCATCGCCGAGATCCGCCTCCTGCGCGAGGGACGGGTTCGGCGTGCCAAGCTGCACTATCTCCGTGAGCTATCCGGTAAGGCCGCCCGCATTCGAGAGCGCCAGCGGCAGTAACCCGCCCTCCGTGGCGACCACCAAAGGTCGCGATCGTGAGCGGTCTCGGCGGACAACTTCCTACCCTTTCGATCGAGCAGATCGACGCGATCCTGTCGCGCCGCAGCCGGATCGGCCGGCGTACGGTCCGCCATCTCCTCACCGATGAGCGAGCCGGCGTGCGGCTGCTCGGGCGTCGCTATCTCGGAAGGATCCGCGAGCAGGAGCGTGAGGCGGCTCGTTTGCACCGCCTGCTGGGCGCCGAGCGCGAGCTGGCGGGTGCCGGCAAGCGGGTCATCGCCGGGCTCGACGAGGCCGGCGTGGCGCCGATCGCGGGGCCGGTCGTGGCGGCGGCGGTCGTGCTTCCGGACGGCTGGATCCCCGCCGGGCTCCACGACTCGAAGCGGCTGGACCCCGGCCGGCGCGAGCATCTCGACCGCGAGATTCGGGGGACCGCGATCGCGATCGGCGTGGGGATCGTGAGCGAGCGCGTGATCGATATCGTCAACATCTATCAGGCGAGCCTGATGGCGATGCGGCTCGCGCTCCAGCGACTGGGACGGCCGGTGGACCTGGCTCTCCTGGACGGCCGCCCGCCGCGCACCTTCCCCGTTCCGCATCGCGCGGTGGTGAGGGGCGACGGCCGCGTGCGGGCGATCGCGGCGGCGTCGGTCATCGCCAAGGTCGCACGCGACCGGCTGTTGGTCGAAGCCGATCGGCGCTGGCCGGACTACGGCTTCGCGAGCCACAAGGGGTACATGACCCGGGCGCACATCGAGGCGCTCCGCGCGCATGGGCTCTCGCCGATCCATCGTCTCTCTTTTCCACGCGTCTGGGAAGAGGCAGACGCGATGGGACCCCTGTACCGGGAGCTTCTCGATCGGCTCGAGCGGGCAGAATCGGCGGCCGAGATGGAAGCGGTGGAGTTCGTCTTCGACGCCGCGCGAGCCGCCCTCCATCCGAGCGAGGAACGTCTCTTGCAACGATTGCTGGAGGCGCGCCGCGGAGCGGTGGCGGAGCTCGCGGCCGAACCCTAGCGTATAGGCGCGCATGAAGCTTCCCGTCTACCTCGATTATCACGCCACGACGCCCTGCGACCCGCGCGTCGTCGAGGCGATGACCCCCTGTTTCTGCAACTGCTTCGGCAACCCCTCCAGCCGCAGCCACGCCTTCGGCCGGACCGCGGAGGACCTGGTCGAAGGCGCGCGCCGGCAGGTGGCCGACCTGCTCGGCGCCGATCCCGCCGAGATCGTCTTCACGAGCGGCGCCACGGAAGCCAACAACCTCGCGTTGTGCGGCGCCGCCCATGCCCGGCGCGAGGCGGGGGACGGCGACCACATCGTGGGCACGGTGATCGAGCACAAGTCGGTCCTGGAGCCGCTCCGCGCGCTCGAGGAGGAGGGCTTTCGAGTCACCCTCGTGCCGGTGGACGAGCGCGGCTGGGTCGATCCCCAGGCGGTCGAATCGGCCTTGACCGACGATACCGTGCTGGTCACCATCATGGCGGCCAACAACGAGATCGGTACGATCGAGCCGGTCGCGGAGATCGCGCGTCGGGCCCATGCGGTGGGAGCCTGGGTGCACAGCGACGCGGTGCAGGTCGTCGGCAAGCGAGCCGTCGACGTGGATGCGCTCGATGTCGACCTGCTGTCTCTGAGCGCGCACAAGTTCTACGGTCCCAAGGGGGCCGGCGCGCTCTACGTTCGGCGGCGGCCGCGGCGGATCCGACTCAAGCCGTCGATCCACGGGGGGGGCCAGGAGCGCGGCCTGCGATCGGGGACGCACAACGTGCCGGGGATCGTGGGTCTGGGCGCAGCCTGCGCCGTGGCCGCGGAGGAGCTCGAGACGGAGAGCGCTCGGTTGGCGACCCTTCGCGATCGGCTCGAGCGGGGACTCGTCTCCACGATCGAGGGGATCGTCGTCAATGGCCATCCCGAGTGCCGGCTCGAGCATAACCTCAACGTCTCGATCCCTCACGTGGATGGCGAGGCGCTCCTTCTCTCGCTGGACGACATCGCGGTCTCGAGCGGCTCGGCGTGTCGTTCCTCCGCACCCGGGGCCTCTCACGTCATGAAGGCGATCGGTCGCGACGACGACCTGGGGCGGAGCTCGATCCGTTTCGGTCTGGGGCGATGGACGACCACCGAGGAGATCGATTACGCGATACGTCGAGTCGGCGAGACCGTGAACCGCCTGCGGGCGATGAGCGTTATCTGACGCGGTCGGATCGCGCGAGCGGTCCCCCTTTACCCCTCGTCGTCTCTCCCGCCGGCGCGCGACGCGCGCGGGCGCGCCACCCCTGGATCTACCGCAGCGATCTCGTGCAGGTTTCCGCCGGGATCGAGAACGGGTCCCTGGTCCGCGTCGTCGACTCACGGGGGGCCGTCCTCGGGTGGGCGGCGTACTCGGCCCGGTCGCAGATCGCGCTCCGGTTCGTCCGCTGGGAGGACGAGCCGATCGACGAAGGGTTCTGGCGGGCGCGGCTGGAAGCGGCGATCGCTCGGCGGGAGCGGGCGGGGATGACCGGCCCCGCCCGGCGCCTCGTCTTCGGGGAAGCGGATGCGTGGCCCGGGCTCATCGTCGACCAGTACGGCGACTGCCTGAGCGTCCAGACCCTGACGCCCGCCGCCGACCGGCTGGCGCCGGAGTGGATCGGCCTGCTGGTCGAGCGGCTCACCCCGCGTGCGATCGTCGCGCGCAACGACGTGAAGGTCCGCCGGCTGGAGGGACTCGACACGCTGGTCGAAGTCTGGCACGGCGATGCCCCGGCTCCGTTTCCGGTCCGGATCGGAGACCGGACGTTCGCCGTGGATCTGATGCGCGGGCAGAAGACCGGGGCTTACCTCGACCAGCAGGAGAACTACCGGGTCGCGGCCCGTCACGCAGCGGGCGCGGCCCGGGCCCTGGACGCCTTTGCGGGGGAGGGTGGCTTCGCGCTTCACCTGGCGGTGGTGGCCGGCGAGGTCGAGGCGATCGAGGGCTCGCGCGAGGCGGCTGCGCGCGGCGCGTCCAACGCTGGGCTCAACGGGGTCGCGAACATCACCTGGACGGTGGCCAACGCCTTCGATCGCCTGCACGCGCTCGACACCGAAGGCGTGCGCTTCGGTGCGATCGTGCTCGACCCGCCCGCCTTCGCGAAGAACAAGCGCGCGCTAGCCGCAGCCCGTCGCGGCTACAAGGAGATCAACCTGCGGGCGCTAAAGATTCTCGAGCCGGGGGGGATCCTGGTGACCTGCTCCTGCTCCTACCACTTGAGCCGTGAGGGCCTGCTGGAGATCGTGACCGCGGCCGCGGCCGACGCCGGGCGGATCGTCGAGCGGCTGGAGCTCAGGGGCCAGGGCCCCGACCACCCTATCCTGCTGAACGCCCCGGAGACCGAGTACCTGAAATGCCTGATCCTCCGCGCGCGATGAGAGCTAGTGGACCGCGGCCTTCTTAATGCATCAGAATCGGGCCTACGGCTTCGAACTGCGCATTCACGACAGCTGTTAATCCCCAACCCGTCACCCGCGAAGTAACTGGGTATTCAGTTACGATATAAAGGTCATCGAGCTGGAAAAAGGCCACTGCATATTTATCATAAGGTGCCCTCACCCTAACCGATCTCCACAACTTATCGCAAATGGCGTCGTCAGCGATTAAGACGATCATATTCGGATCAGCGTTCGAGAGGCCAACCTCCGCCCTCCACTCTGCAATATGAAGAGCGGGGCTGGACAGTGTTTCAACAAGAGCACTCCGAAAATCGTAAGTATCGGCAGTGCAGGCGACCGCAGGGACGCTCGGTGTTGTAGCGCATGACTCGTTTGAGTAGGCGGAATTACCATCCGTGTTGAAAGCGATCACGCGGTAGCAGTACTCGGTCTGTTGCGTGAGTCCGTCGTCGGAGTACGTGGTGATGTCCGGGCCGACGGTGGCGATCTCGACGAACGAACCGGTCTGGCCCTCGCGCCTTTCGATCCGATAGCCGTCCTCGTCGCTCGCGTTGTCCGTCCAAGACAGGTCGATCGCTTGGTAGTCGACTGCGGTCGCCGTCAATCCCGAGGGTGCGGCCGCCGGCTCGCAGGAGCCGTGCCAAGTCCCGCCCTCACGCTCGATGATCCAACCGACGAGGAGCTCGGGGTAACCCTCCGCCAGACGGGGCCAGACCCCGTGCCCGTCATGATCGACCCATTCGTGGAGGGTGTGGTCGGCTTCCGGGAAGACGTGGACCTCCGACCCGCCGACGCCCGCGCGTTCCAGCGCCGCCTGGACGCCCCGCAGCCGCTGTGCGCTGGCTTCGACCGGGACGACCTGGTCCCGCCCGCCGAAGATCGCGAGCATGGGGAGGGCCAGCCGCTGGAGTAGCGGCAGCGGGTCGTAGTCCATGTGCCGGCGCCACCACGAAGCGTCTATCGCGGTCCGCGGAGGCGGTTCCGACGGAAGGCCGGTCAGGTCGAACCAGGCCTCGCGGCGGGCGTGGGCGAGCGCTGCGGCGAGGAGCAGGCCGTCCTCCCCGGTCCGCAGATACTCGTTGAGGCTCTCGTGGAGGAAAGTCGCGCGCGCGAGAACGCTGTCGGGGTAGCCCTCAGCCGCGAGCCGGGCGGCATCGTCGTGGGCCGCGTGGTGGGCGGGGCTCACCGCGCCGCCGGTCACCAGCGCCAAAAAGGCGATCCGGCCGGCGCGCGCCGCCACCAGCGGCGCCAGCCACGCGCCCTGGCTATGGCCGATCAGCCCGATCCGATCGCCGTCGATCGCGCGCACTTCCCGCAGGCGGCGAGCCGCCGCCGCCCCGTCGCCGGCGAGGTCCGCGAAGCTCGCCCGCACCCAGCCGCCGGTCGACGCCCCCGCCCCACGCTTATCCCAGATCAGGGCCGCGATCCCACAGCGGGCCAGATGATCGGCGACGTGGTGCGCGCTATCGCGCCGCTCGGGCCCCGACCCGTGCAGGAAGACGACCGCCGGGTGAGGACCGTCGGCATGGGGGACGAGGAGGGTGCCGGAGAGCGCGACCTCGCCGTTCGCAAACTCGACCGGCTGTGTGTGGTACGGCGGGGAGTCTGCCCGTGCCGGCCGGAGCGCGAAGGCGTCCTCGCGATCTCCCAGGCGAACGCGGCCGCGAATCGAACCGCCGGCCAGCCTGCCCTCGAAGACGATCCGGCCGCGATCGGTCGGCAGCTCGAAGCCGACCCTGGGGCCGTCCACCGTCACGTTGCGCAACCCCACCCCGAGCACGCCGGCCGAGGACAGGTCGAGCGTTCCCGTCCACGCGCCGCCGCTATCGGCCAGCACTACGGATAGTGCGAGCGGCGGGTCGTGGCCCTGGATCGCGCCCGACCACCGGCCGGCGGGTGGGTGCTGGCCGGGCGCGAGCGACGAGATGAAAAGCAGCAGGAGGGTCGCGGTCGGAAGGGCTCTCGTCACCCCGCCCGGACGGGTCACCCGGGCCGAACGGAGCCCGAGCCGCTGACCGATCGGCTGACCTGCGGGTCGCCGCCATACCGGACGTCCCCGCTGCCGCTGACCGACGCGTTCAGACGCTCGGTGACGAATACGTGGACGTCGCCGCTTCCCGAGACGTGCACGTCCGCGGCGCGCGCCCGGACCTCGTAGAGGTCGAGCTCTCCCGAGCCCGAAACCCGGGCGTCGATCTCGTCGGCCGTGCCCGTCATCGCGATCTCGCCGGAGCCGGAGACCGATGCGCTCAGGTCCCCGAAGGCCCCGTCGGCCGTCAGCTCGCTCGAGCCCGAGACCGAGGCGCGGAAGCCGGCGGAGCGGACGCCGGTGACGCGGACATCGGAGCTGCCGCCGGATGAGATCCCCTCGAGAGCCGCGGTGGAGATCACGATCTCGATGTCGTCGTGCGGCCGGAGATCGCGATCGGAGTCGATGTGGAGGGCCCCGTTCCGGACCTCGGTCCGGACGAGAGGAAGCAGGTTGTCGTCCCCCTTCAGGCTGACCGCGGGACGACCGCCGACTGTCACCGAAACGTCGAAGCGGCCGCCGATCTCGATCCGGTCGAAGTCGCCGACCGCCCGGCTTTCGCTCACGATCTGCCCGGAGCCCGCCACGGCGGGTCCGTTCCAGTCGAGGGACACTCCGCACGCGGACAGCGAGGGGGAGATCAAAAACACCAGGATGGGACCGAGATGGCGGGAGAAAGATGCCGGCATGCAAGCCTCCGTTTTTCGATCTCCTACGCGGCCGTCCGGATGTGGGTTTCATCGGATTTGGCCGCCGGGATGATCGGCCGGTACCATTAAGGTCGTTGAAATACTCTACAGGAGTCGCGTGCATGGGTCTTGCCGGACAGATACAAGGAACGAGGAGGATGGCGATGCAAGGCCGGGGCACCCACCGGGGTACCCACGAAGTGGGTCGCGGTCGTGACGACGAGAGACACAGTAGATGTCCGGCAACCCCCATGCGCCCGAAGGGTTTCGACTCCAACCGGGCATCTGTATTGTTGACACTCCTCGACGATGCGCCCTGGCATCGTCGTCGTCGCGTCGCCTCGCATCTGCCCCCTCGGAGTCGAAACGCGATCCCCTGTAGAGTATTTCACCGACCTTTTAGCTCCCCTATGGCCGCGCGACTCCGTCTTCGGCTCGAGCCCTCGCCGCTCGTGCTCATCGCGTCACTGCTCGCCGGCTCGGCCTGCGGGTCGCCGGGCGGGAGCATGCTGGGCGAGCCCCCGGCCAGCGGACGGTGGTCCTGGGCGTCCGATCTGCCCACCCCGCGCACCGAGGTGGGGGTCGCCGCGCTCGAAGGCCGAATCTATGTCGTCGGTGGCTTTACCGGCGACGGAGCCCCCTCGGCCCGGGTCGAGGTGTACGATACTGAGAGCGGGGACTGGGAGACCGGACCGTCCCTTCCGGAACCGCTCCATCACGTGGCGCTGGTCACGACCGATGGGCGCGTGTTCGCGATCGGCGGCCACCGCGGGATCCCGTTCGAGCCGGTGGCCAGCGTCTATGCGCTCGACCCCGACGCCGGGAGTTGGGAATCGGTTCAGCCGCTCCCGCGCGCCCGCGGCGCGCTGACGGCCGCAGTCGTCGATGGAGAGATCTACGCGATCGGAGGCCAGGCCGCCGACGAGATCGCCGTGCGGGACGTCGAACGGTATGATCCCGAGGCGAACCGGTGGGAGCCGCTGCCGCCGCTGCCGACCCCTCGCGAGCACCTGGCGTCCGCCTCGCTGGACGGCGTCGTGTACGTCGCCGGGGGACGGCTGGGGAGCCTGACCACGAACCTCGCTGCCTTCGAGGCGCTCGACACCCGATCGTTGAGCTGGATGAGCCTTCCCGATATGCCGACCGCGCGCGGGGGGCTGGCCGCGGCCGCCTTCGAGGACCGGATCCACGTCGTCGGCGGGGAGGCTCCCACCCGCACGTTCGATGCGCACGAGGCGTATGACCCGCGCGCCGGACGCTGGAACGCGATGTCGCCCCTTCCGACCGCCCGGCACGGGCTCGGGGCGGCGGTGGCAGGCGGACGGTTGTACGCCATCGGGGGCGGCCCCCGACCGGGGCTTTCGGTGTCGGGCGCCAGCGAAGTCCTCTTTCCCTAGCGGTCTATCCGGCCTCAGCGGCCGATCCGGGGAAAAATTGACAAGGCCAGGACGGCTCTCTAATCTAGCCTCGTTCGGAATCATCGGTCGGACTCTTCCCTCCCGAAAGGAGAACCCTCGCATGCGGTGGAACCCGTCGATCCGGCGGTTTGGCGCGGTCCTCGTTGTGTGCGCCCTGGGTGTGACTTGCGGTCGAGACGCGGCGGACGAACCCGACCGGCCGGCCGGGATCCAGACGCGCGCCGTGGCGACCGCGCTTCCCGCCGGAGCCACCGTGGTCGTATCGGGCTTCGACCTGCGGAGCTTCTGGTCGCGGCTGGAGGCCAGCCGCCTGTACCAGGAGCTTCAAGCGGTGGAGGGAGTGCACACCGCGCTGGCGCCGCTGGCGGAATCGAGGCGCGAGTTCGAAGCCGAGACCGGCCTGCCGCTGAACGAAGAGACCCTGATGACCCTCTTCGGCGAGAAGTTCGATCTGGGTTTCTATGGCACGTTGGCCGAGGACCGCGCGGATCTTCTGCTCGTCGCCGAGGTCGCCGACGAAGCGCGCGCGAGGACGATCCTGCAGACCCTGGAGACGCGCGTCGCGCAGGAGGAAGGCGCCTCCTTCCAGGACGAGGAAATCGCCGGCAAGTCGATCCGTGTGGCCACTACGGCCGAGGGCGAGCAGGTCCTGTTCTATCTCCTCGAAGACGACCGGCTGACGATCAGCACGACCCAGAACCGGCTTCAGGCGGCGCTGATGCTGGCCGAGGACGGCGAAGGCGAGGCGATGAGCGAGTCCGAAGCCTACACCGAGGTGCTTCGCAAGCTTCCTGAGGCCACGATCGCCGTGTACGTCGACCAGCGTGCGGTGCGCGAGGCGGCGCAGCGGGCGGCGGCCGACACGACTCGGGTGGGTGGGTCGCCGGATGAGCAGCTCCAGCGGGAGCGGCTGGCTGCGGCCACCTCCGTTCTCGAGCAGTACGATCCTGTGCGCTCGACGGCGGTGGGCATCTACTGGACCGATTCCGGAATTCGCGGCGACGTCTACGCGCGGTTCACGGAAGGGGAGCGATCCGCGATCGTCGAGATGCTGAGCCGCTCGCCATCCGCGATCCGGTCGCTGACGTTCCAACCCGTGGGGACCTTGCTCTATGGCGCGATCAACTCGATCGACGCCCGGGCCCTCTACGACGAGCTGACGAATTACGCGGTCGACGCGACCCGCATTCAGATCGGGGTCAAGAACACGCCCGACTCGTTGCGAGCCGACAGCCTGGTGGCGAGCCAGATCGCCGCCTTCGAGGCGGAGACGGGAATCGATGTCGAGGAGGACATCCTCTCCTGGGTCGGGGAGGAGGCCGCCTTCGCGATCACCGGGGTGGACAGGAGCGGCTTTTTCCCGCTGCCGGAGACCGCGTTCACGATCGCGACTCGGAACAGCGAGCGCTCGCGGGAGTTCCTGTCCGAGATGGAAGGCCTCGTCACCGAGACGGCGCGCACCCGAGCGTCGATCCCGCTCGCCTGGCAGAGCGAGACGTACGAGGGCCAGACGATCCGGTATGCCCCGACCCCCCTGGGAGAGGGGCTCTCGGTGGCATACGTCGTGACCGACGATTTCGTGGTCGTCGCCTCGAGCCGCGGGCTCGCCCGGAGAATGCTGGCGGCCCGTGAAGGCAGCGCCGATGCGCTGCCGTCCAACCCGAACTTCAGCGCCATGACGAGGTTCTACCCTCAGCAAGTCAGCGCGCTCGGCTTCGTGAACGTGGAGCAGATCCTGACCGAAGTGCAGAGTTTGATGAGCACCTACGGCGAGATGACAGGCGGCGCGGCGGCCGCCGACACCGCCTCGACGACCGGCCAGGTGATCGCCGCCCTCAAGAACGCGCCGCGGCTCGGATTCTACAGCGCGGCGGACGAGGGGGGGGTGTTCGGGCACTTCCTGCTGGAGGTGCAGTAGCGAGGGGGGCTTTGCTGAGCCTGTCCGCGCAACGGAAACATCACTGCAAACCGTCAAAGGGGGTTGACCATGCGTTGCCTGCTGAACGGCATCATCACCGCTGCCGCCGGGTTGCTGCTCTGCGTACCGCTCCATGCCCAGGAGCCCGCTCCCGCCGCGGGCCCGTCACCGGCCGCCGGCTATGACATCCATGTCACGGCGCCGCACGTCGTCGAGGGCGAGGAGAGGGGACCCTTCCACCATTACTGCAAGCCGATCTCGCCGGAGCCGGTGATCCAGTGCCTGATCTTCGAGTCGACCGAGCCGGGCGCGCCGCTGACCCAGATCGAGTACATGGTCGCCAAATCGCTCACCCGTTCGGCGATCTCGCGGGACGACTGGAACGACGACTGGCATGACCACGCGGTCGAGATCGCCGGCGGCCGGGTCCAGGTCCACGATCTTCCGGAGGCGGAGGCGGCCCAGGTCGCCGAGCTCGCGGCGACGACCGACGGGGTGATCTTCCACCTGTGGCCGCACGGCTCGTCGATTCCGACCGGCGAGGTGTCGATCGCGCAGGCGGTGGGCCACGTCGAGCTCTCCGAGGAGGAGTACGCGGCCTCGGCGGCCGGCGGGGCGACTCCGGAGGAATAGCTACCGCAGTGCGCGGATCTTCTGGAGGTGCTCGGCGAACGTCTCGCTGAAGGCGTGCCGGCCGTCCTCGCCGGTGGCGACGAAATAGTAGTATGGAACGGAATCGGGGTAGAGGGTCGCCTCGAGGGATGCGCGGCCCGGGCTCGCGATCGGCCCTGGCGGCAGCCCGGTGTTCCGATAGGTGTTGTAGGGCGAGTCGACCTCGAGGTCCTCGTAGAGCACCCGCTCCCGGTGGCCGCCGAGCGCGTACTGTACGGTCGGATCGGCCTCGAGCAGCATCCCCGCCTCGAGCCGGTTCCAGAAGACTCCCGCGATCACCGGCCGCTCGGCCGCGATCCTCGCCTCCTCTTCGACGATCGAGGCCAGCGTGACGATCTCGTGGATCGAGCGACCGAGCGAGTCTGCGCGGGCCTGCCACGCCGGCGTGAACACGCGGCGGAAGTGCGCGACCATCACGCGCGCCAGATCGCGCGGGCCGATGTCGGGTGCGACGCGGTAGGTCTCCGGAAAGAGATACCCCTCCAGCGTGCCGGCCTCGATCCCGAGCGAGTCGGCGAGGGCCGGGTCGGAAGCGGCGGCCGCGAACGCCGCCGAGTCGATCCCCAGCGCTCGCGCCGCGCGCCCGGCCGTCTCCTCGAGCCGCAATCCTTCCGGCACCGTCACGCTAGCCAGCAGCGTGCGACCCTCGACCAGGATCCCGGCGATCGCGGGGAGCGTGCGGTCGAGCGGCAGGGCATACGTCCCGGCCTGGATCCGCCGGGCGTCACCGCCGATGCGGAGCCAGGCCTCGAAGAGAAGCGGGCTTCGGATGACGCCCTCCGCCGCCAGCCGGCGGCCGAGCGTTCGCACGGTGGTGCCGGGCTCGACATCGATGATCACGGTCCCGGACGCTTCCGAAGGCGGTCGAGAGAGCCACCACAAGGCGCCGATCGCGGACAGGCCGAGGAGGGCGACGAGCACCGCGACCCACGCCGCGCGCCGCCGGGCGCGCCGGCTCAACCCGCGCTCTCCGGCGACGCTTCACCGGCCTGCCGGCGCCGCAGCCAGCCTTCCAGCATGAGCACCGCGCTCAACTGGTCGAGCCGCTCCCGCATGTCGCGTTCCGAGTAGCCCAGCTCGCGGAGCCGGGCCCGGGCGGCCCCGGACGAAAGTCGCTCGTCCCATTCCTCGATCGGCACGTCGACCCGCGCCGCGAGCTCGGCCGCGAAGGCGCGCACGTTCTGGACCGCCGGGCCTTCGGTGCCGTCGAGGCGGTACGGTACTCCGAGGACGATCCGGCCGACGGTTTGCTCGACGGCGACGCGCGCGACCGCCGCCGCCACCAACTCTTTCAGTGATCTGCGGTCGAGCGTCGGAAGCCCCCGGACGAGTCCAACTCCGGGCTCGGCGAGCGCCAGTCCCACACGCCGCTCTCCGTAGTCGATCGCCAGCACCCTCTCCCCGGAAGGTGTCGCACCCGACGCAGCGCAACGCGGAGATTGGGCGATGATAAGTCGCCGAAACCTAGTCGCCGGACATGGAGCCCAGAAAGTCCTTGTTCGTATCCGTCCGGCGCATCTTGTCGATCAGGAATTCCATCGCTTCGGCGGGATTCATGTCGCTCAGAAACTTCCGGAGCAGCCAGATCCGCTGGAGCTGATCGTCCGGCAGGAGGAGTTCCTCGTGGCGCGTTCCGGAGCGGTTGATATCGATGGCAGGATAGATCCGGCGGTCGGACAGCGAGCGGTCCAGCACGAGCTCCATGTTTCCGGTGCCTTTGAACTCCTCGAAGATGACCTCGTCCATGCGGCTGCCGGTATCGATCAGCGCGGTGGCCACGATCGTCAGCGAACCGCCCTCTTCGATGTTCCGCGCCGCGCCGAAAAAGCGTTTGGGCTTGTGGAGGGCATGGGCGTCGACGCCGCCCGACAGGATCTTCCCCGAGTGGGGAACGACGACGTTCTGGGCGCGCGCCAGGCGGGTGATCGAATCCAGCAGGATGACGACATCGTGGCCGTGCTCGACCAGGCGCTTGGCCTTCTCGATGACCATATCGGCGACCTGCACGTGACGATCGGCCGGCTCGTCGAAGGTCGAGGAGATCACCTCGCCCTTGACCGAGCGCTCCATGTCGGTCACCTCCTCGGGGCGCTCGTCGATCAGGAGTACGATCAGCTTGATCTCCGGCTCGTTCTCCGTGATCGAGTTGGCGATCTTCTGCAGCAGGATCGTCTTCCCGGCCTTGGGTGGCGAGACGATCAGACCGCGCTGCCCCTTTCCGATCGGCGCGAAGAGGTCCATGATCCGCATCGAGAGGTCGCCGTCGGACCGCTCGAGCTGGACGCGCTCCTCGGGATAGAGCGGCCGCAGGTTGTCGAAGAAGACGGTATGCTTCGCCGCTTCGGGATCCTTGAAGTTGACCGACTCGATCTTGAGGAGCGCCAGGTATCGCTCGCCCTCCTTGGGCGGACGGACCTGTCCCTGAACGGTGTCGCCCGTCTTCAGATCGAAGCGCTTGATCTGGCTGGGGGAAACGTAGATGTCGTCGGGACCGTAGAGATAGTTCCAGTCGGGGCTGCGGAGAAAACCGTACCCTTCGGGGAGGATCTCGAGGACCCCCTCACCGCGCAGGACCGTTTCGTTGTCGAGGAGGCTCTGCTCGATCTTGAAGATCAGGTCCTGCTTTCGAAGCCCGGCGTAGTTCTGGATCGCGAGCTCGTCCGCCATCGAGTGGAGGTCGGGGATCGATTTCGATTTGATCTCGGCGATGTCCAAGAAGGTGGCTCCTTCAGGGGTGTGTGGCGGCCGGCGTGAGGCTCGCACTCTGGATCGGGAACGGTTCAAGGGGCTGCGGTGCGCCTCTCCGGGCGGGGATCGTGGTCTGTCTGCCGGGATTCGGGGATTCGAGCGCGGAGATAGGCTACGACGGAGATTCTATCATCGAATGCAGCTTCCTGTCAAGTCCAAGCGCCCCCGCGTGTTAGGGCGGAGGGCAACGCCTTGCGACCACGCTAGATTTCGGGAGTGATGCTGAGCGCAGCGAGCCTCGGGGCCTCGCCCGGCCTTCTGGAAGTGGTCCGCGGGCTGCGGGCGGCGGGCCATTCCGCATACGCCGTCGGGGGCGCGGTGCGCGACCGGCTCCGCGGCGAGCGGCCCGGGGACTGGGATGTCGCGACCGACGCCCGCCCGGAGGAAGTGCGCGCCTACTTCCGCGAGACCCACCCCGTCGGGCTCGAGCACGGCACGGTCGGCGTTCGCCTTGCGGATGAGACGGTCGAGGTCACGACCTTCCGGACCGATATCGCGACCGACGGGCGCCACGCGGAGGTCCGGTTCGGGGCGTCGCTCGAGGAGGACCTCGCCCGGCGCGACTTCACGATCAACGCGATCGCATGGGACCCGATCGGCGGAGAGATCATCGATCCTCACGGCGGGCGGGCCGACCTCGCTGCAGGTCGCCTCCGCGCCGTGGGCGACCCCGACCGGCGGCTGCCGGAGGACTACCTCAGGATCCTGCGCGCCTTCCGCCTGGCGGCCCGGTTCGATCTGGAGTTCGATCCGGCGACCCGGACGGCTCTCCGGCGCCACGGCCATGGAGTCGCGCGCCTCTCGGGCGAGCGGGTCAGGGACGAGCTCCTGAAGACTCTCGTCCAGTGCCGCGTTCCATCCCGCGCCCTCGACGGGTGGCGGTCGGCGGGCGTCATGGGACGGCTCCTTCCCGAGCTCGCGGTCTGCTTCGGGGTCGAGCAGAACCGCTACCACGCCGACGACGTGGGGACCCACACGCTGATGGTCGTCGACCGGATCCACCGCCGGCACCCTTTTCTCAGGCTGATGGCGCTCTGTCACGACATCGGGAAGCCGCCGGCCCGCCAGGTCCATCCCAGGACCGGTGACTGGACCTTCCTCGAGCACGCCCGGATCGGCGCCCGGTTGACGGCCCAGATGCTGGAGCGCCTGCGTTTCGCCCAGCGCGAGATCGACCGCGCGGTCCACCTGGTCCGCGTCCACATGGACCTGATCCCGCCCGAGGCCGGCGATGCCGCGGTCCGGCGCTGGATCCGCAAGGTGGGAAAGGAGAACGTCGCGGACCTCTACCGCTTTCATCTCGCTGACTGGTGGGGGAACCGGAAGCGCACGGCCGGTCTCGAACGCGAGTGCGTCCGGCCGGAGACGCTCGTGACGATGTACCGGCGCGTCAAGGCGGTCTTCAGGGCGAGGGACGCCCTGAAGGTCACCGATCTCGCGATCGGAGGGGACGACCTGATTGCGATGGGGCTCCCGCCCGGGCCCGAGTTCGGCGAGATCCTGGGCGCGCTCCTCGAGCGGGTGATCGACGATCCGAGCTTGAACTCGCGCCAGCGGCTCCTGCGGATCGTCCGCGAGGAACTGGCCGCACGGCCGGCGTGAGCCCTGGTGAGACCCGCAGGGGCACGCGATCGGCCGAGCGGCTCTCCCGCGACTTCTTCACTCGGGACACGCTGACCGTCGCCCGCGAGCTGCTGGGATGCGCGCTCGTTCACGCCGGACCGGCCGGACGGGTGAGCGGCCGCATCGTGGAGGTCGAGGCGTACCACGGCGAGGACGATCCCGCCTGCCACGCAGCCGCCGGGAGGACCGATCGAACGGCGCCCCTCTACGGTCCACCGGGGTTCAGCTACGTTTACCTGATCTACGGGATGTACCATTGTCTGAACGTGGTGACGCGCGCGGAGGGCGAGCCTTCAGCGGTGCTTATCCGCGCGATCGAGCCGCTCGAGGGCGTTGCGATCATGCGCGCCCGGCGTCTGGCGCGGCGCACGGACGGCCGTTCGCGGATTCCGGATCACGACCTGGCGAACGGTCCGGGCAAGCTCTGCCAGGCGCTCGGCGTGACGCTGGCGCACAACCGCCTGGACCTCACGCGTGGAAGCCGCCTGTGGATCGAGCGCGCCGGGAATCGATCCATGGGGGTCGTCTGGTCCCCGCGGGTGGGGATCAACGTCGGCTCGGAGCGGCTGTGGCGGTGCTTTCTCGAGGGCTCGCCCTACGTCTCCCCGTCGCACCTGAACCGGCGGACCGCGATCCGTCCCCGGCCCGCGCTGGATTGAGTCGGAGGCGCCGATGAAACCGTTCGTCGATCATCTCCAGCTTCTGCCGATGCCTTTCCTGGGGGGCCGGCGGCAGCCCGACGGCGATCATCGGCCGGGCGGCCTCGGCATGGCGACTCTGGCCGATCGCCTCGCCCGGCGCGGCTGGACGGCGCGCGTCGAGGACATGGGCTACGACGCGGCGGTTTCCGAGAGCCTCCTCGCGGAGGCGTTCGCGCGCGGGATCGGCGACGGCGTTCTCTCCGCCCTGGACCGGGCCCGCTTCCCGATCGTGCTGACCCGGGCGGGCTACGGGGCGCTCGGCGTGATCGACGCTCTCGGTCCCCGTACGGCCCTGGTGTGGGTGAGCGCCGAGACCGACTACAGGACCCGCGGCCTCTTCGGTCGTCGGCCGCTCGATCGCACCGCGCTGGCGATGGTGACGGGTCGTGCCGCGCGCCACAAGATGGCGGTCCGACCGGCGCGGATCGCGGGCCGGCAGCTGATCGTGGTCGGAGGCCGACAAGCCGGCCGGGATGAGCTGCGCGCGATGGCTGAAGACGGTGTCCGCCGGCTGGCGCCCGACGAGATCGACCGTCTCCCGGACCTCGTCGCGGAAACCGGCGCGCCCCGCTGGTTTCTCCATATCGACCTCTCCGCTCTCCCCGCCGGTGCGGCCCCGGCGGCGGACGAGTCAGCGCCCGAAGGGATCGATCCGTCGATCCTGGGGCGGGCGATCGGTCGGTCTTTCGGTCGCGGGGCGCCGCTCGCGACGCTGGCCTGCGCGCGCTACGACCTGAACCGGGACGATGGCGGGAAGACGGCGACCACGCTGGTGGATCTCATCGAGGCGGCGGTCGTGGCGGCCGGCGGCGTGCCGGGTCCCGGCGGCGGGTCGGATCCCGGTCGGATCGAAGAAGGGCGCGGCGAGCCGTCGCGGTCCTCGTGACCCGGGACGCGATCGTGGACCTGTTCGAGCAGCGGGCCGAGACCGAGCGCGCCCGGGCGGCGCCGCTGGCGGACCGCATGCGGCCGCGGGTGCTCGCCGAGTTCGTGGGTCAGGACCACCTCGTCGGCGAGCGGGGGGTTCTGCGGCGGATGATCGAGGCCGACGATCTCCGGTCTTTGATCCTGTGGGGGCCTCCCGGGACCGGGAAGACGACCCTGGCCTTCATCATCGCTCAGGCGACCGGCGCCCGGTTCGCCTGGTTCAGCGCGGTCACGATGGGAGTCGCCGACGTGAAGCGCGTCGTCTCCGAGGCGCGCGACGCATTGGGCCTTTCGGGCCGTCGCACGATCCTATTCTGCGACGAGATTCATCGCTTCAACAAGGCTCAGCAGGACGCGTTCCTGCCGCACGTCGAGTCGGGAGTCGTGACGCTGATCGGGGCCACCACCGAGAACCCCTCCTTCGAGGTCAACGCGGCGCTTCTCTCGCGCATGCGGGTCTACACGCTGGATTCCCTGACGCCCGGGGAGATCGGCGTTCTCGTCGATCGCGCGCTGGCGGACCCCGAGCGGGGGCTCGGCTCCCGCAGCCTCACCCTGGCCCCGAAGGCTTACAAATTTCTATGTGACAGCGCACAGGGAGACGCGCGGACGGCTCTGTCGACGCTGGAGCTGGCGGCGGCGCTCGTCGCCGACGGCGCCATCCTGGCACGGGAGGATCTGGAAGCCGCGCTCCAGCGCAAGGCGCTCCGCTACGACAAGTCAGGGGAGGAGCACTACAACATCATTTCCGCCCTTCACAAGTCGCTCCGCGATTCGGACCCCCAGGCGGGCCTCTACTGGCTGGCGCGGATGCTCGAAGCGGGAGAAGACCCGCTGTACGTCGCCCGCCGCCTGGTCCGTTTCGCATCCGAGGACGTGGGACTCGCGGATCCGGGCGCGCTGGGGCAGGCCGTTGCCGCCCAGCAGGCGGTCCACTTCATCGGGATGCCGGAAGGGGCGCTCGCCCTCGCTCAGGCGGTCGTCTATCTCGCCGCCGCGCCCAAGTCGAACGCCCTCTATCGGGGCTATGACCGGGCCGCCCTCGACGCCCACGAGACCGAACGCGAGCCGGTCCCGCTCCATCTCCGAAACGCGCCCACCCCGCTCATGAAGGGGCTGGGCTACGGCGCCGGGTACCGCTACGCCCACGATCACGAGGGTGCGGTCGTCGACCAGGAGCACCTGCCGCCCCCGCTAGCAGGGAGGACGTACTACGCGCCCACCGACCGCGGGTTCGAGGCCGAGATCGCCGCCCGGATGGTAGCCCTGGCCGCGCGCAGAGCCGACCGGCGGGCACCCGACTCCGGTGCGCCCGGCCCCGCTGCGCCCGACCCCGGTGCATGAAATGAACGCAGGCGCCGCACCCGAGCGGGTCGTCCTCGTCGCGGTCGAGCTGACGAGCCGCGCCGCTGGGAGATCCACCGCGTCACGTGTCAACGGGGGCGGCATGAATTCGTCCGCCGAGAGCCAGCTGGGCGAGCTGCGCGCGCTGACCGTCTCGGCCGGCGGCCGGGTCGTCGGCGAGGTTGTCCAGCGACGGGACGCGATCGACAAGACGACGTTCATCGGACGAGGCAAGGCGGCGGAGCTCAAGGCCGAAGTCGCAACGACCGCGGCCGACCTGGTCGTCTTCGACAACGATCTGTCGCCGGCCCAGGGAAAGAATCTCGAGGATCTGGTCGGCGTGCGCGTTCTCGACCGCTCGGAGCTCATCCTCGACATCTTCGCCTACCGCGCCCGGACGCGGGAGTCCAAGCTTCAGGTCGAGCTCGCCCAGCTCCAGTACCTGCTCCCGCGGCTCAAGCGGATGTGGACCCACCTCTCGCGGATCCGGGGTGGAATCGGTCTCCGCGGTCCCGGCGAGACCCAGCTCGAGGTGGACCGCCGCGTGATCCGCACCCGCATCGCAACCCTGAAGGACAAGCTGTCCCGGATCGAAGAGCGACACGGCCTCCAGCGCAAGGGCCGCGGGGCCGCGTGGAACGTGGCGCTCGTCGGCTATACGAATGCCGGCAAGTCGACGATCATGAACCGCCTGACCGGAGCGCGGCTGAGAGCCGAGAACCGACTCTTCGCCACCCTCGACGCGACGACGCGGCGGGTCGAGCTCCCCGGCGGAGAAGAGATGCTGCTCACCGACACGGTGGGCTTCATCCGCGATCTCCCGCACCATCTGGTGGCGTCCTTCCGCGCAACGCTCGAGGAGGTGGTGCAGGCCGATCTCCTGCTCCACGTCGTGGACGTCTCCGCTCCCGACCACGAGGAGCAGATGCGGATCGTGCGCGAGGTGCTCTCGGACCTGGGGGCCGGCCAGAGCCCGGTTCTGCACGTGTTCAACAAGCTGGACCGGGTCCCGGCGACGGAGCGGGCGGGCGTGCGGGCGCGCGTTCTGGCCGAGCACGATCACGCGGTCGTCGCTTCGGCCGTCCAGCCACGCGGCCTGGTCGGCCTGATCGAGACGCTCGAACGGCTCGCCCGGCAGGAGCAGGTTCGCGTCCGGGTACGGCTGCCTCACCGCGAAGCGGGCAGGCTTTCGCTCCTCTACGAGCTCGGGGAAGTGATCTCCCGCGCCTACACCGAGGACGCGATCGAGGTCGAGCTGCGGGCCCGCCCGGAGGTGATCGCGCGGCTCACGGGTGACGGCTTCCGTGTGCAGGGAGGCTCCGCGCAATGAAGCCGAGCGTGTTCATCTACGGGGCGGGCCGCGTGGGGCTGGCCGTCGCCAGCCTGGCGCGGGTGCGGGGTGTGGAAGTCAGGGGCCTCTGGAATTCGCGCCCGCTCAGGCCCGAGCGCGCCGCACTGGCCGAATCCCTTCCGCTGTCGATCGGCGAAGACCCGCCGGCTGGCGAGGCCGACCTCTGGCTGGTGGCGGTGCCGGACGACGCGATCGTGCCGCTGAGCGAGAGGCTCGCCGAGACATCGGGAGCAGAACCGCGGGCGGTGGCCCACACGGCGGGAGCGCACCCGGCCTCACTCCTCGAACCGCTCGTCGCGCGCGGGATCCCGTCCGGCTCCTGGCACCCCGCGATGACGTTCCGCGGTGCGGACGATGACTCCGCGGCGCTGGCCAGAGCCACGATCGCGCTGGAGGGCGCTCCAATGGCGCTCGAGGTTCTCGGCGCCTTCACACGGGCTCTCGGGCTCGACCCGGTCGTCCTGGCCGCCGATCGGAAGCCGCACTACCATGCTGCGCTCGTCATCGCCTCGAATGGCCGCATGGCGCTCGATGCGGCCGCGGCCGATCTCCTCGGGGAGACGGGGCTGGACGCGGAGGCGGCAAGATCCCTGCTCGCGCCTCTCGTCCAGCGTACAGAGGATAACCTGCGCGCTCTTCGTCCGCGCGATGCTCTGACGGGGCCGGTGGTTCGCGGGGACGCGCGGACAGTCGCAGCGGATCTCGAGGCGCTGCGGGACCGTCCTCTCCTTCATCGTCTTTACCGCGCCATCGGCGAGGTCGCTCTGGAGCTCGTTCCGTCAGAGGTTCGCGGCCCGGGCCACGCCGAAGTGGCCGATCGGATCCGAACGATGCTCCGATAGATGTTGACACTGGCCGACATCCGACAGAACCCCGAGGTACGACTCTACCTGGACCGCGCGGATGGAGTGCTGGGTTCGATCGGGTACACCGAGCACGGCCGTCGTCACGCCGGGGTCGCGTCCAAGCGAGCCAAGGCGTTGCTCGAGGCGCTCGATCGGTCGCCGCGACAGTGCGAGCTGGCCGGCATCGCGGCCTACCTCCACGATATCGGCAACATCGTGAACCGCGATCATCACGCCCAGAGCGGCGCCGTTCTCGCCCACGGTCTTCTTCGGGAGGCCGGAATGTCGATCGAGGAGACGGTCGAGGTGGTGACCGCCATCGGGCACCATCACGAGACCGACGGCGCGCCAGTCAGCGATATCGCCGCGGCCGTGATCCTGGCCGACAAGTCGGACGTTCACCGCTCGCGTGTGCGGGACAAGGAAATGATCCAGCTCGACATCCACGACCGCGTGAACTACGCGGTCACCCACTCTTCGCTCAAGGTCGTCGGTCCTCACGCGGCCAAGGAGATGGAGGGCGAACGCGAAAGAGGCGGGAGCTCCAACTCCGAGCACGACGGCGTGCGGGCCGGCGGCGACGCAGCGACCGTCGTGATCCCCGACGTCGAGCCCGGCGAGCCGGTTGATGCCAAGGCGGTCATCACTCTGGCGCTCACGATCGACACCTCGATCTCGCCCGTCATGGAGTACTTCGAGATCTTCCTGCCGCGGATGATCCTGTCGAACCGGGCCGCGGACCGGCTGGGGGCGAACTATAAGCTGGTAATCAACGAGACCCCCCTCCTGTAACGGCCGATGAAGACGTGGAAGGCGTGGCTGGGGGTGGCGGTGTCGGCGGCCGCGATCTGGTTCGCGGCGCGGGGGGTGGAGTGGAACGCAGTGGGGGCGGCCCTGGTCCGCGCCGACTATGGGATCCTCGCACTGGTCCTCCTCCTGACGCCGCTCGTCAACGTCGGCGTGCGTGCGGTCCGCTGGCGGGTACTGCTGCTTCCGGTCCGTCGCGTCCGGCTGGCGGACTGCCTCTCCGCCACCGCGATCGGTCTCATGGCAAATAACGTGCTGCCGGCCCGGATCGGTGAATTCGTACGGGCCTACGCGCTCGGCCGCCGACGGTTGGTCCCCACCGGTACGGCGTTCGGCGCGCTGTTCGTGGAGCGGATGCTGGACGGCTTCGCCCTGGTGGGGTTGCTGTTTGCCGTGACACTGGCGCGCGAGCTCCCGGAGTGGGTCGACACGACCGCACAGGTCGCCTTCGCGATCTTCGCTGGATTCCTCGCCTTGCAGCTCGGTTTTGCCCTCCGGCCGCGCGCGTTCGTTGGACTGACGCGGTGGATCTCGCAGCGGGTGCTGGGGGGGCGCTTCGAGGAGGCGGCCGAGCGCGCGATCGTCACCTTCGTGGACGGTTTTCAACTTCTCCGCAGACCCGCGCTGCTGATCCTCAGTCTCCTTCTGGCCTTCGTCCAGTGGTCGCTGATCTCAGGGCTCTACTATCTGGGGCTCGCCGCCTTCGGTCTGGCCGCCGAGGCGGGGCTCGCCGGCGCGTTCTTCACCGACAGCGTGACGTCGCTCGGTGTCGCGGTGCCCTCCTCGCCGGGGTTCGTAGGGACCTTCCAAGCGTTCGTGGTCGAGAGCCTCGCGGTTTTCGGCATCCCGCCTTCCGCCGCATTCTCCTTTTCGGTAGGATTTCACGCGGTCAGCTACGTGGGTGTCACGGTGGTCGGGCTATGGTTCTTCCTGCGGGAAGGGTTGACCTGGAAGGACCTCGAGCGATCCGAGGCGGACCTCGAGCACGAGCTAGAGGAAGAGTACGAGACGGCGATCGAGCCGGGGATCCGGCGCGACGCACGACTCCCCTGATCGTGGCTCCGACGCCTGCCGCCACGGCGCCGGCCGGCGGAGCGATGCGCGAGACCTGGCTCGCTCCCGCCAAGATCAACCTCTGGCTCCGGATCACCGGCCGCCGCCCGGATGGCTACCACACGCTCGACACCTGCTACCAGGCGATCGATCTCTACGATACGGTGACGCTGGAGCCGCTCGGCCCTGATGCCGGCGAGCCACCGGTTGCCTGCGCGGTCCAGGGCGAGATGGCGAGCGGGGTACCCGCGGACGAAGGCAACCTCGCCGTGCGGGCAGCCCGTCTCCTCGCCGCGCACACCGGGCACGAGCTGAACCTCTCGCTTACGATCACCAAGGCGATCCCTGCCGGCGCGGGGCTCGGGGGCGGTTCGAGCGATGCGGCTGCCGTGCTCCTGGCGCTCGCCCGTCGCTTCGCCGTGCCCGATCCCGAGCACACGTTGCGCGAGCTGGCGCTCGAGCTGGGCGCGGACGTGCCGTTCTTCCTGGAGGGGGGCACCCAGATCGCCGGTGGAGTCGGCGAGCGGCTGTCGGCGGTTCCCCCGCCGCCGGAGCGATGGGGAATCCTCGCCTACCCTGGCGTTTCCGTGTCAAGCGCGTGGGCCTATCGGGCGTTCGACGAGTTTCCGGCGAACTTGGTGGAACGGGAGCGGTCCCCCGACGACTGTAGAGAGCGGGGCAACGATCTCGAGTCGATCATCTTCGATCGGCACTCCGAAATGCGGCGCGCCCATGCCATCCTGGCCAGCGGCCAGGCCATTGTCGTTCGCATGTCGGGGAGCGGGAGCGCGATCTTCGCTCTCTATGCGAGCGCGGCCCCGCGCGACAACGATTTGCCCCGCGTCCGTGAGCGGCTCAGGGATCTACCCGACGCATGGGTTTGGCCCTTCGCCTGTATCGACCACGGTGTGCGCCCGCTACCCGACAGACCGCAGACGATCTAGACTACGAACCTGTTCTGGGCGCTAGTTCAACGGCAGAACGTCGGCCTTTGGAGCCGGAGATTCTGGTTCGAATCCAGGGCGCCCAACCACGCCCCCTGCATGAAAAAAGTAGAATAGCCGGATGAAACCAGGTTCGGGCCCCCTGTGGACTGCCCGGGCGATCGCGCTGGCGGGGTTCCTCGATGCCATGTACCTGACCGCGAGCCACTACGCGGGGAGCGCGCTCGCCTGCGGTCCGGGAGGCGGCTGCGACATCGTGACCGCGAGTCGGTACGCGACCGTCGGGGACGTTCCGATCGCGGCGATCGGGCTCGGCTACTATGTGCTCGTCAACCTGCTGGTCTGGACGCCCGCCGCGAGCCTGGGCCGTGGCGCGACGGCCCTGCTTCTGGGGATCACGGGGGCGGCGACTGCCGTCTCGGGAGTGCTTGTCTATCTCCAGGCGGCGGTGATCCACGCCTGGTGCCAGTTCTGCCTGCTCTCGGCCGCGATCACTCTTGGACTCTTTCTCTGCGCCGTCCTCCTCTTTCGCGACGTACGTTTGCGGGCGACTTTGGCAGAGGCCGAGCCGGGCCGGATCGGGTGACCAGGGATCCATCCATTCGAAGGAGGAATCGATGAAAGAATGCGAACCGAGCCGGCAAACCGATTCAGGGCGCATCGTGCTCCGGCGACTCGGGCAGGGGTGCGTCCTGTCGCTGGTGCTCTCTGTGCTCAGGGTCGGCGGGCCGCCGGCTGCGAACGCTCAGGACGCGGTTCCCGACTGGGTGCTCGTCATCCACGGGGGAGCGGGCACGATCCGGCGCGAGGACATGACGCCGGAGCGGGAGCGGGCATATCGCGAGGCGATGACCGAGGCTTTGAGTGCGGGCGCGGCCGTCCTGGAAGGCGGCGGCCCCGGCCTGGACGCGGTCGAGACCGCGATCCGCGTCATGGAGGACTCGCCCCTCTTCAACGCGGGGAAGGGAGCGGTCTTCACGAACAGCGGCGCCAACGAGCTCGACGCCTCGATCATGGACGGGGCGACCGGAAAGGCGGGCGCTGTCACCGGTGTCAGACACGTCAAGAATCCGATCTCGCTCGCCCGCCTCGTCATGGAGGAGTCGGTCCACGTGATGCTGGCCCGCGAGGGTGCCGAGGAGTTCGCGCTCGAGCAGGGCGTGGAGCTCGTCCCCGCGCAGTACTTCTACACCGAATCCCGCTGGCGGGCGCTCGAGCGGGAGCGGGAGCAGGAGCGCGAGTCGGCGGCGGGGGGTGCGCCGTCTGACTCCGGCGTCTCCGGCTCATCCCGGAACGGCTCGCTGGATGCGGAGGACGGGAAATTTGGTACGGTGGGCGCCGTGGCGCTCGACCTGGCTGGGAACCTCGCCGCCGGAACCTCCACCGGCGGGATGACGAACAAGCGCTGGGGACGGATCGGCGACTCGCCGATCATCGGCGCCGGGACGTACGCCGATAACGAGATGGGATGCGCGGTCTCCTCCACCGGCCACGGCGAGTTCTTCATCCGCAACGTGGTCGCCTACGACATCTGCGCGCGGAAGCACTACCACGGAATCCCGCTGGCGGACGCGGCCGATCAGGTCGTGATGGAGGACCTGGTCGCCCAGGAGGCCGATGGCGGTGTGATCGCGCTGGACGCCGAGGGCAACCTGGCGCTCCCGTTCAACACCGCGGGGATGTACCGCGGCTGGATCGCCGCGGGGACCGATCCCGTGATCGAGTTCTTCCGCGACTGACTCCGGGGCCCGAAAGCCCACGCGGCGGCGTTGCTAGGTCTGCGGCGGCGCGACGGCCCCCGTGGGTCCTCCCTGCTGTTCCGACAGCACGACGATGGAGTCCAGGTAAACGGACTTGACGCCGGGGGCCGACAGCGCGATCTCGCGCGCGATCGACCATTCGAGCCGCGATGGCACTTGGCCCACGAGGCTGACTTCCTGATCGGCGCTGCGGACGTCGATCTCCACGCCTTCGACATCCAGCCGCGGATCGGCCTCGAGACGCGTCTGGATCTCCCGTTCGATCACCGAGTCGGCGACGAAGGGGATCGTCTCCTCGGCGATCGGCGCGTCGTCGATTGGTTCGTCGTCGGCTCGCCCACAGGCCGCAGAGAGGCCCAGGCAGAGCACGGTCATGGCGAGCAGTGGTCGGATCATGCAGCTCCTCCAGTCCGGGGTTTGAAGAACGGCCGCCAGCGCTCGGGTTCGGGGCGCGGCGTCAGGAGACTCACGGTGACGAGCAGGGCGATCGAGATCGCGAGCGCCGGGATGACCGCATCGAGCGCGATCGCCCACTCCGGCAGGCTCGGGAACCAGCCACGCGGCGCGCCGAACTGCCAGGCGAAGGTCGCAAGCATCCCGCCCGCGATCGACGCCACCGCGCCCGCGCCCGTAGCGCGCTTCCAGAAGAAGGCCGCCAGTATCGACGGGGTCAGCGCCCCGTACATGGTGTACGCGTAGAGCGCCATCTCGAGCACCGTCGTGAAGAACTGGATCTGGATGAAGGCCAGGACGCCCAGGACGACGATCGTGATCCGTGTCAGACGCACGATCGAACGCTGCGAGGCCTCCGGCCGAACGTATCGCTGGTACAGGTCGTGCACGACGTTAGTCGCGGGGACGAGCAGGAACGAGGTCCCGGTCGACACCACGATCGCGACGGCCGCCGCCAGCATCAGGGCCGCGATCCCCGCCGGCAGAGCGTTCCGCAAGACGGTGAGCAGGATCTGCTCGTGCTCGCCGCCTTCGATCGAGAGGTCGGGATACACGACCCGCCCGAGCACCGCCAGGACGACGATCAGCGCCTCGACCCCCACCGTCAGCACGAACCAGATCGGCACCGCCCGACGGGCGGCGTCCTCCGAGCGGGCCGAGAAGAACCGCTGGTACATGTTCGCTTCGCCGAGGATCAGCACCGTCGAGGGCAGGGCGAGCCCGAGGATCTCGAGCGGCGTGAGGGTCCCGAAGAGCGTGAAGTGCTCGGCGGGAAGCTGCTCGCGCAGGGCCTCGAACCCACCCGCGTTCGCGAGGAAGAACGGCGTCGCCGCCAGCAGCCCGAAGATCAACAGGATGCCGTTGGCGACGTCGGTGTAAACCACCGACAGCATCCCCGCCATGCCGGTGTAGAGGATCACGATCGCGGCGGTCGTGATCATCCCCCACGGCAAGTCGAGCCCCGTCCATCCGGCGAGCATGCTGTCGTAGTCGATCGTCAGGTTCAGGATCAGCGATCCGCCGCGAAACTGGTAGGCGACGATCGTCGTGTACGCTACGATCGTGACCAGCGTTCCGAGGACCTGGGCGGCCGGATGGTAGCGGATCTCGAGCAGGTCGGGAACGGTGTACCGCGCGAAAGCACGGGCGCGCGGGGCGATGAACCACAGGACGACGATCCCCACCCAGGCTCCCGCCGAGAACCAGATCGCCGGGAGCCCGTACCGGTAACCGGCGCCGGCCCCGCCGAGGAGGCTCCCCGTGCCGATCCAGGTTGCGAGCATCGTTAGCCCGAGCACGACCGATCCGAGCCGCCGGCCGGCCACCATGATGTCGTCCTGGGTCTCGACGCCGCGCGACTTCCAAAGGCCCACCGCGAGCAGACCCAGCAGGTACAGCAGGATCGTGACCAGGTAGATCAACCTCTCCTCGCTCCCGCTGCAGGTGGCCGGAAAGAAGAGCCGGTGGGGACGGTGAAGGGCCGCCGCTCAGCGGCCGTGGCGGACAAAATAATGCACGACCTGGGCGAACGCGTGCGGCTCCTCGAGGAAGGGGAAGTGGCCGCTCTCCTGAAAGGCCACGAACCGGGCCGTGAGCAGCCGGCCCCGGAACTGGAGCTGGTACTCCGGCCGGACGACCCGGTCGCTCTCACCATACACGACGAGCGCCGGCGCCCGCACATGGGGCAGGGCGGAGCTCAGGTCATAATCCTCGAGGCCGGCGGCCAGCTCGCGGTTGACCCGCGCGCTGAAGGAGAGCGAGTCCACGAAAGCGCTGCGCTCGGCCGGGGAAAGCGGACGATGGAAGTAGAGGGGCAGGGCGGCCCGAAACCGCTCGCGGAAGACGGAGTCGGTCAGCTCGGTCCGCTGCAGCTCCGCCAGTCTCTCGCGGGCGCTAGCCGAGAGGTGGGTGCGAACCGATTCCCGGTACCCGTCCTGGAACTCGCGGGTTGGCGCCCCACCCACCAGGATGAGACGCGAGAGGCCCTCGGGGTAGCGGAGCGCATAGAGGATCGCCAGCACCGTCCCGAAGCTGTGGGCCAGGATGGCCGGCCGCTCGAACCCGAGCGCGGCGCGGACCGCTTCGATGTCGTCCACGTGGCGGGAGAGAGCGAGCGGCTCCTCCACGTCGGGGGTCCCCGAGCCGCCGCAGCCCCGCTGATCGTACGCGACCACCCGGTGAAGCTCCGCGAGATCGCGGAGGCCCGGGCTCCCGATCGTGGCGCCGGAGAAGAAGCTGGCGGAGTCCAGCCCCGGCCCGCCGTGGAGGCAGAGAATGGGTGGTGCGGTCACATCGCCGGCCTGACGGACGAGGACCGAGAAGCCGTCGAGCTCGAGGAAGCGGGTCGTGACGGCAGGCGGCGTCATCGGGAGGCGAAGATAGCGCGCGCGAAGAGAAGCCCGCCGCGGACGCCGCCGGGCATTAGCTTAAAGGAATGGAGGTCGTGGTCACGTGGCAGGGGGATCAGCGTTTCCGCGCGGTGACTCGGGCGGGAGCCGAGCTCGTCGTCGACGGCGAGTCGGCGGGCGGCCCCTCGCCGATGGAGACGCTCCAGATCGCGCTCGCGACCTGCATGGGAATCGACATCGTCGACATCCTCGGGAAGGGCCGCCAGGACGTGACCGCATGCGTGCTGAGGGTGTCGGGGAGCCGGTCCGAGAAGCCCCCGCACCGTTTCACCGCACTTCATTTGAAGGTGGAGGTATCTGGTCGCAACGTAACCATAAATAAGGTAGATAGAGCGATCAAACTGAGCCGGGATACCTACTGTTCCGTCTGGAACTCGATGGCCCCGGATATCGACCTGTCGTTCGAAGTAGAGCTGCTGGAAGCGGCCTCCGCGTGAGCGAGGAGGCGAGCATGGGAGAGCCGATGGTGGGTCGGCTTGCTTGGCCGGCTTTCGCAGCTCGAAGTAAATTAAAAGACCCTATCGATCAATAGTACGGGGTTCCAATACCTGAAGCGAGAGGCTGGCGGTGGGCGCCAACCACGAGCTGCGGCTGCTCACCGGGAGCGCCAACCCGGCGCTGGCAACCGAGATCGCGGACCGCATGCAGACCCGGCTGACCGACGTCGAGGTCAGCCGCTTCGCCGACGGCGAGATCTTCGTCAAGATCAACGAGAACGTTCGCGGGCGGGACGTGTTCATCGTTCAGGCCACGAACGCGCCGGCGGAAAACCTGCTCGAGCTCCTGCTGTTGATCGATGCTGCGCGGCGGGCATCGGCGCATCGGATCGCGGCCGTCATCCCCTATTTCGGCTACGCACGGGCGGACCGGAAGGACCAACCGCGGGTTGCGATCAGCGCCAAGCTCGTCGCTAACATGTTGAGCGAGGCGGGAGCCGATCGCGTGATCACCATCGACCTGCACGCGCACCAGGTGCAGGGGTTCTTCGACATACCGCTCGACCACCTGTACGCCTCGCCGGTGTTCCTCGACTATTTCCGCGCGAAGGAGCTGGAGGAGGTGGTCGTGGTCGCTCCGGACGTAGGGGCCGCCAAGATGGCGCGCGCATTCGCCCGGCGGATGGACTCCTCCATGGCGCTGATCGACAAACGGCGGCCCGTGCCGAACGAGGCGATGATCGTGCACCTGGTCGGAGCGGTCGCCGGCAAGACCGCGATCCTAATCGACGACATGATCGACACCGCCGGAACGTTCGCGCAGGCGGCTCACGCCCTGATCGAGAACGGTGCAGTCAAGGTCTACGGCTGCGCCACGCATGCCCTGCTGTCGCGGCAGGCGAGCGAGCGGCTCCAGGAGGCGCCGTTCGAGGAGGTCTGCGTCACGAACACGCTGGAGATCCCGGAGGAGCGGAGGTTTCCGCAGCTCAAGGTGCTGTCGATCGCGGAGATGCTGAGCAAGGCGATCACGTATAATCATGAGTATCAGTCGGTCTCGTCCCTGTTTCCCGATTAGGCAGGCTACTTTATAGCTACTCTTAGGAGGAATGATGGCTGAGAGCGCGAACATCACAGCCGTGAGGCGGGAAGGAATCGGCAAGGGGGCGGCGCGAACAGTGCGGCGCCAGGGTCGAGTCCCCGGCGTCCTGTATGGTCACGGCGAGGAGTCGATACCCCTGAGCGTCGACGCCGGCGAGCTGCAGCGGCTCGTGCACGCGATCTCGATCGAGAACACGATCGTAGACCTCGACGTGACGGGCGACGGCGGTCAATCGTACAAGGTCCTGATCCGCGAGCTTCAGCGGCATCCCTTCAAGAACGAGCTCCTGCACATCGACTTCTTCCATATCGCGATGGACGAGAAGCTCTACGTGGAGGTGCCGATCGTGCTGAAAGGTGTGCCCGACGGCGTCAAGAACAAGGGTGGAGTGCTCGACCATCAGTTGCGCGAGCTCGAGGTGTACTGCCTGCCGGGCAACATCCCGGACAGGGTCGAGGTGGACGTGGCGGGCCTCGACATCGGCGACTCGATCCACGTCCGCGACCTCGTCCTTTTCGACGTCGAGGTCGAGACCGATGCGGACCGCCCGGTGGTCACCGTCCTCGCCCCGACCGTAATCGAGGAGGTCGAAGCGGGAGTGGAGGAAGAAGTTCTGGAGCCGGAGGTCATCGGAAGGGGTCGGGAGGTAGAGGAGATGGAAGAGGAGGAGAGGCCCGGCAAGCCCGGCCGGGAGAAGGCAGTCAGGCCGGAGCGAGAGAAGGCAGCCAGGCCGGAGCGGGAGAAGGCAGGCAAGCCGGAGCGGGCCGAGAAAGAGTAGCTCGCTCTGGCCGTCCGCATCGTCGTCGGCCTGGGGAATCCGGGCCCGGAGTACGAGACGACCCGCCACAATGTCGGCTTCAGGATCGTCGAGCGGCTCGCCGCTCGCCACGACCTTCCGGCCTGGAAGCGACGCGGGATTCGCCTCCAGACGGCCGGCACGATCGCGGGCCGGCCGGTGCTACTGGCCAAGCCGCTGACGTTCATGAACCGGTCCGGCCTCGCGCTGGCCGAGATCGTTCCGGACGAACCGTTCGAGCCTTCCCAGCTCCTGGTGTGCTACGATGATCTGGCGCTGCCCCTCGGGCGCCTGCGGATCCGCCGCTCCGGATCGCACGGCGGCCACAACGGATTGCGCTCGGTCATCGAGCGGCTGGGGACCAATGAGTTCCCCCGCTTGCGCGTGGGGGTATGGCCGGAAAGCGGGGGCGTGGCGAACGCCACGGACTTCGTCCTCGAGCCTTTCCGGAAAAGCGAACGATCGATCGTCGAAGAAGCCGTGGAGCGGGCCGCCGATGCCGTCGAGTGCCTGCTCGCGGAGGGGCTGACGGCGGCCATGAATCGCTATAATCCCGAGCCCGAAAACCGCTGATCTTTAGCGGCTCTCCTTAAAATTCAAGAAAGGGCGTGTAGATCATGGAGACCTTCGCATCGTCCGCCCCCGCCTGGGGGCTGCTGGGCCTCCTGGTCGCATGGGCGGTCTACGTCTACCTGAAGCGCCAGCCGGAGGGGAACGACACGATGCGCGACCTGGCGAGCCAGATCCAGGTCGGCGCGATGGCGTTCCTCAAGCGCGAGTACTCGGTGCTGATCCCGTTCATCGTCGTCGTGGCCGTGTTGCTGGGGCTGGCCGTCGGATGGCGGACGGGTGCCGCCTACGTCGCCGGCGCGGTGTGCTCGATCCTGGCCGGCTTCTTCGGGATGTCGGCCGCGACCCGCGCGAACGTGCGGACGTCCGAGGCCGCCCGCGCGCACGGTCAGGGACCGGCGCTTCGGATCGCGTTCTTCGGCGGAGGCGTCATGGGACTCTCGGTCGCCTCTCTAGGCCTCCTCGGGATCGGGCTGGTTTTCCTCTGGGTCGGTGCGGGCGCCGACACCGAGCCCGGCTTCCGCGAGTTCGGCGAGATCATAAGCGGCTTCGCCATGGGCGCTTCGTCGATCGCCCTCTTCGCCCGCGTGGGAGGGGGCATCTACACCAAGGCGGCCGATGTCGGCGCCGACCTGGTCGGCAAGGTCGAGGCCGGGATTCCGGAGGACGACCCGCGGAACCCGGCCACGATCGCTGACAACGTGGGCGACAACGTGGGCGACGTCGCTGGCATGGGGGCCGACATCTTCGAGTCATATGTCGGGGCGGTGGTGGCCACGATCGCGATCGCCGCGACCAGCCCGCTGATCCTGCCTGAGCAGCGGATGGCGGGCGTCATCCTGCCGATCATCCTCATCATCGTGGGGCTCGTATCCTCCCTGGTTGGGGTCGGGGCGATGAAGGTCCTGGAGCGGACGAGCCCCGCCTCGGCGCTCAGGAACACGACGTTCATCGCGGCCGGCCTGTTCCTGGTCGCTTCGTACTTCGTGATCACCGAGGTCGACGTCTTCGCCGGCAACCCGGAGTACGGAGCGGCAGGGCCGTTCTGGGCGCTGCTCGCCGGAACGCTGGTCGGCATCTTCATCGGCCTGGCGACCGAGTACTACACGGCGGCCAGGCCCGTGCGGCGGATCGCCGAGGCGTCGGAGACCGGCTCGGCCACGAATATCATCGCCGGGCTGGCGGTGGGGATGGAGTCGGTCGTCGTCCCGGTCGTCCTGATCTGCGCGGCGATCTGGACCTCGTTCGAGTTCTCAGGCCTCTACGGGATCGGGATCGCGGCAGTCGGCATGCTGGCCACCGTGGGCGTCACGATGTCGGTCGACGCCTACGGGCCGATCGCCGACAACGCGGGCGGCATCACCCAGATGAGCGGGCTGGGCCCGGAGGTCCGCGCGATCACCGACAGCCTGGACGCGCTGGGCAACACGACGGCCGCGATCGGGAAGGGCTTCGCGATCGGCTCGGCGGCGCTGACCGCGCTGGCGCTCTTCTCGGCGTACTCCTCGAGCGTCGGACTCCGGGAGACGGGCATCAACATCATCGACCCCGAGGTCGTGATCGGGCTCCTGATCGGCGGTTTCCTCCCGTTCCTGATCGCGGCGCTCACGATGACCGCGGTCGGTCGCGCGGCGCAGGGGATGGTCGCGGAGGTGCGGCGGCAGTTCCGCGAGATCCCGGGGCTCATGGAGGGGACCGCCAAGCCGGACAGCGCCCGATGCGTCGATATCTCGACCCGGGCGGCGCTGCGCGAGATGGTCGTGCCCGGCGTCATCGCGGTCGTCGCGCCGGTTCTCGTGGGGAAGATCCTCGGCGTAGCGGCGCTGGGCGGGATGCTGGCCGGCGCCACCGTGACGGGAGTGCTGCTCGCGCTCTTCATGGCCAACGCCGGCGGCGCGTGGGACAACGCCAAGAAGTACATCGAAGGCGGCGCGCACGGCGGCAAGGGTTCGGACGCCCACAAGGCGGCGGTCGTCGGCGACACGGTGGGCGACCCGTTCAAGGATACCTCCGGCCCCTCGATGAACATCCTGATCAAGCTGATGTCGGTCGTGTCGCTCGTCCTCGCCCCCTGGTTCGTCGGCTAGTCCGGGCGGCCGGCGCGGCGGGAGTCATGCAGGTCGGCATCGTCGGGCTCCCGAACGTCGGCAAGTCAACGCTCTTCAACGCGCTGACCGCGGCCGGGGCCGAGGCGGCCAACTACCCTTTCTGCACGATCGATCCGAATGTCGGCGTCGTCGCGGTGCCGGACGACCGGCTGGAGGTGCTTGGCGCGGCTTTCGGGCCCGAGACGGTGACGCCGACCGCGATCGAGTTCGTCGACATCGCCGGCCTGGTCGAGGGGGCGAGCCGGGGCGAAGGGTTGGGAAACCAGTTCCTCTCCCACATCCGGATGGTCGATGCGATCCTCCACATCGTGCGCTGCTTTCCATCCTCCGAGGTCGTCCACGTCTATGGCGACATCGATCCGCTGCGCGACAAGGAGGTGATCGACACCGAGCTGGCGCTGGCCGACCTGGCGGTCGTCGAGAAGCGGCACGAGCGGGTCGCCAAGCAGGTCCAGTCGGGAAGGAAGGAGCTGGCGGTGGAGCTCTCCGGTCTGGAGAAGCTGCTGCCGGCCCTGCGGGCGGGGGATGCCGCGCGGTCCGTCGAGCTGGCGGACGCGGAAGAGGTCGCCGTCCGATCCTACGGCCTCCTGACGAGGAAGCCCGTCATCTACTGCGCGAACGTTAGCGAGGAGGTGATCGCCGATGCGGTGCGGGACCCCGGATCGGTGCCCGGCGTAGCCGCGCTCGCCTCCGCCGCCAAGGCCGAAGGGGCGGGTCTGGTCGAGATCTGCGGCGATCTGGAGGCCGAGCTCGCCACCCTTTCCCGCGAGGACCGGCGCGCCTTCCTGGACGAGCTGGGTTTGCCGGAGTCTGGCCTCCGCAGGGTGATCCACGCGGCCTACGAGCTGCTCGGCCTCATCACGTTCTTCACCGCCGGACCCAAGGAGGCTAGGGGCTGGACGATCCGCCGCGGTGGAACGGCGATCGACGCCGCGGGCGCCATCCACAGCGACATGGCGCGCGGCTTTATCCGGGCCGAGATCGTCGGGTGGGAGGACTTCCTGGCGTCCGGGAGCTCCATGCAGCGGGTGCGCGAGAGAGGGCTCGTACGGAGCGAAGGTAAGGACTACACGATGGCCGACGGGGACATCGCGACGATCCGGTTCAACGTCTGATCTCGACCTTCACGCGATCAACCTGCCGCTGCGGTAGCCAGGAACTCCCGGATCTCCTCGATCAGCAGGTCGCGGAGAGCGCGGTTTCCGGACGGCGTGTCGACCTCGAGCCGGACCCCTCCCGACGCTCGCCGTTCGATGACGCGGCCCGTCCGGGTGCTGAGCGGAACGAGGGCGGGCCGCTCATCGAGGACCGCCAGCACGCCCTGCCACGTCCGCGTGGACGCCAGGAGCGGCAACAGGTCCTGGAGCTGGTCGCGGGCGCCTTGGTCGAGCCCGGCCAGCGCACCGTTCATCTCGGCCGCGACCTCGGCATGGTACGCGGCGACGGTCTCGGCTGGTGGGTTGGGCGATCGGCCTCCCGCGCAGCCCGGGGCGACCAGCAGGGGCGAAGCGCACAGCAGGAATCCCCACCGTTTCACGGAAGTCCCTCCTCAGTCCCGCGAGACGAAAACGGGCCGCCGTTTTGCCGCGGCGGCCCGTCTCGCACAGGAAAGTCTCTACAGGTTCGGGTTCGTGTCGATCTCCCGCAGCGGGAACGGGAAGCAGGTGTCCCCGCCCGCCAGGAAGGGATCGTTGCGGCGGCGGAGATCCGCCAGCCGCGAGCCCCGCAGGAAGAGCGCGAACGCCTTCTCCTCGGAGACGTCCTGCCCCGATGCCTCGGCCTCGATCAGGTTCGCCTCCACGCCCGTCGCGAGCGGGATGGGGCTCTCCTGTGTGGGATACAGGAGCTGGACGAAGAGCGGCGTCTCGTTGTCCGGCCCGAGCTCGCCTTCGATCGCGAAGGTGCAGGCCGCCACCGTCGAGGCCGGGTGGACCGAGCACTGCGGGATCCGCGGGTCGTTCCAGAACGGCTCCCCGATACTCGCCTCGCGCCGGGAGACGGTGAAGACCGTGACCTCGTTGTTCTCGCGCCCCGACGTGAGGGCGTACTCGATCAGGAACACGAAGTCGTCCGGCACCATCGCGGCGTCGGCGATCGCCCCCGCGTTGTTGCCGAGGTTCAGCCGCGTCCGGGCGCGGCCGACGAGCGCCAGGTTCTGGTGTACGTCGTCCCCCGCCGTTCCCGCGACCTGGATCGCCTCGGTGAAGAGCTCCTCGGCCTGCTGGTACACGACCTGGGGCTCGAGCGGCGGCCCGGCGTCGAGCGTCACCTGACAGAAGTTGTCGGCGAGGAAGAGCCGGGCGTAGCCGCCCAGGGCGAGCGCCTCCGCCAGGAGCGGGTCGCTGGCGGGGTCCTCCAACTCGGTCCGCAGGGTCGCGATCGCCTGGTCGGCCGAGAAGCGGGCCGTCGAGACATCCGCGAAGAATCCGAGGAGGCTGACGTTGTCGGTCGTGATCGACCGGTTGTCGTACTGCGCGAAGGTCGGGAACGAGCCGCTGTGGGCGAGCTCGTCCGTGAAGATGCCCGTGGTGAGGACGAGGTTGTCGTACGCGTCCTGCAGGTCACCGTAGACGCCGTTGACCAGGACCGGCAGCGCCTCCTCCGATTGGAGCGCCTCCTCGGTCACGTCGCCCGGGTTCTCGACCTCCAGGATCGAGTCGCAGGCGGTCGCACCGAGAAGAGCCGCGGCGAAGAGAAACATCTTGAGGGATCGCATGTGTTCGCTCTTGATCATCGGATCCCCCTCAGTAGGTGAGGTTCAGGGTGGCGACGAACCGACGGGCCTGAGGCACCGACAGGAAGTCGGCCCGCGCGAGGTCGTCCTGTCCGGTGAAGTTGACCTCCGGATCGACGCCCGAGTAATCGGTCCAGGTGGCGAGGTTCCGGCCGGCGAGCGTCAGGCTCGCCCGCGCCGCCCGAATCGCTCCCGCCCACGCATTCGGTAGCGTGTAGGTCCCCGACACCTCCCGCAGCTTGACGAAGTCGCCGTCTTCGATGAACGGCGTCCCCTGGCCGATAGCGAGGAAAGCGAGGATGTCCTCGAACTCCTGCCCCTCCTGGAGCGCCGGGTCGTTGCTCACCCGGTTGTTGCCGAAGAGCCAGCGGAACTCCTCGGTCGCGTTCTGGGCCTTGAACCCGCGCTTCCAGTCGAAGAGCGCGTAGAGCTGCAGGTTGTCCCACAGCGTCACCGTGCTCCCGAAGGAGCCGAAGAAGTCGGGGGTCGCGCGGCCCAGGAACTCCTCCTCGTCGGAGAAGATCCGCGTGCCGTCCTCCTCACGGCTGACGATCACGCGACCGAAGTAGGCGTCGAGCGGGAAGCCCTCCTCGATCCGCTGGGCGAAGCTGGCAGGGGTTCCGAAGCCCTCTATTCCCTCCCCGAGCTCGACGACCTCGTTGTCGTTCGTCGCGGCGGTCAGGGTGATCTGGTAGTCTACGACATCGGTGTCGATGATGAGCCCGTTCACGCCGAGCTCCCACCCGCTGCTCTGGAGCTCTCCGAGGTTGAAGAGCTGAGATCCCGGGAATCCCCGCGACGGAACGTTCGGCCGGTTGACGAGCGCGTCCTCGACCGTCTTGTCGTAGTACGTCACCTCGACACCGATGCGATCGTCCCAGACGCTGGCGTCGAAGCCGAGCTCGATCTCGCTGCTCCGCTCGGGGCCGAGCTCCGGGTTTCCGACCTCGCCGGGTGTGATCGTCGGGATGCCGCCGCGGATCGAGACCGGCGCGAACGTCCGCTGGAAGGCGAACGCCTGCGGCTGCCGGCCGGCGAAGCCGTACGCGGCGCGGAGCTTGAGCTGGTCGAGCCCGGGCACCGTGAACCACGGCTCCTCGCTGATCACGTACGAGGCGCTGACCTTGGGGTAGGTCTCGAAGTCGAACTCGCCGCCGAACGCGCTGTTGTCGTCGAAACGGACCGCGCCCGTCAGGAAGAGCCGGTTCTGCCAGCCGAGCTGCTCCTGGAAGTAGACGCCGACGGTCGTGTCCTCGAGGCGGGACTCGAAGCCCTGCGTCGTGCCGGCCGCCGAGACGGTCGAGACCCCCGGCGCCGGGAAGTCCATGCCGAAGGCGGTCACGGTGTCGATGTTTTCGTTCGTGACCTGGGTTCCCACCGACGTGTTGCTCTGAAGGCTCGGCGTCAGATCCCAGCTCACCGTGCCGTTGTAGTCGAACGTCACGTTGAACACCGTCTCGCGGACGTTCGTCCTCTCGCCGAGCGGGCTCAGGTTGGCGATCTCCCCGAAGGGGATGAACTGGGTGTTTTCCTCCGCGTTCAGGTCGATCCCGAAGATCGCCCGGTTGCGGAACCACGAGACCGGGTTGAAGTTCGCGTTCACGCTCCCGGTGAAGCGGTCGTTCGTGTAGTGCGAGTTGATCGCCGCGACGTCGTCGAGCGGCGTGAACGGCTCGCCGAACGCGAAGTTGAGGCCCGTTGCGGTCCGGCGGATCCGCCCGGGACTCGCCAGGAAGCCGTTCCCGAAGAAGCCGAAGATGTTGTTGTCGTTGTTCGGCAGCTTGAGGTCGTTGTTCGTGTAGCCCGAGCTGACCGACAGGTCGAAGACCTCGCTCGGCGACCACTGGAAGTTGGCGCGCCCGCCGAACTTCTCGGCGAAGTTGTTGGGCAGGACGCCGTCCTCCTCGGTGAAGTTGCCCGACGCGTAGAACGTGAAGTCCTCGCGGCCGCCGCTCGCGCTGGCTGTATAATCCTGGTACACCGCCTCGTCGGTAAAGATATCGAGCGCGTTCTGGGCGATCAGGAGCTGTCCGTCCTCGAGCGTCTCGACGACCCGCAAGCCGCAGTTGTCCTCCGTCAGTTGCGCGTCGCCGATATCGACCGCCACGCAGGCCGGCACCTCGTCGACAACGGCGAAGTTGTCGGGAAAGTCGACGTGGTTGAAGTCCGTCCGGCCGAGGCTCGCCCGCACGTTCCAGCGGGTATCGCCCGCCTGGCCCTTCTTGGTGATGATGTGGATCACGCCCGCCGCGGCCTCGGTGCCGTAGAGGGTCGCGGCGGCGGGGCCCTTGATGATCTCGATCGACTCGATGTTCTCGGGGACGATGTCGTTGAGCCTGGACGGTCCCTGACCGCCGACCGTGAAGCCGATCGGCGAGTTGGCCTCGGGATCGTTGTCGACCCGGACGCCGTCGACGTAGAGCAGGGGCTCGTTGCTCTGCGTGATCGAGGAGAGACCGCGCAAGCGGATCGATGTCCCGGAGCCCACCGTGCCGGCGCTCGGCAGGACGACGGCGCCGGCGGCCCGTCCCTGGATCAACTCGCCCAGGTTCGCCACGGGTGCCTTCTCGAGGACCTCGCTGGCGTCGATATCGGAGATCGCGTTGCCGACCGCGCGCCGCTGTACGTTGCCAGCCGTGCCGGTCACGACGATCGCGTCCAGCTCGATCGGGCTCGACGCGAGCTCGAAGTTGGCCAGGTTCGCGCCCTCGTCGAGGGAAAGCTGTCGCCGCCCCTCGCGATACCCGAGATACAGGACGCGCAGGCTCGCCGGCCCGGTGGGCAGCCCCGTGATCCGGTAGTTTCCGTCGGAATCCGTTACTGCACCCAGATCCGTTCCGACAACCTGCACCTGAGCGCCGACGAGCGGATCGCCGTCCTGCTCGGTGACGGTGCCTTGAATGGTGGCCTGGGCGAAGATGACGGCGGGAGAGAGGAGAACGAAGGCGAGCAGGAGAAGCAGACTACGAGGCTCGCCCGATCGGTTGAAAGGTCGCGGTATGAGAAGAAACAAACGATCGAAGGTCATGGTACCTCCGTTTGCTGGGGGAGCAGTTAAGTTCCTCAAGCCTTCAGAATGGCTCGTACGGCGATCGATGTCAAGACCCTCCATGCGGGGGTTTGCGTAAACTTGCAGGCGTGATATACCGTTTGCTAGATCACAGAGACATGCGCAAGTCATCGTTCCTCCTTTTCATCACTCTTTTCACCGCGGCCCCGCTCACCGCCCAGGTGATCCGCGGCAGCGTCGTCGAGCAGGATACGGGCGGTCTCGTCACGGGTGGCTTCGTCGTTCTTCTGGACGAGGGCGGCGTTCAGCGGGACGCCGCGCTGACCGACGCTGCGGGACGATTCCTCCTCACGGCTCCCGAGCCGGGCCACTACAGGCTGGGGCTCGACCGGATCGGCTATCTCAGCGTCACCACGCCGTCTTTCCAGGTGGCGGCGGGTCAGACGATCGAGTACCGGCTGGCGGCGCTCGTCGAGCCGGTGGATCTCGCCGGGATCGACGTCCGGATCGAACCTGAGTGCCGCGTCCGACCCGAGGAGGCCACGCGGGCGGCGCTTGTGTGGGAAGAGGTCCGGAAGGCGCTTACCGCGACCGCCTGGTCGCAGCGCCGGGGTCTCCTCCGCTACACGATCGTCGGGAGAGAGCGGACGCTCGATCCCTACAACCTCGAAGTGCGGCAAGAGAGCTCACGGACCCGTCGAGGCATGAGCCGCGGCAGCCCCTACGTTGCGCGCGACGCCGATCTGCTGTCGAGAGAAGGCTACGCGCGGATGGAGGGCACCGTGCAGGTCTATTATGCCCCCGACGCGACCACCCTCCTTTCGAACTCTTTTCTCGATCGCCACTGCTTCCGGCTGAGACCCGCGGACGAGGGGCGATCGGGCCTCGTGGGCCTCGATTTCGAGCCCGTCGCGGAGGAGGGATCTCCCGATATCGAGGGCACGATCTGGATCGACGAAGAGACCGCCGCACTCGAGACGATCGAGTTCGGATACACCGGCCTGCCGACGGCGATCAGGGAAGTCGCCGAGGGGACGATCGAGTTCGAGCGCCTTCCGACCGGCGAATGGATCGTGAGGCGCTGGAAGATCCGGATGCCGGTCATTCGTGAACCATCCGAGAACGTCTACAGCCATCTGACGATGGATCCGTCCCGGCGGACGGCCGCCGTGATCGCGATCGAGGAAGACAGCGGCGAGGTGGAGCAGGTCGTTCCGCTGCCACGGAGCGAGCCCCTGCGGGCCGCGGCGAGGCGTCTCCCGTCGGAGCCGCTGACCCTGGCGGGCGCGGATCGCGGAACGGGAGTGGGAATCAGGATCGGGGACACCGGAGACGCCTGCCCCGCTGTGGGAACGGCAGGCGCGGCCGTAGTGCGCGGAGCGGTGCGCGATTCCGCCAGCGGGGTCGCCCTTCCCGGGGCGGGGGTGACCTTCTCGTGGCAAGGCGTGCGGCCAGGCGAGGCCGTCGCGCGGACCGACGGCAGCGGACGCTACACCGCCTGCGGGGTGCCCGTTGGCTTGCCGGTCCACGTGCTCGCCCTCTTCCCGCAGCGAAGCGGCGAGCTGGTGCTCACGTTCGGCGAGGGAACGCGCAATGCGGAGCTGGACCTCGACGTCTCGGGGCCCGACCCGGTCGAGGGGGCCAGGATCGAGTCGGAGGTCGCGGTGAGGCCCATCGGCGCGAGCGGAACCGACATCCTGGGCGTCGTCCGGGATGGTGTGACGGGCGAGGCTCTGGCTGGAGCCCAGGTCGCCCTGCCGGAGCTCGGCCGGGGAGCGGTGAGCGAACCGGACGGGGCCTTCCGCATCGAGGCGGTCCCTCCCGGACCACGCGCGCTCACGGTCGAGTTTCTCGGATACGCCACCGGCAACGCCTCGATCGACACCGGGAACGGTTCGGTCAGGGTCGCCGCCCGACTCGTGCCGTCGCCGATCGTCATGGCGGCGCTCGATCTCAGGGTTCCGGTGCGGGAGGACCGGGAGAGCCGGGCCCGTGGCGAGAGCCGCTACGTTCTGACGGCGGCGGAGATCCCCCCGAACACGACCCTCCACGTCGGGCAACTCCTGGCGCGCCGGATGCCGGGACTGCGGCATGAAGTGCGGGGCGGATGCTCGGTGCTGAGGACCAGGTACGGGGAGATCCGGCTCGTCGTTCTCGACGGCCAGCGGATCTACGACACGTGCGTTCTCCACCTCGTGCGCCCGGAGGACGTCGAGAGGATCGAGCTCCTGCCGGGTACATCGGCGGCCGTCGTGTACGGGCCCGAGGCCAGTGGCGGAGTGCTGGTCGTGACGACGAAGCGGGGCGGCGGATCGTGACCGATTCGTTCCTACGCGCATGCGCGCGCGCGGGGGGCTAGGGCGCAGGGTCCGGAAACACGACCGGGCTCTCGTTGCCGTTCTCGCCGACAGCGGCGACTCCGAAGAAGTAGTTGTCGATGACGAGGTTCGTCATTTCGGCCTCGGTCGCGCGCCCTACCCACCTCCAGCGATCCCAGGTCGGCGAGGTCGTGAGCCGCCAGTAGACCTTGTAACCCGCCAGGTTCGGACCGCCGACAGGCGCCCACGATAGCCGGGCCGAGGGTTCGACCGCTCCCGCGATCGAGACGCTGTCGGGAGGCGCGGGCGCCCAGGCGAGCGACGCGAGGGTCGCGATATTGAGCGCGGTCAGCTTCCGCGCGTAATCGAACTCGACCTCCTCCACTACGTCGCCGTACTCGGTTCCGTCCTCGACCCTCAAGTTCTGGTGCTGACGGCGGTAATCCTCGTTCGTCTCCATGATGCGGACGGCGGGGAAGCCGGCGTCGTTGAACGGCCGGTGGTGGCCGCCGCGGGCGAACCGGTCGAGCCGGTACACCATCATGATGTTGAGGTTGGGGAAGTAGAGGTCAGCGATCCGGGCCACGTAGCGCGCGATCTGACGCGACGGGCTGTCGACCTCGCCGCCGAAGAATCGCATCCGCCGGAGCTCCTCGAGGGTCGTGTTCGCGGCGGGACTCTCGGAGAACACGCGCGCCGTCGTGTTGTCGGCGACGCCGTTCTGACCCTGGATGTTGCCGATCATGTCGTTGTTCAGGACGGCTTCGATCTCCCAGCCCTCCTCCTTCGCGACCTCGGCCATGTGCTCGCCGCCGAAGAGGCCCTGCTCCTCGCCCGACAGTCCGCCAAAGACGATCGAGGCGTTGAAGCGATACCCCGACTGCGTCAGGACCCTCGCCGCTTCCAGCACGCCGGCCATGCCGCTCGCGTTGTCGTTGGCGCCGGGCGACTCGCTCGTGAAGTCCAGCGCATCGCTGACGCGCGAGTCGATGTCTCCGGTCATGATCACGGTTCGATCGGGGTCCGACGCTCCGCGCAGGTTCGCGACGACGTTCACGACCCACGTCGGATCGGGGATCCGCGGCTCGCCCTGGACGAGCGAGCGTTGAACCGAGATCTCCAGGCATCCTCCGCACGCCTCGGAGATCCGTTCGAACTCGGCGTGGATCCATCGCCGGGCGGCGCCGATTCCGCGTGTCTCCGAGAGGGTATCGGAGAGTGTGTGGCGCGTTCCGAACCCGGCCAGCGTCCGGATGTCCGCCTCGATCCGCTCGCTGGACGTGGCTTGGATCAGGTCGTGGATCCTGACGTCGACGGCCGCCGCCGCGGGCCCGGTTGTGACCTCCTGGGCCCACACACGAGCGGAGAGACTGCATGTCAGCGCGGACGAGAGAAGGAGCGCGAACCTGGAACCGGCCAACATGTTGGACCTCCGGTCGAAGAGTCGCAATGGGAGTGGAGGGAGCGCTCAGTCGTACGCCGGCGGCTCTCCATCGAGGGTGCGGTATCGCTCGAGGAGCGCCCGCTGGCGAGACCACTCGGGGACGACACGGCCGCGGATCAGCACCGTCTCCGCACGCGACGATATCTCGAACGGATCCGCGGACCAGACCACGACGTTCGCTACCTTTCCGGGCTCCAGCGAGCCGTAACGGTCCTGGACACGGTAGATCTCCGCCGGCTCGAGTGTGATGGCGCGGAGGGCGGCGTCCCAGGAAAGCCCGAAGCGGACCGCGTTCCCCGCCTCTCGTGCGAGGTAGCCGGCCCGATGGTTCTCGAAGGTCGAGAAGGCGACCGGCACGCCCGCGCGGGTGAGGAGCGTGGCGTTGTCGAAGCGGCTCCCGAGCCGCTCGAACGACGAGGGGAGGCTCGTCAGCGGCTTCAGGATGACCGCCGTGTTCGTCCGCGCGAGCTCGTCCGCCACCATCCACGCCTCGGCTCCGCCGACGACGACGGGCCGGAACCCGTACTCGCGCGCGATCTCGAGCAGCGCCAGGATGTCGCTCGCGCGGTGGACCTGGACCAGCAAGGGCGTCTCGCCCTCGAGCACCGGCTGCAAGGCCTCCAGGTCGAGCCGCGACTCGACGAGCTCCCGCGACTCGCCGCGGTCGTACGCGGCCTGGTTCCGGCGCCAGAAGCGGGCGTCGTCGAGCACCTCGCGAAGGCGCAGTGCAGCCGCTCCCCGGGCGCCACCGGAGCGACCGGCGCCGGCCTCGCCGAGGTAGGCGATCATCGCCGCGGCGGGCTTGGCCAGCATCTCGGCCGGAGTGTCCCCCGCCAGGTCGATGACCGCGGCCTGCCCGGCGATCAGGCCGCCCCGGGGCCCGGTGGCGGCGGTCGTGAGTCCGCCCAGTCGCGCGTAGGGGATGAGAACGGAGTTGGGGTTCAGGCCGAGCGTCGGATCGAAGGCCGCGGTGACGATGTCCTCGTCGTCGGCCATCACCTCGTCCCGCGTCGGCGAGACGAGATCGACCTCGACGAGGCCGAGCGAAGACCACGGATCGAACAGGCCCGGGGTGACGACCTTGCCGGCGGCCTCGATCCGCTGCGTCCCGGTGGGAACGGCCACGTCCGTTCCGACGGCCGCGATCCGCCCGCCGCGGATCAGCAGCGTCGCGCCTTCGATGGGCGGACCGGCGACCGGGTGAACGGTTCCGCCGACGATCGCCAGGTCCTGCGCGAGGAGGGGTGGGGAAGCGGCCAGCAGCGCGAGCACGATCAGGAAGCGGCTCACGGCCGGCCTCCGCCCGTCCCGCCGGTCGGGCCGCTGCCGGCCGCCGCTGGCTCGACGCCCGGCTGCGGCGGCAGCATGCCGGCCTCGAAATCCGTCACCGGCCGTACGCCGTTCAGGCGGTCATAGACGATCGCGCCGTCGATGAACACCTGATCCGCATGCGAGTAGACGCTGAACGGGTCGCCCGACCAGATCACGACGTCACCGTTCTTCCCGGCCTCGAGCGTGCCGATCTCGTCCGCGAGCCCGAGCGCCCACGCCGGGTTGGCGGTGATCCACCGGAGCGCCTCGTCGCGGGTGACGTCGAGGCCCGCCTGCCGGCCGGCGACCATCGCGTGCGCGACGCCCTGGTTCATGATCTGAATCTCCATGTCATCGTCGGTGTGGAGGATCGCCCGGGCGCCCGCCTCGGAGACGAGCGCGATGTTCTGCGGGACCATATCCCAGGCCTCCATCTTGAAGCCCCACCAGTCGGTCCACATCGAGGCCGCCACCGATTCCCGGGCCAGATAGTCGCGGATCTTGTAGGCCTCGACCGCGTGGTGGAAGGAGCGCACCTCGAAGCCGAACTCCTTCGCCAGGTTCAGCATGTTGACCATGTCGTCGGCGCGGTAGCAGTGGTTCTGGACGAGGATCTCGCCGCGCAGGACCTGGGCCAGGGTCTCGTTGGCGAGGTTCCGGTCCGGCTTCTCGCCGCCGTCCTCCATCCACCGGTCCCATTCCGCCCGGTACTTCTGCGCCTGGATGAACGCTTCACGGTACCCGGCCCAGTTGCCCATGCGCGTCGACGGACCCTCGTCGTCGTACACCCGCTTGGGGTTCTCCCCGCAAGCCATCTTGAGGCCCATCGGGGCGCCGGGGAACATCATGTCCTGGGCGCTGCGGCCCGGGATCGGCTTGAGGGTCACTCCTCGCCCGCCGATCAGGTTGGCGCTGCCGGGCAGGATCTGGAGCGCCGTCACGCCGCCCGCCAGCGCGCGGGTGAAGCCCGGGTCCTGGGGCCACACGGAGTGGATCGCCCATACCTCCGGGGTCGTGGGGTCGGTCGCCTCGTTTCCCTCGCTGTGCGCGTCGACGCCCGGCGACGGATAGACGCCGAGGTGGGAGTGGGTGTCGATGATTCCCGGCGTCACGAAACGGCCGCTCGCGTCGATCACGACCGCGCCGGCGGGCGCCGTGAGGCCGGTGCCGACGGCGGCGATCTTCCCGTTCTCCATGAGGACGTCGCCGCTTTCGATCTCCTCTCCCGCCGCAGTCATGATCGTCGCGTTTTCAATCAGTGTCGGCTCGGAAGGCAGCGGGGTGTACGTCGACTCCCACGCTCCGTTCGCCATCCCGGCCAGCGTACGGCTCGTGGCGACCGAATCGGAGACGCGGGCGGAGTCGTCCCCGGGCCGGGTCTCGGAGCGGGCGGCCGCGCAACCGGCGGTGAATGTCGAAGCGAGAGCGAGGGAGGCGGCAAGGAGTCGGAATCGATTCATCGAGCCCTCGAAGAGATTACGGTTGAGACGCCAGAGTGGACGGACGCCCGCACGAAAGTGTGCAGCGCCCGCAAATGCTACCCGCATGCATGTCGATATCGCCAGCCCCTCGGCGACCTCGGCGAGGCTTCGGTCAGAACGGCGGCCTGGCTTCCCCGGTGCCGAACGGCCGTCGATCTTGGGAATGGCGCCCACCAGCACCGCGTTTTAGCCTGCATCGTGCCACCGATCGCGAGTCTCCGCGTGCTCGTTCCCCTCCTCGTCGCCGTCGTCCTGGTCGTGGCGGCGGTCATGCTTCCCGTCGGCGACTGGACGCGGGCGTTCCTGGAGTGGACGGCTGGGCGCGGAGCCTGGACCGGGATCATTCTCGCGGCCGTCTGGATCCCGGCCGCGGTGCTCCTCGTCCCCGGATCGCTGCTGAGCCTGGGCACGGGGTTCCTGCTCGGGGTCGCCTGGGGGACGATCACGATCTCGATCGGGAGCACCCTCGGCGCGACCGCGGCCTTCCTCGTCGGTCGCTCGATCGCCCGCCCGTGGGTCGAGGAGCGGGTGCGGGAAAGACCGAAGTTCCAGGCCGTCGATGACGCCATCGAGCGAGAAGCTCTCAAGATCGTCCTCCTGACCCGATTGTCGCCGATCTTCCCCTACAACTTCCTCAACTACGCGTATGGCGTGACCGATGTGTCGCTCCGAAATTTCGTTCTCGGGTCGTGGATCGGCATGCTGCCGGGCACGGTCCTTTTCGCGGTTCTCGGCTCGGGCTCCCGTACGCTGACCGCGCTGGCGGCGGGCGAACGCGAGCGAGAAACGCTCGAGCTCGTGCTCTTCGGTCTCGGACTGGCGGCCACGGCAGCCGTCGCGTTCCTCGTCACTCGGGCGGCCAGGCGGGCGCTCGCCGAGCGGCTCGGATCCGAGTCCGGCGGGTGAGCGTGCTCGACGGCCGCGGCACTCCGCCGGTAGCGCCGCTCGATGAGCACAACCGCGTCCTGATCGAGCGGGTCCGCCCGTCCGGCTGGCGGAACCCGTCGCCGCGGGGCCGCTACAACCTGGTCGTCATGGGCGCCGGGACCGCGGGACTCGTTGCCGCCGCGGGAGCGGCGGGGCTGGGGGCGCGAGTCGCGCTCGTCGAGAGGGGCCTCCTGGGCGGCGACTGCCTGAACTACGGTTGCGTGCCATCCAAGGCGCTCCTGCGCTGCGCGCGGGCGGCGGCTGACGCGCGCGCGGCGGGCCAGTTCGGCGTGCGGATCGCGGGCGGCGTGTCGGTCGACTTCGCGGCCGTCATGGAGCGGATGCGCCGCCTGCGCGCCGGGCTGTCCGCGCACGACTCGGCGTCCAGGTTCCGCGACCTCGGCGTCGATGTATTTCTGGGCGAGGGACGGTTCACGGGGCCCGAACGGATCGAGGTCGGCGGGGCGCAGCTCGCCTTCGACCGCGCCCTGATCGCGACCGGCGGCCGGCCGGTCGTTCCGACCGTCGAGGGATTGGCCGGCGCCGGCTTCCTGACCAACGAAACGGTCTTCTCGCTGACCGCGCTGCCGGCCCGGCTGGCGGTCGTGGGCGGGGGGCCGATCGGCTGCGAGCTGGCGCAGGCGTTCGTCCGCTTCGGGGCGCGCGTGACGCTGGTCGAGCAGGGCGCCCGGATCCTCCCGTGCGACGATCCGGACGCGGCGGAGATCGTGAGGGTGGCGCTCGCCCTGGAAGGAGTCGATCTCCGACTCGGGCAGGAGCTTGCGCGCGTCGAAGCCGCCCCCGCGGGCCATCGATGCGTGGTCCATGCGTCGGACGCGTTCGAGGTCGACGCGATCCTGGTCGCCGCCGGCCGGACGGCGGTCGTCGAGGGCCTCGGGCTCGAGGCGGCCGGCGTCGCGCACGACGGGGATCGGGGCATACGGGTCGATGACAAGCTGCGGACTTCCAACCCGAAGATCTACGCGGCCGGCGACGTCGTGGCGGGCGCCCGGCGATTCACGCACGTCGCCGACGCCCACGCGCGGGTCATCCTCAGGAACGCGCTCTTTCCCGGCGCCCGGAAAGCGAGCACGCTGACCGTACCGTGGTGCACGTTCACCGATCCCGAGGTCGCTCACGTCGGACTCGGCCCCGAGGCCGCGCACGAGGCCGGCATCGAGCTCCGCACCCTCACGCAGTCTCTCGAAGGCGTCGATCGGGCGGTTCTGGATGGGGAGACGCAGGGCTTCGCCCGCGTCCACACGCGGAAGCGGGGCGGCGAGATCCTCGGGGCGACGATCGTCGCCCGTCACGCGGGGGAGATGATCTCTGAGATCACGCTCGCGATCGAGGCGGGCGCCGGTCTGTCGGCGCTCTCCTCCACGATCCATCCCTATCCTACGCGCGGCGAAGCGCTGCGGAAGATCGGGGACACCTACGAGCGCGCGCGGCTCACGCCGCGGGTTCGGTGGCTCCTCGCGAAGTGGTTCGCCTGGCGACGGTGAAGTCTCGTCGATTTCGAGAGCGGACCTCGTTCACAGGTTCCGGTCGGCGCCTCATCGGAGGGAACTCGCTCACGCTTCCCCGGGCCCGATCGCCGCATCCGCGTGGGAAGGACAAACGCCGACGGACGGGGCCTGTTATCCCTCCGACGGGGCTCCGACCGGAACCCTTGCAGGTGCGCGCTAAGGATCGGCGAAACACGGCCATCGCAGGGCGAACCGCCGACGATGCGGCCGCCGGACACGCAACGAATCGCCGTTCCCGGAAGATCTGTTTTTTGTGGGAGGTGCGGCGAGGGGTTCTCCGAGGCGTAAAGGCGCGATCCGACGAATCGCGTGTCCGCGCTCCGGCGAACCGCCTCGGAGAACCCCTCGCTGCGCCTCCTACCCGGTCACGTACTCTTCGTCGGGGTCATCCCCTTCGATGAGCGCGTTCTGGACCTTCGGCTGCAGCTCGCCGCTCTCGTAGAGCTCGCGGGTGATGTCGCATCCGCCCACGAACTCACCGCCCACGTACACCTGCGGGATCGTCGGCCAGTCGCTGTACTCCTTGACCGCTTCCCAAAGCTCGGGATCGGCCAGCACATCGACCGAGTGGATCTTGCCGGCGGCGCCCGCCCGGCGCAGGGCCTCGACCGCGGCGGCGCTGAAACCGCAGCGCGGAAACATCTCGGTTCCCTTCATGTAAATGAGCACGGGATGGTCGCGAATGTCGTGCTCGATCCGTTCCTTCACCTCGGGTCGCATCCTCCACTCTCCTTCCGGCGCAGCGCATCGTATTGCGCCGGTGTCCAGGTCCTGACCGACAGCGCGTGCACGGTATCGTCGTCGATCCAGTCGCGGAGCGGACCGTACACCATCCGGTGCCGCTCGACCGGCGACTTGCCGTCGAACGACGGCGATACGACCCGCGCCTCCAGATGGTCGTCGGTGCCGGTCAGATCCACGACCTCGACCTCGGCGTCAGGAATGGCGGCGCGAATCCGACGGACGACCTGCTCACGGATCGTCATCGTGCGAGACCGGGACCGGGCGCGGAATCCAATGCGCGAAGGAAGGTAATCGGCCCTCGGGTCAGGGGCAAAAGCCGTTGACGCATCCGGGCTTGCAGTGTATCATAAGGGTCCAACAGACCCTGTTCGTCCCACGCGGGGGCGGACCGCCTCGAGACCGAAGGGAGCACCGCGTGCCACGTTCATACGAGACCGTCCTGATTTTCGATTCCTCTCTGGACGAAAACCAAATCGAGGAAAAACTGGGCCGCCTGAAGCGGACCCTCGTGAACGGCGAGAGCCTCGAATCGGTCGCCGTTACACACTGGGGCAAGCGCCGGCTCGCCTATCCGATCGGCAAGAAGGAGCAGGGAACCTACGTCGTCCTCCGCTATGATACCGAGCCGGACCGGTTGCCCGAATTCGAGCGCCTGGCGAGGCTGGATGAGCAGGTGCTTCGCCAGCTCACGGTCGTCGATCCGGTCGAGTCGCGTCCGGCCGTCGCCGCGACCGGTTCCCCCCCGGCAGCTTCGGCCGCCCGGCGCGAGGAGGACGGCGAAGAATGAGCCGCATGATGCGCCGCAAGACGTGCCACTTCTGCGAGAACAAGGTGACCATCGACTACAAGGATGAGCACCTCCTCGATCGCTTCACGAACGATCGCGGCAAGATCCTGCCCCGTCGGGTGACGGGAGTCTGCGCCCGCCACCAGCGCCAGCTCTCGGTTGCCGTCAAGCGGGGACGCTACCTGGCGCTCATCGCCTATCTCCCCGACCACGCACTCTGAGCCCGTCTCGCGCTCGGGGGAGACGCGGACGCTCGACCGACTCGGCTGGAGCGAGTGGACGGTCGGGCTGGCGCTCCTGTTCGGAAGCCTGCCCGGACCGTGGTTGACGCTGATGTTTCCAGCGGCGGTCGCCTTCGCGCTCCACGACCGGCGCTTTGCGGCTCGCGCCGCGGGGCTAACGGTCGCCATGCTGATCGGTGCCTCCATGCTCGCGGCGCGCATGGGCGCGATCCTGCTGGCGTCGGCGGCGCTTGCGCAGATGGGAGCGGCCTGGGCGGCTCAGTTCGGGCCCCGGCGGCTGGGTCTGGGCGAGGTGGCGCTGCCCGCGATCGGTGGGGCGGGGCTCGGGCTCGGCATGGGAGCCGTGCTCGATCCCGCGGCGGTCGCTGGCTGGGAAGCGGATCTCGCGGGCTCGGTGTCGCGCGCCGGCGAGCAGGCGATCCGCCGCTATCAGGCGCTGGGGGTCGATCCCGGCACGCTCGGCAGCCTGGAGGAAATGACGGCCGTCCTGGCGGCGGGATTCGTGGCTCTGTGGCCGGCGCTGGTGACGATGGCGCTCTGGCTCGGGGCCTGGCTGGGGTACCGTCTTCTGGCGCGCTGGGGGCGCCTCGCCCCGCCGCTCGCGCGCCGGATCGGCCACCGCTCGTTCGAGCAGTTCCGGCTCGGAGAACCCCTCGTCTGGTGCGTGATCGTCGCGCTCGCGTCGCTCTGGACGCCCTGGGAGCCAGCACGCCGGCTGGCGCTCAACGCGCTCGCGATCGGCGGGACGCTCTACGCGCTCCAGGGCTCGGCGGTCGCGCTATGGTGGATGAACCGCCGCGGGGTAGGGACCGTGACCCGGCTTGTCCTGCTGGGGATCGGTCTCGTCTTCCTGACACCGGCGCTGGTGGTGGGGGCGATTCTGCTGGGGCTGGCCGAGCACTGGGTGGCGCTGCGCGACCGCTCGCCGGGACCCGGTCTGGGACGCTGCTGAGAGCGACACAACGAGTGAGGAGAGCATGGCGAAAAACACGCAAGTGATTCTGCGCGCCGAGGTCGAAGACCTGGGCCACGCCGGCGATGTAGTGGACGTCGCGCCGGGGTACGCCCGCAACTATCTGCTTCCGCGCGGGCTGGCGTACGTGGCGAACGAAGTGAACGTCCACCGCGTAGCGCAGGAGAAGCGCAAGTACCAGGAGAAGCTTCAGCACGAGAAGGTCCAGGCCGAGGAGAAGGCGGTCACGCTGGCCGGTGTGGAGCTCGCGTTTCGGATGATGGCCGCGGAGGAGGGCCAGCTCTACGGCTCCGTGTCGGCCGCGGACATCGCCGACCGACTCGCCGGAGCAGGGTTCGAGGTCGGGCGCCAGCAGATCAAGCTCGATCCGCCGATCAAAGCGCTGGGCGAGTACGAGGTTCCGATCCGGCTGCACCCCGAGGTGATCGCACGGATTCAGGTGCGGATCGAGCGGGAAACGGCTTGACGAAATCGGATCGCGAGCCGTCCCGCGACGCGGGGACCGGTTCCAAGCCGACCGCGCGCAGAATCCGGGGACGCGCTGCGGACCGCAACGGCCCCGCCGTTCATGAGCTGGCGGCCAGCGCGGCGCGCGAGGCGGTCGATCGCCGCGGACAGGACGTGCTGCTCCTGGACCTGCGGGACCTGACTCCGGCCACCGATTACTTCGTGATCGCGAGTGGCGACAGCGATGTCCAGGTGAAGGCGATCGCCGAGCGGATCGAGGATCGGCTGCGCCTGGAGAGGGGCATCCGCCCCTGGCACGTTGAAGGACTCCGGCACGCCCGCTGGGTGCTGCTCGACTATGTTGATTTCGTCGTCCACGTCTTCCATCGCGAGGCACGCGAGTACTACGACCTCGAGCGGCTGTGGGCGGATGCGCCTGCCGAGAGTTTCAGTGCGGAGCATCCCGACGGCATGTCGGTCACCGGAGATTGAGCCGGCGCGGATTAAACCGGCGATCGGAAGCGTTCATTCTCACGGCAGGACAAGCCACCGTTTCGATTGACGCGATCCGCACCGGACGGTAGCATTGCGATCCGCTTCCGGATCCCGCGATCCGGACTTTGGAAGGAGGATCTCTACGCGCTATCTTTCGCCCCCCGTTCCACTGCTCCTCGCCCTCGTTGCGATCCTCGTCGTAGAGGCCGCTCCTGCCCGGGCCCAGTTCGGCAAGAACAAGGTGCAGTACGAGGAGTTTGACTTTCGGGTCCTCAAGACCGAGCACTTCGATATCCATTACTATCCCGAGGCCGACGCCGCGGTGCTGGACGCCGCGCGCATGGCGGAGCGGGCCTACACCCGGCTTTCCAAGGTCTTCCGCCACGAGTGGGAGGATCGCAAGCCGCTCATCCTCTACGCGTCGCAGTCCGACTTCCAGCAGACGAACATCTTCCGCTTCCAGATCTCCGAGGGAATCGCCGGCGTCACGGAGGGGCTCAGGAACCGGATCGTTCTCTTCTTTCCGAGCGCCTATCCCGAGTTCGAGCACACGCTGACCCACGAGCTCGTTCACGCCTTTCAGTTCGATATCCTGCGACGGGGCGCGCTCTCACAGGGAAGCAACCCGTTCGCGTTCCGGATGCCGCTCTGGTTCGCCGAGGGGATGGCCGAGTACCTGACGGTCGGCGAGATCGATCCGTTGACGGCGATGTGGCTGCGCGACGCTTCGATGGCAGGATATCTGACGACGATCGACGAGCTGTCCCGGGTCGGCGATATCCGTGTCTACCGCTTCGGTCAGGCGCTCTGGTACTACATCGGAACAAAGTATGGCGATGAAAAGATCGGCGAGATCATGCAGAAGGCCCCGCTCATCGGCGTGCAGGAGGCTTTCAAGACGTCGCTGAACCTGACCCTGGACGAGCTTTCCGAGGACTGGCTCGAGGCGATCCGCCTTACGTACCTGCCCCAGGTCGTGGAATATCCGCGCGCCCAGGAGGCGGCAGTCCGGCTGACCGATCACGTGGAGGACGGAGCCGCGATCAACGTCGGGCCGGCGCTCTCGCCGGACGGTTCCAAGGTCGCCTTCGTCTCGGACCGCGACTTCTTCAACGATCTCTACATCGCCGACGCGACTGACGGCGGCGACGTGGACAAGGTGGTCAAGGGCGAGCGTTCGGCATCCTTCGAGAGCCTGCGCTTCCTGCGGGTCGGTATGTCCTTCTCGCCGGATGGACGTTTCCTGGCGTTCTCCAGCAGGGTGGGCGAACGGGACGCGCTATACATCATGCGCGTCGAAGATGAGAAGATCGTCGATTCGCACCGCTTCGAGGAGCTGGAAGGGATCGAGACGCCGTCCTGGTCCCCCACCGGGCAGGAGCTCGTCTTCACGGGTCAGAGCGGCGGCACGAGCGACCTCTATGTCGTGGGCCGGGATGGCAGCGGCCTCCGGCGGTTGAACGAGGACCGATACGCCCAGCGCGACCCGGTGTGGTCGCCCGACGGGACGCGGATCGCCTTCACGACCGATTTCGGTCCGGGGACCGATTTCGACCTTCTGGCCTACGGGCAGTACCAGATCGGCGTTTACGAGCTCGGCAGCGGCCGCGTCACCTTCCTGCCGGACCAGCAGGGTAAGAACATCAACCCGCAGTGGGGACCGGACGGGAAGACGCTCGCGTTCCTCTCCGACCGCACCGGGATCAGCAACATCTTCCTGTACGACTTCGAGAAGGACGAGACGTACCAGCTGACGGATCTTTTGACCGGCGTGAGCGGAATCATCGAGTCGAGCCCCGCCCTCGCCTGGTCGCGCGACGGTAGCCGGATCGTCTTCAGCGCGTTTTCGGACGCGGGTTGGGACCTCTATCGGATCGACGATCCCCTCGATCGACCGCGAGCGCCGTACGAGGCGGTGGAGCAAGCGGAATACGACCTCGCCGCCAGTGCGTTCGTCCGTCCCGCCCGCCCCGCCGCGCTTGCCGAAGGCGAGCGGGATTTCGGAAGGGTTGTGGGCGCGGAACCACTCGCCGTCGGGACCGGCGAGGGTGGAGAGCCGGATGATCAGGAGCCGGACGAACCGCAGGAGGGGGCGGGCGAAGCGCAGCCCACAGACGCGGTTTCGCACTACCTCGGACAGAGACAGCCTGCGACGCGCCGCGATGTGGCCCCCGGGCGGCGGCTGCCGTCGTTCCGCGACCCCGTCGACATTGCCACCCTGCTGAGCGATCCCACGATCGGACTGCCGCGCGACACCACACGCTTCGAGAACCGCGAGTACAAGGTCAGCCTGGCGCCGGACATGATCTCGCAGCCGGAGGTCGGGTTCGCGACGGGGATCGGGGCGTTCGGCGCCTCGCAGCTCGCGTTCAGCGACCTGCTCGGCGACCACAACCTCTACGTCGCCGCCTCGGTCTTCGGTTCGTTGACCGACAGCGACCTGTTCCTCACCTACGCCAACCTGAAGAAGCGCCTTAACTGGGGCGCCACCGCGTTCCAGTTCCGGAGCGACTTCCTACCGCTGTCCACCGGTGGGTCCTTCGACGATCCCTTCTTCCGAAGCGACATCTACCGCGGCGCCCAGGTGTTCGCGGCCTATCCGTTCAGCCGCTTCCGCAGGCTCGAGCTGGGTGGCAGCTTCACGTATGTCGATCGGCGCGAGGTGCGCTTCAATCCGTTCGATCTGACGCCCGACGTGTCGCGTGATCTGCCCGACGACGCGTTCCTCTCGCCCTCCATCGCCTACGTCTACGACACTGCGTTCTTCGGCTCGACCGGACCGATCGGGGGCAGCCGCCAGCGGCTGGAATGGCAGCGTGCGTTCGGCGACCGGACGTTCAACCAGTTCTACGGCGATGTCCGGAAGTACTGGCTCTTCGACCGCCGCTGGACGTTCGCCTCGCGTCTTCTGTTCCTGGGGACCTACGGCCAGGAGGGGGACAACCTCCGGCTCCAGTCGATCGGTGGCCCGACGCTCCTGCGCGGATACGATTTCCGCGAGGACTCGCTGGTGGGCTCGCAGATCGGACTCCTCAACCTCGAGTTCCGCTTCCCGATCGTGGAGCGGCCGGTCCTCGGTGGAGCTGGGTTCCCCCCGATCCGGGGCGCAATCTGGTACGACCTCGGCTTCGCGAGCTGCGGGAACGAGCAGTGCCCGCACCTCAGGCCGCGGGTCCCTGAGGAAGGGGAGCTTTCCGAGAGAAACGCGAAGTTCAGGTTCTCGACGAGCGAGGATGCCGGACCCCTCGGCTTCCGCTTGGTCGACGCGAAAGCGGCGTTCGGGGCCGGGGTGCGAATGAACCTCCTCGGCTTTGCGGTGCTGCGGCTCGACTACGCGCTTCAGACCGACATGGCCGAGGTGGGGGATGGGCGGTGGGTGTTCACCCTGGCGCCCGAGTTCTGATTCGCCACGCCGAGCCAACACGATAGCGCGACAAGCCGCCGTTCGACGCGACCCCCCGCGTAGCGGTTGATCGCGGGCTCGAAGTACGTTATCCTGTTCACGGTTCTCCGTCGGTGAGCGATCCGCCCTTGACGGCCGCGATCCCCGCTGGCGCCCCATCCGCAAAAACGAGCCCCCATCCACAACCCGATTTCCGGGCGCGGGATCGTGCGCCCGACCGGCGCGAATCCCGGCTGCGGCCTGGGGGAGGCATACCATGGATGGTGCAGTGGCAACGGGTGTGCACAACATATGGTAGGTACGGATTGACCGGCCACGACCGGAGGATCTATCTTTGAGCCCGACCTTCGCTCTCTCTACGACCGAGCCGGGGCGCATGCGGGATTTCGAGCTGGACGACCGCTTCTGGCGGGACGCGCTCGCGGCTCTCGCCGGGGGATCCCGCGCGTCGGCGCTTTCCTCCAGTTACCCCGAGTTCTCCGCCTGCCTGGCGGAGCTGGAGGCCGAAGCCTCCCGTGATGCGCTGCTGATCGGGGTGCGGCTGGAGTCGGCGGGGCAGAACCCGCGGCTCCTCTCGCTCCTCGTGGCAGCGTTCCTCGCCAGGGCCGGTGTCTCGACCCTGATCGTGGATCTGAGCCCGGACGTGCGGTGGCTCGAGCGCCTGTTCGGGGAGGACCTCAAGGAAGGCATCGTCGACCACATCCAGTACGGTGTCCCCCTGGAGCGGTGCGTGCGGGAAACCGGGCTCGTGGGTCTATCCATCCTGACCGGCGGGGCGCATTTCCTGACCGGCTCCCCGCTCGATGGCGGACCCGCGTTCCGCGGATCTCTCGACCGTTTGCGGCAGCGGCATCAGGCGCTGATCGTGACGCTTCCGGGACAACCGGAGGCGCTCGAGTCGACGGGCGTCGTCGCTCTGTGCGATGTCCTGTTCGCGGTCGAGGAAGGGGAGGCCAGGGCCCGTCTCGCGGGGTGCGAGCGAGCCGTCGTGCGGCTGACGGGGAGCCCCCATGCGGCCGAGGATCTGGCGCGGCTCGTCCATCGATTCCTTGGGTCCCTGCCCGCCTTCCTCGGCCGCCGGGCCGAGGCGGCCTCGACCGCCGGACCGGCCGATGCCGGGATGGAATGGGGCGTCCCCGACCCCGATGATGAGGCCGACGACCTGGCGTTCCTGACCGCATTCGAGGAGGGGCCCTCAGGCGTGCTGCCGGGGCCCGTCGAAACGGCGGATCGTTCCGGGTCGCGACGGAGGCGCGGCAGCGGGGGCGGCCTGCGTTTCGCTCTGGCCGGGCTCGCGCTGCTCGCGCTCACGTTCGCGGCCGTGCGCTACGGACCCTCCGTCCGGGGGTGGCTCGAGGCGGATGGGGACCTGCTGGAGAGATCGCTGGCCGAGCTCGGTCTCGCCCGGGATCCGATCCCGCTCTCCGTGGAGCCCCAGGGGATGGAATCGGGGACCGTCGTGCCGCTGGTGCCCGGAGTGGGCGACGAGGGCGGCGAGGTGGGCGACGAGGGAGGGGTCACCGCGGAGGCGGGGGTCGATCCGGACCCGGTGGCTACGCCTCCGTCGGTCCCCGGCCGGCCTGCTCCGTACTCGCTGCACGTCGGATCCTATCAACGTGAGACCGCCGCCCGGAGCGTCGTCGATCGGCTCGCGGCCGCGGGCTATACCGCCTTCCTGGCTCCCATCTCGCTGCCCGCGACAGGACGATGGCAGCGGGTCTACGTGGGCTCCTTCGCCGACTCGACCGCCGCCCACGGGACGCTCGCGAAGATCCTGGAGCAGGGGCTCGTGGCGGAAGGCGCGGTTCGGTCGACTCCCTGGACGTTCGAGCTCGAAACCACCGGCTCGCGGGAGGCGGCGGCGGAGCGGATCCGTGTCCTGCGCGGCCAGGGAATCTCGGCCTACGCCGCCGGGGTGAGCCCCATCCGGATCTACGCCGGCGCTTACGCCAGCCGCGAGGAGGCCGAGCTCCTGGCGCGGGCCCTCGATTCGTCCGTCCGGGCCGCCAGACTCACCCTGCGCGAGCTGTAGTGCCGACGCCCCCGGCACCGCTGGCGCTCCCGACACCGCCGACGCCCCCGGCACCGCCGACATCCGACCGGAGGACGATCCCGTGAAGCTCCAGCGACTGGAACTGTTCGGCTTCAAGTCCTTCGCCGACCGCGTGGTGATCGAGTTCAATGCGGGCTTGACCGCGATCGTCGGACCGAACGGGTGCGGCAAGAGCAACATCTCGGACGCGATCCGCTGGGTACTGGGCGAGCAGCGGCCCACCCTCGTCCGGGGAGCCCGGATGGACGACGTGATCTTCGGCGGCAGCCGCGAGCGCAAGCCGATCAATCTGGCCGAGGTAACCCTCCGGTTCACGAACGATGATGGGCAACTGCCGGTCGATTACACCGACGTGGCGATCGCCCGGCGCGTGTTCCGGGACGCCGAGAGCGAATACCTGCTGAACCGGAACGTGTGCCGGCTCAAGGATATCCAGGACCTGCTCTTCGGTACCGGCGTGGGGGCCCACTCGTACTCGCTGATTCAGCAGGGGATGGTGGACAGCATCCTTTCGGACAGGACCGAGGAGCGCCGTACGATCTTCGAGGAAGCGGCCGGCGTGACGCGCTACAAGTCCCGGAGGAGAGCGACCGAGCGCAAGCTCGAGGCGGCCACTCACGACCTGCGGCGGGTGGAGGACATCGTCGCCGAGGTGGAGCGAACGGTCGGTGCGCTCAAGCGGCAGGTCGGGAAGGCGCGCCGCTTTCAAGAATACCGTAGCGACGAGAGACGCCTCGACATCCACGTGACTGGGAGGGATCTCGCGGCGATCGACGATCGACGGGCGCCGCTCGTCGAGGAGCTGCGCGGCCTCGAGGAGGTCGAGGCCGCCCAGGCGGCCCGACTCACGGAGCGCGAGGCAGCGGTCGAGGCGCTCGAGCTCGTGCTGATCGAGGCCCGTGAGGCGGAGGGCGGGATTCGCGCGGAGGCGGACGGATTGAGGCGCCAGATCGGGCGCCGTGAGGAGTCGCTTCTCGTGATCGGAGAGACGTTGAAGCACCACGCGCGGCGGTTCGACTCGCTGGCCGCCGAGTCCGAGCGGGCGCGCATACGGTCCGACGATCTCGCCGAGCGGCGCGCCAACCTCGAGGTCGATCATCGGGTGGCCGGAGACCGTCTGGCCGGGGTCGCGGCCCGGATCGACGGCGGAGGGGGCGCCGGCGGCGAAGAGGACCGACACGCCGAGCTCGAAGCCGAGCGGGCGCGCCTGACGAGCGAGGTCGAGTCCCACCGCGATCGGCTGGAGCAGGTCCGGCAGGCGGCCGCCCGCCAGTCGACGACCGAGGAGGGGGCGGCGGAACGGGCGGAGGCCCTGGCCGCCGAGCTGGCGGCCTGTGGCGCCGAGGCGGAAGCCGCGCGACATGCCGCGGCCAGCGCACGCGCGGAGCTGGACGCGTGGGAATCGCAATGGGCAGCCGCCCAGGACGAGGTCGGGCGAGGGCGCCAGGCGGAGCGTGAGGCGAGCCTGCGAACCCAGCAGGCGATGGACCGACTGGCGGCCGAGCGCGCAGACGAGCACGCCGCGGCCGGCCGTGCCGAGGCACTGGCTGCGCTCGAGGCCCGGCTCGAGGGCTACACCGGAGGGGCGCAGGCGCTTCTCGGGGCCTCCGCGCCGATCGCGGGGCTCCTCGGCTCTCTGCCGCAGGCGATCGAGCCGCGCGAGACCCGGTACGAGGCCGCCATCGAGCGGTACGTCGAGATTCTCGGAAACGGCCTTTTGCTCGCCGACCGGGAGGCCGCCGAGCGAGTCGCCGCGCGGCTGGCCGATTCTGATGGCGGGCGGGCCGACTTCCTGGTGCCCGAGTTCCTCGCCACCGGCCCGGAGCCGGAAATCCCCGACCCGGCGGCGGCGGTGGTTCTCGCCCGGGGAGAGGACGTTATTCGCTGGAAGGCCTCTCCCGAGGTGGCCGAGCGCTTCGCTCCGCTCTTTTCGCGCCTTCTCCTCGTCTCCGACCGGCCGGCGGCCTTCCGTTGCCGGGCGGCTCTCGCCGAAAGTCCGGCGGCCGCGCGGCACTACGTCATCGCGGGACTGGACGGCACGCTCCTCGATGGTGGCGGTCGCTGGCGAACCGGCCGGGCCCCGGGCGACGAGGGGTTGCTGGCGCGCCGCCGGAGGCTGGCGGAGGCCGAGGCCGAGCGGGCCGTGCGCCGGAAGGCGGCCGAGGCTCTTCAGGCGGAAGCGGCGGCCGCGAAGCGCGTCCTCCAGGAGGCCCAGCGGTCCCTCGAGGGAGCGAGCGCGCGCGCCGAGGCCACGGACCGGGAGCAACGTGCGGCCCGCGAGCGCCGGGTCCTCGCCGAGGCCGCGGAGAACCAGGCCACCGGACGCGTGACCGAGCTCGAGGCCCGGATCGCCGGCGCGATCTCCACCCGCGATCGTGCGCGCGACGCGGCCCAAACGATTCACGAGACCGAGATCGAGCTCGCGGCCGACCTGCAGCGGGCGATGGATCGGCTGGCCTCGGTCCGGAGCGCTCTGGAGCGGCTCGATGGCGTGCGCGCCGAGCGGCTCTCGGCGCGCCATGCGACCGAGCTCGAGAGGATGGAGGCCGAGGCCGATTTGCGGGCGGCTGCACGCGAGCTTGAGCACCTCGCCGCCGCCGAGGAGGCGCTGGCCGCCGCCCGCGCCGAGCGCGCGGCAGAGCGGGCGCGTCTCGAGGAGGACGGCACGCGCCTCGAGTCCGAGCGTGTCGCGGCGGCCGCGGAGATCGAGGCCCTGCACGGAGCTCTGGATGCCGCCGAGAGACGTCTGCGGGAAAGCTCGGAGGCGCTGCGCGAGATCGAGGAGCGCCGGACGGAGCATGAGGCGGAGATCCGCGCGCTGCGCCGGCGGCACGAGGAGACGGTCGAGCGGCGCCACGAGTGTGCCCTCGCCCGCCAGGACCTCGACTACCGGCGCGGTACCCTGCTGGCTCACGTGACCGAGACGTACGCCGCGGAGATGGAGTCGCTGCTGGCGGACCATCCGCTGGAGGAAGCCGAGGCCGGGCTCCCGCTGGAGGATCTGCGGGCGCGGCTCGAGGAGGTACGCCGCAAGCGCGACAATCTCGGGCCCGTCAACCTGCTCGCGCTGGAGGAATACGAAGCCGAAGCCGCCCGGTTCGATTTCCTGAGCCGCCAGCGCGACGATCTGATTCAGGCCAAGCGCCAGCTCGAGGAAGCGATACGGAAGATCAACGCCACCGCCCGGGTGCTGTTCCTGGAGACGTTCGAGCGCGTGCGGGAGAACTTCGACGCGACGTTTCAGACCCTGTTCGAGGGCGGCCACGCCGAGATCGCTCTTTCCGACCCCGACGATCCGCTCGAATCGCCGATCGAGATCGTCGCCAGCCCGCGCGGGAAGCGCGTGCAGTCGATCAACCTCCTGTCGGGCGGCGAGCGTGCGCTCACCGCGCTATCGCTGCTCTTCGCGATCTACCGGGTGAAGCCGAGCCCCTTCTGCATTCTCGACGAGGTGGATGCGCCGCTCGACGACGCCAACGTCAGCCGCTTCCTGGCGATGATCCGGCACTTCAGCGCCGAGACCCAGTTCATCATCATCACGCACAATCGGCGCACGATGGAAGCGGCGGACTACCTGTACGGGGTCACGATGGAGGAACCCGGCGTCTCGACGCTCGTCTCGGTCTCTCTGGATGAAGAGGGGGCGGATGCGGACCGGCGCGTCGAGTTCGAGGCGCAGGACGAAGAGCTGTCGGAGGGCGTCCCGAACGGGGCCCGCGCCGTCGGGGTCGCGAAGCGGGTCGCGGCCCTGGTTGGCTAACGGCCGGAGAGTGATGCGCGCTCGGTCGCGATGTCGCCCAGGAGCGGCAGGGCGGCCCAGTGGCCCCGGTAGGCCCGCCACATGAGGACCAACGCCAGCGCCACCGCACCGGCCGCCACCATGAACGCCAGACCCAGCCCGAGCAGCGGAACGAACTCCAGCGCGACGATCGCCGCGACCGCCGCCACGCTGAGCAGGATCGACTGCCACGCGTGGAACCGGACGAACGGATCCTCATGAAAGCGCCAGAGGCAGATCAGACCACTGACGAGGCCGAGCGGATAGGCCAGCGCGGCGGCGAGATGATGCCCGGTCCGCTTCGTCGCATCCATGAGTCCCGCTCCGAAGATCCGGATTCCGCGCGAGATCGACAACCCTCGATGACGGATCTGGCGCCTGTTCAGGATCTCGTCGAGGCTCTGCAGCTGGAGGAAGGGCAGCGCCTGGAGCGCCTCTACCTGTTCGATCGGCTCGAGCGTGGCGAGACGACGTTCTCGCTGGCGTTCGTCGTCAAGCGAGTCGGCGCCGACCGGCTGGAGATGGTAGCCATCGGAGGTCGTGCGGCCACCGATGGGTTGCCGGCCCAGGACTTCGTCAGGCGCGCTCGCTTTCCGGAACCGGTCCTCTCGCTCATCCTCGCCGAGTTCATCGATCGCTCCGGAATGGAGGGCGCCATGTACCGGGAAGTGGCGCTGGAGGGTGGTGGGTCGGTTCTCGAGCAGCTTGCCGAGCTTGCCGGCCGGCTGGCCTCCCCGCCGGACGGCGGGAACGGGGATGAGCCGGGGCCGGTGTGACCCCTGAAGGCTCGCGCTCGGCGGGCCTCGAGCGCTTCCGCGAGTATCTCCGCGCATGCAACCTTCCGGTCACGTCGCAGCGTTTGCGCATAGCCGAGATCCTGTTCGGAACGCACCGTCACGTCTCGGCTGACGAGATTCTCGCGCAGCTTCACGCTGAAGGGTCGCCGATCGGGAAGGCGACCGTCTACCGGACGCTCGATCTCCTGCTCAGGGCGGGGCTCATCCGGGAGCACGAATTCGGCGAGGGGTTCCGGCGTTACGAACCGCGACCGACGCGGCCGCGCCACGAGCACCTGGTGTGCACGCGCTGCGGTAAGGTGATCGAGTTCGAGTCACAGGAGGTCGAGCGCATCGAGGCCGAGGTATCGGCGCTGCACGCCTTCCGTCCATCCCATCACCGGCTGGAGGTGTATGGCCACTGCGAAGACTGCCGGTAGAAGGCGCGCAGGGCGGTCGTCTCGCGCCTCGAGGATCCCGCTGGCGGCGCTCGCCCTGGCGATGGCCGGAAGCGGGGCGCCGCCGCCCGCGCTCGCCCAGGGCCTGGTGGGAGCGGCGGGGTCGTTGGTCGCCCACGATGTGAACCGTGTTTTTCTGCGCATCTCGAACCGCGGCGGATTCGGTCTCAGCCTGCAGGACAACGACGCCGGCAACTTCCCGCGCGGCACCCTCAACCGTTACCTCTTCGGCGCCGGTCTGTGGGTGGGGGGGGTCGGCGACGTGGATGCCGACGGCGAGCCGGATACGTTGACGACGATCGGCTACAACCCCTCCAATATCGACGAGATCGAGTGGATCGAGGGCGCGGTCGGCTTCAACCGGAACGACGCCCGCTTCCGGGTGCTCGATGCCGGCGATCCGGCCGATATCCCGCTGTTCCCGGCCACTCCCGTCGCGGACCAGGAGCTGTTCACGATCTACGGCGACCGCTTCAGCGTGGTCACCGACAGAATTCCTTCCATACCGCTGGGGATCGAGGTCCGCCAGCGTTCCTTCGCCTTCATCGATCCGGAGCTGGCCACGGCGGTGATCCTGCAATGGGACTTCCTCAACATCTCCGATCGAATCCGATCCACCGGTTACACGATCCGCGACCTCTGGACCGGGATCGTGCTCGATCCGGACATCCAGGTTTCGCCGATCGGCGACGTGAACGACGATACGGCCGCCCCCTTGGAGATCGACGGCGAGCAGGTGCTCCTGATCTGGGACAGCGACTTCAGTGAGGTGGGCTTCGAGGGACGGGCCGGGTTTCTGGCGATCGTGCCGCTCGTCAACCCCGGTGGCGAGACCACGGTCACGCAGCTCACGTCGGGGACCACGCCGGGCGTCCTCCTCGTGCCGCGCACCGACGCCACCCAGTACGCGACCCTCGCGGGGATTCCTCCCCGCACGCCTACGATCGCGGCGCCGGGATTCGACATGCGCGCCCTGATCGGTTGGGGGGCGGTGGACCTGGCCCCCGGTGCCGTCCACCGGACGGCGGCCGCTTTCGTCTGGGCGGATGCGAGCGGTCCGCCGCCCGATTTCCTCTCGCCCCTCGATCCGGATCTGGATGCGGATTTACCGTTGATCGCCGGCCTCGTGGAAGCGGTGCGGGCGGCGCGCGCGGCGTACGACGAGCGGCTGTCCACCCTGCCCGCGTTGCTCGACTTCCCCGGCGAACCGGCACAGCCGGCGCCCGGCGATGTCGACATCGTCCTCCAGAACTATCCCAATCCGTTCGAGCAGGAGACGACGATCGAGTACCGGATCGCCGGAGCCGGCGATGTCGAACTAAAGGTGTTCGACCTGGCCGGCCGCCAGATCGCCGACCTGGGGTCGGGCCCACGGGAGCCGGCCTCGTTCGAGACGGTATGGGATGGGCGCAACGGTGCGGGGAACGAAGTCCCGGCCGGCGTCTACGTGATCCGGCTCGAGACGGCACGCGGGACATCGAGCGTCCGCGCGCTGAAGCTCCCATGAACCCGGCTACGCTGAGCCTTGATGCTCCCCCCACCGGCGCGCAGATTCCTACCCCCATGTGCTCGGGAAACCGCATTCCCGCGGCGGCGCTCGCCGGACTGCTGCTGCTGGCCTCGGCCGCCGCGGCGATCGCCCAGGATGACGGGGACGGCGCCGGGCTGCTGGGTCTCACGATCCCGATCGGCGCGCGCCCGGTCGGACAGGGGCGGGCGATCGCGGCCGTGCGCGGCGAGCTACAGGGGGCGCCGTACAATCCCGCCTCGCTGGTCGGTCTCGAGCGTGGGTCGCTGACCTACAGCCGCTACGAGGCCGCCGATCTCGCCGAGCTCAACAGCAACTATCTGGCGGGAGCGTACGTGACCGCCTGGGGGACGATCGGGGCGACCGCCGTATATCAGGACTACGGCCAGATCCCGCTTACGATCGACTCGCCGGAGCCGATCGGTACGGTGGATCTGAACGAGTGGAGCATCGGCGTGACCTACGCGAACGAATGGCGGGACAGGCTCGCCTACGCCGCCACCGCGAAATGGGTGCGGTCCGACTTCGGGGTCGTCGAAGCCAGCGGACCGGCGTTCGACCTCGGCGTGATCTATTCCCCCCGTCCCACGCTTCCTATGTCGTTTGCGATTTCACTGCGCAATCTGGGTCCCGATCTGGATTTCGAGGATGGCGACGTTGCGTTTCCGGGTGGAGGAGGGGGGGACGGCGGGGAACCACGCCAGGAATCCCTGCCCAGTCGCGTGCGGGTCGGCCTCAGCGCCCATCCGGACGAATTCCTCGGTTTGCCGCCGGACTTCCGGGTTCAGCTCCTCTTCGACATCGAGAGTGATCTGCGGGAGCTGTCCACCTCGAGTCAGCACGCCGGGGCATCGCTGATTCTGCACGACGTCGTGGTGCTTCGCGGAGGAGTCCTGCTGGCCGACAACCCGTTCATCGAATCGGGCGAGGGAGACCGGCAGTTCGGGGGCTCGTTCGGGATCGGCTTCCGGCACGCCGGGTTCGAGGCCGACATCGCGCGCGAGGTCTCGGTGAGCGAGCTGGGCGACGAGACCCACTTCGGCGTTGGCTACCGATTCTAATGTGGCGTTCCGACGCCAAACAAGCAGGCTGCTGAAAGTGTCCGTTTTTTTCATCGAACTGGCTGTGAGGCGGGATTTGAAACGGCGGAACGAACTTCGGGTTGCGCTCGCGGCGGGAGCCCTCGCCCTTGCGGGGTGTGGCGGAGGGACCGCCGGCGAGATCGTGGTCCTCCACACCGCCGACGGCTACGGCTACTTCGACGATTGCGGGTGCCGGGCGGACTCGACCGGCGGGTTGGCGAAGCGGGCCTGGGTGGTCGACAGCCTGCGGCGCATGACCGACACGCCCATCCTGCTCGTCGATGCAGGCGACTTCACCGGCGGCGACAACGCCTACGGTGCGGCCCTCGGCCGGGTCATGATGGATGCCATGGAGCTGATGGGCTACGACGCTTACACGCTCGGCGAATGGGACTTCAACCAGGGCACCGCGTACCTGCGCGGGATCGTCACCGAAAGCCCGATCCCCTGGGTCCACACGAACTACGACGTCGTCGGTCTGGAGGGCTTGGGAGAAGAGACGCTCGTCGTCGAGCGCGGCGGCCGGCGGATCGGACTGCTGGGCCTTTATAACCCCACCATCCTCCTCGATCCGGCGATGCGCGACAGCATCGTCGTGGAGGACATCGTCGAGTCCGCCGAGCGTGGAGTTGCGAGCCTGCGCGCGCAGGGCGTCGATGCGATCGTGGCCCTCAGCCATCTCTCCTACAAGGGGAACCGGGCGCTCGCCGAATACGTCGGCGGCATCGACCTCATCGTGAGCGGACACGGCGGAAAGGTGCTGACCGCGCCCGAGCCGCTCGCCCCCGGGACCTGGGTGGCCGCCGCCGGCGACCTGGGAAGGTATCTCGGGAGCGCGAGGCTCGAGTTCGGCGGAGCCGACCGCGCGGAAGTCACGGAGGTGACCGGCCAGCTCATCGCGATGGAGCCGGCCCTTCCCAACGATCCGCGGCTGACCCCGCTCTTCGCGCGCTACGAGGAGGAGCGGAAGACGCTGATCCGGCGCGAGCTCGGCGCTCAGCGGCCCGCGGGAGCAGAAGAGACGCGCCAGCTGGAGGAGAGCGGTTCGGGACGCCTTAGGAATCCCGGGAGCTGAACGGAAAGCCGTGGGCTTCGTAGCGCAGGAGATGTTCCTGACCCGCGGCGTCGGCCGGCACCGGGAAAAGCTGGCGTCGTTCGAGCTCGCGCTGCGGGACGCCGACATCGCCGAGTACAACATCGTCCGGGTCTCGAGCATCTTCCCGCCGGGATGCCGGATGATCTCCAAGAAAGATGGTCTGCCCAAGCTCCGCGCGGGTCAGGTCCTCTTCACCGTCGTGGCCGAATCCGCCACCAATGAGCCCCACCGGCTGATCGCCTCCTCGATCGGGGTGGCGATCCCCCGAGACACGAACCACTACGGGTATCTCTCCGAGCACCACGGATACGGTCAAAACGACCAGCAGGCCGGCGACTACGCCGAGGACCTGGCGGCCCAGATGCTGGCCACCGTGCTCGGCGTCGACTTCGACCCCGCCGCCGCCTGGGACGAGCGCAAGGAGATCTGGCGGATCTCGGACGAGATCGTGACGACGCGCAACATCACCCAGTCGGCGATCGGGGACAAAGCCGGGCTGTGGACGACCGTGATCGCAGCGGCCGTGCTGATCGACTAGCGAGCCATGGCGGGTGGAGGCGCGCTCCAAGAGCGATTCGACGCCATGCGCGACTTTCCGAATTTCCTGGGCCTGACGGATGAGGAAACCGCCTACGAAGGCGCGGCCGGCGTCGTCGTACCGGTGCCCTACGAGCGGACCGTCTCCTATGGAGCCGGCGCCGCGAAAGGCCCCGCCGCGATCCTTGCGGCCTCCGCCTACGTCGAGCTGTACGACGAAGTCCTGCGCGAGGAGCCGTGGCAAACCGGCGGCATCCATACGGCGGAGCCGGTTGCGGCCGGCGACGAGGAGCCGCCGGTTTTTCTGGACCGTCTGCGCGGTGCTGCGGCGGGTCTCTTCGCCGACGGCAAGTTCCCGGTGTTTCTGGGCGGCGAGCATACGATCACGTGCGGTCCGCTGCGCGCCGCCCGCGATGCCTTCGACGACCTCTCGGTCCTTCAGCTCGACGCCCATGCGGACCTACGCGACGAATACGAGGGGACGATCTGGTCGCATGCGTGCGTGATGCGGCGGGTGTTCGATCTGGGGATACCGGCGGTTCCGGTGGGTATCCGCGCGGTGTCGATCGGGGAAGCGGAATTCATCCGCGAGCATGACCTGCCGGTTTTCTGGTCCCACCGGATCGCGCACGGAGACGAATGGATGGAGACGGCCTTGACCGCGCTCTCCGATACGGTCTACCTCACCTTCGACATCGACTACTTCGACCCGTCGCTCATGCCCGCCACCGGAACGCCTGAACCGGGAGGCGGCTTCTGGCACGAGACCCTGCGCTTCCTGGGTCGTGTCTTCATGCAGAAGCGGGTCATCGGGATGGACGTCGTGGAGCTGGCCCCCGTCGCGGGTCTCCACGCGCCGGACTTCGTCGCGGCCCGCCTGGTCCACCGCTGCCTCGGCTACCGGTTCCACGATTGGTCGTGAGAGACCAGCGCGGTTGCCCGCAACCACCGGGTGCCTCCATCTTGATAAGCCGATGCTTTTGATTCGTCCTGATATGACCTTCGCGATGACCGCGTTGATCGCCGCGCTGACCAGCGCCGCGGTGACGGGGTGTAGTGGGGAGTCGGCCGCGGAAGGAGAGCCGGTCCCTTCGCTGCGGGAGGCGATTCGTCCCGCGCCGGCCTTCGCGCTGGAGACTCTCGACGGCGACTCGTTGACGCTCGCCTCGCTCGCGGCGGATCACCGCGCGATCCTGATCAACTTCTGGGCCTCCTGGTGCGAGCCGTGCAAGGCCGAGATCCCGGACCTGATGGCGCTGCACGACGCATACGGTGACCGTGGCTTCACCGTTCTGGGCGTGACGGTCAACGATCTGCCGCGCGACTCGCGCCAGTTCGCCCGCGACATGCAGATGAACTACCCCCTCGTGATCGGCACGCCGGCGATGCTCGAGGAGTACCGTCTCTCGCCGTGGCTGCCGACGACGCTGCTCGTCGTGGATGAAGAGGTGGTGGAGGAGTGGATCGGGCCGCGCACGCGAAAGGAATTCGAGTATCCGATTCGCGTGGCGCTGGGCCTGGCGCCGCCCGTCGAATCGGTGCTCGAGGACACGGCCCCGGCCGGGGAACGCTAAGGTGACCGGCGAGCTGTCGATCGCGGTCGCGTTCGCGGCCGGGATCGTTTCGTTCCTCAGCCCCTGTGTCCTGCCGCTCTTTCCGTCCTACCTCTCGTTCATCACCGGTCTGTCATTTGACGAGCTGGCCGATCCGGGCCCGCAGGCACGCGCGCGGGTCCGCCGGAAGACGATCCTTCATTCGTTGCTCTTCATCCTGGGCTTCACGCTCGTCTTCATCGCGCTGGGGGCCTCGGCGACCGCGATCGGACAGTTCATGCGCTCGAACCAGGTCTGGATCCGGCGCCTTGCGGGACTCGTGATCGTGCTCTTCGGGCTCCACATCATGGGTCTCCTCAACTTCACGTTCCTTCAGCGCGAGCGGCGCGTCCACCTGCGAAACCGACCGGCGGGACTGCTCGGCTCGGTGCTCGTGGGAATCGCCTTCGGGGCCGGCTGGACTCCGTGTATCGGGCCGATCCTGGGCGCGATCCTGACGATGGCGGGAACGACGGCCGAGCTCTCCGCCGGCGTGACGCTCCTCGCGGTCTACGGCGCGGGTCTGGGCCTGCCGTTCTTCCTGGCCGCGGTCGGCTTCAACTCGTTCCTGACTGCGTTCGCCAGCATCCGGTCCTGGCTGCGGCCGATCGAGGTGGGCAGCGGGCTGGTCCTGGTGGCGGTCGGTATCCTCATCTTCACCAACTATTTCGCCGTTCTGGCGGCGTTCCTGAACCGGTGGTTGCTTCCGCTGTTTCCCTTCATCGCCGAAAACATCTAGGGAAGTCGCGGAAGAGCGCGGGTCACATCCCGCATCCGCCTCCAAGGGGCGTGGCGGGGGGTGCGACGGGTTCCTACATTGCCGCCGCCAGGAAGTCTGCGTGGCGTGTCAGGCACAGCCGGGAGGCTCGCATGGACTGGTTCTACATCTACTTCATCGGCTTTCTGATCCTGATCGGCGCGGTGGGGCTCGCGCTCGACACCCTCGGCGTCGGGGCCCAGTGGATCTTCATCGTCTGCCTGGGCCTGTTCGGCATCGCCGTCATGAGCGCGGTGAAGCACTCTCGGGGAAATCGTTCCGGCGGGGGGGCCGAGTAGCCGCCCTTGTCTGGTCTGGTTGCGTCACTGCGCGATTTCTTCACGCAGAACCTGGGTTACAAGCTGATCGCGCTCCTGCTGGCGCTCCTGCTCTGGTTCGACGTTACCTCCGACGAGACCACGGTCATCGATTATCCGGTTCCGCTTCGGATCGCCGTCGAGGGCCGCGACATGATCATTACGAACGAGGTCGCGGAGGAGGTCGAGGTGACTTTCGCGGGGACCGGAAAGGAGCTCATGCGACTCGATAAGGAGGCGCTCACGATCCGGAAGACCGTCCAGGGGGGAGAGAACGATACCACGAGTCTGACCGTCGATCCGAGCGACGTCGAGCGGCCCGCCGATTTGAACGTGACCCCGCTCGTCGTGAGTCCTGGCCAGGTCACCGTCGTCACCGATCGGTTCATCGAGAAGACGGTCGCGTTGGAACCGATCGGGATGCCGGTCGCCGACGAGGGGCACCAGGTCCTCAACGTCCGCGTCGAGCCCCGCCGAGTGCAGGTCCGCGGGGTGACGGCCGAGGTACGCCCGATCGGCTCGCTGGCCCTCGACCTTTCCCAGCTCTCGCGCGAGCCGGGCCCGTTCGACGAACACCTCGAGATCGCCGTCCCCGAGAGTTTGCGAACCGTGACGGTCGAACCCGACAGCGTCCGGATCCGAGGCACGGTCGTGCGGGTGGAGGAAATCGATGCCCAGACGGATTAAAACTGCCTCGCTCGGAAGCCCTTGCTGACGCTAGGCATAGAGACATCCTGCGACGACACCTCGATCGCCGTCCTCGACGGCGATCGAACAGTGCTTGCGAACGTGGTCAGCTCGCAGGTGGAGCACTCGGCGTATGGTGGGGTCGTTCCCGAGCTCGCCAGCCGCGCGCACGTCAGCAACATCCTGCCGGTGTTCCATCGTGCGGTCGACGAATCGGGCGTCCGGGCTCCGGATATCGATCTGATCGGCGTGACCCACGCACCGGGGTTGATGGGCGCATTGCTGGTGGGCGGGGCGTTCGCTCAGGGCCTGTCGATCGCCCTGGACCGCCCGCTCGTCCCGGTGCACCACCTGGAGGCGCACATCGTCGCCAACCTTCTCGACCATCCCGCGCTGGAACCCCCGGCGATCGCGCTGGTCGTGTCGGGCGGGCACACGCTGCTCGTCGAGGTGCACGCCTGGAAGCGCTACCAGATCCTGGGCCGGACGCGCGACGACGCGGCCGGCGAAGCGTTCGACAAGGTCGCCAAGCTCCTCGGGCTGGGGTTTCCGGGAGGCCCGCGGATCGAGCGGCTGGCGCTGGAGGGCGACCCCTCGAGCATAGCCTTTCCGCGCCCGATGATAGATCACGGCGGGTACGATTTCTCGTTCTCAGGCCTGAAGACCGCCGTGCTCCAGTGGGTGGCGGAGCGCTCCGAGATGGAGATCCGGAGCCGGCTGCCGGATGTCTGCGCGAGCTTTCAGGCGGCAGTCGTCGAGGTGCTGGTCGAGAAGACCGCGCGGGCGGCCGAAGACCGGGGCACGCCGATCGTTCTCGTATGCGGTGGGGTGGCCGCCAACGCGGCTCTTCGGGAGGCGATGCGCGGTCGAATGGGAAGGCGGGCCGAGGTCCTCTGGCCGCGGCCGGCTTACTGCACCGACAACGGCGCGATGATCGCACGCACCGCGCTCATGCACGCCGACGGAGGCGTGCGGGCGGGAGGCTTCGACGTTTACGCGAGCCTGCCGCTGGCGGTCGGCTGACTATCCACAATCGTGTTGTCCGGTCGCCGACACTCACGGACGACGGCGCGCGGGATGGACAGGTCAACGGCTGGTACCCGGCGCCGCGGCGCGCTTTTTGCCCGCGGAAAGCTTGACAGTCGGCTCGCGGATCGACTATGAAAGCGTCTCTTCCTCCGATCGACGCGCCAACCCCAGCCGTCCGAGGCTCAACGTGTCCTACCCCGTGCGTCCCGAGCCGGACCCCGAGACGGACCGGTTCCTCGATTCCATAGCGGACCTTGCATCGTCGCCCGGTCGCTGTCGTTCAACCTCCCACCAGCGAACGATGGGCCTCAAGCTGCTCGGCCATGGGCATCACGCCGAAGCCGAGCTGTGCCTCCGGGGAGCTTATCACTCTGCGCGCGAGGAGGATAACGAGGACGAGGCCGCGCTGATCGGCCTCGACCTCGCGCGGATCGTACTGTTCCGCTCTCCCAGGGAAGCCCTGGGGCTGCTCAAGGGGCTGAGGGGGAACCGATCGCCGGAGCTGAGCCGGGCCTGCTACCACAACTTGTTGGGTACGGCCTTCATGGAGCTATGCCTATTCGATATGGCCGATCGCAACTTCGCGCGCGGGGTCGCCGCCGCCGCCGATGGCGACGCGGTCTTCGGCGCGTACGCGCAGGCCAACCGGGCCCGCAACCTTTTCGAGCTCGGCGACCCGCGGTCCGCGACCGGGTTGCATCAGCGTTCCCTCGAGCGCCTGGAAGCGCTCGGCGAGCGGGCCGGACTGGCCCTCGTTCTCTGCAACATGGCGATCCATTGCATGCTTCAGGCCTTGTACGACGAGGCTTTCCAGCTCCTCGAGCGGAGCCGTGAGCTCCAGATCGCCACCCACAACGTACGGGTTTCGGCCCTGGTCGACTTGTGTGGCGCCGAGCTGGAGCTGGCGGCCGGCGACCGCGCGGCGGCTGCGGAAAGGCTGGCGGCGGCGGAGAAGGCGGCGGGGCTCGCCTCGCTCCCCTCCGTTCAGGCCAGGGCGTTGATTTGGAAGGCGATCCTGGAGCGCAGCACGGATCGGGAGGTGCTGTTGCGCGATCTCGAGTCCGCGGCCCGCGACCTGCACGCCCGCGACCTGCGCAGCGACAGCGCGAACGTGTACCTGATCGCTGCATGCTACGCCGACCGTCATGGTCTGCCGGGTGAACGTCTGCGCGCCACCGCGCAAACGATCTTTGGAAGCGAGCCCGGAATCCGCACGCTGGAAAGCCACTATTCCCGGATCCTATCGATGCTGGGCGCGCCCCGCGAGCGGCGCCCCGCGCAGCCATTTCCAACCTTTCTGACGCAGGCTTCGGCGATCGTCGCGATCAAGGAGCGACTCCAGCGGCTCGTCGATACCGAAGTGCGGCTTTTGCTGGAGGGCGAGTCGGGGACCGGCAAGACGTTCCTGGCCCGCCAGATCCATGAGGGTGGGAAGCGCCGGAACGCGCCCTTCGTCGTCGTCGACTGTACGAACCTCGAAGAGAACCTGTTCGAGTCGAAGCTGTTCGGGCACCTGCGCGGCGCCTTCACCGGCGCGGTCGCCGACTCCGTCGGTCTCGTCGAGCAGGCTAACACCGGAACGCTCTTCCTCGACGAGATCGGCGAGCTACCACTCGAGATCCAGGCGAAGCTTCTCTACACGATCGAAGAACGCCGGTATCGGCCCGTCGGCGCCCGGACCGAGAAGCGGTCGGAGTTCCGGGTCATGGCGGCGACGAACCGGGACATCGACGCCATGCTTGCCGACGGGACCTTGCGAAAGGACCTCTTCTTCCGGCTGGCCGGTTACCGCGTCCACCTGCCCCCTCTGCGCGAACGGCGGGAGGACATCGTTCCGCTCGTCGACCACCGGCTGGCTGTGCTCAACGGCCGCTACCGCCGCCGGAAGTTCCTGCGGATGGAGGCCTGGGAGGCGATCGCCCGCTACGAGTGGCCCGGCAACGTCCGCGAGCTCAACACGACCCTCGAGCGTGGCTTTCATCTCGCCGGGGGCCGCCACATCGGACTCGACGATCTGGGGTTGGGGATTTCCCCGGCCGGACTCGACTCCGACGATCTATCGTGGTACGGCGTGCGCCGGACCCATCTCCTGCGCGTCCTGCGTCTCTGCCGCGGAAACGTGACCCGGGCGGCGCGGATGCTGGGCATCAACCGGACCACGCTGATCTACAAGTTCAAGCTGCTCGACATCGAGCGGTCCGACTTCGATCCGCTCACCCCGACCGGTGTTGTCGCAGCCTCGCTCCGGCGGGTCGCCGATCGCCGGGACGATCTCGCGGAAGAGGAGCGCGAAAGCCTCGCGGCGCCGGGCGGACCTTGACGGATCCGGTCCTGGTGATCGTGAGCGGTATCGTGGGGCTCGCGGTCGGGTCCTTCCTGAACGTAGCGATCGTCCGCCTTCCGGCCGGGAAGTCGGTGGTGGCTCCCCCCAGCCACTGCCCGCGGTGTGGGGAGCGGCTACGCTGGGTTCACAACATCCCGCTCGTATCGTGGATCGCCCTGCGCGGTCGGTGCGCCTTCTGCGCCGCCCGAATCGGCGCGCAGTATCCGTTCGTGGAGGCGGCCACGGCCATGATCTGGGCCGCCAATGCGGCTTTCCTGGGGCCGACGGCCGAAGCTGCGCGGGCGATCGTGCTGCTGAGCCTTCTGCTGGCGATCGCGGTCACGGACCTCCGGCACTACATCATCCCCGATGAGCTCTCGCTGGGCGGGACGGTGGCCGGGGTCCTCCTCGCCCTTCCGCCCGGGGCGCCCTCACTGCCGGAATCGGTAGTCGGCTCGATCGTCGGAGGCGGGCTCCTGTGGGGAGTGGCGATCGTCGGGAGCCGGGTACTGGGCAGGGAAGCGATGGGAGGTGGGGACATCAAGCTGATGGCGATGATCGGAGCGTTCCTGGGGTGGAAGGGGGCGTTGCTCACGATCTTCCTCGGGGCGTTGTCGGGAACCCTGATCTTCGGACCGATCGCGCTCTACGCGCGCCTGTCGAGGCGGCCCGAGACTCTGGTCCCGTTCGGCGTCTTCCTCGCGATCGGGGCGGGACTGACATTGTATCTTGGAGAGCCGCTGCTGCGGTGGTATCTGGGCCCGGGGTGAAAGGGATGAATCGGTGGAGACCCTTCGCTATACCCTGATCGGCAGCGGAACCATCGTTCCGGACGCCGATCGCGGACCGTCAGCCCACCACTTCGTTTGTGGAGACTTGAGCCTCCTCTGCGATCTGGGATCGGGCACCTTGCGCCGGATGGCCGCCTACGGACTCCCTTTCCAGGAGCTCGACCTGGTGGCCGTGACCCACCGCCACCAGGATCACATCGCCGACCTGCTGCCGCTCCTCTTCGCTTTGAAGAACACTCCTGGTCTCAAGCGCGTCCGGCCTCTTTCGCTGGTCGGATATCCCGGCTTCCAGGAGGATCTCCACCGGCTCGCCGACATCTTCGGGCCGTGGGTCCTCGACCCCGGCTTTCCGCTCGATGTCTGGCAGGCGGAAGACACCCCGGTGGAGCTGGATCGGGGGGACATCTGGGTCGAGATCGAGGCCTTTCCCGTAATTCACACTCCCGAGGCGGTCGGTTACCGCCTGACGCTCGGCGCCGATGGGCGCGAGGTCACGGTAGCGTATACCGGGGATACCGAGGAGGGGCCCGAGGTGGTCGCGCTCGCGCGGGACGTCGACCTGCTGATCGCCGAGTGCTCCGTGGCCGACGGCCTGAACGCGCCCGGTCACCTCTCGCCTCGCGCGGTCGGGCGGGTGGCCGCGCAGGCCTCGGCGCGGAGGCTGGTCGCGACGCACTTCTACCCGTCCGTGCTCGCCCTTGGCTGGGCCGAGGTCGAGCGCCGGATTCGGGAGGCCTACCCCCGCGCGCCGATCGATCTCGGCGCCGACGGCCTCGAGATCGACCTCTGAGGCCCTCGCCCGCCGGCCTGGGGCGCGCGGGCGAGATGCTCGCCGCCGCCCACCTCGAAGCCGCCGGCTATCGGATCCTGGCCCGCGGCTGGCGCGGGGCGGGACGGGAGATCGATATCGTCGCCGAGAAGGGTGGAGTGGTGGCGTTCGTCGAGGTGAAGACCCGCGCGGGGCGGTCCCTGGCGCCGCCGGCCGCAGCCGTCGACCATCGCAAACGCCGTCAGATCGCTTGGGCGGCCCGCGCGGGGGCCGAGCACTGGCGCAGGGTTGCGCAGGCCTTCCGCTTCGATGTGGTGAGCGTCACCTGGGGACCTGACGGCCCCGCCGTGGACCACCTCGAGGATGTCTTCCGGCTCGGCTCCTGAGCCGGCGTCAACGCACGGCCTGAAGGGCTTCCTCTCCGGAATCGCCGACGGCGAGCGTCGCGATGACGTCCCGATTGGCATCGACCACGAAGAGCAGCCGCTCCGCGAGCTGTGGGTCGAACTGGGTGCCCGCGTTGCCACGCACCTCCTGGCAGGCATAGGCCAGGCCCTGCATGCGGCCGCCCTGGGAGCGGCGCCGCAGCATCGCGTGGAAGGCGTCGATCAACCCCGCGACCCGCGCACCATACGGGATCGCCTCGCCCCGCAGCCCGTCCGGATACCCCTTCCCGTCCCACCGCTCGTGATGGTGCCGTATCAGCGGCACGACCGTGTCGAGGCCTTTCAGTGGCTCGATGATCTGAGCCCCGACGACGGGGTGCTGGCGCACGAGCTCGTATTCCTCGCGCGTCAGGAAGTCGCGCTTCTGCAGGATAGAATCGGCGATCGCCAGCTTGCCGATATCCCGCAGCAGGCAGGCGACGTGGATCGCCCAACGCTGGCGCTCGGCCACCGGCAGGTGGGCCAGGAACAGCTCGGCGAGCGTCGAGACGTCGCGAAGCTGATCCAGCGCCGCCGGATCCTTCGCGCGCATCACGGTGGCCAGGCTGGCGATGACATCCAGGTGACGCAGGATCTGTCGATGAGCGCTCAGGCTCTTGAGGGATTCCCGGATCGCGCGCACCATCGTCGAATCGTGACGCGAGCGCAGCGCGGTGATCGCCGGGTCGTCGGTCTGGCCGCGCGGCTCGATCAGGTGCACCGGATCGAACCGCACGACCCGGTTGCGTCCCCGGTGTTTCGATGAATAGAGCGCCTGATCGGCCTTGTGGAGGAGGTCGGCCGGAGTGGTGGTGTCCTCGGGGTAGGCGGCGATCCCGATCGACACGGTGACCGACTCGACCACTGTTTCGTGCCGGACGCGTTCGATCTCTTCGCGCAGACGCTCGGCTACGACGAGCGCCCGGTCCCCGCCCGTCTCGGGCAGCAGCATGGCGAACTCCTCGCCGCCGTAACGGGCGACGGTATCGATTTCGCGAACCTGTCGGAGGAGAACCCCGGCCAGCTTCTTCAACACCTGATCTCCCGCGGGGTGGCCATACGTGTCGTTGACGTGCTTGAGGTAGTCGATGTCGATCATCAGCAGCGCGCAGCTCGCACCGATCCGTTCGGAACGCGTGATTTCCTCGCGCAGGATGCGGTGGAACTCGCGAACGTTGTACAGCCCCGTCAAGCCGTCGCGCCGGGCGGCCTCGGACACAACCGCGAAGTCGTCGGCCCGCTGGAGGGTCCGTCCGGCGACCTCGGACATCAGCCGGCAGAACCGGATCTCCTGGTCGGTGAACGCTCTCCGGCTCCCCTCGACGCGCACGAAGATCACCCCCCGCGCGCGCTCGCCGTGGTGGATCGGCGTGACCAGGATCGCCGCCGAGCGCGCCTGCGCCGGGAGATCGGAGCGTACGTTGGCCAGCCAGGGGTGGTTGCCGGCGCTGTCGATGATGACCGGCTGGAGCGAGCGCAGGGCACTCTGGATCTCGGGGTAGCGCTCGAGGTCGATCGCCAGGTCGTGGACCGGTTGGCCGCGATCGATCGCCGCCGCGATGTGCGCCCGCCCCGAGTTGCGGTCGATGAGGATCACCGACACGCGTCCCGCATGGAATAGGCGCGCCACGATCTCGGTGAGGCGGTCGTAGACGACCTGCGCGTCGAGGGCGCCGGCCATCAGGGTCGAGACCTCGAGCGCATTCTCGAGCAGGGCCGTGGCACCCTCCTCGCGGTCCAGAACCTCCGTCAGGTATCCCACCAGGCCGGCGGTGGTCAACAGAACCGCGGACTCGAGGATCATCGCGCCGGGATCGGCCGTATTCTCGCCGATTCGGAGGAGGACATGGGCGACCGCGCCTGCCAGACCGAGCCCGAGCGCCCAGGCCAACCGCCGGGCCAGGGCGGCCAGCAGAACGATCAGCAGGAAGAGCGAGTAGAACAGCCACGCGTCCCAGCCGCCGTAGGCGGCGAAGAACGCGCCGAGGAGCGACAGCTCGACGCCGATGAAGGCGAAATCGAAGCCCCGCCGGCCATAGAAGCGGGTTGGGAAGAGCGTGTACGCGAGAGTGGAGGAAAGATAGAGCAGCCAGACGAAGACGAGGGGCAGCAGGCGCGGACTCGGGGGCGGGTAGAGCGCGAGGAGGACCCCGGTCGCCCCAGTGGCGCAGGCGCGCAGCCGGACCAGGGTGGTTTTCTTGTCCCACATCCCACGGGAAGTCAATTCCGGAACGCCCCCTTGTCGCCGCGGGTACGAGCGCGCATCATACACAGCTGCCATATGGGTCCGCGGCGGGTGAGGTGCATGGATCGTGCCATCGATCTCATTTTGTCTCTTTTCTCCGGCCGGAAGGTCCATTTCGTGCCACTCCCCCTCGCCGTCGCTCTCACCGGGGCTTTCACCGGGGCGCTCGGACTGGCCGCGGCTGCGACCGCAGCCGCTCAGACCCTCCGGTACGGCGGCGAGGCCGGAGCGGGCCAGGCCTACACACGGATCCAGGAGGATCATGTCCGGCAGATCGTCGATGGCAGCGAGCAGAAGGTCGATATCCGGAGCGACTGGCGCTTCTCGATCCGGATCGCGGCCGAGAACTCCGAGAGCTTGACGATCGAGATCGTCCACGACTCGATCTCGGTGACCGGCAGTCCCTCCGGCGATGCCGACTTCGCCGGGCTCTACGGCAAGCCGGTCGTGGTCGTCCTCGGCCGCCGGGGAGAGGTCCGGTCGATCGATCTCCCCGAGTCACTCCCCGTTCCGGCGGCGCGGCTGGGCCTCGAGACGACGTACCGGACGTTCTTTCCGGTCCTGCCGATGGAACCGATATCGCCGGGAACGACATGGGCCGACACGACCCGGGTGTCCTCGGATCAGAACGGTCTCGACATCAACGTCGAGCGCGTGAACCGCTACACCGCCCATGGGCCGGCCCCCTACGCGGGTGGCGAGGCCCTGCGCATCGATTACGTCACGGCGATCGAGCTGGACGGCGGCGGGAGCCAGCAGGGGGCCGCGGTTTCGCTGAGCGGCAGCGGCTCGGGGAACGGCTCGTTCTACTTCGATGTCGAAGGCGGTCGGTATCTGGGAGGCAGCGAGACGACCGAAGTGAAGATGGACGCTTTTGTCGCTTCCGGCGGGCAGAACATCCTGATCCCGATCGTCACGACGCGGACGGAGACCGTCGCGCTCACCGACTAGGGCGTCTGTAACAGGGCGCCGCCTGTCGGCGGTCCGCGTCTTGCACGTCCGGCCGGCGTGCTCGCCCGCGTCCTCACCGCGGCCCTGGCCGGGCTCTCCGCGCGTCCGATCACGGTGGAGGTCGATCTGGCCCGCGGCCTGCCGGCCTTCCACCTGGTGGGTCTGCCGGACGGGACGGTGCGCGAGAGTCGCGAGCGAGTCCTGGCCGCGCTCGCCAACAGCGGGTTCGATGCCCCGCTGCGTCGAATCACCGTCAATCTGGCCCCCGCCGACGAACCGAAGAGCGGAAGTGGGCTCGACCTTCCGATCGCGCTCGCGATCCTTTGCGCGTCGGGGGCTGTCCAACCGCCGGTCGGCGACGCGCCTCCGCTAGCGGCGATCGGCGAGCTGAGCCTCGACGGTAGGGTGTGCTCGGTGCGCGGCGTTCTGCCCGCCGCGGCGGCTCTCAAAGCGGCCGGCGCGCGCGAGTTCCTCGTGCCGAGCGGAAATGCGGGCGAGGCGGCTCTCGTCGACGGGTTGAGGTCGGTCCCGGTGCGCAGCCTGCGAGCCGCCGTCGATCACCTGACGGGCCTGGTCCCGGTCCGGCCCGCCGCGGTTCCCGCCCGGCGGCCGGCCGGTCGCGAAGGGGGCGGCGGCTGGTCGGAGGTCCGGGGTCAAGCGGGCCCCCGGCGCGCGCTCGAGATCGCCGCCGCGGGCGGCCACAACGTGCTCCTGATCGGCCCGCCGGGCGCGGGCAAGACCTTCCTCGCGCGGCGCTTCCCGGCGATCCTCCCGCCGCTGCTGCCCGGTCAGGCGCTCGAAGTGACCGCCATCCACTCGGCCTGGGGCCGCCTGACGCCGGCCCGGCCGCTGATTCACGTCGCCCCCTTCCGTGCGCCCCATCACACTATCTCGGCCGCCGGCCTCCTGGGCGGCGGCCACCCTCCCCGCCCCGGCGAGGTCACGCTGGCCCACCGCGGCGTTCTGTTCCTGGACGAGCTGACGGAGTTTCGACGCGATGCGCTGGAGGGGTTGCGGCAGCCGATCGAGGAAGGCGAGCTCGTCATCGGCCGCGCCCAGGGCCGGCACCGCTACCCGGCGCGATTCATCTTCCTCGGGGCGACGAACCCGTGCCCGTGCGGCTACTGGGGCGAGCCGTTGCGGCCCTGCCTGTGTCAGCCCGCCGCGCGCGAGCGCTATCGCGGGCGGCTCTCGGGCCCGCTCGTCGACCGGATCGACCTGCACGTTCGGGTGCGACCGGTGCCGTTCGCGGAGCTCGTCACGACAGATCGGGGGGAATCGGCGGCCGCGGTCAGGGCCCGCGTGGGCGCCGCCCGCCGGCTGCAGCGGAGCCGCTCCGCCACGGAACTGCTGAATGCCCGGCTGGACGGGAACGGGACCCACCGGTGGTGCGCGCTCTCCCCGGAGTGCCGCCGACTGCTGGAGTCCGCCCACGAGCGGTTGGGCCTGTCGGCGCGAGCCCACGTCCGGGTGCTGCGAGTGGCGCGAACGATCGCCGACCTCGAAGGCGCCCGCGAGATCGCACCGGTGCATCTCGCCGAGGCGATCCAGTACCGGCTCCTCGACCGCGCCGTTCGCGAAGGCCAGGAGGCGCTCATCTGAACGGCTTCCGGCGGCGGGCGACGCCTCCCGACGAGGACCAGCGGCGCGTGATCGAGAGCTCGGCGCGGACGCTGCGCGTCGTCGCCGCGGCGGGCTCGGGAAAGACCGAGACGATCGTCGAGCGGATCGCCCGTCGGATCTCGCTCGGGCTCGATCCCGGCCGACTCCTGGTCCTCACCTTCGATACGTCGGCCGCGCGGTCGCTGCGGGAAAGGCTCGCCGCGCGCCTCGGCGCCCGGCGGGAACTGCCGCCGGTGGCGACGTTGAACGCGTTCGGCTACCGCCTCCTCAGGGAGCACGTCCCGGCGGAGTACCGTCTGGTCGCGCCTGCCGCCGAGCGCGAGGCGCTCCTCCAGGAGGTGATCGAGGGACTCGGCAAGAAGAGCGCCGCGCACCGGACGGCCCTCGCTTCCGGCACCGCCGAGCGCTCCGCAGGAGATATTTTCGGACTTCTCAAGAACGCGCTTTTCGATCCGCGCGCGTTCGACCCTCCTCCCGCGAGCGCGCCGCGCGAGCTGACCCGGTTCATGTTGGAGTCGCCGTCGGCGGCCTCGTTCCTGCCCGCGTCGAGCGACCGGCGACTCCTCGCGCGCGCTATCGAGGCTCATCTGTGGCTCTTTACCGCGCACGAACGGGCGATGCGACGGCGGGGCTGGATGGACTTCGACGACCAGAAGCTCCGCGCGTGGGCCGCCCTGCGGAAATCCGCCGCGCTTCGCGGACGGGTCCAACGCCGATACCGGGAGGTGATCGTGGACGAGTTCCAGGACATCAACCGGCTCGATTTCGAGCTCGTGCGGATCATCGCGCAGCGGTCGACCCTGATCATGGCCGGGGACGACGACCAGGCGATCTATGGCTTTCGCGGCTGCACCACGGACTACATCCTCGATCCCGGCTCGCATCTCGGGCGAAGCGTGGTCTCGTGCGAGCTCAGGACGAACTACCGGAACGCGCCGAATCTCCTGCGGTGCGCCGAGCGCCTGATCGGCCACAACCGGCGCCGGATCCACAAGCGCCCGACCCCTTTTCGCCGGGACCTGGCCGTGATCCACGTGCACGTGGTCGCCACCCAGGAAGCGCAGGCGGTGGAAGTAGCCAGCGCGATCCAGTCGCGGGTCGCGGCAGGCGAGGCCGGCTACGGCGATGTGGCGGTGCTCTACCGCACCCATTCCCAGAATCGGTCGGTACGCAGCGCGCTGGCCAGGGCCGGAATACCCCACCGGGTCGTCGAGCCTGAAGCCGGCTGGACGCAGGACGAGCGCGACCGCGGCGGCGGGCTGCGCAACGCGGCCGGCGGAGGCACCGGAGTGGAGCTCCTCACCTACTTCAAGGCAAAAGGTCTCCAGTGGGACACGGTTTGCCTGATCGACTGCAACGCCGGGATCGTGCCGCACACGAGGTCGCCGACCGAGGACGAGCGACGGCTCTTTTACGTAGCGATGACCCGCGCCTACCGTCAGCTCTGGATCTGGTACAGGACGGCGCCCGGACAGGGCGCTTCGCCGAGCCCCTTCTTGATCGAGGCGAAGCTGCTTTCATGATTTCACCCCCCGAACGCGTCGGCGAGCTGCGTGAAGACGCCCGCCACGCGGCGGACTGCGGGGATCTCGAGTTCGCCCAGGTCGAGGTCCCGCTCCGCACGGCCCTGGCTCATGCGCGGCGGGCGAAACGGCGCCTGGGCCGCGCCCGGCGGCAGCGCTCGCCCCGCGCCGCCGGCGCGTGGCGCGGGATCGGGGTTTACGCCCTGCTGGCCGCAATCCACGCGGTCACCTTCCGCTGGTGCTGATCGGGGACTCGCGTTGCCGGCCCGCGCGGGCGTCTGCTAGCTTGCCTCCGCTCATGTCACGCCCCGCGCGCACGATCGAAGATCTCGATCCGCTGGCCGAAAAGGAGCGCCGGCTCGAAACCGTGCTGGCGGCGTGCGGCTCGGTCGTGCTCGGATATTCCGGCGGGGTGGATTCGACCCTGCTCCTCAAGATGGCGCTGGACGTCCTGGGACCTGCGAACGTGCTAGCCGTCACCGCCGCCAGCGCGACGTACGATCCGGTCGAGGTCGACGAAGCGACGCGGCTCGCGGAAGCGCTGGGCGCTCCGCACGACCGCATCCTGTCGACCGAGCTCGAGGCGGAAGGATTCGTCCAGAACCCGCCGGAACGCTGCTACTACTGCAAGTCCGATCTGTATGGAGATCTCGGGCGGCTGGCGGCGGAGCGGGGCTATCGGACCGTCATCGACGGATCCCATGCCGACGACACACTCGACTACCGGCCCGGCCTGAAGGCCCTGGACGAGCGCGGCGTCGTGAGCCCCCTCAAGGAGGCGGGGTTCACGAAGCAGGACGTCCGCGCGCTCTCGCGGCGACTCGCTCTTCCCACTGCCGACAAGCCGGCCAACGCCTGCCTCGCTTCCCGCTTTCCCTATGGCGAGACGATCACGCCCGACAGGCTGGAGCGGGTCGGCCGCGCCGAGCGTGTCCTGCGAGAGGCCGGCTTCCCGGTCGTCCGCGTCCGCCATCACGGGGACGTGGCGCGGATCGAGGTGCCGGCCGGCGACCGGGAACGGCTCCTCGCGCGGGTCGACGCGGTCGTCCCGGCCCTGAAGGCGCTCGGCTATGTCTGGGTAGCGTGTGATTTGGAGGGGTACAGGACGGGCAGCATGAACGAATCCCTCACGGCTGCGGAGAAGGGCCAATCTCCGCCTACAGCCGGGGCAGGGTGACGCCTCTCTGATCCTGGTACTTCCCCTGGCGCCCGGAATACGTCACGCTGGGCACCTCGTCCCCCTGGAAGAACAGGAGTTGAGCCATCCCCTCGTTGGCATAGATCTTCGCCGGCAGAGGAGTGGTGTTCGAGATCTCCAGCGTAAGGTGCCCGCACCACTCCGGCTCCAGCGGCGTAACGTTTACGATGATGCCGCAACGCGCGTAGGTCGATTTACCGACGCAGACGACGAGGGTGTCGGCCGGGATGCGGAAGTACTCGAGGGTTCGCGCGAGGGCGAAGCTGTTGCGGGGAATAATGCAGTGATCCGCCTGGATGTCCACGAACGACTTAGGATCGAAAGCCTTGGGGTCCACGACGACGCTGTGGACGTCGGTAAACACCTTGAACTCGTCGGCTACCCGAACGTCGTAGCCATACGAGGAGCATCCATAGCTGATCGATCCGTCCCGGATCTGGCCCGATTCGAAGGGTTCGATCATTCCCTGCTCGAGGGACATCCGCCGAATCCAGCGGTCGCTGTGGATCGCCATCTAAACTCGTTCCCGGATGAAGTCGTTCAGGAGTAGGAACGCCGGGCAGCGCGCGGCGGCAATACTAAGCGCTTGACACTCCTGAGGCCCTGGATAGGTTGCTCGCCCGTCTCGTGAAGAGTCCGTTCGTCCTCCCGGCCGTCGTCCTCGCCACCCTGACAGCAGGCTGCCTGGCATCACCGCCGGGACACCTTCCGTCCTCGGTACGCGTCCTCTACTCGAGAGCCACCCAGGATTCGCTCGGCTCCCGCACGGACATCTACTTCCTGGTGGCGATCTCGGGGAACGAGCTCCAGCTGACCGGAAACGGAGCGGTATATCGCCAGCCCGTCTTCGCGCCGCGGCTGCGGAAGGTGTTTTACACGCGGGAGTTGGCCGGCGATGAGGAGATCTGGTCGATGGAGCTGGATGGGAGCGAGGAGGTCGTGATCCTCGCCGCCGAAAACGAGAGTTTCGGCGACCCCGCCGTGGGCCCCGACGAGACGTTGCTCGCCTACACGAGGGTCGCGGGAGGGCGCTCGCGGATCGAGATCGCCGCGATCGACGGCTCGGACCCCCGCGTATTGGTCGCGGAGGCCGGAGCCTGGAGCCAGCCTGCGTGGTCGCCGGACGGCCGCTCGCTGGTCGTAGTGGGAGAACAGGCAGGAACCCCACGGCTGTTCGTGGTTCCGGTCGGGGGGGGCGAGCCGCGGCTGCTGACGCCGGCCGCCGAGGGCCCGCAGCGCGATCCCGACTGGAGCCCGGGCGGGAACCAGATCGCATTCACGCTGGGGGAAGGAAGTGGAGCCGAGATCGCGGTCGCTGAGGTAGCGGGCGGCTCCGTCACGCGGCTCACCGACAACGACGAGGAGGACGGGTCAGCCGCCTACGACCCGACGGGGGAGCGGATCGTATTCGTCGCCCGCCGGCCGCACGGTCGCTACAATCTGTGGATCATGGACGTCGATGGAAGCGATGTCGAGCGGTTGACGGATCGAGATGCGGCGGACGCCGCCGACCCGGACTGGATCTAGCGTGGATTCTTCCGGCTCTTGCTCCCGTGGCCGTTGGCGAGGGTCTTCTCGAAGTACTCGGCGGCCTCGTCCCAGTTGTAATCCTTGATCAGGGCGAACTCGCTGACCAGCAGGTCGCGGCACTTCTCGAAGATCCGCTCATCGGAGCTCGACAGCGAGTTCTCCGACCATTTGGGGTACAGATCCCGCACGACTTCACCCACCTGCATCGGGTCGCCCGAATCGAGCTTCGTCTTGACTTGCTTCATCCGCCGGTTGAAGTTTCGGCTCAGGGCCTCCGGCTCCCCGGTCAGCGTCTTCCGTAGCTCGCGGAAGCGCCGGTCGCTGAGCGGGGGCCGGATGGCGCACAGCGCGATGCTCCCCTTCGGCACGAAGATTTTGCGGCCCTTGGAGACGCAACGGATCTTGAGGCACTCGATGGCCTCGCCCCCGACTTCGATCGATTCGATCCCCGAGACATAGCCGCCGCCATACTGGGGGTGGACGACCTTGTCGTTGACCTTGAAGTCGGCCTTGGTCATATTGTTCTTACCCACGGCGGTTACGGCTGCGCAGCTTGCGCTGCCTCCGCTCGCTCGGCTTCTCGTAGTGACGCTTGCGCTTGAGCTCGGAGAAGATGTTCGACTTCTTGACCTCGCGACGGAAGCGCTTCAGCGCGCTCTCGAGCGACTCGCCGTCGCGAACCTGGACCTCGGCCATAGGGTTCCCTCTGGTTAACTTTTGAAGAAACTTAAAGTTACCTGCCTTCCTCGAGGGCGTCAAGCAAACGCCCGGACGCTCGCGTGTATCGCCTGCGCGGTGCTGCTGGCGATCGGCGCCGCCTGCACGGGTCCCATCTCGACGATGCGCAGCCCCTATCATCTGCGGATCGTGGAGGTGCAGAACCTGACCGATGAGCTTCGGACGCTGGCTATCGAGCCCGCGCCCGATCAGCACCTGGGCGCGGCTACGACCTTTACCGGCCCGCTCGCACCGGGTGAGGTCAAGGTGCTCTACCTGTATCACGGTTTCGATTACGTGTTCCGCATCCTGGACGCGTCGGGGCACCGGGAGATCGTCCGTCACGTGGTGGAGGTCAAGCGGGACGTCGGCCTGGCTTATGCCGGCGACTCACTCGTCTCCGAGGCCAGGCTCGTGGCCGAGCTCGGCGAGCCGACGTTCGCGGACAGCCTCCAGCAGTACGATCCCTTCGGGCTCCGGTCGGGGCGCGCGATCGTCCCGGACAGCACGCGCGGGCAGCACGACCCGTACGGCGTCGATGCAGGCGGCCGGCGCGGCGGCGCGAACGAGACCCCCCAGTAAGTCGTAAGCCGCAAAACACTTCGGCGAGCCAGCGCGGACGGCGCCCGCGCAAGAGCCGGTCGGCGGTCAAGGCGATCCTGCGCGCCTTGGAGGTCGCTTACCCGGAGGCCCGGACCGCGCTCCGCCACGAGACTCCGTTTCAGCTCATGGTGGCGACGATCCTCTCCGCGCAGTGCACCGACGCGCGGGTGAACGCCGTGACTCCCGCCCTGTTCCGCGACCACCCCGGTCCCGAGTCGTTCGTGGAAATGGAGTCGGTCGAGCTCGAGGAATACATCCGCACGTGTGGGCTATTCCGGGGTAAGGCCAGGAGCATCCTCGCCGCCGCCCGCCGGATCGTGGACGAGTTCGGCGGCCAGGTGCCCGCCAGCCGGGAGGAGCTCATGGCTCTCCCGGGAGTCGGTCGCAAGACCGCCAACGTCGTGCTGGCGAATGCGTTTGGCGGCGACGCGATCGCCGTCGACACGCACGTCTACCGTGTCTCCCGCCGCCTTGGGCTGGCCGCGGGGGAGAGCCCGCGGGCGGTCGAGGACGACCTGATGGAAGTTCTGCCCCGCGCGGCCTGGTCCGCGACCCACCACCGGCTGATCCTCCACGGCCGAAAGATCTGCAAGGCTCCGCGGCCTCTCTGCGAGAAGTGCCCGCTAACCCGTTGGTGCACGTACTTCCAGGAGCGGTCGCCGGCTCAGCGGGGCGCACTCCGCCGGTAGCGCAGCTCTCCGAGCCGATCTTAGCTTCCGGCCCATGCACGAAAAGAGGCCCGAGTTCACCTGGCGGGTCGCCCGCGAGGCCTGGCTGCTGGTCGCGCTGCTGGGCGTCCTGGCGGTGGTCGCCGGGTGGATGGGCTCGCGGTGGCTGGCGGCCGGTGCGCTGGCGGCCGCGCTCGCGGTCATGGCCTTCTTCCGCGACCCTGAACGGTCGGGTCCCGAGGATCCAGGGCTTGTGGTCGCACCGGCCGACGGGCGGGTGATCGAGGTCCGCTCCGCCGGCCGGGAGAGCAGGCCCACGATCGGCATCTTCCTGTCGATCTTCGATGTCCACATCAACCGTTCTCCGGTCGGTGGTGAGGTCGTCGCGGTCGAGCGCACGCGCGGCCGGTTTCGCGCCGCGTTCCGCGAGGTGGCCGCGGGCGGGAACGAGCGCGTTGCGATGACGATCCACACTCCGCGCGGAGACGTCGTGTGCACCCAGATCGCCGGGCTCGTCGCCCGGCGGATCGTGTGCCGCGCACAGCCGGGAGACCGGCTGGAAGCGGGCGAGCGCTACGGGCTGATCCAGTTCGGATCGCGGGTGGATGTCGGGCTGCCCGCCGGGTCGGTCGTGCTGATCGCCCGTGGCGAACGGACGCGCGCGGGGGTCACCCCGATGGCTCGCCTCCCGGGTGGGTCCGGCGCGTGAGGTCTCCGCGCCGCGCCTCACGGCTGCGCACCCGCGGCTCTCGGCTGCGGCGCCGGATGCACGTTCTGCCGCACCTCTTCACGATCGGCAACCTGTTCGCCGGCTACTTCGCGATCAGTGCGCTGCTCCGGGGTGAGTACGATCTGGCCGCGATGGCGATCGGGGTCGGCATCGCGCTCGACGGTCTGGACGGGGCGACCGCGCGACTCGTGCGGACCGCATCTCCGATCGGCGTCCAGCTCGACTCCCTGGCCGACGTCGTGACGTTCGGAGTGGCCCCCGCGTTTCTCGCCTACGCGTGGGGCGTGGAAGGCCTGGACGCGGCCGGATCGGAATACAGCGCCCACATCCGGCGAGTGGGTTGGATCGCCTCCTTCGCGTACGTCGCCGCCTGTGCCCTTCGCCTGGCGCGCTTCAACGTGATGACGCACGACGAGCCGGAGACCCCTCCCCCTGCGCCCCGCCATGCTTTCAGCGGCATGCCCACGCCGACCGCCGCCGCATGCGTGGCGGTGGTCGTTCACCTGGTGAAGGCGCCGCTGGCGGCATGGCCTCTGAGCGTGATCTGGGTGGCCGGGTTGTTCGTCCTCTCCGGTCTCATGATCAGCCGCGTCCCGTTCGCCAAGCCGAAAAGGATCCTTGCCGGGCGCCTCTCGCCGCGGCTCCAGATGCTCGCTCTGGCACTTCTCCTGGCGGCAGTGTACTACTACTCGGAGATCGTGCTGGCCGCGCTGCTTCTCGCGTACCTGACCGCGGTGGAAATCCAGAACCTGCGGGCGCCGCGCGGGCGCGGCACCTCGAACGACTAAACTCGGACCCTCGACGAGCCATTTGGAGTCCGGGCCGTTGTAGAGACGCGGCCGAACGGCGAGGCGAAGGTCCATTCCGGAGGATGATTGGCCGACATCGCCCCCGACATACTCAGCCGTGCACGGACCGGGGACCGGGTCGCGTTCGACGAGCTGGTTCGATTCTATCGGCAGGACCTCCTGCGCGTGACGTACCGCTTCGTCGGCAACTACGAGGACGCGCGGGACGTCCTCCAGATCGTGTTTCTGAAGGTGTACCAGAATATCGACCGCTGGGAGCCCCGCGCCCCCTTCTGGTCGTGGCTGTACCGGATCGCAGTCAATGAGTCGCTGGGCTGGCGGAAGCGTGAGCAGCGCCGCTACGGGCTGGTCGCGCCGATCGAGGAGACCGCCCATCCCGATGCGCCCAGCACGTCCGCCTCACCGCTCGACGAAGTCGGGTGGCGGGAAGCCGGTCGCCGGGTCGTGGACGCGATCGAGCAGCTTCCGGAGATGCAGCGCGCGACGTTCAACCTGCGCTACCGTGAGGAGCTTTCAGTAAGGGAGACCGCGGCCGTGCTCGGCTGCGCCGAAGGCACGGTGAAGGCCAACGGATATCATGCGATACGCCGCCTGCGGCAGATCCTGCGGGCGGCCGAAGGCAGGCTGGAGCGAGACGATGAGTCCACTGCACTGTAACACCGTTCGCGAGGTCCTCTGGGAACGCGCCGCGAGCGCGGGACCGGAAGCCCTCTCGCCGGTCCTCGCCGATCACCTCTCGGCTTGCCCTGCGTGTCAGGCGGAGAGCCGTGCGGTCCGTGAGCTGCTCGACGTGAGCCGCCGCATCCCCGACCCGGCCCCGCCGCCGTCGATCTGGGACGGCTTCGAGCGCGAGCTGGCGGAGCGTCTCGATCAGTCGCGGAGCGACGGGACCGCTGTGCGGGTCGCCTGGGAGCGTTGGGGCCGCCGGGCGGCCGGCCTCGCGGCCGTACTCGTGGCCGGGTTCGCGCTGGGAGCGCTCGCCGTCCGCGCCCTGGACCAGGAGGGTGGGGTCGTCGCCACGCCCGAAGGCCCGTCCCTTCTGGCCGAACTCGGGACGGAGCTTGCCAACGACGCACGGCTGGAGTTCTACCTGGACGAGATCGAGGACCTCCTGGTCGCCTACCGGGCTGCCGAGCACGGAGAGGCGGTGGGGGTCTTCCGTCGGTCCCTCCCGGCCACGATGATGGCCGGCCCCGGGATCCCTTCGGAAGCAGACCGCCAGCGGCTGGAGGCCCAGCGCGCGGCGCGCGAGCAGTTGCGTTCGGTCGTCCTCGGGATGCTGGCCTCCGAGATCGATGCCGAGCGGAGGGGGTTCGGGTATATCGATCGCCGGATCGCGGAGATCGCGGGACAACAGCTCCTGTACTTCGTGCATTAAGTCGCTTCCCTCGTCAGCGCGACCCACTTCGTGGGTACCCCGTCCACTGAAGGGGCCCCTCTGGTCTCCGGCATTCGCGGACACCGGATGGGTCTCGTAGCTTCAGGGCATGGAACCGGGGTCGGGGTCGCCGCTGGTCGCCGTGTACGGGTCGGGGGAGGCGCCGCCGGAGGACCTGGCGAGGGCGCGCGCGCTCGGGGGTTCCCTGGCGAGGGCGGGGTACGGGATCCTGAACGGCGGGTACGGGGGCACGATGGAGGCCGCGGCGGCCGGCGCGCGCGAGGCGGGAGGCCAGGCGATCGGCGTGACCTGTGTGCAGTTCTCGTTCCGGTCGGGGCCGAACCGCCACTGCAGCGAGGTGATCGAAGCGCCGACGCTGACGGCCCGGCTGCAGGAGCTCCTGGTGCGCGCCTCGGCTTACGTCGTCCTGCCGGGGGGGAACGGCACCCTGACCGAGCTCTCGCTCACCTGGGAGCACCTGCGGAAAGGTCTGATCGCGGAGCGTCCGCTCGTCGTCTGGTCGGAGCCGTGGCGGGCGATCGTGGAGGCGCTCGCGGATGGCGACTATCTGGTTGGCGGTCTCGACATGCTTACGTGGGTCGACGACGTCGAGGCGGCCGTGCGAGCGATCCGCGAGCGGGTGCCGGTCTGAGGAGAGGGAGCCCGCGGAATAACGAACGGCGACTTTCCGTTCTCGAAACCATGCACCGGATGGGGGCGGTCAACGGGTTCGAAGCTAGCCGCGCGCGGGTCGCGCCGCATGCGGATGCCGACACCGCGCCGCTCCTCATCCCGGGCCATCTGGACTCGCTCTGGTTCCAGGTCGCGGGCACGGTCTGCAACATCCGGTGCGCCCACTGCTTCATCTCCTGCAGCCCGACCAACCACGCGTTCGGGTTCCTGTCGCTGGAGGATGTCCGTCGGCGGCTGGAGGAGAGTGTGCCGCTGGGGGTCCGCGAGTTCTACTTCACCGGCGGGGAGCCGTTCCTTCACCCGCGGATCGTCGAGATCCTGGCGCTCGCGCTGGAGTACGGACCGACGTCGGTCCTGACCAACGGGATGCTCCTCAAGCACCGCCACCTGGAGCCGCTCGCGGCGGCGGCGGCCGAAAGCCCGTACTCGCTCGAGTTCCGCGTTTCGATCGACGGCTTCGACGCCGCGGGCCACGATGCGATCCGCGGCGCGGGGTCGTTCGCGGCGGCGACCCAGGGCGTGCAGCTCCTCCTGGCGCACGGGTTTCTGCCGATCGTGACCGCGGTACAGACGTGGGAGCCGGGGGAGGACCCCGAGGTCTACGCTGCTTTCGTCGCGATGCTCCGGGGGATCGGCTACCACCACCCTCGGATCAAGCTCCTCCCGGTGCTCAGGATCGGCGCCGAAGCCGCGCGCTCGCACGGCTACGTCGCGAGCGAGCGGGTGACGAACGCGATGATGGAGGGCTATGACGCGGAGCGGCTGCTCTGCGCCTCGGCCCGGATCGTCACCGATCGCGGGGTGTGGGTGTGCCCGATCCTGCTCGACGCGCCGGAAGGGAACCTGGGGGACGATCTGGCGGCCGCGGCCGGGAGGTCCTTCCGGCTCTCGCACGCCGCGTGCAGCACTTGCTGGCTCCACGGGGCGATCTGTGCCAACCCAGGGACCGCCGCGCTCGAGGCGGGTGCACGCGGGGCGATCGAGATCGGCGCTTCGAACGGGAGCCCGGGGTGAGCAGCCCGCCCGCCGGTCCCGTCGCGATCTTCGGCGGCGTCTACAGCAACCATCTCGCGCTCGCGGAGACGCTCGCGGACGCGCGCGCGGCCGGCGCGGGGGCGATCTACTGCCTGGGCGACCTGGGCGCGTTCGGCCCTCACCCCGACCGGTCCTGCGAGCTTCTGCGCGAGGCCGGCGTGCCGGTCGTGCAGGGGAACTACGACCACTCGCTCGGCAACGACCTCGACGACTGCCGGTGCGGATATACGGACCCGCGTGACAATCACTTCGCCGCGCTCTCCTACCGTTACACGTACGCCCGGACGAGCCCCGATCACCGGGCGTGGATGCGAACGCTACCCGAGTCCCTCGTGATCGACATCGACGGCGAGCAAGTGCTGCTCTGCCACGGCAGCCCGCGGCGAACGAACGAGTTTCTCTGGGAGTCGACCAGCTCGGATGGGTTTCTCGCCTGGCTCCTCGACCGGGCCGGCGCCGACGCGCTGTGCGTCAGCCACACGGGGCTCCCGTGGGCGCGGGTTCTCCCGGATGGTCGGCGGGTCGTGAACGTCGGGGCGATCGGTCGTCCCGCCAACGACGGCGATCCGCGGGTCGTTTACGCGCTCCTCCATCCGCGCGGCGCCGGACAGCGCGGGGGCGACGGGCTCGGGGTCGAGTGGCGACGGGTCGCCTACGATCACGAGCGGCTGGCGCGGGAGATGGAGGCCGAAGGATTACCGGAGGAGTTCGTCGAGACGATCGGGACCGGGTGGTGGACGACGTGCCTGGAGGTCCTCCCGGCCAAGGAGCGCGCCCGCGGCAGGTACTAAAGCTGTTTTCGTCGGTTCCTCGACACCCCTCCTCCTGATTGGGGTACTTTCCCTTCTCGGCGCCATGTTCAGATCGAATTGAACATCGCTCCGGCGGGAATGTGCCGGTCTCTAAACTACCGCGCCCGTCAGGATCGTCACGAACCTCCGCGCACGGGAGAGCTCCTCCTCCCGGGCGCCGTTCTGGTAGATGATGATCAGGTTGCGGGCCATCCGCTCGAGGATCGACACGACGGTGGCCGCCTGCAGGTACGCCTCGGCGGGCTCGAAGCCGGCCCGCTCGAGCAGGAGCCGGCACTCGCCGCGGCCCACCTCGCGGCCGCCGTAGAACGGATCCAGGTAGCGGTGCTCGCCGCCGTCGCGAAAGCCGACCAGGAAGTGCATCGGCATGCCGACCCCGATGAGCGGGATCCCGATCCGGCGCCCGATCACGAGGTAGACGAGGGCGAGCGTGATGGGGATTCCGGTTCGGCGCGCCACGACGCTGGTGAAAAACGAGTTCTCGGGGTCGTAGTAGTTCTCGACGTTGGCGTGAAAGCCGCACGCCTCGTGGAGATAGCGCCGCAGGGCATCGACCTGCTCCGCGATCGCCGCTTCGCGGGGAACCGCCTCGCGCGCTCCTGCGGCGAGGACGGCGAGGTCGGCACGGGCCAGTTCCTGCCGTCCGTTCCGCTCGGGATGAAGCATCCGCTCGAGCAATAGCGCCCCCTCTTCGAGCGCCTCGCCCTCCTCCACGGCCTGCAAGGCGACCCATTCGCGCTCGATTTCATCGACGTGGATGTCCTCGAGGACGGATCGCGACGCCGTCCGGATCGACCGCTCGATGCTGGTGGAGGAAGCGATCTCGAGGTAGGGCGTGGCTACCGGACCGGCAGTGCGGAGGGTGGTGCGGGCGTGGTCGACCACGCCGTCGTCCTCGTCTCCGAGCAGGTGGATCAGCGCCCTGAAGTCGTCCGCTGAGAGCGTTCGCGTCATGCTTCCGGCAATATGGGGAACGCGCCGCGACCGGCACAAGATTGTATCTTGCGGCCCCGGTGAGCGGACGCCGAACCCCCCCAGAGGAGCCGCCGCGGTGAGCTTCCGGACCGAAAAGGACAGCCTCGGCGCACGCGAGGTCCCGGCCGAGGCGTACTACGGGATCCAGACGCTCCGTGCGATAGAGAGCTTCCCCGTCAGCGGGCTCAGGGCGCACCCGCGGCTCATCGGGGCCTACGCCGCCATCAAGAAGGCGGCCGCTCTGGCCCACAAGGACCTCGGCGTACTGGACTCCGAGCGTGCCGACGCGATCTGCCGGGCCGCCGATGAGATTCTGGGCGGGGAACTCCGCGATCAGTTCGTGGTCGACGCCTTCCAGGCCGGCGCCGGGGTCTCCTTCCACATGAACGTGAACGAGGTGCTCGCCAACCGGGCGCTGGAGATCCTGGGCGCCGAGCGGGGGGACTACTCCCGGCTCCACCCCAACGACCACGTCAACATGTCGCAGTCGACGAACGACACTTTCCCGACCGCGATGCACCTGGCGGCGATGCTTCAATGGCGCGACCTGCGTCCCGTTCTGGCCGATCTCGCCGCCGCGTTCCACGCCAAGGGGGAGGAGTTCGCGGATGCCGTCAAGTCGGGGCGGACCCATCTCAAGGACGCGGTCCCGGTCACGCTCGGCCAGGAGTTCCACGCCTGGGGCGCGGCGCTGGACCGCTCGGTCCGATTTCTGGATGCGGCGGTCGCCGAGCTGGTCGAGATCTCGATCGGCGGCAATGCGGCCGGTACCGGGATCAACGCCCCGCCCGGCTATCGTCCGGCGATCGTGCGCCATCTGTCCGCGCTGACGGGGCTCGATCTCGAGGTCGCCGCCGACCCGCGGGAGGCGATTCAGAGCCGGCAGGGGATCGCGGCCGTCTCCGGCGCGCTGAGAAATCTCGCGCTCGAGCTCATGCGGATCGGCAACGATCTGCGCCTACTCGACTCGGGCCCTCTGACGGGCCTGGCCGAGATCTCGCTTCCCGCGCGGCAGCCGGGCTCGTCGATCATGCCGGGCAAGGTGAATCCGGTCCTGCCGGAGTGCCTGAACCAGATCGCCTGTCACGTGATCGGGGCCGACACGGCGGTCGCGCTGGCGGTCCAGGCCGGCCAGCTGGAGCTCAACGTCATGATGCCGGTCATGATCTGGGAGCTCCTCTTCTCGATGGAGATCCTGAACAACTTCCTGCCGGTCTTCCGCAGCGGATGCGTCGAGGGCATCACCGCCGATCGCGAACGGATGCGGGAGTTCGCCCACCGGAGCCCCTCGCTGGCCACCGCCCTCAACCCGGTCCTGGGATACGCCAGGGCGGCCGAGATCGTGAAGGAGGCGCTCCGCTCGGGACGGACGGTGAACGACGTCGCCCTGGAGCGAACCGATCTGGGGAAGGAGCGGCTGGAGGAGATCCTGTCGCCCGAGAACCTGACCGGGCAGCTGGAGCGGGAGGGGAACTGAGGGCGCGCTACCGGCGAATCGAGAGCGCGATCGCGGTGGCTGCGGCGACCTTGAGCGCTCCGCCGGGAAGGAATGGCAACACCCCGAGAGCGATCGCCTGCTCGATCCCGACGCCGAGCACCCGGGCGAGCCATATCGCCCCTGCAGCGAGGACGACCAGCGTGGCGAGCGCGAGCACCGTTGCGGCGCGCCAGGCGCCCGCGCGCGGCGGAATGCCCGAGCCGGCGATCCAGGCGGCGACCGGGAACGCGAGCAGGAATCCGCCCGTCGGCCCCAGGAGGTACGGCAGCCCCGCCCCCGGCCCGGCGAAGACCGGCAGGCCGGCCGTCCCCATCGCCACGTACGCGATCTGGCTCGCGGCACCGTCCCGGCCACCCAGGACGACTCCCGCCAGCAGCACGAAGAGCGTCTGCAGTGTAATCGGCACCGGCGTGAACGGGAGCGGCAGCGCGATCTTGGCGCCGATGGCGGTCAGCAGGGCGAACGCGGCGATCGCCGCCACACGGGTCACGGGCCGGGCGCGCGTGATCCGGGCTGACGAGCGCGGAATCGAAATCGCGTGGGACATGAAAGCCATCCTAGCCGGGCCCGATCGTGGCGGCAAGCGGTCCGCGACGTACGCGTGCTGATCTGGCCGGCGACCCGGTTCGTCGCGGGAGAGGAGATGACCGATGCGCTGGCGGCGGCGCGAAAGCTGAACCGGCGTGGAATCCGGGCTTCGCTCGATCTGCTCGGCGAGAACGTGACCGATCGCGACCTGGCGGCCGTCGCGCGCGACCACTACGTGAGTCTCCTGCGCGGGATCGCCGACGCCGGCGTCGACGCGAACATCTCGATCAAGCTCACCATGCTGGGACTCGACATCGAACCGCGGCTCGCCGACGATCATCTGGTGACGATTCTCGAGACCGCCCTGGAGACCGGCAACTGGGTGCGGATCGACATGGAAGGCTCTCCCTACACCGAGCTCACGCTGGAAGCCTTCTACCGGGTCTTCGAGACCCACAAGAATGTCGGGGTCGTGATCCAATCGATGCTGCGCAGGAGCGCCGCCGACGTCGAACGGTTGAACGCGCTCGGCGCCCGCGTGCGCCTGGTGAAGGGCGCCTACAAGGAGCCCGCGCCGCTCGCCTACCAGGAGAAGCGCGCGGTCAACGAGCAGTTCGACCGGTTGGCGGAGAAGCTCCTCGACCACGGACACGAGCCCGCCATCGCAACCCACGACGACGAGCGGATCGAGCGCGTGCTCTCCTTTGCGGCCGAGCGCAAGATTCCGGCCGGGAGGTTCGAGTTCCAGATGCTCTACGGGATCCGGGAAGCGACCCAGACGGCCCTGGCCGAGCGCGGCCATCGGATGCGCGTCTACGTGCCGTACGGGGAGAGCTGGTTCCCCTACTTCTATCGGCGACTTCGAGAGCGGAAGGAGAACGTCTCGTTCGTGTTGCGGAACCTGGTGCGGCGCTGAGGTCCTAGCGGTTGGCGAAGAAGTCGGCGTTGACCTGGATGAAGTGCTTCATCTCCGGCGGGACGTCCTCCTCGGCGAAGATCGCTTCGACGGGACATTCCGGCTCACAGGCGGCGCACTCGATGCACTCGTCGGGATGGATGTAGAACATCTCCTCTCCCTCGTAGATGCAATCGACCGGGCAGACCTCGACGCAGCTCGCGTCCTTGACGCCGATGCAGGGCTGCGTGATGATGTAGGTCACAGGTCTTCCTCCCGCTTGAGACGAAGGATGAGGATCAAGATCGCCCCCAGGGCGGCGTTCATCAAGGGGGATGCAGGGCCGTGGAACGTGAAAAATCGTCTTGCCCGGCGGGTCCCGATTTCCGTATAATCGTGGCCTCATGTCGAACCTGGACACCGCTCGGATCGACGAGCTTCTCGTGACGCTCAGCGGCATCGTCCGGGCACGGGTCCGAGCCGCCGACGACGACTCACGGCTCACCGAAATCCACATCCTGAGCGATGGAGCCGTCCCCGCCAAGCAGATCGTCCGTAATATCGAAACCCTCCTCCGCACGGCATTCGATCTCACGATCGATCATCGCATCGTCTCGATCGCGGTGCTGAAGGAGGGCGCTCCGCTGGCGCGCGCCGCGGGGAGGACCGTTGAGCTATCCGGTGCGGAGGATGAGCAGGAGCCCGCCTTCCGCGGGCAGTCCCCGCGCCTGGTGTTCCAGCGGCTGCGGGTCGTCCACGACGAAGCGCTCAAGTGTACCGCCCATGTCGAGCTCAAGCTGGGAGACGTGATCTTCGAGGGAAGTCACCGCGACACCGACACGCCGCGCGCCCGGATGTACTCGTCGGCCCGGGCGGTCATCGAGGCGCTGGATTATCTGGCCGAGAAGGAGATGGCCCTGTACCTGGCCGGCCTCGATCTGCTCCGCGTCTATCAGCGCGACGTGATGGTGGTCCTGATCGAGGGCCGTCACCAGCTCCACCAGGTGCGCCTTTTGGGGACGGCCATGATCGAAGACGACCCCTACGAGGCCGCGGTGCGCGCGGTGCTCGACGCCGTGAACCGTTTCATCACCCGACCGACCCGGCCCACCACGCTCACGCGGCGCTAGGCCGGGTCCGACCGCCTCTCTCCGACGACCGATCACTCAGACCGAGGAGCGCCCGATGGCGGATCCCTACGACGACAGGCCCGCGGAACCAACTCCGCCACCTTCCACTCCACCGCCGCATGCTCCGCCGCCTTCCGCTCCGCCTCGCAAGGGGATGTCGACCGGCGTCAAAATCGCGATCGGCTGCGGCGTCGCCGCCGTACTCGTCGTTGTGCTCCTGATCGTGGCCGGCGTCGCCGGGGGCCTCTTTCTCAAGGACAAGGCGGAGGACTTCGCCGGTGGGATCGAGGCCCAGGAGGAGGCCAATGAGACGATCCGCCGGCTCGAGGAGGAGCACTCCTTCTCGCCACCGGAGGACGGCGTGATCGACGTTGGCCGCGCGGAAACCTTCTTCGAGGTCACCGACGACGCCTGGGAGCGGATGCGGGACGACATGGAGGACATCGCCGAGCGCGAGCAAGCGAGCGAGGAGCGTGGCGGCGAGCCCGGATTGAGGGACATGATGGCCGGCGTGCGGGGCCTGGGGCGTTCAAGGGTCGCGCTGGCCGAGGCGCTCGAGGACCATGACATGCCGGTCAGCGAATACCTGTGGACGGGCCTGATGCTGATGCGGGCCTACGAGAACCTGAACCGGCCGGCGGATGAGAGCGGCGTGGCCGTCGAGAACCTGGAGATCGCCGCCGATCACCGGGCCGAGCTGGCGGACCTCGCCAGTGGCCCAGACGACGGCGGGCCCCCCGACAGGAGCTTCGTGCTGGGGATGGCTTTGACCTGGGGGATGAGCGAAGAGGCGGTGCGGACGATCGGCTGGGACACGCTGGGCGTCTACGCGCCCTGACGGAGGAGATCTGCCAGGCGCTCGGTGAAAGTCGAGCGTGCGAGCACTTGATCGGCGCCCGCGGCGCGCGCATTCTTCAGCCCCTCGCGGTCCTGGTGTGAGCCGAAGGCGATCACGATGGCGGAGCTCGCCCCCGCCTTGAGTGCGCGGATGGCAGCCGGCGGATCGACCGACCGAGCCGCCAGATCGATCAGGACGGTCGTCCGCCGGCCGGCGTCGGGTCTCGAGAGTAGGTCCTCGAGGCCGCGGGCGAAGGCGACCCGTACCCCAGCCGCCGCTGCGGTGGCCTCGATCTTGGCCCGGAAGAAGAGATCGTCCGTCAAGACGAGGACCGGCACCCCGGCCGGGTTCGTCGAAGGTGCAGCGTCCATCCCGACAGCTTACCGGGCGGCCTCCGCCTAGCGCCACCGCGTCAGGATCGTCTCCCGCCGGAACAGCGCCACTCCGATTCGGAGCAGGAGCAGGACCCCGGCCGCGAGCACGGCCGCGCCGGCCAGGATCGCGTCCGGCGTCAGGGACAGCAGTCCCTCGAGCTGGAGGATCAGGAGGCCGACCAGGGGGACGATGACGAGGACGCCGATCTGCTGGGCCGAGCGGGGATCGGAGGCGCGCGACGACGCGATCACGCCGAGGCCCGCCCCGAGCAGCGCCACCAGGGGCGCGATGACGAAGACGAGGAGCAGCACATCGCCGCTCAGGGCCAGCCGCGCCACGTCGGCGGAGGTCAGCCCCCAAACGGCGAGCGCCGAGACACCGAAGGCGAGCCACGTGAGGGCGATCCCTGGAATCGCGGCGCTCAGGAACTTCGCGGCCAGGAGCTCGGCGGTCGTGATCGGCGTCGCCAGCAGGGGCTCCAGGCTCCGGGCGCGCTTCTCGCCGATCACGCTGTAGGTCGCGATCGCCATCGTGGCGAACTCGGGGACCATGAGGAGGAGCAGGACGAGCTGCCGGAGGAGCAGGAGCTGGCCGGCGCGATCGGGGACGCCGGCGTCGCCGATCCGGGGGACGTAGATCGCCACCGCGAGAAAGACGACCACGAGGAGGAGCGTCACCCCCAGGGTCGTGGCGATCATCGCGCGCTCCTTCCGGAGCTCGGCCCAGTCCTTCTCGATCAGCACCCGTATGCGGCCGGGGTTCATTCTTCGGGACGTTCCGTCATGAGGGGCCCTCCGTCATGAGCTGGAGGTAGGCCTCCTCCAGGGTCCGCCGCTCCGGCGATACTTCGATCACCTCGGCGCCGGCCTCCACCAGGGCGCGGACGAGCGCCGGGGTATCCTCTTCGGGCTGATCCACGGAAACGACGAGAGCGTCGCCCTGCGCCTCGACCTCGGTGACGAACGGCAGCGCCCGCAGCGCGGCGGCGAAGCGGATTCCCCCGTCCGGCTGCGCCAGCCGGACGATCGTCCGACCGCCGGAGAATAGCCCCCGCAGGGCCGCCGGCCGATCGAGCGCCACGAGGCGCGTACGGAGGAGAGCCACCCGGTCGCAAAGCCGCTCCGCCTCCTCCAGATTGTGGGTCGAGAGGAGGATCGTCCGGCCGCCCTGGCGCAGCTCCTCGATCCAGTCCCGTACGAGCCGCGCGATCCGGGGATCGAGCCCCGCGGTCGGCTCGTCGAGGAGGAGCACCCGGGGCTCGTGGAGGAGGGCGCGGGCGAGAGCGAGCTTCTGCCGCATGCCGCGGGAGAAGGTGCCCACCGGCTCCTCCCGGCGGCCGCCGAGGTCGAGGAGCTCCAGGTAATGGCCGGCGCGGCCGGCCGGATCGGCGACCCCGTGCAACCGGGCGTAGACCTCGAGGTTCTTGCGGGCGCTCAGCCGGTCGTAGAGGCCCGGCGTTTCGGTCAGGAGCCCGATCGAGCGCCGCACGCCCGGATCGTCCTCGCCCAGGCGATGGCCGCACACGGTCGCCTCGCCCGCGGTCGGGGAGATCAGGGCGGCCAGCATCCGCAGCGTGGTCGTCTTGCCCGCCCCGTTCGGGCCCAGGAGTCCCAGGATTTCGCCGGGAGCCACGTCGAACGAGAGATCCTGGACGGCGGTGACACCGTCGAAGCGGCGCGTGAGGTTCCGGACCCGGATCACGGCCCTATCCTCGTCGCGGTCCTCCTTCGGGGCAACGGGCCAGCTCTCCAAGGGATAGTTACGCCGCGCGTTGACGTTCGGTTTTTTTTCGGGTAGCGTTGTGGGGTGGCCCCGCGGACGATCCTTCACGTCGACCTGGACGCCTTCTTCGTGGCGGTCGAGCGGCTCCGGGACCCTTCGCTCATCGGCCGGCCGGTCGTGGTCGGCGCCGATCCGCAGGGCGGCCGGGGGCGCGGGGTTGTCGCGGCGGCCTCCTACGAGGCGCGGGCCTTCGGGCTCCGGTCGGCGATGCCGATCGGCGAGGCGTACCGCCGCTGCCCGCACGCCGTCTTCCTTCCCGGGCGCCATGACCTGTACGCGCGCGCCGCGCGCGCCGTCCGCCGGGCCTGCCGCCGCTTCACGCCGGCGGTCGAGCCGGTCTCGATCGACGAGGCGTACCTGGACCTCTCCGGCACCGAGCGGCTCCACGGCGCACCGGCCGGGACCGTCGATCGCATCCGGACGGCGATTGCATCCGAGACGGGGCTCCCGGTCTCGATGGGCTTGGCAACAACCAGAGTTGTTGCAAAGATCGCCTCCGACCTGGCCAAGCCGGCCGGCTTCCTGCACGTTTGGCCGGGCCGCGAGGCGGCCTTCCTGGCGCCGCTGCCGATCGAGCGCATGCCGGGGATCGGGCCCGCCACCCGGGCGCGGCTCTCGGAGTTCAACCTGCGGACGCTGGGCGACCTGGCGCGTCTCGACCCGGCCCTCCTGGGGGACCTCCTCGGGGCGTGGGGGCCATCGCTCCTCGCGGACGCCCGCGGCGAGGACCCGGCGCGCGGCGCGGCCCCGGTCCGGCCGGGACGCGAGCGCCCCAAGTCGGTCAGCCGCGAATGCACGTTCGACGAGGATACGGACGATCCCGCGTTCTGCGAGGGCGTCCTCTTTTCCCTGAGCGAGCGGGCGTGCCACGATCTGCGCGCCCACCGGCTGACCGCGCGCACGGTCGCGCTCAAGCTCCGCTACCGGGACTTCACCACCGTGACCCGGCGGGCGACCCTGGCGACGCCGACCGACAGCGACCGCACGGTCGCGGCCACGGCGCGGGAGCTCTTCCGGGCGGCGTACGCGCGGCGGGTCCGGGTCCGGCTCCTCGGCGTGGCCCTCGCCAACCTGGTCGGCGCCGCGCCCCAGCTCGACCTCTTCGCCGATCCGCGCGCGCTCGCCTGGGAGCGGCTCCTGGGTCCTCTCGACCGGTTGCGCGGGCGCTACGGCTTCGGGGTCGTCCGGACGGGACCGACGCTCGGGCTGGAGCGGGCGGCGGACTGATGCCGGCGCCGGTACTATCGTCCCGATGAGCGAGCCGCCGAGCGCGAAGGTCTACATTGGTCCGGCCGGCTGGTCGTACGACGACTGGAAGGGGATCGTCTACCCGCGCGAGGCCGGGCGTCCTGCCGGGCGCCGGGGCCGGTTCGATCCGCTCGAGTATCTGGCCGGCTACTTCGACGTCATCGAAATCAACTCATCGTTCTACCGGCCGCCGCCGGCGCGCTGGACGCGGTCGTGGGTCCGGCGGGTCGAGGAGAACCCCCGCTTCCGGTTCACCGCCAAGCTGTGGCGCCGGTTCACCCACGAGCGGGACTCGCCGCCGAGCGCGGACGAGATCGCCGAGTATCGGGAGGGGATCGACGTCCTGGCCGAGGAGGACCGGCTCCTCGCCGTCCTCGTCCAGTTCCCGTGGTCGTTCCGGAACGGGCCCGAAGAGCGGCAGTGGCTGGCGACGGTCGCAGGGACGTTCGCCGACTACCCGCTCGTCCTCGAGGTGCGCCACGCGTCGTGGGACGAGCCGGACGTGCTCGCGTGGCTGGCCGAACGCGGGATCGCGCTGGCGACGATCGACCAGCCCCTCCACGACGGGTCGCTGGAGCCGGTCGAACGCCGGACCGCCCCGCGCGCCTACTACCGCCTCCACGGCCGCAACCACGCGGCGTGGTTCGCCCCGGACCGACCCTCCCACGAGCGGTACAACTATCTCTATCGCCCCGAGGAGCTGGAGCCGTGGGCGGCGCGGATCCGGGAGGCGGCCCGGGAGAGAGGGGTCGAGGCCGTGATCGCGATCACCAACAACCACTACCAGGGGCAGGCGATCGTGAACGCGCTCCAGCTCAAGGCATGGTCGGGAGAGGAGCGGGTGGCGGTGCCGGAGCCGCTCCGCGAGGCGTTTCCGGGAATCCTGGAGGACGTCGCCCTGGAGCCGCCCGCCCAGCCCGATCTGTTCCGGGGATAGCCGGGTGGAGCGAAATCCCCGTGCGCGCGGGAGTCCCCGCGTGATCGGCCGCCAGCGGTGGCGGGACCTCCTGTTCCTCCACTGGGCCGTCCCGCCGGAGGTGCTGCGGTCGCTCGTCCCGCCGCGCCTCTCGATCGACCTCTACCAAGGGATCGCCTACGCGGGGATCGTCGCCTTCGACAGCACCCGCCTCCGGCCGGTCGGAGCTTCCGAGCGGCTCGGCCTCGATTTTCCGGAAACGAACGTCCGGACCTATGTGCGCCTCGAGGAGGGCGCGCCGGATCCGGCGCC
>DATLFH010000064.1:0-62095 GCA_035524965.1 Gemmatimonadota bacterium | reverse complement strand
GCGACGGCGGGGCGGTGCGCGCGGCGTGCTCCTCGGCCTCGACGCGCGCGCGGAAGTCGCTGTAGTTGCCCGGGTGCAGATCGCCGCGTCCGTCGTGCAGGTGGAGCACGCGCGTGACGACGCGATCGAGGAAGTAGCGGTCGTGCGAGATGACGAGGACGGTGCCCGCGTAGGCGGCGAGCGCCTCCTCGAGCACCTCGCGCGCCGGGATGTCGAGGTGGTTGGTCGGCTCGTCGAGCGCCAACAGGTTTCGCGGACGCAGCATCATCTTGGCGAGCGAGAGCCGGTTGCGCTCGCCGCCCGACAGGCCGCGCACCTTCTTGAAGGCGTCGTCGCCGGAGAAGCGGAAGCGGCCGAGGAAGGCGCGCGCCCCGTCCTCGTTGAGGTCGCCGCGGATCGACCGGATCTCCTCGATCAACGACTTGTCCTCGTCGAGCTCGGAGAGCTTCTGGTCGAAGTAGCCGACGCGCACCTCATGGCCGAGCTGGGCGCGGCCGGCGAGCGGCGCGAGCGTGCCGAGGAGGGTCTTCATCAGGGTCGACTTGCCGCAGCCGTTGGGGCCGACGATGCCCAGGCGATCGCCGCGGTACAGGGTGAGCTCGAGATCGCGGACCAGCGGCGCGGCCCCCGCATAGCCGACGGCCAGGCCGTCGGTCTTGAGCGCCTCCTTGCCGCCCGGGTGATCGCCGACGGAGAAGCGCAGGCCGATCTGGCCGGCGGCCTTGAACGCGTCCGAGACCCGGTCCATGCGCTCGAGCTTTTCGAGCTGCTTGCGGCGCCCCTGCGCTTGCTTGGTGTTCTGCCCGGCGATGGTGCGCCGGATGAAGTCCTCGGTCTTGGCGATGTGCTCCTGCTGGCGCTCGTACATCGAGGTCATGCGCTCGAGGCGAGCGGTGCGCTCGACCACGTACTTGTCGTAGCCGCCGACGAAGCGCACCGCCTTATTGCCCTCGAGCTCGACGATCTCGGTGCAGGTCGCGCGCAGGAAATAGCGGTCGTGCGAGACGAGGACGAAGGCCCGCGGCCAGTCGTGCAGGCGCGCCTCGAGGTGCTCGGTGGCTTCGACGTCGAGGTGGTTGGTCGGCTCGTCGAGCAAGAGGAGCTGCGGGCGGGATACCAGCGTCCGACACAGGGCGACGCGGCGCTTTTCCCCGCCCGAGAGCTCCCCGAGCCCGCGGTCGAGGTCCGGCGCGTGCAGTTCCTCGGCGAGCGAGCGGACGCGGGCGTCGAGGTTCCAGCCGTCGGCGGCGTCGATCTCGTCTTGCAGCGCGGCGTGGCCGGCGTCGCCCCCTTCGCCGGACTCGAATTTCCGGATCTTCTCCCGCAGATCCGCGGCGCCCGAGAGAATGCACTCGCCCACACTGAGGGTTTCATCGAGCGTGAAATCCTGTGATAAATAACTGACTATGAGGTCATTCGAGCGCGCGATGGTCCCCGAGTCCGGCGCTTCCGTTCCGGCGACGATCTTCATGAAGCTCGATTTGCCGCAGCCATTGCGTCCGACCAGGCCAACCTTGTCCCGCCCGTAAATCGCGAGCGACGCCTTGTCGAGCAGCACCTGTGTGCCGTATGCGAGGCAGAGGTCGGTGACCGAGAAGACGGAGTGTTCGCTGGCTAGGGATGCTGACACGGCTCGATCCGGGTGACTTGACGCGGAGACGGTGGATTCTCCGCGCGCAGGCGGGGCGGACGCTCCGGTTTCACCGGCTCAGGGCGCGTCCGCGTCGTATCGGAGGCCGATGGCGGCGCGCCACCGGTCGAGCAGCCGCATGTTGCCGAGGGAATCATCCCAAGTCATCGCGGGTGGCTCGGCCTCGGTCCGCCCGGCAAGAATGGCGTCGCCGACGACATCGGCCTCGACCCCGTAAAGGTGGCCGTCCGACGGAACCTGGATTTCCTCGATGCGCGTGATGGTCGGCCGGTCGGTATTGTGGAAAAGTTGAAGCGTTGTCGCACCGCCCGTCGGCGCCGGATTCCAAGGCGTATTGACGACGAGGCGGCCGGTCGTGCCGTAGACGGTCGCGCGGAGTTCCGCCTCGAGGCGCACCCCGCAGCTTAGGCGGGCCTGGATTCCGCCGGGAAAGCGCGCGATGGCATGGGTGATTTCGTCCACGCCGGTCGGGCCGAACCGCCCGATGGCGGCGATGTCCTCGGGTTCGGCGAACGCGCTTCCGGTGGCGGCTCCGGCGATCAGGCGGCAGAAGCTGGCGGGATAACAGCCGACATCGAGGATGCCTCCGCCGCCGAGTTCCTTCCGCAGCAGCCGGCCCTCGGGATTCGCGCCGCCATCGAAGCAGAAGTGCGCGGAAATGACGCGCACCTCGCCGATGGCGCCCGAGCGCACGATTTCAACGATCCGCCGGGTCTGCGCGCTACAGCGGTACATGAAGGCTTCCATGAGGAACCTTCCCGAGGCGCGCGCGGCGGCGAGGATCTCCTCCGCCTCGGCCGCATTCATGGCCAACGGCTTCTCGCAGAGCACGTGCTTGCCCGCCTCGAGGCACTGGACGACCGCATCCCGGTGGAGATGGGTCGGCAGGCACACATCGACGGCGTCGACCTCGTCGATCGCGAGGAGCTCGTCGATCGACGAAACCGCGTGTTTCACCCCCGTGCGCTCGCGGAGCGCGCGGCGTTTCGGCGCCTCGTTGTCGCAGATGGCGATCAGGCGGGCGTTCCTGAGTCGGCGGTAGGCGGGCAGGTGGGCGACCTGGGCCACCGCCCCGGCGCCCAGGAGCCCGACCCGTACGGGATCCATTACAGCTCGGTCTCGACCTTGCGGAGCAACGCCTCGACGAGCTCCTCCTCGGGGATCGTGTGTTCCTTCTGCCCCTTCAGGTACAACAAGCCCTTCTTCACCCCGCCCGCGATTCCGATGTCCGCCTCGCGGGACTCGCCGGGGCCGTTCACCGCGCAGCCCATGACCGCGATCGTGATGTTCTTGTCGAGGTGAGCGGTCCGTTTCTCGACCTCCGCCGCCAGCTTGTGGACGTCGACTTCGGCCCGGCCGCACGACGGGCAGGCGATCACGTTGATCCCGCTTGGCCGGAGCTCCAGCACCTGGAGGAGCTTCTTGGCGACCCGCGTCTCGATCACCGGGTCGTCGGCGAGCGAGATCCGGATCGTGTCGCCGATCCCCTCGCCGAGCAGGGTCCCGATCCCGGCCGACGACTTGATCGTTCCCGCCTCGACCGGCCCCGCTTCGGTGACGCCGAGGTGCAGCGGATAGTCGCGTAGATCGGAGAAGCGGCGGTAGGCCTCGATCATGCGCGGGACGTGCGAGGATTTGAGCGAGACGACGATGTCGGTGAAGTCCATCCGCTCGAGGATCTCGCAGTGTCGGATCGCCGAGTCGACCATGCCCCCCGCGGTCGGGCCGCCGTCGCGCTCGAGGAGGTCCGGTTCCAGCGAACCCGAGTTGACGCCGATCCGGATCGGGACCCGCCGCTCCTTGGCCTTTTCGACGACCGCCTGGACCCGCTTCTCGCCACCGATGTTCCCGGGGTTGATCCGCAGCTTGTCGATCCCGGCGTCGAGCGCGAGCAGGGCGATCCGGTAGTTGAAGTGGATGTCCGCGACCAGCGGGATCGAGATGCCGGCCTTGATCTCGGGCAGCGCCTCGGCGCTCGCCTCGTCGGGCACGGTTACCCGGACGATGTCGCAGCCGGCCACCTCCAGGTTCCGGATCTGGTTGAGGGTCGGGTAGATGTCGGTCGTCTTGGTCGTGGCCATCGACTGGACGGTGATCGGCGAACCGCCGCCTATGGGGACCCTGCCGACCATGACCCGGCGCGTTTGCCGTCTCTCGAACACGTTGCTTCCTCTCAGGATGCGGGGTCTGGGGACCCGTTCAAGTTACGCCCGCGGCGGCAGTTTTCAACCTGCGGGAGTTCGCTCACGCTACAGCAGTTCGATCACGAACGCCCCGCCGGGCCAGCCATCCTCGGTGTCGACCGACCCCCGGTCGAGCGCGCGCCGGACGATCCTCTCGGGGGCGACATAGACGATCCCGTAGTAGCGTCCCGGATCGCTGCCGCGGCCGATCGGCAGGGTGACCGTGAAGGATCGGTCGGTTGGCCGCCATTCGATCGCCCATGGCGGCAGAATCGTGCCCTCGCCGGTCCCGTCGGCATAGGGACCGCCGGGGGGCGACTCCTCCCTCGCCTGCCAGGCGCGCGGCTGAACCTCGCGCCGCAAGACGATCAGGAGCGGCCGCACCCCGCTTGCCCGCGCCCGGCCCGAGACCTGCGTCGAGGACGCGCGCCAGGCGCGGCGCGGGACTTCGAGGTCCAGATACCGGGCGATGAAGTCCTGGACGACGTATACCGCTCCCTTCGCGCGATCGACCGCCAGCCCCAACCCGACCGCCGTGCGGTGCGGGGAGAGGATCGTCCGCCGGTGGGCGGGCGAGCTCATGAGCCGGGCTTCGGCCCGGAGAACATCGAAACGCGCCCACGGGTCGCCGACCGAGGGCGGGCTCGACGCCCGCTGGCGCCACCGGAAGACGTTCTCCAGCACGTGCACCGTTCCGCCGGCTTCGGCCAGCCGCTCGTAGGGCGCGTCGCCCGCCGGTCCGTAGTGGCTGAAGAAACCGTAAGCCGCCATCGCCTCGGCATGCGCCTGGGCGACGACGGTGGCCAGCGAGTCGAGCGCGACCGGCGCCACCCCGGCCGCGGCCCGGTCCGCGTTGATCGCGTCCAGGAGGTCGAGCCGCGCCTGCGCGTAGCGGTCCCGGATCGGGATGCTGCCCGGCGATGCGTCCGCGCCCACGGACGGCGAAACCGCGGCCGCGCACGCGACCAGGGCGCACGCGATCGGGGCCCAGGCGAGCCATAACCCCAGCGCCACCACTGCCCGCGTCATCTCGGTCAGTAGAGACGCGCGATCGTCGCGCCCGGATAGTAGGTCTCCAGGATCTGTCCGTACGGTTGCCCCGCCCGGGCGCGCGCCATCGCTCCCACCTGGCACATGCCGACCCCGTGGCCCCAGCCCCCGCCGACCAGCGTGAGCCCCACGAGCCGGCTTCCGTCCCGAACCGCTCGCATCAGGAACAGCGTGCTCCGCAGCCACGTCCCTCCAGTGTCCGCGAAGAGCGTCCGGATCTCGTTCTCGCTCACGAGATAGCGTCCGGTCGAGGTCGCCACCTGGACGGTCAGGGCGCGGCCCTCCGGCGTGGAACGGACGACCTCCACGTCCCGCACCGCGCCCACGCCGCCGGGTGGCACCGGCACCAGCGCCGGCAGGTTGCGCGCGATCGTCGCCTGGATCTCGACGGAATCATAGGCGGCGGTCCAGCGGAAGTACTTCGAACTCTGGCACCAGTACCCGCCCTCCGGCCGCTCGTCGCTGACGGCGGTCAGGTAGGGCGCGGCCGGATCGTCGAACACTTGCTCCACCCGCGCCGTATGCCCGCCGCAGGTCGAGTGATAGTAGGCGTCGATCAGATACCCGTTGTAGAGCAGCGCCTCGCCGCGGGTCGCCCGCACCGCCCGGATGGCGAGCGAATCCGCGGGGTCGGGGTGTCCGAGATACGCCTGGTCCTGAATCGTTCCGTAGACGTCGAACCCCAGGGCGGCCCGGCTCCCGAGACGCTTGAGGGCGTACGTCCGCGCGGCGATGGCCTGCGCGCGCAACGCCTCGATGGCGTCCGCGCCCGGCCGGCCGAGCTCCTTGGGAACCACCCCCTCGAGATACGTCTCGATCGGAGCCACGTTCACGGCGGTCAGCGTGCCATCGGGCCGGAGGAGGATCTCGATGGAACCGGGATAGGCGGTTCCACCGAGCTCGACCGGAAACGGCCCCAGTGGGGCCACGGTCAGCGGGCCTGGATGCGGCTGGGAGAGGTACCCGTCCGCGCGCGCGACCCGCAGCGCGGTCTCGAAGGGGAGCCGTACGACCCGCCACGCGGCGCCACCCTCGACTACCGCGATGGGTCGGTTCCGGGCGCTCTCCCGGATCCACCACCGACCATTCCCGCCGATCATGAGTCCGGAATCGCCCCACGCGACACCGACCCGGATCGTCGGCTCGGCCGCGAAGCGCGGCGCCGGCGGAATCTCCGCGGCCGGGGGATCCGGCGGGCGGCGAACCCCGCTGCACCCCACCACACCCAGGAGGAGCGAGAGGAACGACAAAAAAAAACGCCCGCGAAGGGCGCCCGGCGCCGACCGGCGCGTACTCTGCCCAGCCATCCGCTACTCGAGCGCGCGGCTCACGCGAACTCCCAGCTTCCCCTCGGCCACGTCGTCCATCTCGACCCCCATGTTGAAGCCCCTCCTCTCGAACCGCGTGGAAGCCTGGACGTGAGCGTAAACGACGAGCGCCCGCTCGACCCATTCGTAGAAGGAGGTTTCCCCCCAACGGGACACGACCCAACCCCGGAGGTCATGGACGAAGGCCGCCGTGTCGCTCGCGGCCGGGCTCGCGACCGGAAAGCCGAAATCGGCCGCGAAATCACGCTGGAAGGTGAAATAGCGGGGAAGGACTTGGGCGGCGGGAGGAGAAGGAGTGGGGGCCAGGGAGCGGGCGGTCACGGCGCGGGCCTCCCGCGTCGGTCCCGGTCGCAGCGAGGGCGCCGCCGGCTCCGGTTCTGCCTGCTGGGCCTGGGCGGAGGGAGCGGCGTACGCTGCCAGCACGACGACCGCGATCGCGAGGACACCTCTGGGTATCACCATTCTCTGCCTCACGATAAAGAACACCGGTGGGGTTCAACAAGTTCCGTGCCGTGGAACCGCCGGCATCAATTCAGAACGGCAGATCGTCATCCTGATCGTCTGCCTCGGGCCAGTCGACCGCGGCGCCCGGCGAGCTCGCCGCCCCGCCGGCCTGGGCTCCGCGCTCGCGGGCCGCGCCTCGGCCGCTCGCGTCCCCGCGCGACCCACCCGGTGCATCGAGGATGATCATCTGGTTGGCGACGATCTCGGTCATGTAGCGTTTGTGGCCGGTCTTGGCATCATCCCAGGAACGCGTCTGGATGCGACCCTCGATGTATACCTTGCGCCCCTTCTGGAGGTACTGCTGGCAGATCTCGGCCAGCCGTGCCCAGGCTACGATGTTGTGCCACTCCGTCTCCTCGTTCGCGGTTCCGTCCGGTGAGGTCCAGGACCGGTTCGTCGCCACCGTGAACGTCGCGACCGCCTGCCCGCTCGCGGTGTGACGAAGCTCCGGGTCGCGTCCCAGGTTGCCGATGAGAATCGCTTTGTTGACGCTACGATCCGCCACTCCTCCCCCTCTCTTGAGCAGTTCCCCTTCCGGTTCGCTCAGCGGCTTCGAAGGCTGAATCGATCATACCATACCAGCCGCCAGAGGCCGACCGCAACGAAGCAGACGACGAGAAACGATCCCCCTCTAGAGAGAAACGGCATCGGCAGGCCGGTGATCGGCAGCAGCCCCGCCGTCATCGCGGTGTTGATCGTGACATGGCTGGCGATCAACACCACCAGACCGAACGCAGCCGTGCTCGCGAAAGCATCCGGATTGCGCTCGGCGATGCGGACCCCCTCGACGAGCAGGAGCACGAACAGCGTGAGGGATACCAGAACCCCCAGGAACCCGAGCTCCTCGCCGAGCACGGAAAAGATGAAATCGGTGTGCCGCTCGGGAAGGAACGCCAGGCGCTTCTGGGTCCCGTCGAGGAAGCCCTTTCCGAACCATCCCCCGGAGCCGATCGCCACCTTCGATTGAATCACGTTCCAGCCCGCGCCGCGGGGGTCGCTCTCCGGCTGGAGGAAGACGAGGAGGCGCTGCTTCTGGTAGCCGGCCAGTGCGTTCCAAAGCGGCAGCGCCACGATACCCATCAGGAGATTGCTCGCCGACACATACAGCCATGTGCCACGCCCGGGCCCCAGCAGGAACAGGATCGCGCCCACGCCCACGATGTACAGCGACCACAATGGAAGCGAGAACGTCAGCAGGATGCTCACGATCGGCGAGAGAAGGAGGAACACCATGACCGGCGGCGCCCCCGACCAGAAGCAGAGACCGGCGAGAAGCAGCACGAAGATCATCGCCGTGCCCAGATCCGGCTGAAGGAGCGTCAGGCCGGCAGGCAGGGCGATCAGGAGCGCGGGCGTCGTCAGGTCCGTCAGCTCGCGAGGTGGGCTCTCCAGCGACGCGACCCAGCGGGCTACGACGAGAATCGCGGCGACCTTGGCGAACTCCGACGGCTGGAAACCGATCGCGCCGAAGCGGATCCAGGACCGGGCGCCGCCGATCTCGGGCAAGGCGAGCACGACGACGAGCAGGAGCACGCTCGCTACGTACAGCGGCCAGCTCGCCTTCTCCAGCAGGCGGATGGGAACGAAACCGATCACCGCGTAGGCGACCAGCGCAAAGAACAACCAGATGAGCTGGAGCTGCCAGTAGTCCGCGTTGGCGCCGGTCGCGGTCTGGCCGGCCGAGAAAAGGAGCAGCAACCCCCCGCCGGCCAATGTCAGCGCGAGTCCCAGGAGATACCAGTTGTGCGGCGGACTCAGTCGCACCCGGCTCACGGCGCTTCACTCCTGCGTGAGGGCGCCTTCGCTCAGCGCTATCGGCGGAGGCAGTCCGGCGTTCGGCGGCGCCAGCCCGCTCAGACCGTCGAGGTACATCTGGACGAGATCGATCGCCATCGGGCTGTGCGCCGATCCGCTCAGCCCCTCCTCGACCACAAGGGCGACGACGATCTGAGGGTTATCCATTGGACCGGCGGCGACGAACCAGCCGTGCGGTTTCCCCGCGTTGTGCTCCACCGTGCCCGACTTGCCGCCGATCGTGTAGCGAAGCGGCACGCTGTGCGCCCGCCGGTAGGCGGTGCCGCGCCAGTCGTTCACGACGCCCGTCAGAGAGGATGTGAGTATCTCGTACTGGTCGCTCGCGAGCGGCAGCTGAGTCCTCACGATCGGCGGCTCGTCGGTCTTCAGCAGGCGGGGCTGATAAAACGTTCCGCCGTTCACGATCGCGGCCACGAGCTGCGCCTGCTTGAGGGGTGTCATCGCGATCTCCCCCTGGCCGATCGACAGGTTCAACACGACTCCCGGACCCCAGCCGCCGGAACCGTACCGTTGGTCGTACCAGGCGACGGACTCGGGAAACAGGCCTCGCGTCTCGTTCGGCAGATCGACGCCCGTCTTCTCGTCCAAGCCCCAGGCCATCCCCAGGCGCGTCAGCTCCTCCAGACCCAGCGTAAGGCCGAGCTGGTAGAAGTACGTGTCGCAGGAGGTGACGATCGCGTCCCGCAACGTCGCCCAGCCGTGGACCGCGTGGCATCCGGACCAGCGCCGGCCGAACTGGTACCCGCCCCTGCAGGGCACGTCCTGATATTCGTCGGGATCGACGATCCCGAGCGACATCGCCATCGCGGCGGTGGCCAGCTTGAAGACCGACCCCGGCGAGTAAAGGGCCTGGACCGCACGGTTCAGCAGTGGCTTGTCGGGATCGCTCACGAGCCGGTTCCAGGCCGCAGCGGTGACACGGCCGCTGAACACGTTGGGATCGTAGCTCGGGCTCGAGTAGAGCAGCAGCACGTCGCCGTTGCTCGGGTCGAGACCGACCACCGACCCTCGCTTGCCTTCCGGAAAGAGCTCCGCCGCCCGGCGCTGAAGATCGAGATCCACTGTCAGGCGCAGATCCTCGCCGCGGCGGGGCGGCTCGAACGGCATCACCGACCATGGACCCACGCGACGACCGAGGACATCGACCTCCAGGTGCTCGGCTCCCTTCTCACCCTGCATCCGCGCTTCGTACATCCGCTCCAGGCCGGTCTTCCCGACGATGTCTCCAGGCGCGTAGCCCCGATCCTTCCATCCGGAGAGCTCGCGCTCATTGATCTGGGCCACGTAGCCGGTCAAATGCGCCGTCGCCCGCCCGTGCGGGTAGACCCGCCGTGGCTTCGGCTGCAGCAGGAGTCCGGGAACAGCGTCGCGTCTTTCCTCCAGGAGCGACAGCGTGTGATAGTCGATGTCGTCGTCGATCAGGACCGGCTGTCCGGGTGCCAGACGGTATTGGCGGATCAGCTCATCGACAGCCGCGGCGTCGAGCTCGAGGATCGGAGCGATCTTCGCCATTCCTTCGACCAGGTCTGCGGACGAAGGCGGCAGGATCGAAACCGAGTAGGCCGGGACGTTCTCGGCGATGATCTGCCCGTTGCGATCGTACAGGAACCCGCGCGGGGCCGGCAGGGGGACGGTGCGCACCTGGTTGCTCGTGGCCTGCAGCGCGAACTCGGCATGACGGACGACCTGGAGTCGGAAAAAAGCGATGATCAGGAGGACGAATACCCCGAAGAGGGCCGTGCGCGCCACCCGGGCTCGCTGACTTCGATGAATCGTATCGAAGGGCGCGGACGGCTGTTGCGGGATGAGGCTGGTCTTCATTCCCCCCGGATTGTTCGAGAGCGTACAAGCTTATGGCGGCCGCCGGAAGAACGCAACGGGCCTCACGAGCCGAGAAAGACGCGATGGCCGAGCGCCCCGACGAGGGTCGTGTAGAGAGCGCTCAGGGGGGAATCCCAGAAGAAGCGGAGCTCGAACGCGGCCCAGGCCCCGCCCGCCGCCACGGCCAGGACGAGGACATCCAATGCAAGCTTCGCGCCCGCCAGCAGGGGCAGGTCCACCCCACCGGTCGTGAGGTACACCGTTTCCCGCAGCTTGCCCAGGACGTACCCGATCGCGGTCATCCCCAGGGCGTGCAGCCCGAACTGGAATAGTACCAGCGTGTCCAGGAAAATCCCGAGGCCGAATCCGAGCACGGCGCCCCGCAGGGCACCCCATCGGATCGCGCCGTACACCAGGGCGATGACGGTGAAGTCGGGGGCCGCGCCGCCGAGGCTAAGCGGGTCCTCCAGAAGCATCGCCGCCGCCAGACAGGCAACGAGGAAAAGCAGAAAGCGGCCGGTCGGCGTCCGCTCCGGACCCGGCCTCGTGGGCCGCTCGATCACGGGCCGGCGTCTTCCGTCGTGTCGCGGACGGGGATCGAATCGGCTCCGGCGGCCGCCATCGAATCGCTCCCGCCGGGATCGCGGGCGCCGAAGGACTCCCCGGCCATCGGCGGGTAGGCGTAGCCGGGCCAGAAGAGGCGGGGCACATCGCCGGCCGAACCGGCGGGAACCTCACGCGCAGTGCTGGAGGCCGTTCCCGCGTCGCGCCGCAGCACGTAGACCGCCGTCACCGATCCCAGGTTCACCGCCGGTTCCACTAGATCGATTCGCTGCAGGCCGAGACGCGGATCTTCGCGAATGCGATCCACCGTTCCGATCGGGATCCCGCGCGGAAAAGTGCCGCCGTACCCCGAAGTGACGATCCGGTCCCCTGGCTCCGATCGCGATCGGAGGGGAAGCAGCAGTTGAAGCTGACCCGTGGGAGCCGGCCGCACGATCCCGTACTCGAGATGGTCCCCGCCGACCAGCAGAGCGCTGGCGCTGAAGGCTGGATCGCTGTAGAGCAGCACCTGGCTCGTCCCGGGGCCGACCCCTACCGTCTTGCCGACGAGACCTTCCATCGTGACGACCGGGAGTTCGGGCTCGATGCCATCCTCCCGACCGGCGTCCAGAAGCAGGATGGTCGGCAGGGTGCTGAAATTGCGGTCGATCACCCGCGCAGGCACGAGCTGCACCGGCTGGTCTTCCCGGAAGCCGAGCAGCCGCTGGAGCTCCTGATTCTGCAGCCGGGCGGCGCGGGTCGACGCGAGCGACAGCCGGGCCCGCTGGAGCTCCAGCCGCAAGCGTGCGTTCTCACGCCTCAATCTCAAGTGACCGCTGAAGATCTCACGCACCTGGGAAAGGGGGAGCAGGAGGACGTGATTCGCGCGGCGGGCGAGGGACTGCTGGTCCGGCTCGGGCAGCGTGAGGAAGGCCAGCGACACCACGGCCAGACCCACCGCGACCGCTTCGGCACGTAGGGTCTCGCGGAAGAGCGTCACGGCAGGGCGGCTCAGCGGCCGGGAGCCACTAGCTCCGGCGTCCGAGGGTGAGCACTCCCCGGTACCTGTCGGGGTCGTCCAGGATGCGACCGGTCCCGCGCACCACGCAGGTCAGCGGCTCCTCGTCGACGTTGATCGGCAAGCTGGTGTTCTCGCGCAGCAAGGCATCGAGTCCCTTCAGCAGCGCCCCTCCCCCGGTCATCACGATCCCGCGGTCGACGATGTCGCTGGCCAGCTCGGGGGGCGTCCGCTCCAGCGCCTGCCGCACGGCGTCGACCACTGCCGCGATCGGCTCCTGGATCGACTCCCGCACCTCGACCGAGTTGACCTTCACGGTCTTGGGGATCCCCGAGACGATATCCCGGCCCTTGACCTCCATCTCGCGCTCTTCCCCGGATGGATACGCCGATCCGATCGTCATCTTGACGATCTCCGCGGTGGGCTCGCCGATCAGGATGTTGTAGCTCTTCTTGAGGAATTGCAGAATCGCGTCGTCGATCTCGTCGCCGCCCACTCGGATCGAGGTGTCGCTGACGATCCCCGAGAGGGCGATGACCGCGATCTCCGTGGTGCCGCCGCCGATGTCGATCACCATGTTCCCGGTCGGGGTCTCGACCGGCAGGCCGACGCCGATTGCGGCGGCCATCGGCTCGGGGACGAGGTAGACCTCCTTCGCCCCCGCCGATTCGGCGCTGTCTCGGACGGCGCGCTTCTCGACCTCGGTGATCCCGCTCGGCACCGAAATCAGCACTTTGGGCCGGATCGGCATGAGTCGGTTCCGGAGGACCCGCTTCAAGAAGTCGCGAAGCATCTTCTCGGTCACATCGAAGTCGGCGATCACCCCATCCTTGAGCGGGCGGACGGCTTCGATCCCGGCGGGCGTGCGGCCGAGCATCTTCTTCGCTTCCAACCCGACCGCGAGAATCTCCCGGGTGTCGGAGTCGAGGGCGACCACCGAAGGCTCGTTGAGGACGATTCCCCGGCCTTTGACGTAGATGAGCGTGTTCGCGGTGCCGAGGTCGACCGACACTTCGCTCGTAAAGAAGGGGCCGGAGTTGGATCGCAGGAACCTCAGCATCGCCTGTCTCTCAGCGGCCCGTGGAGCCGAACCCGCCGTCCCCGCGGCTGGTGCCGGGGAGCATCTCCACTTCGACCAGCCGCAGCCGCGACACCGGCGCCACGACGAGCTGCGCGATCCGGTCGCCGATCTCGATCTCGACCGGCTCGCTTCCCAGATTGATGAGCAGAACCTTCACTTCGCCGCGATAGTCGGCGTCCACCGTGCCCGGTGCGTTGAGGATCGTCAGCCCCAGCCGTGCCGCCAGGCCCGAGCGCGGACGGATCTGGCCTTCGCAGCCCGGAGGCAGAGCGATCGCGAACCCGGTCCCGATCAGTCGTCGCTCGCCGGGCGCGATCCGGTGCCGCTCGGCCGCCCGTAGATCGAGACCGGCAGCCCCATCGCTGGCATACTCTGGAAGTGGCAGGTCGTGCCCGGTCACGCGCCGGAGGCGGAGCTCGGCGGTCTGTCGCCGCCCTACTCTCGTTCCGGCGCCGGTTTTCAACCGAGAACCTCCACCGGATCGTGATACGGAAGGTCGAACGCCTCGGCGACGCCCGGGTACGTCACCCTGCCTCCCACCACGTTGAGCCCGCGGCAGAGCGAGCCGCTCTCGCGACACGCCTCCTCCCATCCTCGCCCCGCGATCCGCCTGGCGTAGGGCAAGGTGGCATTGGTCAGCGCGATCGTCGAGGTCCGCGGCACCGCCCCGGGCATGTTCGCGACGCAATAATGAACCACGCCTTCGACGACGAAAACGGGATCCTCGTGCGTAGTCGGCCGGCAGGTTTCGATGCAGCCCCCCTGGTCCACCGCGACGTCCACGATCACAGCACCGTCCTTCATCCTGCGAAGGTCCTCCCGCGTGACGAGATTCGGCGCCTTGGCGCCCGGCAGAAGCACGGCGCCGATCAGCAGATCGGCCCGCGCGATCATCTCGCGGATCGTGTGCGCGTCGGAAAAGAGACATTCGACGTTGGCCGGCATCACATCCTCCAGATAGCGCAGGCGGTCGAGAGAGATGTCGAGAATCGTGACGCGGGCGCCAAGGCCGGCAGCCATCTTGGCGGCGTTCGTGCCGACCACGCCGCCACCCAAAATCACCACTTCCCCCGGCGGCGTACCGGGAACTCCTCCCAGAAGGATCCCCCGACCCCCGGTAAGCTTCTCGAGATACTTGGCGCCCTCCTGGACGGCCATTCGGCCCGCCACCTCGCTCATGGGGATCAGCAGCGGCAGCGAACCGTCGGGCTCCTCCACCGTCTCGTAGGCGATCGCCACCGCCCCGGATTCGATGAGGCCGTCGGTCAGCTCGCGGCTGGCGGCAAAGTGGAAGTACGTGAAGACGATCTGGCCTTCACGGAGGCGCTCGATCTCCGCCGGAAGGGGCTCCTTGACTTTGAGCACCATCTCGCAATCGGCGAAGATCGCGCCCGCCTCTTCCGTCAACCGGGCGCCGGCCTTCTCGTACGCATCATCCGCGAAGCCGGATCCCTCGCCCGCACCGCGCTCGACCCAGACCTCGTGACCCTCGCGGGTGAGCATCTCGGCCCCGACGGGGCGCAGCGCGACCCGATACTCGTTCGTCTTGACCTCGCGCGGAACCCCGATCCTCATCAGCGGATCGTCGAAATACCGGAGTGCCGGCTGCTCAAGACGGGGTGCTAGCGCCGGTCGCGGCCGCCGCGGCGCGGGCCACGGCCCCGGCCGCCTCGCTCACCCCGATCCCCGCGGTCCGCCCGATCTCCCCGCGGGGTTCGTTCCCCGCCCTCGCCCGACCCGTTGGCCGCGCTCTCGGCGCCCTCGGGCTTCTCGAGCAGCGCCTTGCGGCTCAGCTTGACCCTTCCTTGATTGTCGATGCCGATCAGCTTGACGCGCATCATTTCCCCCTCCGACGTCACGTCCTCTACGCGCTCGACCCGACGATGCTCCAGCTCGGAGATGTGAACCAGTCCGTCGCGTCCGGGGAGGATCTCGACGAACGCGCCGAAGGTGGTGATGCTCTTCACCGGACCCTCGTAGATCTTTCCGATCTCCGGCTCTTCGATGATCTTCTCGATCCGCCGCAAGGCCTCCTCGCCACCCGCGCCGTCGATGGACGCGATCGTCACCACTCCGGCGTCGTCGATGTCGATCTTGGCGCCGGTCTCTTCCTGGAGCCCGCGGATCACCTTTCCACCCGATCCGATCACATCCCGGATCTTCGCCTTGGGCACGATGATCGTCAGGATACGCGGAGCGTGGATGCTGATCGACTCCCGCGGGGCCCCGAGCGAGCTCTCCATCTCGCCCAGGATGTGCATTCGGCCTCTCCGCGCCTGCTCGAGTGCGCGCTCGAGAATCTCGAAAGAGACGCCCTTGATCTTGATGTCCATCTGGAACCCGGTGATTCCTTCTCGCGTCCCGGCGACTTTGAAGTCCATGTCGCCCAGATGGTCCTCGATTCCCAGGATATCGGAGAGCACGGCCACCCGCTCGCCTTCCTTGACGAGGCCCATCGCGATCCCGGCGCACGCCTTCCGAAGCGGTACGCCCGCATCCATGAGCGACAGCGACCCGGAGCACACCGAAGCCATCGAGGAGGAGCCGTTCGATTCCAGGATGTCGGAGACGATCCGGATGGTGTACGGGAACTCCTCGTGGGGTGGCAACAGGCTCTTGAGCGAGCGCTCGGCGAGCGCCCCGTGCCCGATCTCCCGGCGACCGGTTCCTCCGAAGCGGCCGACCTCGCCGACCGAGAATGGCGGAAAGTTGTAATGGAGCATGAACGTCTTGTCCCATTTGGGATCGAGGTCGTCGATCATCTGCTCGTCCTGACGGGTTCCGAGCGTCACGACACCCAGCGACTGCGTGCTGCCGCGCGTGAAGAGAGCCGATCCGTGGGCGCGCGGCAGGAGACCGACCTCGATCGTGATCGGTCGGATGTCCTCGGGACCGCGATCGTCCGCGCGCCGGCCCTCTTCGAGAATCCGCGTGCGCATGACCTCGTACTCGACATTCTCCAGGGCGCGTCTGACCTGGCCCTCGGCGGCGCCGAAATCATCCCCCATCTCGGCCGCGAAGACCTCGACGGTGCGGTCCCGGACGGCTTCCAGGGCGCTGTTGCGCTCCTCCTTGTCGGCGATCCGCATGGCGGCCGCGACATCGCCCCTTGCCCGCTCCGCGACGCGGCCGGCAAGATCGGCGTCGCGCGCCGGTAGCGACCAACCCATCGCCGGCCGACCCGTATCGCGCTTCAGCTCGTCCAGCACCGCACAGATCGCAGCGATCGCCTCGTGTCCGGCCCGGATGGCTCCCAGCAGCTCGGTCTCGGAGACCTCGTCACCCGAGCCCTCCACCATCGAGACCGAATCGGCGGTGCCGGCCACGACGACGTCCAGCGGGCTCGCCTCCAGCTCCGCCTGGGTGGGGTTGATCGCATAGGCGCCGTCGACAAGACCGACCCGCACCCCCGCGACCGGACCCTCGAACGGAATTCCGCTGATCGACAGCGCCGCCCCGCAGCCCACGATCCCCAGCACGTCGGGATCGTTGGCCCCGTCGTACGAGAGCACCTGGCAGACGAGCTGGGTCTCGTGCATGAAGCCCTCCGGAAAGAGCGGCCGGCAGGGCCGGTCGATGAGCCTGGCGGAGAGGGTCTCCTTCTCCCCCGGCCGTCCCTCCCGCTTGAAGAAGCCGCCGGGGATCTTGCCGGCGGCGTACATCTTCTCGCGGTACTCGACGAACAGCGGAAACCATCCCCGTGACGAGTCCGCCTTGGGGCTTGCGGTCGCGGTGCAAAGAACGACGGTCTCCCCTTGCTGGACCGTGACTGCGCCGCCGGCCAGCCGCGCCATCTTCCCGGTTTCGATGATCAGATCGCGATCGCCGACCGCGATCACTTTTTTCGTTGTAGCCATGCTCATCTCCTGACAGGTTGCGGCCGGGATCGTTCCCGACCGGCTGGGTGAACGGAAAGGCGGCTGTCAGGCGGGGTCAGGTGGCGCGGCAAGGTTCGCCGTAAGATATGCGGGGCACGTTCCACAGGAGCGTGCCGCGTACATCTCACGCCGAAAACCGCGTCCCCCATTCCAAGTCGACTAGCCCTTTTCCGGGTTGATCTTCGAAGCGTGCCTACTTTCGCAGCTCGAGCTCCACCAGGATCCGGCGATAGGCCTCGACATCGGTGCGCTTCAGATAATCGAGCAGCCGGCGACGGCGGCCCACCATCTTCAGCAGCCCGCGGCGACCATGATGGTCCTGGGAGTGTTTCCGGAAATGATCGGTGAGATCGTTGATCCGCCGGGTGAGCAGCGCGATCTGCACGCGCGTGGACCCGGTGTCGGCCTCGTGAGCGCGAAACTCCCCGATGACTTCGGATCTATGGGACGGACTGAAGCTCATGCGTGGGATCGACCTCGCGGACTCGTGTCGGATGATGTGGATTAAAAACTATAAAATAGAATACCATGCCCGATCATGCCACCCCCCGTTCAACGACACCGTTCTTGGCCAGAACCTGCCTGGCGGCATGGCGATCGCTCTCGAGCTGGGCGGCCAGCGCCCCGGGGCCGTCGAAGCGACGCACGGCGCGCAGCCTGGCGACGAACTCCACGCTCGGACGGGTGCCGTAGAGCGGCTCGTCGGGCCAGTCCAGCAGATGGAGCTCGAGGCGCGGATCGCGCTCATCGAAGGTGGGTCGCGCGCCCAGGTTCGCCATAGCCTCGAACCGGGATCCTTCGATGTCGACCCGCGCCGCATACACTCCCTCCGGCGGCAGGCACTTGTCGGGATCGATTCGCATGTTCGCGGTCGGGAACCCCAGCCTGCGCCCCCGGCCGGCGCCCGCCACCACCTCGCCCAGGATGGAATAGGGGCGCCCGAGCCCGGCGCGGGCCGCGCCGAGATCCCCCGCCTCGACCGCGTGCCGGATCGCCGTGCTCGAGACGGAAACCTCCCCCACCCGGACCGCTCCGACCACGTCGACCGTGAAGTCCGCCTCCGATCCGAGGCGGTGCAGGGTTTCGGCGTCACCCTTGCGATCCCTGCCAAACCCGTGATCGTGTCCGATCACGAGCTCGGCGACCCGCAGGCGACCGATCAGGATCCGGCGCACGAACGCTTCGGGAGTCAGCCGCCGGAGGGCCTCGGTGAATTCGAGGACGTGGACGTAGTCGACCCCTAGAAGCGGCAGCAGGAGACGCTTCTCGGACCACGTGGTCAGCAGCCGGGGGGCTCGATCCGGCGCGATCACCCGCAGGGGGTGCGGCTCGAACGTGACGACGACGCTCGCCCGCCCGGCGGCGACCGCGCGACGGACGATCTCGTCCAGCACCTCTCGGTGCCCCCGATGGATGCCGTCGAACGTGCCCACGGTGACCGTCGTCCGGCCGGTCCAGGGAAGGACCGCCATGTCGATCGTCACCTTTCCGTCTCCCCAACGGACGGACGCCCCTTTCGGAAAACGGCGCCGTCGCCGGGCGTCAGGATCCGCCGCGGCTGGAGCCGACTCCCATCGCGAACCTCCGCCAGCCCGATGAATCCGACAGGGCCCCGGAGCCGAACCCAGCTGGAGTCGGGCGGAAGGCCGTCCGGGAGCGGCAGGGAGCGTCCCTGGACGGCGGCGATCTGACCTGCTGCGTCCAGCTCCGCCACTGGCAGGTGGACGACCACCGACTCGGCCGGCAGCAGCGCCGCGCGGACGGCGACCCAATCGGGCAGCGCCTCCCAGACCACCGCCTCGCCGACCGCGAAGGGACCCGTGCGCTCGCGGCGCAGCGCGGCGCAGTAGCCTCCGACGCCAAGCGCCTCCCCCAGGTCCCGGGCCAGTGCGCGGATGTACGTACCCGGACCGCACGTTACCTGCAGATCGAGCTCGGGATAGACGTACCGTTCGATCACGATCGAGCGGATCATGATCCGCGCCTCCGGCAGCACGAACCGTTCGCCGGCGCGCGCGCGGGCGTAGGCCCGCGCACCCGATAGATGCTTGGCCGAGTAGGCGGGTGGCACCTGGCCCACCTCTCCGACCCACGCCCGGCACGCACGCTCGACATCGTCGCGGGAAGGCGGCGTCGCGCCCGCGGCGGCTTCCAATTCGCCCTCCGGATCGTCGGTCGTGCTTCGCCAGCCCAGCCGGACCGTTCCCCGGTAGGTCCTTTCGTGATCGGCGGCAAAGGGCGCCAGGCGGGTCGCGCCCCCTGCGCCGCAGACCAGCAGCCCGCTGGCGAACGGATCGAGCGTACCGAAGTGGCCCACCCGGCGGGTCCCGAGCGCCCGGCGAACCGCGGCAACCGCGTCGTGGCTGGTCGGGCCGACCGGCTTGTCGAGCAGCAGGATGCCGCTACCTCGGAATCGACGCCGACCGCGGGCGGGCAACCGCTCGCTGGGTCCACTAATCATCCGCCCCCTCCGGCGGCGCGAGCTCGTCCAGGAGGGCGTCGATCCGTGCTGCGCGCTCGAGCGTGCGATCGAGCTCGAAGTGGAGCTCGGGCAACCGCTTGAGCGTAACCCCCTGACCGACCCGGCTGCGGATGAAGCCGCTCGCGCCGCGCAGGGCGTCCAGGCTCGCCTGTTTCTCTTCCTCGGTCCCCATGATGCTCACGTAGACCCGCGCATGCCTGAAGTCGGGGGTGCTGGCGACGTCCATGATCGTCGCAAAACCCACGCGCGGGTCCTTGACCTCCAGGCGCACGATCCGAGCGATCTCCTGCTTGAGGAGCTCGTCGACCCGATCGACGCGCCGGAACCTGTGCGGCATGCGGATTTGAATCAGATGATTTCGGTTTGGGTTTCGATGACGCGCAACTCCGGCTCACGATCCAGTAGAGCCCGAACGGCGTCCAGCGTCTGCTCGACCCGCCGCCGCTCGGCGCTTACGGTCACGACCGCAAGCTCGGAGCGCTGCCACTTATCCTGATGCCCGACCTCGGCAATCGAGACGTTGAACCGGTTGGCGATCCGGTCCTTCACGCTGCGCAGGACGAACCGCTTTTCCTTGAGCGACTGCGTGCCATTGATGTGGATGTCGAACACCCTCAATCCCACGATTGCCGTCATCGCGTCTTGCGATCTGCCAGGGGGTATGACCGGAAGGCTGCGAGAGAGCAGCCGCTACGCCAAAGTGCGCTGGATCTCCTCGATCTTGTACGCCTCGATGACATCCCCCACCTTCACATCGTTGAAGCCCTCGAGGTTGATGCCGCACTCGAAGCCCTCCCGAACCTCGCGCACGTCGTCCTTGAACCGTTTCAGCGATCCTATCGCCCCCTCGAAGACCTCCACTCCGTCGCGCACGACCCGCACGCGAGCCGTCCGCGGAATGAGACCGTCGGCGACGAAGCAGCCGGCGATCGTACCCACACGAGGGATCTTGAACGTGTCCCGGACCTCCGCGGACCCGAGGACGATCTCCCGCTCCTCCGGGGCGAGAAGTCCTTCCATCGCCTTACGGATGTCCTCCACGACCTCATAGATCACGCGGTATACGCGTATGTCCACGGCCTCACGCTCCGCCGCCGCCCGCGCCCGGGCATCGGGTCGCACGTGGAATCCGATGATGATCGCGTTCGAAGCAGCGGCCAGCAGCACGTCGTTCTCCGAGATCGCGCCGACGGCCCGGTGGATCACGTCAACCTGCACCTCGCCGGTCGAGAGCTTCGTCAGCTCGTCGGCGAGCGCCTCGACCGAGCCCCCCACATCCCCCTTCAGGATCAAGTTCAGACGCTCGATTCGGCCGGCCTGCACGTGTTCGTAGAGCTCCTCCAGGGTGGTCGGCTCCTTCGACCTCCGGAACCCCTGCTCCCGCTGCAGCCGCTGCCGCTTCTGCGCGATGTCCCGCGCCTGTCTCTCCTCAGTCAGGACCGCGAAGCTGTCTCCGGCTTGCGGCACGCCGCTGAAGCCGAGGATCCGGACCGGAGTCGCCGGACCCGCCTCGGCGACCGTTCCGCCCCGCTCGTTCAGTAGCGCCCGCACCTTGCCATCAAACAGACCGCAGATAAACGAATCTCCGACCCTGAGCGTGCCGCCGGTGACGAGCACGGTGGCAACCGCTCCCATGCCGCGGTCGAGCTCGGCCTCGATGACGACGCCACGAGCCGGGCGATCGGCGTTGGCCCTCAGGTCCAGAAGCTCGGCCTGCAGCAGCACCTTCTCGAGTAGCTCGTCGATTCCGGTGCCCGTCTTCGCGCTCACCTCGCTCCCCAATGTCTCCCCACCGTACTCTTCGAGAACGACTTTCTGCTGCGCGAGCTCCTGCTTGACCCGGTCCGGCCGTGCCTCGGGAAGATCGACCTTGTTGATGGCCACGACGATCGGCACGCCCGCCGCCCGTGCGTGATCGATCGCTTCGGTCGTCTGAGGCATCACGCCGTCGTCCGCCGCCACGACCAGGATCACGATGTCCGTCACCTGGGCGCCGCGAGCGCGCATCGCCGTGAATGCCTCGTGGCCGGGAGTGTCGATGAACGTCAGGCAACGACGGTCAGGCAGCTCGACCTCATAGGCCCCGATGTGCTGGGTGATTCCGCCCGATTCATCGGCGATGACGTTGCTCTTGCGAATGTGATCGAGAAGCGAAGTCTTGCCGTGATCGACGTGACCCATGACGGTCACGATGGGTGGGCGCGGCGCGAGCACGGCCTCGTCGTCTTCGGATTCCTCGGGCTCGCTCAGGACGAACGCATCTTGCCGCTGGGCGGCGTATCCGAATTCCTCGCAGATGAGACTGATGGTGTCGAAATCGAGCCGCTGATTGACCGTCACCATCAAACCGAGATCCATGCAGGTCGCGATGATCCGGGTCGCGGGAACCTGGATCAAGTCCGCCAGTTCACCAACCGAGACGAACTCGGTGACCCGGATGAGGTTCTCAGGCTCGCGCTCCTCGATCTGTGGTCCGGATTCGTCCCGCTTGAGCCGTTTTCGGCGGCGGGTACGACCTTCGATCTTGGCCATCGTCTTGCGGATGTTCTCCTCGACCGCCCTCTGGTCGACCTTCCGGCGCCGGCGCCGGCGCCGGCGTCCGGCCGACGGTGCCCGCGCCGCGACGGCCGTCGATCGATCGAGTGCCTCGGCCTCCCCGGAAGCCTCGAGGGCCGTCCCGACGGCCTCGGAAGGTGCCGCGGCAGCGACCCGGCGCTTCCGTTTCGCCTCGTCGAGCTTGCGCTTCTTCTCTTCCCCGGCGTGCTTCACCGCCTCCTTTTCGGCCTCGAACTTCGCTGCCACCCTGGTGACAGTCTCTTCATCGATCGAGGACATGTGGTTCTTGACCGGAAGGTCCATCTCCCGGAGCAGGTTCACCATCGCCTCGCTCGACACGTCGAACCGACGAGCGACATCGTAGATGCGAACTCTAGGCACGATCCACTTCCTCCTGCTCTGGTGACAGCCGCACGCGACGATCGCCGCCCTCGCGAACGGTCACCTCGCCGGTCGAGGACTCGCCCGCCAAATGGACCAGCCCGGCCGCGATGTTGCGATCCGTGACCGCCAGAACCGATACAGCGGGCTTTCCAGCGATCTCCCCCAGTTCATCCTTGCTCCAACCGCGGAAGATCGGAAAGCCGGCGGCGCCCCAGCGCTCGATCAAGGAATCGCGTCGATCCGGCCGAAGATCCTCCGCGACCAGCACGGCGGCGACGCGACCGGAGCGGACGGCGGTCCGGGTCAGCGCCACTCCCACGACAATCCGCCCCGACCGCCGCGCTTGACGGATGAGCCCCGCCGCGCGGGGCTTCACCCGATCCTCGAAACGATCAGGAACCGGCCGGACCGCCGGTCGACTCGTCGGCCTTTTGCGGCTCATCGTCGGCCGGCCCACTCTCCGGCTCCGCCCTGCCTTCGGCGAGGACGAACTTGCCTTCCTCTTCGTCCCACTCCTCCTCGACTTCCACCGTAAGCTCGTCGATTACCCGCATCAGCAGCTCGGCGGTCTGCTCCCCGATACCGGGAATCGCCACCAGGTCTTCGTACTCCAGGTTGATGATGTCGTCGAACGTACGATACCCCTGCGCCGCGAGCGCGCCCGCGGCTTCGACACCGATTCCGGGGACCTCGGTGAGCGCCAGATCCTCGGCCTCGGCTGCCGGCGCCTGCCCGGCGGAAGTTTCGGGCACCGCCTCGGCCTTTCTGCCGAACAGGATTTCCTCTTCCTTGGCGAGGTACTCCGCCTTGCTGACCAGATCGAGTTTGTATCCGGTCAGCTTGGAGGCCAACCTCACATTCTGGCCGGAGCGGCCGATCGCCAGCGAGAGCTGATCCTCGGCACAGACCACCGTGGCGCGCTTCTCCGGCGGACGAGTCTCCTCCAGGGCGGGCTCGATCTCCCCCTCGACCGGCTCATGGATCACCGGCTCCATCCGAGCGGCTTCGCGCGATGCTTTCGAGGCCTCCAGCGCGGCTGCGGTCTCCTCGGGGCTGGCAGGCTGGAACGGCGCCGGCGCGGCGGTCGGTGCGCGGAACCGGCTCCGCGCCCGGAACGACGACGTTCCGAACGAGGACCCGAAAGATTCGCCGAATAGCCCCCCGTCGTCCGGTCCTTCCGGTTCGTGGAGGATGATCTTGTAGACCTGAGCCGGCGAAAGCGCCTGCGCGATGAAATCGCGCGAGTCGTCGGTCCAGGGTACGATGTCGATCCGCTCCCCCCCCAGCTCCGACACGACCGCCTGGACGCGGCTCCCCTTGAGCCCCACGCACGCCCCCACCGGGTCGACGTGCGGATCGCGCGACCATACGGCGATCTTCGAGCGGCTGCCCGGCTCGCGGGCGATGCCCCGGATCTCGACGATCCCCTGGTAGACCTCGGGGACCTCCAATGCGAAGAGCGCCTTTACGAAGTCCGGATGCGTACGGCTCAGGATGAGCTGGGGTCCCTTGCTCGTCTCCTTGATGTCGAGGAGTAGTGCGCGCACCGTCTCGCCCTGACGCAGGTACTCGCGCCGGACCTGCTCGCGGCCCGGCAGAAGCGCCTCGGTTCGGCGATCCAGGAAGACGAGCGCGTTGCCGCGGTCGACCTGCTGGACCGTTCCCGAAACAAGCTGGCCTACCTTGCCGGCGTACTCCTCCCGGATCCGGATCCGCTCCTCCTCGCGCACCTTCTGAATGATCATCTGCTTGGCGGCCTGAATCGCATTACGGCCGAAGGTGCGGAAGTCCAGCGGAATCTCGGCGATCTGACCGGGCTGCGGATCCCCATCGCCCCACGGCTCGTTGACGTATGGGAGCTGGCGGGCTTCTTCTACGGTCATCTGCCGCGAAGCATCCTCGAGACTCTCCGCGTCGGCGACCACTTCCTTTAGAAGGTAGATGTTGATTTCGCCGCTGGTTGGATCGACGAGGATGTCGGCGTTCGCCTCCGCCCCGTGCTTGCGGCGAACCGCCGCCAGCATTCCCGCCTTGACGAGCTCGACGACCTCGTCGCGATCGAGCGCCTTCTCGCGGGTCAACTGCCCGAAAGCGTCCAGGATCTCGGTTGCCATCTGTCTCTCCTGACTGCTGTCCCGCCCCCGTGTCAGGGCGGGTCGCGTTTCACCAGCTCACGTGGAGCCGTGCTTTGGCGATCTCGTCCGCTCCGAACGTCCAGGACCCGCCGACGGAATCCGACACGACGATCGCGAACGATCCATCTCCCCGGTCGAGAACCCGCTCCAGGCTCCCCACGAAGCGCCTGCGTCCATCCTGCTTCGCGAAGAGCCGGATCGCCACCTCGCGGCCCGTGTAGCGCTCGAAATGACGGCGCCGTGTGAGCCGGCGCTCGATCCCCGGACTCGAAACCTCGAGGACGTACCGCTCGGGCACGGCGGCGGCGGTTTCCAGCGCCGCCTCGATTCGCCGTGACAGCCGGGCGCAGTCGTCCAGGGTGATTCCTGTCTCCGCATCCACGTATGCGCGGATGAGCGGCCGCCCCCCGCCGCCGGAGACCTCGAGATCCACCAGCTCGGCGCCCGCCTGCTGCAGGACGGGCTCGATCAACGCCGTCAGGCGGGCCACGTCGACCATTCCAAGGATACCGCGGTGCGGAGCGAGTCCTCTGCGGAAGAAAAAAAGTGGGGTCGCGCCCCACTTCCCGATACTGAATATACGCCAAAATCGCGGCCGGGCAACCCTTTAACGACCTGCTAGTCCACCTCTCCGCGGGGCCTGGCCGGGAGCGCGCCGCGCCGGTCGCCCGGCGTAGGCCAGCATACGGCCCCCCGCTCCCCGCGCCCGACGATAGCTGTGGAAAACGTCCTCCTGGCACGACGTACAGAGGGTCGAGGCCGTGGTCGCGCCGACCGGCACCCCGCAGGACTCCGCCTGCGCCGTCAGCGCGCCTCGGAGGTCGACCCGCCATCGACCCGCCTCCCCGGTTAGCCAGCGCTCGGTCCGCGAACCGGCGGAGGTCGCATGGATCGCCTCCACGACCTCCTCCCCGACCGGATAGCAGCAGCCGCCGATGGCCGGCCCCCAGTAGGCGAGGCAATCGGACGGACGAACTCCGTAGGCCGATTCCAGCGCGTCCAGAGCCGTCGACAGGATCGAAGCGGCCACGCCACGCCAGCCGGCGTGTAGGAGGGCCACCGCGCCAGGCTCGCGGGCGTACAGGAACGCGGGCACGCAATCCGCCACCCCCACCGTCAGGAGAACCCCCGGAGTGGCGGTCAGGAAGCCGTCCGTCCCGGCGACCTTGAGGAAGAACGGGCCGCTGCGGGGGTGCGACTCGGGGACTGCGATCCCGTCCGCGCGAAACAGGCGCGTGCCGTGCACCTGCTCGCCGCCGACGACACCGTCGAAGCGACCGGCGACCCACTCCCGCAGCGCGTGGTGTGCCGCAGACACGAGGTGTGCAGCGTCCCCGGTGTGCCGGCCGAAGTTGAGCCTTCGCGTCGTCGTCCCGGCGACCAGGTCGCTGTCCGGCCACTCGAGCGCCAGTCGCGGCACAGGGCCGAACGCGAACCTCTCGCGTGCGACCCCGGGGACCGGCGCGGCTCGCCTCAGGTGCGCCCTCCCGTCGCGGGCGGGAGACCGGCTGCTTCCTCTTTCCCTGACTCCTCCCCCGGTCCACCCTCCGGGCCCGTCTTTTCTACGAACAGCGACAGGTGCGGGAACGGGATCTCGATTCCGGCCAGATCGAGCGCCTTCTTGATCCGCTCGCGGTACACGAGCTCGAGGGGCACCTCCTCGTGGGGATTCTTGAGCCAGAAGCGGAGCTGCAGGTTGATCGACGAGTCCGCCAGCTCGGTCAGCACTACGTCCGGCGCGGGGCGGCTACGGATCCGGTCATCGTCCGCGGTGAGCGCGAGGATCGTGGCCCGGGCTTCGTCGATATCCTCCTTGTAGGCGATCCCGAAGGGGATGTCGAGCCGCAGCGAAGCCTGCATCGTATGATTGATGATCTTGTTGTTGGTCACGTTCTGATTCGGGATGATGACCACTTTGTTCTCGTTGGTGTGAATGCGCGTCGAGCGCAGGGTAATCTTCTTCACCTGGCCGAACTCGCCGTCGATCTCGACACGGTCGCCGACCTTGAACGGCCGATCCCACAGGATCGTGATTCCGGCGATGAAATTGGCCAGCGTGTCCTTGGCGGCGAAGCCGAGCGCCAGGCCGGCGATGCCGAGGCCCGCGATCAGGCTCGTGACGTCGAACCCGAGTTGATCGAGGGCGAGGATCAATCCAAAGCCGACCACCCCGTACTTGAGGATCGACAGCAGGAGATCGGTGGCATCCGCCTCGAGCCGTGAGCGTTCGAAGACCGGCCGGATGCCTGCCGTCAGCAGCCGGTAGACGCCGACGAACACGGCCAGCACGACGAACGCGAGGAGGAGCTTCAGGCCGAAGCCGATCAACTCGCCCTGGAAGTCGGCGAGAAGCTCCCACAGGTCCCCTGCCGAGCGCACCTCGGTCACGCGGTCCACGGCATCGGACAGGCCCTCGCTACCAATCGGCGAGTCGGGTGGCGTCTCCTGTGCGGACGATTCGATCGGAATCTCCACCCCCCTCTCTCTGCCGGCCTGAATCCCGGTCAGTCCGAAAGACGATAGCGGACGATATGGTAGAGCGCGGCCATGCCGTCCCGCCAGGTGATCTTCTTGCCGGCCTCGTAGTCACGCCCGTGGTAGGAGATCGGCGTCTCGTAGACCCGGAACCCGTGCCGCGCCACCTTCGCCGTGACCTCCGGTTCGAACCCGAACCGATCCGACTTGAGCGTTGGACCGATCACCTCCAGCACCTCACGCCGGAAAGCCTTGTAGCAGGTCTCCATGTCGGTGAGGTTGAGGTTCGTCATCAGGTTGGACAGCAGGGTGAGGGTCCGGTTCCCGACGTAATGCCAGAAGAGGTGCACGCGCTGCGGCCCACCGCGGAAACGGGATCCGTAGACGACGTCCGCGACCCCGCGCTGAATCGGCTCCAGCATCCCCGGGTAGTCCGCCGGGTCGTACTCCAGGTCGGCGTCCTGAACGAGCACGATCTCCCCGCGCGACTCCGCGAAGCCGCGCCGGAGCGCCGCCCCTTTGCCGCGGTTCTTCCCCTGGAAGAGGACCCGTATCGGTACCGGTCCTCCGTCCGGGCCGCGAAGCTCCGCGTCGCCATTCGCCAGCGTCACGAGATAGTCGGCGGTGCCGTCCGTCGAGGCGTCGTCGACGATGACGATCTCCTTGTCGTACGCCGCCGCCGCGACGCGCGCCAGGATCTCGCCGATCGTCCGGCGCTCGTTGTAGACCGGGATGACGACCGAAAGAAGCGGCTGCCGGGCCGCCACGCTATCCAATCTCACCCATCCCGGACCGCACCCGCGTCCCGGACACCCCGGCTTCGGGCTCGCTCGGCGGCTCCCGCTCGAGCAGGATCTTCAGCACCGGCGGCGTGATCAAGGTCGTGCCCATGACCATGATGAGGACCGCCGAGAAGACGTCCCGCGTGAGGATCCCTCCCATCAGCCCGATCTGGGCAAAGATCAGCCCCACCTCTCCGCGCGGGACCATGCCCACGCCGATCGCCAGCTTGTTGAGCCCCGAACGCCAGACGACGCTGTAGCCCGAGACCACCTTGCCGAGCACCGCGATCGCGAACAGGATCCCACCCACGATCAGGATCTCGTGGTTCTCGGGAACCCGCGGGTCGAGGATCGTCACGTCCACCGCGGCGCCGATCGAAACGAAGAAGATCGGCGTGAACACATCGGCCACCGGCTTGATCTGCTCGACGATCGTGTCGAACTGGTTGGTGCGCGAAAGGATCAGACCGGCCGCGAAAGCGCCCACGATGGGGGCCAGCCCGACCCACTCCGCCAGGAACGCGAGCGTGAGCGCGAACATGAGGGCGAAGATCACCAGCACGCCCCGCACCCGCATCCGGTTCACCAGCTCGAACAGCCAGCGCGCGGTCGTGAGCCCGATCGCCATCGCCACCGCCAGGAACCCCACCGCCAGTCCGAACAGCTTCAGCACGCCGAGCACAGAGACCGATCCCGTCGCCGCCAGCCCATCGACTACCGCCAGGATCAGAAGACCCAGGATATCGTCGATCACCGCGGCGCCGATGATGATCCGCGCTTCGGCGGTGCTGATCTTCCCCAGATCGGTGAGCACGCGTGCCGTGATGCCGACCGATGTCGCGGTCAGGGTCGCCCCGATGAAGATCGCCACCAGGCTGGCGCCGCCCTGGTAGTAGTGCCAGAAGAGGTACCCGAAGAGGAACGGCAGCACGACCCCGACGAACGCCACCATCAGCGCCGACGACCCGACGTGGAACATCTCCCGCAGGTCGGTCTCCAGGCCGATCTCGAAGAGGAGGATGACGACTCCGACCTCGGCGAGGACGTGGACCATCGATCCGTACGGGTCGGCCGGATCGACCGGCACCAGACCCAGCACCGACGACCCCACGAGCACGCCCGCTACGAGCTCCCCCAGGACGGACGGCTGGCCGAGGCGCTCGAACAGCTCCCCCGCGAGCTTGGCGGCCAGCAGGATGATGATGAAGATGAAGAAGAAGTGACCGACTTCGATGTGCCGAGCGGTTTCTTCCATCTCTTCCTATGACCGCGAGCTCAGCCGCGGGCCGGCCCGCGGTTCGCGTCAGGCTTCAGTCGAGGAACAGGTAGGGCCGCCAGCGATGGTCGGGGATCGACGAGTAGAACGTGATCTGCGTGTAGCGGTGTGGTCTTCGCGGCGGCCGAGCGAGCTCCATGCCGGCGGCCTCCGGAGTCCGGTTGCCCTTGCGGTTGTTACATCGCACGCAGGCACAGACGAGGTTCGTCCAGCTGTCGCGCCCTCCCAGCGAGCGCGGCAGAACGTGGTCGGTGGTCATCGGACCCCGGCGCGCCCTGCAGTACTGGCAGCGGTAGCCGTCGCGCTTCAGGATGTTTCGGCGGGTGAGGGCCACCGGCTGCCGCGGGGCCCGGATGTAGACCGACAGGCGGACGACGGAGGGCAGCGGCACGGCGTGCGAGACCGACCGGACGACCGCGTCATAGCGCTCGATGATCTCGGCCTTGCCGAGAACGACCAGGACGACCGCCCGTTGCGCGCGGGTCACCGCCAGGGGCTCGTAGTTCTGGTTGAGAACCAGGACCTTCTTCTGCAGCAGCGGGCTCACGGCTTCGGATCTCCTACCTCTCTCCTACCTCGTATGCGAATTCGAGCGTATCCACCCATTCGCCGAGCTTCCAGGCGCCCACCGTGACGACCTCCTCCCAGCCCGCAGCGATACGGACATCGCCCCGTTCGACTCCCTCGATGCGGAGCCGGTCCGGGGCGAGCGGGATTCCGAGATCCGTGGCCGAATCGAGCAGCGATTCGCGCATCGACTCCGCTTCGCTGCCCGCGGCGAGTCGCGCGGTCTGCGTCATCGCGTCACGGAAACGCCACGCCCGAACATGCGGCGCGGCGTACTGGTAACCAATGTAGGCCCCTACGGCGAGTAGGGCCATCCACACCAGCGCCCGGATCACGCCTGCTCCCGCCTTGGTTTTTGGCCCCTGCGAGATAGCAGAACGCAGAGATCCGCCCTCTTCATCGGCCGCCGTGTTTCAGAATTCTTCGACGACATGGCGCAGCACCTCCTCCGCGATCTTATCCACGGCCCGCGCGATCCCGGTCTCCCGGTCCTCGTTCTGCTCCTCGCTGAACTCCCCCCACATCGAAAGTGACGGGTTCTCCCACAGACTGCGGTCCCGTACACGGTCTTCCAGGGTCAGGTCCACCGTCAGGACGACCCGGCGTGCGAAGACGTTCGGATCGGCCGACACGCCGGGGTCGTACGACAGCGCCTCCTCCTCATAGTCCAGGATCGTCCCGCGGACGACGAGATCCGCCGATTCCTCACCACCGACGATATCGAGGCGCGATTCGTTGAGGAACTCGTTGATGATCCGCTCGGTAAGCTGCTGAGTGAGCTGGAACTCACGCGTCTCGTTCTCGAACGTCGGAACATAGACGGTGCCCAGGTGCTCCGGCACCGGCGACCGGAACGAGTACCCGCATCCGGCCATGATGATCGCCAGCAGGACCACCGGTCGGCAGCGGCCAGTCGCGCGACGGGCCGGATCATCGCCCATCGGCGTCACCCTCTCGTTCGCGTGTGACATCGATCACAAGCTGGCGATCCCTGGTGAAGTCGCGCAAGACCGTGTGCCGTGAACTCTCCCTGCCGTCGACGGTCCGATAATCTTCGAACCGCACGCGATAGAGGAGCCGCCCGTCGCGCCCCTGGCGGTACTCGACCAGCCGGCCCTCCGTTCCGAAGACGGTCAGGGCGTGGATCTCCTCCGGGCGCCGGATATAGAGAGTCCGCCGCCCCCCGTCGGCGGCCGCGGACACCCACTGCGACCCATCGAGCAGCCGTCGCACATCGTACGCCCCCAGCAGCGCCCCCAGCGCCTCCGGCGAGGCGAGGGCGCGTTCACCGGTGAGCGCCGCGAACTGCGGATCGCCCAACTCTCCCGTCAGGACCTCGCCTTCCTGCGGCAGCGCGACCGTGAGCTGCTCGCCGACCAGCCGGACGCGCAAGATCGGGGTGGACTGCGGGCCGTACACGTCTGCGCTCAAGCGGCGCGGTTCGGCCTCGTACTCGACGGCACCCTCGCCGGAGAACCTCCGACGGCCTTCGATCAGCGTCACGTCGAAGATCCGCTTGGTCGCTTCGATCGCCTCGTAACGCGCAGCGAGCGCGGCGATCAGCGGCTCGGGATCGATTCCGTCTGCGGCGGCCCGACTCGCTTCCCGCTCAAGCGTAGTGACACAGCCGGCGAAGAGCGCGAGCGAGGCGAACCAAGCGGCACGGGTCACTGCGGGAGGGCGGCCCGGGCGCGCTCGATCTTGGCCGTAAGGCCGGCGGGGTCGGTCGGCGAGAGCGCGGCTGCGCGACGGTACGCGGCCAGCGCGGCTTCGGGCCGACTGTCGTTCAGCAGGGCATCGCCGAGGTGCTCGTAAAGCCGCGCGGAGGCGGGGGCCACCCGGAGGCCGGCGCGGAAGGCCTCTTCGGCAGAAGCAAACCGCCGCTGATGGGCGAGAGCGAGGCCCAGGCCGTCCCAGGCGCCCTCGTGGCCGAGCCGGATCGCGAGCGCGCTCCGGAATACCTCCTCCGCCTCCGCCCACCGGGTCAGATCGAGCAGCGCGCGGCCGAGCTCGACCCTGAGATCGGCGTTCCCCGGCATCAGCTCGGCCGCCGCTTGCATGTGGACGATCGCCCGCTCCGGTGCGTCGCGAGCGCGGTAGATGCCGATCAACTGGGCCCGCAGCCCGAGGTCGAGAGGGGCGTACCGGGCCGCCGTTTCGTAGAGGCTCAACGACCTGTCGGTGTGGCCGGCCCGCGAAGCGGCCGCGGCCCGAAGGCGATAGTAGCGCGCGCCCAGCGAGGGCTCGCTGTCGGCCAGGGAGTCGATCCGGCCCGCGAGCGGTTTCAGCGCCGCCTCGACCGCCTCCGAACGACCCAGCACCATCAGGGCGGCGGCCCATTCAAGGCGCGGAAGGACCGCCTCCGGATCGAGCCCGACCGCGGCCTCGAATGATCGCGCAGCGGCCTCCGGTTCCTCGGCGTGCCGCGCTTCGAGGCCGAGCAGAAAAAGCTCCGCCGCGCCGGCGCGTCGATCCGCAACCGCCGGCGGCGTCTGGCCGCGGACGTCGGACGCGAGTCCCAGAGCAAGAATCGCCCCCACCGCCAGGCGGCGCCCGGACACCCCAAGGCTTCTGCCGATCCCGCGAATCACGGGCCGAAATCTAGCGCCTCGATCGGCATGTCGCCTGGCGGAGCCGGTCGGTGAGCTCGATCTTCGTCCCATGCGGCTCACCCTGATCCTGCTCCTCGCCCTCCTGTTCGCGGCCGCCTGCGAAGGCGTTTCGCGATCCCCGGATTCGGAGGCGATGATCCCGCCGGCCACTTTTGCGCGCCTCCTCGCGGAGCTGGTCGCCGCGCGGGTGGAAACCCTGCCGGATACGGTGAGGTACCAGACCCGGCGGGCGGCGATTCTCCAGGAAGCCGGCGTCACCGCGGCCGATCTGCGGCGGTTCGTCGAGGCTCGCGGCGGGGACGGCGACCTCATGGCGGCGGTCTATCGTGTCACTGCGGTGCGCCTGGATACGCTCGCTGCCCGCCGGACCCTCAGCCCCGCAGCCGATTCCGGCCCGGGTCTGCCGCAGCCCGGCGCGGATCCGTGACCTTCACATCTCGGCCCGGACGCCTCCGCGCCGGGTTCTACTCCCACTCGATCGTGGCGGGCGGCTTGCTCGAGACATCGTAGGTCACCCGGTTCACGCCCCGAGCCTCGTTGATGATGCGGTTCGCCACGCGGCCGAGGAAATTCTCGGGGAACGGGAACCAGTCGGCCGTCATCCCGTCGCGCGAGGTCACCGCCCGCAGAGCGACGACGTGCTCGTACGTGCGCGCATCGCCCATCACGCCCACGGCGCGTACCGGCAGGAGGACCGCGAACGCCTGCCAGATCCGGTCGTAGAGGCCGGCCGCGCGGATCTCCTGCAGGTAGATCGCATCGACCTCCTGGAGAAGGGCCACCCGCTCCCGGGTGACCTCCCCAAGAATGCGGATCGCGAGCCCCGGCCCGGGGAACGGATGGCGCCCCAGGATCTCCTCCGGCAACCCCAGCTCGCGGCCCACCTGTCGCACCTCGTCCTTGAACAGCTCGCGCAGGGGCTCCACTACCTCGAACCGGATCGTCTCCGGCAGCCCGCCCACGTTGTGATGGGTCTTGATCGTCGCCGAGGGTCCACGCACCGAAAGCGACTCGATCACGTCGGGATACAGCGTACCCTGGACCAGAAACTCGAAGTCGCCCAGATCGAGCGCAGCCGAATCGAACACATCGATGAAGCGGTGGCCGATCCGCCGCCGCTTCTCTTCGGGGTCGGTCACGCCGGCCAGGTCGGCCAGAAACTTCTCTCCCGCCTGGACGACCTCGAGACGGTAGTGGAGGTGCTGGCGGAACGTGCGCTCGACCTGCTCCCGCTCGTCCTTCCGCAGCAGCCCCGTGTCGACGAAGATGCAGGTCAGGCGGTCGCCGATTGCGCGGTGGACGAGCGCGGCCGCGACCGCCGAATCGACGCCGCCCGACAGCCCGCACACGGCGCTGCCGTCGCCGACTCGCTTCTGGACCGCGGCCACCGCCATCTCGATGAAGGAGGCCATCGTCCACGTCGGCTCGCAGCCGCAGATCTCGAAGACGAAGTTGGCCAGGATCTCCTCGCCGCGTTCGGTGTGGGCGACCTCGGGATGGAACTGGACGCCGAAGCGCCGCGTCTCCGGGTTACCAAAGGCGGCGATCGTGTGCCCGCCGGAGATCGCGTACTGCACGTATCGGGGGGGCGCGGTCTCGATCCGATCCCCGTGGCTCATCCAGACATCGATCTCGTCGCCGGAATCGAAGCCTGCGAACAGACCCGCCGGAGTCTCCACGACGAGCTCCGCCCGCCCGTACTCGCGATGGCTGGCCGGCGCCACCGAGCCGCCGTCGACCAGCGCCAGCATTTGCATCCCGTAGCAGATTCCGAGCATCGGGGCCGGCACGGCGAAGAGCTCCTGGGCAGGATGCGGCGCGTCCTCGTCGTACACGCTCGCCGGACCGCCCGACAGAACGATGCCGGCCGGCTGCCAGCTCAGGATCGTCGCCGGGTCGAGATCGTAGGAATGGATCTCGCAGTAGACCCGCATCTCCCGGATCCGGCGCGCGATCAGTTGGGTGAACTGGCTGCCGAAGTCGAGGATCAGGATCCAGTTGGACGGCTGCCGCGAAACGCCGGACTCAGAACTCATCGAACGTGATCCACCCCTCGCCGGTATCGTAGATGGCGAGCGAGCCGATCCCGCCCAGCCAGCCGCAGACCTCGCCCGGGTTGACGACGACCGTTCTGCCGATCCGTCGCTCGTCCCGCTCGTGGGTGTGACCGAAGACGATCAGGTCGTACGTCTGCGCCGCAGCGACATCCTCGACACCGCGAGGCTCGTGCATGACGAGCAAACGGCGCTCGTCGATCCGGGTCTCCCACCACTGGCTCTCGAGCCGCGCTCCGATCTCGGCGAAGGCGCGGCTGATCTGATATACGTCCCCGTCGTTGTTGCCGGTGATCCCGTGGAGCGGCGCGTTCAGGGCGGCCAGCTCGCGAACGGCGAACGGTGAACAGTAATCGCCGGCGTGGAGCACCAGGTCCACGTCGGCGCGGTTGAGCCGGGCGACCGCCTCGCGGATCCGGATCACGTGATCATGGGTGTCGCTGATGAGGCCGACCTTCATTCTTCCGGCCGCGCCGCCGTCCGCCTTCCGTCCGAGAGCCGCTGTATGATGTCCGCCAGCGGCAGTGCGAGCTCCTCGCCCGTGTCCAGGTCCCGCACGGTGAATCGCCCGCTCGCGCGCTCCCGCTCGCCGACCACGATCGCGACCCGGGCGCCTGCCTGGGCCGCGGCCCTCAGCCCCTTGCCGACCGACTGGTCGCGAAGCGCGAGGTCGGCCGCCAGGCCTCCCGAGCGGAGGCCCGCGGCGGCCGCGATCGCCCCCTCGCGGTCGGCCGCCGAGACCGGTACGACGAACGCATCGCAGGTGGGCTCGGAGTCCGGAAGCCGCCCCCGCGCCGCCAGCAGCTCGAGCAGGACCGCCTCGCCGAGGCCGAAGCCGACCGCCGGCAGGTTCTCGCCTCCCACCGCGCCGAGCAGATCGTCGAACCGGCCGCCGCCGCAGAGCGCCCGCAGCTCGCCGGCCCGGTCGTACATCTCGAAGACGACCCCCGTGTAGTAGGCCAGACCCCGTACGACCGCGGCGTCGAAGACGCAAAGCTGACCGATGCCGTAGGCGTCCAGATACGCCGCCAGCCGCCCGATCCGTTCGACCTCGCGCTCGAGCCGGGCGGCGCCGCCCGGAAGCAGCGCCTCGAGCCCGGCGAGCTCGCGCCGGGCCACCGCTCTCGTCAGAGCCTCCGCGGTGGAGGCGGGCAGGCCAGCTTTCTGGAGCTCGGCGACGACGACCTCGGGCCCCGCGCGGAGAAGCCGGTCGAGTGCGGCGTAGACCGGCTGCCGGCGCGGCTCGCCGACTCCCAATTCGCCCAGTACGGCGTCCAGGAGCCGCCGGTCGCTGTAACGCACCTCGAAGTCTTCGGCGGTCAAACCGCAACCCTTCAGGACGTCGACCCCGGCGGCGATGATCTCGGCGTCCGCCTCGACCCCTTCGATGCCGAGGATGTCGAGGTTGAGCTGCCAGAACTCACGGAATCGCCCCCGCTGCGGCCGCTCGTAGCGGAAGAGCCGGGGGATGGAAAACCACTTGACCGGCTTGGGCAGTCCCTGGCTGCGAGCCGCGATCATGCGCGCCAGAGAGGGTGTCATCTCCGGGCGCAGGGCTACATGGCGGCCGCCCCGGTCCTCAAACGCATAGAGTTGACGCTCGATCTCCGCGCCCGATTTCTCGGTGAAGAGCTCGAGCGGCTCGAGGATCGGCCCGTCGTACTCCTGGAACCCGTACCGGAGCGCGACCTCGCGCCAGCGCGCCTCGATCCAGCGCCGGACGCGCATCTCCCGGGGATAGAAATCGCGCGTTCCGGGCAAGCGGTCGAGACGGCTCACCGGGCGGCCACCGCGGGGTGGCGCGACCCGCGCATGTAGGGTTCCCCCGGAGTCGCCAGCCCCAGGGCGAGGAGCGCCTCGCCGACGGTGTGGAAGGAGCCCGTAACGACGACCTGCTCCGCCTCCCCCACCGCTACCGCGGCCCGCGCCGCCGCCAGCCCTTCGGCCACGCTATCGGCCCAGACGACCCACGGCCGCGCGGCCAGGAGCGGCGCCGCTTCCCGGCTCCCCAACCGCCGATCCGCGCTCGCCGTCTCCACGCCGCACAGCCACACGCGGGCGGCCGCCGGTTCCAGGCGGTCGAGCATCGCCGGCCATTCCTTGTCGGCCAGGATGCCGGCCACGATCGCGGAGCGGCCGCAGCCGGTCGCTCCCAGGGCCGCCGACAGCCGCCCGGCCGCCGCCGGGTTGTGGGCGACATCGAACAGGTACTGGACGCCGTCCACGTGGCGCCACTCAGTCCTGCCGGCCGGCGCCACGCCGGAGAGCGCGGCTCGAAGCCGATGGGGGTCCGGCGGTGCCGGACCGGCGACCTCCCAGGCCCATAGCGCCAGCGCGGCGTCGCCCGCGAAGTGGGCCCCCATCAGCGGCAGCCCGATCGCCTCTGCGCGGAGCGCGCCGGCGACCCGCTGCCCGCCGAGTGGCGAGGACGCGCGCGAATCGTAATCGAATACCGTCTCCGCCCGCTCGAGGCGCCGGACCGACCACGCAACTTCATCGGGCAGGAAACGGGCCCGGGCGCCACCCGCGCTGGCGGCCGCCGAGAGCACCGCCCGTACCTCCGGCGGTCCGGGCTCGCCGACCAGCGCGGGCACGCCAGGCTTGAAGATTCCGCCCTTCTCGCGCGCAATCGCCGGCCGATCGACGCCCAGGTGTCGCTCGTGATCCCGCGCGACGTTGGTCACGATCGCCGCCCGGGGCGTGACCACGTTGGTGGCGTCGAGGCGCCCTCCCATCCCGACCTCCAGGACCGCCAGCTCGACCTGCTCGGCGGCGAAGTGCTCGAAGGCGATCAGGGTGACGGCCTCGAAGAAGGTCATTTCGCGAGCGGTCACGAATGGGGCGATCCGGTCCCAGGCTGCCACCAGGTCGCCACCCTCGATCGGCCGGCCGTCGACCACGATCCGCTCTCGCAGATCAACGACGTGCGGAGAGGTATACAGGCCGGTCCTGAAACCGTGGCGCGTCCCGATCGCGGCCAGGCACGCGGCCGTGGTCCCCTTCCCGTTCGTACCGGCGACGTGGAAGCTCGCGTAGCGGCGCTCCGGATGTCCGGCGGCGGCGCAGTACGCGCGGACGTTGTCCAGCCCGAGTCGAATCCCGAAGACCTGCAGCGCCTCGAGCGCATGGAGCGCCTCCGCGTACCCGGTCACGCTTCCTCGACCGGCGCCTCCCGGCCCAGCATCCAGCGCAGCGTTCGCGACACGGTGCGTTTCAGCCGATCCCGGGGGACGACCGCGTCCACGAAGCCGTGCTCGAGCAGGAATTCCGCCGTCTGGAAATCGTCGGGCAGATCCTGTCCGATCGTCTGCTTGATGACCCGCGGGCCGGCGAAACCGATCTGGGCGCCCGGCTCCGCGTAGATCACGTCCCCCAACATCGCATAGGATGCGGTCACCCCACCTGTCGTGGGGTCGGTGTCGAGCGCGATGAAAGGCAGCCGTTGGCGCTCCAGCGCCGCCAGGAGCGCGCTCGTCTTGGCCATCTGCATGAGCGAAAGCACTCCCTCCTGCATGCGAGCTCCTCCGCTCGCCGAGACGATCACCAGCGGGATCTCGTGCTGGAGCGCGCGCTCGATCGCCCGCGCGATCTTCTCTCCGACCACGGATCCCATGCTGCCGCCCATGAAGGCGAAGTCCATGACCCCGATCGACACCCTGAGGCCGTCGATCTCTCCCAGCCCGCAGACGACCGCATCCGCGCGTCCGGTTCGCTCGGTGTACTCCTTCAGCCGCTCGACATAGGGCTTGGAATCCACGAAATCGAGGGCGTCGACGCTGGCCAGGTCGGCGTCGAGCTCGCGAAACGTGCCGGGGTCCAAAAGCAGCTCGAGGTACTCGTCGGCGCCGATCCGGAAATGGTGGCCGCATCCGGGACAGACCCGGGCCCTCCCGGCCAGATCCTTCCGATACAGGATGTCGCCGCAGGAGGGACACTTCTGCCACAGCTCCCCCGGCAGCTCCTTGCGGGCAGTGGCCGTGTCGATTTTCTTCTTGTCGCGCTTGAACCAGCTCATGGGACCGTGACAAGGAGGCTATTCGCCGCCCCCGGGGAGGTCAACCGGTCCCGGGGAGGTCAACCGCCATGACCAGCGCGTCTTCCCGCGGCCGCGAGTAGTAGGCCGGCCGCCGGCCGACGAGCTGGAAGCCGTGTGCCTCGTAGAACGACCGGGCCGAACGGTTGGACGCCCGCACCTCGAGGTACAGTCGCCGGGCCCCCCGGGCGCGCGCCGCATCGCGGAAGACGGCGAGAAGACGCCCGCCGATGCCGGCCTTCCGCCGCTCGGCGACGACGGCGATGTTAGCCAGCTCGGCTTCGTCCGCCGCCACCCACCCGACCGCGTACCCCACGATCTCGCCGCGGCGTATCGCCGCCACCCATCCGATCCCGCCCGGTCCGTCGAGGATGCGAGCGAAGTGCTCGGTCCGCCACGGCGTGGGGTAGACGCTCCGCTCGAGCGAGAGGACCGAGGGCAGGTCGGCGGCTGCAAGCGGCCGGACGTCGATCCAGTTCTCCTCACCCGCGCCGAGCCGGCCGCCGGCAAGGGCCGTCACGGAAGGATCCCCCCCGCGCGCGCGTACAGGAGCTCCAGCCGGTCGGGCGCCGCGAGCCGGTACAGATCGGGCGCGCCGGCCACGAGGGACGTGAGCGCGGCCGCAGGCGTTGGCCGCAGCGGCCGCTCGTCCTCGAGGCTCACGATCGGCAGGCCCGCGGCCAGGTCCGCCACCTCGACCGGCTCCAGATCCAGCGCCCCGTTCGCCAGGCGCCACGACCCTGGCGATCCCCGCTCCAGGACGGCGGCGTAGCGACGACCGCGACGAGCGTCCAGGCTGGCGCACACCCGGTCGATCCCGGGCGGCGCGCACGCCTCGGCCACGACGGCCAGCGTCGATGGTGCGAAGAGCGGGATCCCGCGCAGATCCGCGAGGGCGAGGGCGAGCGCGGCCCCGACCCGCAGGCCGGTGAAGGAACCGGGCCCTGCCGGGACCGCGATCCCGGCCACACCGTCGAGGGTGAGGCCGACCTCGGCGAGGAGCGCCTCGATCGCCGGGCCGGCCTCCCGGAAAGCCGATCTCCACCCCAGCGACCTCTGGGTAACCTGATCCCGATGCCGTAGCGCGACCGCCGCCTCGGGCGTCGCGGTGTCGATCGCGAGGATCGGCCCTGGGCTCACCTCCGGACGGCGGTCTCCGCGAGCCGGCCGTTCAGCAACTCCCACCCCTCCCCGCGACAGCGGATCTCCACCCCGCGCCGGTCCGCGCCGACGGGACCTGAATCGATCCGCAGCCTGGCGCAGGGGGGCCGCACGCGGTTCTCGATCAGCTTCGGCCACTCGATACACGTGATCCCGCCGGTCTCGAGGATCTCGTTCAGATCGAGCGTCTCCAGATCCGCCGGGTCGGCGAGCCGGTAGAGGTCCACATGCGTGAACGGCCGCCGGCCGCGGTAGTGGAGGACCAGGTTGTAGGTGGGGCTCGTGACCGGCTCGCCGACGCCGCACCCCTCGCCTACTCCCTGGGCGAAGGTCGTCTTGCCGGCCCCCAGCGGCCCCTCCAGCAGGAGCACCGCCCCGGACGGGGCCGCTTCTCCGAATGCGCGGCCCAGAGCGCGCATGGCAGCTGCGTCCGGAGCCTCGAGGGTCCGATCGAAGCCGCGCGTCTTTCTCACCCCTGATCGAGCCCGATCCGCTCGCGCAGGCTGGCCGGTGGGCGGCCGCGAACGCGGCTGCGGCCCACTTGCCGGCTATCCCGGGCGGAATCCCGCGGGCCGCGCAGCTCGAAGAGCTCGTCCCGCAGCAGGGCCGCCGCCCGGAAGTCGAGCCGCTCGGCCGCCGCCCGCATCTCGGCTTCCACCGCACGCGCCAGCTCCTCGCGCTCGAGCTCCCCCTCGAGCCCCGCCAGCCGCTCCCGAACCGCGCGGCCGTGGACGGGTGATCCGCCACGAGAATCGGCGACCGTTGTCGTCATGAGGATCTGCTCGCGAGTCTTGTAGATCGTCACCGGCTCGATCCCATGCTCCGCGTTGTGCGCGGCCTGGATCGACCGCCGGCGCTCGGTCTCGCCCATCATGCGTGCCATCGCACGGGTCACACGATCGGCGTAGAGGACGACCCGGCCGTGCACGTTGCGGGCGGCCCGGCCGGCGGTCTGGATCAGCGCGGTCTCCGACCGCAGGAACCCTTCCTTGTCGGCATCCAGCACCGCCACCAGCGACACCTCCGGCAGGTCGAGCCCCTCCCGCAGCAGGTTGATCCCGACCAGCACGTCGAAGACGTCCGTCCGCAGGCCGCGCAGGATCTCGACCCGCTCCAGCGCGTCGATGTCGGAATGCATGTAGCGGACGCGGACGCCTGACTCGTTGAGGTAGTCGGCCAGGTCCTCGGCCATGCGCTTGGTCAGCGTGGTGACCAGCACCTTCTCCCCCGCCGCCTCGCGCCGGCGGATCTCCTCCATCAGGTCGTCGACCTGGCCCCGAACCGGCCGCACAACCACCTCCGGATCGAGCAGCCCGGTCGGCCGGATGATCTGCTCGACGATGACGCCACCCGACCGCTCGAGCTCGTAATCCGCGGGAGTGGCCGATACGAAGATCGTCCGCCGCATGAATCGCTCGAACTCGTCGAACTGCAGCGGCCGGTTGTCGAGCGCCGAGGGCAGGCGATAGCCGTGCTCGACGAGCGTCTCCTTGCGCGATCGGTCCCCAGCGTACATCCCGCCGATCTGGGGGACGGTCACGTGCGACTCATCGATGACCAGCAGGAAGTCGTCCGGAAAGTAGTCCAGCAGGCAGGCAGGCCGCTGGCCGGGAGCCCGGCCTGACAGGTGACGTGAATAGTTCTCGATCCCGGCGCAGTACCCCATCTCCTCCATCATCTCGAGGTCGAAGCGCGTCCGCGTCTCGAGCTTATGGGCTTCCAGCAGCTTCCCCTCCGCGCGCAGGCCCACCAGGCGCTCCTCGAGCTCCTGCCGGATCGCCACGACCGCTTCCTCGATCTTGGGTCGCGTGGTGACGAAGTGCTTCGCCGGGTAGATCGCCGTCCGATCCAGGCTCGCGATCGTGGTTCCCCGCAAGGGATCGATCTTGGTGATGCGCTCGACTTCGTCGCCCCACAGCTCGATCCGTACGGCCTGCTCCTCGTAGGCCGGGAATACCTCGACGACATCGCCGCGCACGCGGAACCGGCCGGGCTCGAACCCGATGTCGTCGCGGCGGTACTGGATCCGCACCAGCTCCTCGAGGATCTGCTCGCGCGAGATCTCCTGACCGGTCCCCAGCACGACCATCAGCTCCCGGTACTCGCGCGGGCTCCCCAGGCCGTAGATCGCCGACACGGAGGCCACCACGATGACGTCCTCGCGCTCGATCAGGGACGAGGTTGTCCGGAGCCGCAGCCGGTCGATGTCCTCGTTGATCGAGGCGTCCTTCTCGATGTAGGTATCGGTGGCCGGGATGTACGCTTCCGGCTGGTAGTAGTCATAGTAGGAGATGAAGTACTCGACGGCGTTGTGCGGGAAGAGCTGCCTCAGCTCGCCGTAGAGCTGGGCGGCCAGCGTCTTGTTGTGGGAGAGGACCAGCGTCGGCCGGCCGTACTCCGCGATCACATGCCCGATCGTGAACGTCTTGCCGGTGCCGGTGGCGCCGAGCAGAGTCTGGAACCGCTGCCCCCGCTGGAGACCCGCGGTCAGCTCGACGATCGCCCGCGGCTGATCGCCGCGCGGCGACAGCTCCGTGACGAGCTCGAAACGGCTCATCTCAATTCACGTCGGATTGGCAAACCGAAAGCGGGTGCCACGACCCGGCCCGCGCGGGCGGGCGGCGACTAGGCGTCGAAGACCTCGACGCCGCGCGGCACCGCGAAACGAAACAGAGAGCCGTCGAGCGCAACGCCCGGCTCGAGGCCCTGAAACGTGTAGGTCGTCACGACCCCGTCGGCCGATTCCGTTCGGACTTGACGCAGGAGACCGCTGGCCTGATCCACCCAGACATCGAGACGCGTGAACGCGCCGCTCCCTCCGCTCGAGAGATCCGGTGTCAGGACGAGGTGATCCGCCGCACGACCGATCTTTTCGACGCCGACATGTCGGACGATGTGTCCGCTTCGGAGGTCGCGCAGGTAGGTGATCGGGTTCCGGACGCCGCTCTCGGCTGCCGGCCGGCGGATCACCTGTCCCGGCTGGCTGGACGGCAGGTAGATCCAGACGTGGGCCCCGTCGTTGACGACGAGATCGCCGGCGGGATCGGAATACGCGATCCGGAACCGATCCGGCGCGCGATAAGCGAGCCTTCCGCGGCCGATCGTCGACTTCTCGAGAACCGGATTCTCGACCCGCTGGGTGAACTCCGTCCGCAGCGTGCGGAGAGCCTCCAGCGCCCGATCGGCGCGGCGGACGATCGCATCCGTGTCGCCGGGCGCTCCCTGCGCGGACCGGGCGTCGGCGCCCGTGCCGGCCAGAAGAAAGGCCGTCAGGCCCGCCCTCAGAGAGAGTTTCAAAGGGTTCATGCACTATTTCAAACACCGCCTGGCAGCCTGAGTTCCGCCTCCCCGTCCGCCGCCAAGGGACCGCGGCACAGGTTCCCGCCTCAGGCCCCGATTACGCGCCCCGGCTCGGAGCGGCCGGTTTCCGAGCCGCCGGACTCGACCGCGAGTTGGTGGGAACCGACGTATTCCTTTCGCTCTACCTCGAGGATCCCGTCGATCGTCTTCATCGCTCCGATCACGCGCGTCAGATGATCCAGATCGGTCACCTCCACGACGAACGTGCCTTCGATCCCGTTATCGGTGGCGGTCAGGTCGGCGCTCTTGATATCGGTCGAGGTCCGCGAGACCGCACCGGCGATGTCGGCGAAGAGCCCCCGGCGGTCGGTGCCGGTCACGACCAGACGCACGATGAAGGTCTCGGCCCCCGACGTATCCCACTGCACGTCGATCTTCCGCTCTGGGTCCTGCGTGAGATTCAGGATGTTCGGGCAGTCGGTCCGATGCACCGAGACGCCGCGACCGCGTGTGACGTACCCCATGATGTCGTCGCCCGGGATCGGCTGGCAGCACTGGCTGAAGCGGACCATCATGTTGTCGTAGCCCTGGATCCGGACTCCCCCCGGACGGCCCTTGATCCTCTCGACGAGCCGTTCGAAGGCGGAAACTGGCTTCCGTTCGATCGGCTTCTCCTCCGGGAAGAGCACGTTCCAAACCTGGGTCAGCGTCAGATCTCCCCGACCCAGGCCCGCGTAGAAACTCTCGATCGAGTCGTAGCCGAAATGGGCCGCGATCGCCTCGAGGGACGCGTCCTCGGGCTTTCGTAATCGGCTTCGGCGGTATTCCTTCTCCAGGAGCTCCTTGCCGAGCGCGACCGAGCTGGCGTGCTCGTCGGCGCGGATCCGGCGGCGGATGATCGAGCGCGCCTTCGACGTCTTCACGAAGTGGAGCCAGTCCCGCGACGGACGCTGGTTCGCATTCGTCAGCACTTCCACGGTTTCTCCCGAACGGAGCTCCCTGTGCAGCGGCACCATGCGGCCGTTCACCAGCGCGCCCGCGCATCGCACCCCGACCTCGGTATGAACCTGGAAGGCGAAGTCGATCGGCGTCGATCCGGCCGGAAGCTGGATCACATCCCCCTTTGGGGTGAAGACGAAGATCTCATCCTTGTAGAGATCGATGCGCAGGTACTCCAAAAACTCCTGCGGATCCGTCATGTCCTGCTGCCATTCGAGGATCTGGCGGAACCATGCCAGTTGTTCGTCGACCTCGGTACCGGCGGTGCCCTCCTTGTATTTCCAGTGGGCCGCGATGCCCACCTCGGCGGTGCGGTGCATTTCCCAGGTGCGGATCTGGATCTCGTACAAAGTCGCCCCGGGACCGAAGACAGTCGTATGAAGCGACTGGTACATGTTCGACTTCGGCGTCGCGATGTAATCCTTGAAGCGCTCATGGACGGGCGTCCACAGGGTATGGATCAGCCCCAGAACGTGGTAGCAGTCGCGCACGGTCTCGGTCAGCGCGCGAATCGCGAGCAGATCGTAGATTTCTTCGTACGGCTTGGTGCGCGAGGACATCTTCTTCTGGATCGACCACAGGTGCTTGGGGCGGCCGGTGATCTCGGCCTTGATATCGGCGTCTTTCAGGGCCTCCTGCAGCGGACCGGCGATGGCGGCGATCATCCGCTCCCGTTCCTTGCGCTTCGCCCGCACCTTCTTCGCCAACTCGCGGTAGGAATCCGGCTCCAGGAACTTGAACGCCAGGTCCTCGAGCTCCCAGCGGATGGTGGCCATGCCGAAGCGGTGCGCCAGCGGAGCGTAGATGTCCCGGGTCTCGCCCGCGATCCGCCGTCGCTTCTCCTCGGGGAGATACTCCAGCGTCCGCATGTTGTGGAGGCGATCAGCGAGCTTGATCATGATGATCCGGATGTCGCGGGCCATCGAAAGCAGGAGCTTGCGGTAGTTCTCCACCTGCCGTTCTTCGCGGGACCGGAACTTCAGGTGGCCGATCTTGGTGACCCCGTCGACGAGACCCGCCACTTCGGCCCCGAACTGGCCATCCAGCTCGGCGACCGTCGTGCGCGTATCTTCGACGACATCGTGCAGCAGCGCGGCCGCGATCGTGCTCGTATCGATCAGGTTGAGATCGAGCAGGATGCGGGCGATCTCCGCCGCATGCGAGATGAAGGGCTCGCCCGAAAGGCGCTTCTGACCGTCGTGCGCCCGCTCCCCGAACGCGTACGCCCGACCGATGAGCCCCAGATCGAGCCGCTCAGAGTGCGGCTCTAGGAGCGCACAGAAGCGCTTCTTGTCCATGACCTTTGATAATACCGCGCCCAAACGATGATTACCACGACGCGGTCCGGATAGGAAGTCAGTGGATGGAGCTCAGCGAGCCGAGAACTCCACCACCTTGGCACCGGCGTTCCACTTCGCCTCGAAGCTCTTCGCCTTGGACATGTTGATACCGTACTTGTGGAGGAACTGGCCGCCGGAAACGTAGAACCGGCGCCCTCCCTGGGGGGACTCACGGAGCTTGTAGGTCGCCTTGGTCGGCTTGCGCCGCGGCCTGAGCCCCACCTTTCGGGCCCGCGCGTCAAACAGGAGCTCCACATATCCTGCCTTCCCGAACCAATTTTCGTAGACCGACGGACTGATCGAAAGGTCGCCGTTGCGCAGAATGCGAATCGTGGATTTTTCGGAAGAAGGTCCTCGCTGGGGAACATAGGTCTCAAAACTCATGATGAGGCTCCCTGTTAACAGGTGGTTGAAAAAGTCACGGAGATCTCCGGTAGGTTTCGCAAACGTCATTAAATAATAAGCCAGGACGCTCAAACCGTCAATCCGTCACAGCAGTCCTGCGTCTCTGAAAGAATAGTAGGAATCCGCACCAATAATAACATGGTCATGCAGGGGTACATCGAGCAGGCGACCCGCTTCTGAGAGAACGCGCGTGACCTCGCGATCCTCGCGGCTCGGAGTGGGATCCCCCGAAGGATGATTGTGGGCGATGATGAGAGAAGCGGCCGCGCAAGCGAGCGCTGGCTTGAAGACCTCGCGAGGATGAACGATGCTCGCGCTCAGGGACCCCACGGAGACGACCAGCTCGCGAACCAGCTCATTGCGCGTATTCAGGCAGAGGAGCAGGAACCGCTCCCGCTCACGATCGCGCAGCTCGAGGGCGAGATGGCGCCACACAGCCCGGGGAGACCCCAGCACCGGCTGCCGCTCCCGGCGCTCCCGCTGGAGCCGGCGGCCCAGCTCGCAGGCCGCCGCCAGCCGCGCCGCCGTCGCCGTCCCCACCCCCGCCACCCGTGCCAGCTCGCCCGCCGGGCGGGCCGCGAGCACCCGCAGGTTGGGGTAGGAGGCGAGGATCCGGCGGGCGAGCTCGTCCGCCGGACAGCCGCGGCTGCCGCTCCCGATCAATAGCGTCAGAAGCTCGACGGTCGATAGCGCCGTCGGTCCGAGGTTCTCCAGCCGCTCGCGCGGCCGCTCCTGCTCGGGCCAGTCCTTGATGGAAAGGATCCGTTCGCCCGTCACGCCGGCGGTGAAGCAAGCCGGGGGCCACCCCGCTGGCGCGGCTCCGGCTCTGCCGTCACGGACCGCGACAAACGGGAAGTTCCTACCGGCTCATGCTCGCCAGAAGATCCGCGTTCGACTTCGACCCCCGGACCTTGTCGATGAGGAACTCGGCGGCCTGGGTCGTCCTCATCTCGGAGAGGAACCGCCGCAGCAGCCGCAGCCGCTCCAGATGCTCTTCCGCATAGAGAAGCTCTTCGCGCCGGGTGCCACTCGCCGTCACGTCGATCGCCGGCCAGATTCGTTGCTCGGCCAGCTCACGCGACAGCACGATCTCGGCATTGCCCGTGCCTTTGAATTCCTCGAAGATGACCTCGTCCGCGCGGCTGCCGGTGTCGACGAGCGCAGTCGCCACGATCGTCAGGCTGCCCCCCTGGTCGCCTACCACCTTACGAGCCGATCCGAAGAACCGTTTGGGGGCGTCGAGCGCCCCCGCCTCGATGCCGCCCGACATCGTGCGACCACTGGAGCGTTCGATGGCGTTGTAGGCCCTGGCCAGCCGGGTGATCGAATCGAGGACGAGCACGACATCCTTGCCCGACTCCACCAGCCGCCGCGCTCGTTCCAGAGCCATCTCGGCAACCTGCACGTGGCGATCGGGTGGATAGTCGAACGACGAAGCGACCGTCTCACCCCGGCCCAGCGACTCCACGATGCGCTCCATCTCGGTCACCTCTTCCGGCCGTTCGTCGACGAGCAGGACGACCAGCTCGGCCTCCGGGTAGTTGACCGCGATCCCGCTCATGACCGCCTGGAGAAGCATCGTCTTGCCCGCCTTGGCGGGAGAGACGATCAGCGCTCGTTGCCCCTTGCCCAGGGGTACGACGAGGTCGAGGATACGGTTCGTCACGCCCGCCCCGTTGCGCTGGTTCCGCAGATCGTCGGAAGCGATCTCGAGCGTCAGCCGCTCGTCGGGGTGAGCGGCGCGCAGCTTGTCGAAGTCGGGCCGCTCGCGCGCGTTCTCGGGTGGTTCCCCGTTCACCGTCGTCACGGTCCTGAGCGGCGGCAGCTTGCCCTTGCCAGGCGGGGTGCCGATCTCCCCGTCGATGGCGTCTCCCTTCTTGAGCCCGTAACGCTCGATCAGCCGGGCGGGTACGTAAACGTCATCGTCTCCTGGCAGGTAGGAGTTACGGAACCGGCGCAGGATGCCGGCCCCACCGGAAAGACGATCGAGCACTCCGATCATGTGTTTTCCTCCCATTACGTTGTGCTTTCGTTCAGGGCACCCGGCATCGAGCCCGTCATGCGCCATGGCACTTCTTGTACTTCTTTCCGCTCCCGCAGGGACACGGATCGTTGCGGCCCACCTTCTCGCCCTCACGGATGAAGGGCGCCGTGGGCTCCCCGGGGACCGAGGCAGCATCGCGTCCCGGCCCGGTGGCGATGGGGTTGGCGGCCGGGGCGATGCCGGAGGCCCGATCGTGGAGCGCGACCTGCTGCCTCCGGAGCCGTTCGCGGCGGCGGCGCTCCGCGTCGGACATCTGTCCCGGCTCGACGAGCTGCACGCGGTACAGGAGCGCCGCCGCGCTGGCCCGCAGATCCTCCATCATTTCGACGAACATCTCGAACGCCTCTTTCTTGTACTCGAGCAGCGGGTCCTTCTGCCCCCAGGCGCGGTACTGGATCCCGCTCTTGAGCTGATCCAGCTCATACAGATGGTCGCGCCACTTCTCGTCGATCACGCGGAGCACCACGTGGCGGACGATCTGATCCGCCCGTTCGGGCTGCCATTCCTCGATTCGCCGCTCGAACGCGGCGTCGAGATCGGCGCCGATCCGCTCGTCGATCGCGTCGTAGGACCGCGGCAGATCCTCGGCGGGGGGCGATCCACCACGGTTCGTTTCCCCGCTTCCCGAATCGCCGTCGCGGGCCAGGCGATCCAGCCACTCGAACGGCATCAGGAACGTCCGCATCAGGTCGTCTTTGAGACCGTTCAGATCCCAATCGTCGGCGTACGACTCCGGGTCTACGTACTGCGCGACTTTCGTCCCCGCCGCTTCGTGCACCAGCTCGCGCGCCTCGTCGAAGACTTCCTCGCGCTCGCCCTCCAGCGCCCGCAGCCTGAGTTCATAGATGACCTCGCGTTGCTTGTTCATCACGTCGTCGTACTCGAGAAGCCGCTTGCGGGTCTCGAAGTTGTTGATCTCGACCTTCTTCTGCGCGCGCTCGATCGAACGCGTGACGAGCGAGTGCGTGATCACCTCCCCCTCCTCGGCTCCCAGCTTGTCCATTACGGAGGCGATACGATCCGAGCTGAAGAGACGCATCAGGTCGTCTTCCAGCGAGAGAAAGAAGCGGGACGAGCCGGGATCCCCCTGCCGGCCGGCGCGGCCGCGCAACTGGCGGTCGATCCGCCGCGCTTCGTGCCTTTCGGTTCCAACGATGTGCAGACCCCAGGGCATGTCCTCGGCGAGCACCCGGTCGAGATCATCGCGGCTGGCGCCCTCCGGCAGCTCGTCGTCCTGAACCTCCGGCCACTCGCGGGGCACGATCCCCGGCCCCAGCTTGATGTCGGTGCCGCGGCCGGCCATGTTCGTCGCAATCGTGATCGCGCCCGGCTGGCCGGCGCGGGCCACGATCTCGGCCTCCCTCTGGTGGTGCTTGGCGTTCAGGACGTTGTGGGGGAGGTTTCGCCTTTTGAGGAGCCGCGATAGCGTCTCCGAGACCTCCACCGAAGCCGTGCCTACGAGAACCGGCCGGCCTCGCCCGTGCTCGTGCTCGATCTCTTCGATGATCGCGTTGTACTTCTCGCGCCGGGTCCGGTAGACGACATCGTCATGGTCCTTGCGACGAACCGGCTCGTTTGTCGGAATGACCACGACCTCCATTTTGTAGATCTGGTAGAACTCGCCCTCCTCCGTCTCGGCGGTGCCGGTCATTCCCGCCAGCTTGTCGTACAACCGGTAGTAATTCTGGATCGTGATCGTGGCCAGCGTCTGGGTCTCGCCTTCGATCGTGACGCCTTCCTTGGCCTCGATCGCCTGGTGCATCCCGTCGGAGTACCGCCGGCCGGGCATGAGCCGGCCGGTGAACGTATCGACGATGAGCACTTTGCCGTCCTGAACGACGTACTCGACGTCCTTCTCGAACAGCGCGTAGGCCTTGAGGAGCTGGCTGATATTGTGGATCGTCTCGCTCTTCTCGGCGTACTGCCGCTCCAGCGCCGCGCGGCGCTCGTTCTTCTCCTGTTCCGACAGCGAGGCGTCCTCGTCGATCTGATGCATCAACTGTGACAAATCCGGGACGACGAACAGCTCGGGGTCGCGCGGAGCGATCTTTTCGCGCCCGGCATCGGTCAGATGGGCGTCGTGCCCCTTCTCATCCATGGCGAACAGGAGCGCCTCGTCGAGCTCGTGGACCCGCTTGTCCCGCATGTAGTCGGCCTCGACCCGCTGGACGAGCTTCTTGACGCCGGTCTCGTTCAGGAGCTTCATCAGTTTCGTGTGCTTGGGCATGCCGCGCCGAGCCTGGAAGAGCTTGATGCCCGATTCGTAGGTCTCCGCCTCGCTGTCGCTTTCGAGGAGCGCTTCGGCTTCGGCGACGAGCTGGTTGACGACCCGCGTCTGATCGCGAACCAGCCGTTCGACCATCGGTCTGAGATCTCCGAACGTGCTGGAGCTGTCATGTTGCGTGGGACCGGAAATGATGAGCGGTGTGCGGGCCTCGTCGATGAGGACCGAATCGACCTCGTCAATGATGGCGAAATTGTGACCGCGCTGGACGCGGCTCTGGAGGGTCACGGCCATGTTGTCGCGCAGGTAATCGAAGCCGAACTCGTTGTTCGTCCCGTAGGTCACGTCGCAGCCGTAAGCCTGCCGCCGCTCGTCCGGGGACATGCTGTTCTGGATGACGCCCACCGAGAGTCCCAGCCAGCGCAGGATCTCGCCGACCCACTCCGAATCGCGCCGGGCCAGGTAGTCGTTGACGGTGACCAGGTGGACCCCCCTTCCGTCCAGGGCGTTGAGGTAAAGGGGCAGGACCGCGACCAGCGTTTTGCCCTCCCCGGTCGCCATCTCGGCGATCTTCCCTTCGTGAAGCACGATGCCGCCGAAGAGCTGGACGTCGAACGGCACCATATCCCAGGTAAAGTCCTGGTCGGTGACCTGCCACGTCCGGCCCAGGTTCCGCCGGCACGCCTCCTTCACGACCGCGTAGGCCTCCGGCAGGAGGTCGTCCAGGGTCTCGCCTTCGGTCAGTCGGGTGCGGAACTCGCTGGTCTTCGCCCTGAAGTCCTCGTCGGAGAGATCCTCCATGGACTCGGCGATCGCGTTGATCTCCTCGACGATCGGCCACAACCGCTTTCGCTCGCGGGCGTGCTTGTCCCCGACGAACACCTTGAGAATCGACTGCAGAACCATTCCTGCTCACACGCTCCATGATATCGCCGCGGGCGCGCGGGCCATCCGGCCACGGGGCACCGACGCGGGAGCTCGGTCGAGCTACTGCCTCACTATGTGCACCCGAGAGGGTGCACTGTGGCGGGGTACGAGCGGTAGATGAATAAATCTATGCGCCGCCGGGATTTTCATCAACCTCACGCCGATAGAGGCCTCGCGCATGGATGAAAGCCTCGACCCCGGCCGGTACCCAGTAGCGGATCGAACGGCCCGCGGCCACCCGTTCGCGGACCGTGGTCGAGGAGACATCGAGTCCCGGTACGGGGACCAGCTTTGCGTGGCCGTCGAACGGCAACCCGGGAGCCGCCTGACCACCCCCGCGCGTCATGACTACGATCGTCGCCAGCTCGGGGAGACGCTGCGCCTCCTTCCACTGAGGCAGCTCGGGCAGGTTGTCCTGGCCCAGGATCAGATGCCATTCCGTCCCCGGCTCACGCTCGCGCAACTCGGCCAGGGTATCGACGGTGTACGAGAGTCCTCCTCGCCGCACCTCGATCCGATCCACTTCCAGCCGGCGGTCTCCCGCCACGGCCAGCTCCGCCATCGCCGCCCGCTGGGCCGGGGAGGCTCCGGTCTCGTTCTTGAATGGGTGCACGGAACTGGGAACGAACAGGACCTGGTCGAGGCTCATGGCCTCCCCGACGACGTGAGCCACGATCAGGTGCGCGACATGGGGCGGGTTGAAGGCTCCACCGAAGACTCCTTTGCGGAGCGGCGCCACCTTTCAACGTCCGTCCGCCGCAGCGTCGGAACGGGCAGCCGGAACGGGACCCGTCTCCGGCAGCAACTGCCGACAGTCCTCCGGCAGCCGATCATCCGCTTCGGCCGTCGCCTGCGAATCGGGGAAGGATTCCCGTAGACGCGAGAAGACCTCGGCGGCGCGCACGGCCAGACCCTGCTGGCAGAACGTCTCGGCCAGCAGAGCGTATCCTGCCGGCAGCCAGCTCGAATCGGCATGTCCCTCGATCAGATCCACGAGATAGATCTCCGCCGCACGGTATTCATCGTTGTCGAAGTAGAACTCGGCATTCAGATAGACCTTCTCCGCCAGCTTGTTGCGCAGGGCGGCGCGCCGCTCACGGGCTTCGTCGACGAAATCGCTCTGTGGATACTCCACCGGTATCCGTTCGAGCACGTTGATGGCGCGCTCGGTGTCCCGCTGGTCGAGCTCCGGCCGCAGCGACATGTACTGGTAGGCCCGTCCAGCCTGATACAACGCCTCGGGGGCCCGCGCCTCGGCCGGGTAGTCGCGCTGGAAATTGAGATACTCCTGGGCCGCGGTGGCCCAGTCCTCGGCACCGTAGTAAGCCTCCGCGGTAAGCCAGCGTGCATCGACGTTGCGCGGATCCTGTGGGTAGTTGAACGCGAACGCCTGCAGGGCTGTGACCGCCTTCTGGTACTCTCCGCTCTCGTAGGCCTCGATCGCCGCTGCGAACTGCTCATCGGCCGGCAGGACCCGGTTCTCGACCGTGCTGGCGCAGGCGAGCGCGGACAGGACCGCGAACCCATAGATCCACCCCGGAGGCGCCCTCACGGCGTCCTCCGGCGCGCCTGTCGCAGGGAGTCACGGGCGGCCTCCTCGGCGAGGCGCTCCTCCGTTTCGACCGGCAAGCCGAACTCCAACTGCTTGAGGCGACGGAACGCCTCCATGGTCACCCGCGACGAGCGGTCCCGGCCTTGATCGACGACCCGCTGGTAATACTCCAGCGCCCGGTCGCGATCCCCCAATCTCTCGTAGATCCGCGCCATCATGAGGTCGGCCTCGGGGAGCCGGCTGACCGGCTCGCCCGTGCGCACCATGCGATCGAGATACTCACGCGCCCGCCGGTAGTCGCCGTGAGCGAAGGCGCGCTCGGCCAGCCGGAAGGCGCACGACCCCAGCCGGTACCGGACGTCGCCGGTCTCGAAATCGGCACCTTCCCCCATGGCGGCGAGATAGCGCTGGAAATAGTCGATCGCGGCCGCGCAATTTCGGCGCCGCTCGTGGGCTTCGCCCAGGCGGTGGTAGACGACCGGGGTCGCCTCTTCCGGGACGCGCGCCAGCCCCATCAGATAGGCGGTGATCGCCTGATCGTAGTCGGGTCGCGCGTACGCGGCGTCTCCCAGCACGTAGTAGAGCGAGCCGAGGCTCGCCGTCGAGTCCCGCGACTGGAGCCAATCGATCGCCTGGAGGGCAGCGAAGGTATCGCCGGTCATGGCCCAGCGGCGGGCGTGGAGGTAGTAGAGCGCGGAGACTTCGTTCGCCACGTCCGCGTGATCCTCGAGGAGCTCCGCGAAGAGGCGGCCGGCCTCGTTGAAATCCTTCGAGCGCAGCGCCAGCTCGGCCGTTTTCATGCGTAGCTGCCTCGGCGCTTCCTCGCCCGCCTGATCGAGGGCGAGCTGATACTCGACCTGCGCATCGACATACTCCCCGCGCGCGCTGTAACGGTCGCCCCGCTCTTCATACTCGCTGATGGGCGGGTTGCAGCCGGCGGAGACCGCCAGCAGGATCCAGCCGAAGCGGCACGCCGGCCCGAAGCGGCACGCCGGCCCGCCGCGGCTCCTGATCATGGTCCGACCGGTCATGAAGCGGGTTCCGCCTCCCCTCTCGAGGCTCGCCGCCGCAGGGCAGGGTTGGTCTCGGGGTCGTTGTACATCTTGAACTGGCGGTATCGCCGAAAGCGCCGTTGGCCCGTCTCCAGCTCCAGGATCAGCAGGCGCAGGCACTCCGCCAGGTCCGCGCGCTGCGACTTCAGGATGGCAAGCCGCTCGCGACAGGTCGCGCGGTGCCCCGCTCCAGCGTCCATCCGTTCCGCTTCCTCGGCCATGTGATAGATCTTGAGTGCCAACACCGATAGCCGATCCACGATGGAGCCCGGCGTCTCGGAATGGAGCGGGCCCTCCTCCCGCAGCCGTCCGTCCCGCGCCAACAGCGCCAGCAGCTCGTCGTCGATCCGCTCCACCAGGTCGTTCCGTCGCTGATTGAGGGCGTCGATCCGCCGCTTTACGGCGGCGATCACGTGGTCCGGCACATCCGGCCGGCGAGCCTCGTCCTCTTCATGCCACAGACGAATGTTGACCAGATGCTCCTCGCCGATCGTCCGGTCGAGCGCCGGCGATCGACCGCCTAGCGACTCCGGCCGGTCTTCGATCCGTCGCTCCGCCGGAACGGTAGCCTGATGCCAGGCGGCTACGCCCGCATCCTGCCAGGCAACCAGGCGGCCGACGGCCAGCAGCGGCTCGCTGCCCGGCGCCGTGTCAGCGGACGCGGATATCGGTTCCGGTTCCGGTACCATCAGCAGGTCGTACAGAAGTTACATGGCGGCTTATCGGCGCGCCGATTCGTTCCGCAGCAGCTCTTTCCGCAGCAGCTCGAGATCGGCGTCCACCATCCCGCCGATGAGCTTCGCGAAATCCACCGTGGGCTCCCAGCCGAGCTCCGCCCGCGCCTTGCTCGCGTCGGCCCTAAGATGGTCCACCTCGGCCGGCCGCAGCCGCGTTTCGTCGATCCGCACGTGATCCTGCCAGTCGAGCCCAACGCGGTCGAAGGCGATCTCGCACAGATCGCGCACCGAGTGGGTGATCCCGGTCCCCACCACGTAGTCGACGGGCTCGGCCTGCTGAAGCATGCGCCACATCGCGTCGACATAATCGCCGGCGTATCCCCAATCCCTCTCCGCGTCGAGGTTCCCCAGCGGCAGCGCATCGGCCCGGCCGAGAGCGATGCGAGCGGCGCCATGGGTGATGTGCCGGCTCACGAACTCCAAACCGCGCCGGGGGGATTCGTGGTTGAACAGGATCCCGCTCACCGCGAACAGATCGTACGACTCCCGGTAGTTCACGGTGATGAAGTGGCCGTAGACCTTGGCCACTCCATACGGGCTGCGCGGGTAGAAGGGGGTGGATTCGTTCTGCGGGCTCTGGCGCACTTTCCCGAACATCTCGCTCGACGAAGCCTGGTAGAAACGAACCGCCGGATCCACGCGGCGAACCGCCTCCAGCAGCCGGGTGACCCCGAGGGCCGTGAACTCGCCGGTCAGCAGCGGCTGGGACCACGACGTCGGCACAAAGGATTGCGCCGCCAGGTTGTAGACTTCCTGTGGCCGGACCTCGTCCAGAACCGAGATCAGCGAGTACTGGTCCAGAAGGTCCGCCTGATGAAGCTCGAGACGGTCCTTGATGTGGGCGATACGGTCGAACCTCTCGGTCGAAGCGCGGCGGACGATTCCATGGACCTGATACCCCTTTTCGAGCAGCAGTTCCGCAAGGTAGGAGCCGTCCTGCCCGGTGATTCCGGTGATGAGCGCGGATTTCGACATCACGCCGCCCGGCACCGCCTCGAGGGCGCCCGTCGGGCGGTCACGGCGCGACCGCCCGCAACTGCCGGATGCGGCTGGCGATCATGTCGATCGCGATCTCGTTGTATCCGCCCTCCGGTATGATGACGTCGGCATGACGTTTGGAAGGCTCCACGAACTCCTCGTGCATGGGACGCACCGTGCGCAGGTACTGCTCGGTGACGGAGCCGAGAGTCCGCCCGCGCTCCCGGATGTCCCGCGTGATCCTGCGCAGCAGCCGGATGTCGGCCGGCGTGTCCACGTAAATCTTGATATCCAGCAGCCCCCGCACCTCGGGAAGATGGAACAGCAGGATCCCCTCCGCGATGATCACGTCACGCGGCGAGATCCGGACGGATTCGCGCTTGCGCACGTGACGGGTGAAGTCGTACACCGGATGCTCGATCTCCTCCCCCGCCTTGAGAGCAGCCACGTGACGGGCGAACAGATCGTGCTCGATCGAATCCGGATGATCGAAGTTGCGAGTCTCGCGATGCATGGGCGCGAGATCCGCGAGATCGCGGTAGTAGGCGTCCTGCTGGATGATGGTGACGGCATCCAGCTCGAGCCGCCGCACGATGTTGCTCGCCACCGTGGTCTTGCCGGAGCCGGTACCCCCGGCGATGCCGATGACGAGGCGGCTCAACCCCTCACGACACCGAGCAGATCTCGAAAGTACGTCGCGGTCCGCTCGAGGCCTGTCCGCAGCGGCACGACCGGGCTCCAGCCCAGCACCTCGCGGGCCAGCGTGATATCGGGCCGACGCACCCGCGGGTCGTCGACTGGCAAGGGCTCGTACACGATCTCGCTGTCGCTGCCGGTCACATCGAGAACCGTCTCCGCCAGCTCGAACACCGTGATTTCGGCCGGATTTCCGAGATTCATCGGTCCGGTGTGGTCGGAGAGCAACAGCCGGTAGAGCCCCTCGACCAGGTCGTCCACGTAGCAGAAGGAGCGCGTCTGGGACCCGTCCCCGTAAACCGTGATCGCCTCGCCCGCCAGCGCCTGGCGGATGAAGTTGGAGACCACCCGCCCGTCGTGGGGCCGGATCAGGGGGCCGTAGGTGTTGTGCGCGCAAACGAGACCCGCGATGAAGTTCTCGCGATCCGGAACGGACAGATCGTAGAAGTACGGCGTCCCCTGGCACGGCAGGACCTCTTTCACCTTCGCCCAAACGAGATCTCCCCACCGCGAGGCATTCAGGGTCTGGCGGACCCCGTCCTTCCAGCTCAGGATATCGAAGCTCGAGAGCTCACAGACCGTCACCCGGGAGAAGGAAAAGCGTTTGCCCTTGCAGGTAGTCTCGTAGCGGCCGATGCTCCCTACGATCCCAAACCGCAGAAGGAGAAGCGCGAGGTCATCCGCCATCCGTGGGCTCGCGGTATTAAAGGCGAGCTCTCTGCCGACCTGCGATCCGGAATGCGTCCCATCCCCACAGCGATACCCCTCGAGGAAATGAGCCAGGCGGCCAATCGGCAATTGCAGCACCCACGGAGGTATGCGGCGCTCATGGGAACGGCCTCCGAGCTTTAGTACCTCCGAGAGAAGCCAGCAATAGAGTCGCGAGTTCACACGCAATGCGGGAGAGCGCGTCGCGTCCGCGGGAATCAAACCCGTATTCAGTCCGATCCCCTTCAGAATCTCGCGGGCTCTCTCGAGATATATCTGGTCGGAGCTCAAGACCGCCGCGTAGGTCTTCGGTCCGCGAACCGTGATCGATCCTTCGGCGAGATGAAATCCCAGCAACCACAAGAAATCATCGGTGATCTCGATCAGCGCCGGAAGACGGTCCCGGCCTCCACCACAGTAGCGGCGAATCGTGGCATTCGTGGGCAGGGGCAACGCCAGCGCTCGATGAACCGCCAGAGGTAGACAAGATAGACCACCGCCGAGGCCTTCCCAACGACGGATGGTGCTCGAAACGGATCGCCCGGGTGCAAAACTTTTTGAATCCCGCTGTTTCCTCAGCAGCCACAGGACGATTCTTGATCGGTTCTCGCAAATCATAGCTGGCAGACCGGGACCCTCTACACACCAGGACCAGAGATCCTCGTCCGATCCCGCGCGACGGATCAGTTCCTCATAGATGCTGACGTGCGGCCGGTCCTTTTCCACAACGGGCAACCGTGCCGGGATCGCGACATGATCCCGAGCCGTGATCTCGCGTGAGGGTCTCGCCTCGGGGAGCCCTCGCGGACCCCGCACGAAAAGACTATGATCCCCCGTAACCCGTATTCGACGCCCATATCTGAGCCGCACTTCAAAGCAGTCCCTTCCCGAATTCGGGATCCGGAGAAACCCAGTGGCCTCACGAAGGGACATCTCGCCGGAGCTCGGATCGAAGCTCGGGACGGTAATGCGGCGCTTGCGCACGATCGTCTCGCGGGCGAGGTCTGCGGCGTACTCATCACCTGTAGAGGCGTGCGCCTCGTCATCATTGAAGAAAAAGAGGCATTCATCCCCGAGAACGCTGTTAAAGATGCGAGCGATCTTGACGTCGATATCGTGCACGCGGTGATAGGCCATGGCCAGCGCCTCCGCGAAGCGCTTGGCCTCGTCGTACACCCCGCGCAGCCCGACCGGGTTGACGTTGCCCCAATACGTCTCCGGCTGGGGGTTGACCAGCGGATCGCCATACACCTCCGAAGTCGAGGCGAGCAGGAAGCGGGCGTCCTTCGCCCGCGCCACGCCGAGAGCATTCTGGGTCCCCGGACCGCCCGCCTTCAGGGTCTGGATCGGCAGCTCGAGGTAGTCGGGAGGGCTGGCCGGGGACGCCAGGTGCAGGATGGCGTCCACCGGACCGTCCACATCGAGGTACCGGGAGACGTCGCGCTCGAGGAGCGTGAAGCCGCCCGTCTCCAGCAGGTCGGTGACGTTCTCCCGGCGGCCGGTGACGAGATTGTCGATCCCCACGACTTCGTGCCCCTCCGCGACCAGGCGCTTGCAGACATGCGCCCCGAGGAACCCGACCGCGCCGGTGACCAGGACGCGCATCAGGGGGCCTCCGCCGGGACGGGGGCGGTCGAGGCCGGCCGGCCGACCGAGTAGTAGATGAAGCCGTCCGCGGCCATCAGTTTGGGATCGTACACGTTCCGACCGTCGAAGATCACCGGCCGGCGCAGCGCGGCCTTGATGCGCGCGAAATCCGGGAACCTGAATTCGTTCCACTCGGTCACGATGACGAGCGCATCCGCATCCTCGAGGGCCGAGTAGGCATCCACGGCGTACTCGATCCGCGGCCCGAATACGCGGCGCGTGTTCTCCATCGCCTTGGGATCGAACGCCGCGACCCGCGCGCCGGACTCGAGCAGGTCCTCGATCAAAGCCAGCGCCGGCGCCTCCCGCACATCGTCGGTGCGGGGCTTGAAGGCCAGGCCCCAGACGGCGAAGCCGAGGCCGTCGAGCTGGTTGCCGAAATGCGCGCGGATCTTCCCCGCCAGCAGCCGCTTCTGGTATTCGTTCACCTCGTGGACGGCGCGGATGAGCGCGAAGCCGTATTCTACTTCGTCGGCCAGCCGCTCCAACGCGCGGACGTCCTTCGGAAAGCACGACCCGCCGAAGCCGACGCCCGGGAAGAGGAACGAGGGCCCGATCCGCCGGTCGGTTCCGACGCCGGCCCTCACCTTGTCCACGTCGGCCCCCACACGCTCGCATAGGTTGGCGATCTCGTTCATGAATGTGATCCGCGTGGCCAGCATCGCGTTCGAGGCGTACTTGGTCATCTCCGCCGAACGCGTATCCATCACCAGAATCGGGTTGCCGGTCCTCACGAAAGGAGCGAAGAGCGATTTGACGACCTCGGCGCTCTCAGCGTCGTCGGCACCGACCACGATGCGATCGGGTCGCATGAAATCGTCGACTGCCGTTCCCTCCTTGAGGAACTCGGGATTGGATACGACCGTATGGCGGTGTTCGGACGTTTCGGCCAGAACAGCGCGGACCTCGTCGGCCGTCCCGACCGGCACCGTGCTCTTGTTCACGACGACCTTCGGACTGTCGGCATGGCGTCCAATCGTACGGGCCACTTCGAGCACCCGCGAGAGGTCCGCCGATCCGTCCTCATCGGCGGGAGTTCCGACCGCGATGAACAATACCTCGCTGCGGCGAACGGTCTCGCCGGCATCGGTCGTGAACGAGAGGCGTCCTTCCTCGATGTTTTTCCGCAGCAGCTCTTCGAGACCGGGCTCGTAGATCGGGACTTCCCCGCTTCGGAGACGGGCGACGCGCTCCGCGTCCACATCGCAGCAGATCACCTCGTTGCCCATCTCGGCGAAGCAGGTGCCCGTCACGAGACCGACGTAACCCGCGCCGAAGACTCCCACGTGCATGTCAGCCTCCTCGCGTCAATTACGGGTGCGCTCGGCGATTCGTCCGATGATCCCGCTGCTCGATTTGCCCGCTAGCAGCTCTAGGATCTCGACCCGTCCACCCCAGGAACGGACGGCCTCGGCTCCGACGACCTCGTGGGGGGCATAGTCGGCACCTTTCGTGAGGATGTCCGGCCGGATCGCCTCGATGAGCCGGATCGGCGTTTCCTCGTCGAAGACGACCACGTAGTCCACGCACGAAAGAGCTCCCAGGACCTCGGCCCGCTCGCTCGCGTCCAGGACCGGCCGCCCCGGCCCTTTGAGCCGCCCCACCGATCGGTCGGAGTTGAGGCCCACGATGAGACAGTCGCCGAGCGCCCGCGAGGCCTCCAGCAGCCTGATATGCCCCGCGTGCAGGAGGTCGAAGCACCCGTTGGTGAATACGATCGTCTCCCCGCGCGCACGGCGCGCAGCCACCGTCACCGCGGCCATGGCGAGGTCGACGCGTTTGACCGGCGCGGGGAGGTCCCGGTTCAGCTCGTTCTCGAGCTCCTGCCGTGACACGGTCGCCGTCCCCACCTTCCCCACCTTGATCCCGGCCGCGAGGTTGGCGAGCCGCGCGGCTACCGCGACCGGCTGCCCCGCGGCGAGGAAGGCGGTGAAGATCGCGGCGAAGGTATCCCCCGCCCCCGTGACGTCGAAGACCTGCCGAGGACGGGCGGCGCAGTCGATCGGAGGTCCCCCCTGGTAGAGCCGTACCCCTCGTTCGGACCGGGTCAGGACGAGCGCTCGAAGCCCCAATCGCCGCCGGAGCGCCTCGGCTCCGGCATCTTCCCATGCCCCACCGAGCAGATCCGCCAGCTCGCGCTCGTTGGGCAGAAGGTAGCCAGCGCCCCGGTATCGCTCGGCGTCGGGACCCTTGGGATCCACGACGATCCTCTTCCCGCGCGAGGCCTCCGCGAGAACCTCCATCCCCTCGGATGTCACGGCTCCCTTGCGGTAGTCGCTGACGATCGCCGCCGCGCAGGAAGGCGCGAGACATCGCAGCCTGCCGGCGACCTCGTGCCGGCTGGCGGCCAGCGAGCCTTCGGCGCCCTCGTCGTCGATCCGTACCAGCGCGTGCTGGCCGGCGTGGACCCGGATCTTGCGTGGGGTCGAGCGACCCGGTTCCTCCACCAGCCCCTCGGTCGTCAGGCCCGCCGCTGCGAGGTGAGCACGACACGCGCGCCCCGTCGGGTCGTCTCCGACCAGCGCCACCAGGACCGGCTCGCACCCCAGCGCCTGCAGGTTCCGGACCACGTTCCCGGCGCCGCCGAGCTGTTCCTCGCGGCGTTCGAGAGCCACGATCGGGACCGGTTTCTCGGGACTCAACCGGTCGGCGCGACCGAAGATGTACTCGTCCAGCATGAGGTCTCCGTACACCAGGATGCGGGCAGGCTGCCAGGCGCGCAGCGCTTCGCGGAGAGCGGGGTCGGTCGGTCCGGCGCCGAGCATCGGGGGGTCTATCCTAGGAGAGGGGGTCCCAGCGGGCAATAGTGATCATTGCCGTCATAGCCGGGATCATTGCAGGCGCAGCCGGTAGGTGAGATCGATCGCCGCTTCCCAGAAGCCGCGGTCGCGGTCCGCCTCGTTGGCGATGTTCGCGACCTGTCGATGGCCGATCCGGAACCGGCCCTCGACCCCGTAGTCCGGTATAAAGGCGTGAATCTGCGCCCCGATCCGCCGTTCGCGCTGGACGACCCCGCTCGGGAAGGCGGGGTTCCCGGCGTCGATCGCGCTCTCCAGCGTCGCGACGCTTCGCTCGCCGCCGCGACGCAACAACAGGTCGACGGTGGCCACCGCGGTGGGGGCCGGCCACCAGTCGACCCATGCGAGGAGCTGGTCCGCGTCCGGACCGATCATGCTGCCGATCGGCACGCCGAAGGTCGTCCAGTTCGTGTTGAGCCCGCGGTGCAGGTAGGTGAAGACATCGGCACGGGTGTATTCTGCGCCCAGAGAGCCCGCGCTCCAGCCAGCGGGGTCGGCCCACTCCGCTCCCAGACGCCAGGCGAGCTGGTTGCCGATCTCCTCCCGCTTGTCCGCGTCGATGAAGAATTCCTGGACGAAGAGGTCGCCGTAGAGGCGCGACTTTCCGAGACCCGTATAGACGCCTTCCAGGTTCACGACGACGTTGACGTTCGAGGCGTCCGCCTCGTCGTCCTCCTGCTGCGTGAGGTAGAACGGAATCAGCGGGTTGGCGAAGCGCAGCTCGAGCCCGCGGTCCACGCCGGTCACCACCGCCGCCTCCGAGATCGCGAGCTGCAGATGGTCCACCACCCGCCAGTCGACGCGGTGGAGGTACAGGAAGCGGGTCACGTCGAAGGGGACCGGCGCGCTGTCCGACGGAAAGGAGCCCGGGATCGTGTTGCCGCTCTCGTCGAGCAGCCGGTTCGGGCGCTCCCGGCTCAGCGTCGCGACCAGCGCGGTGAAGCGGACCGGGTCATTCCCCACCTCCAGCCGAATCTGATCCAGCGCCGGGATCGATTCGGAGACGAACGGGCTCGCGGCACGTCCGGGACCCAGCGAAAGCGCCGCCCGCCCGACCGTCGCGCGGAAGGGACCCCCGCGTACGGTCGCGTACGCGTCCAGCACCTCGAACGCCGCCTCGGTGCCACGGATGCCGAGGATCGTCCGGCGGGTGGGGTCGTTGCGGATGTTGGTGTCGACGGCGTAGCGCCAGCCGAGTAGGAAGCGGTCCCGGACCTGGACGGCGAAGTCGTGCTGCAGAACGGCGCGGTGCTCGGGTGCGCCGCTGTCGGCCGCGAAGGCGGGGGAACGGAAGGCCGG
>DATLFH010000063.1:0-2387 GCA_035524965.1 Gemmatimonadota bacterium | reverse complement strand
CTCCAGCATGGCGACGAGCTGCGACCACATCGACCACGTCCGCACCCAGATCCCCTACGCGCTGGCGGTCGGCTTCGTGGCCATGCTGATCGGGGACATCCCGACCGCCTACGGGGTGCCGCCGTGGATCTCGCTCGTCGTCGGCTCCGGGATCCTGCTCGCGATCCTGTTCCTTCTCGGCAAGCGGGAGGATCCGGCGCCCCCGCGGGGAGCGCGGGTCGAGCGCGCCTAGGCGGAGTCGGTACCGGGATTCGGGTCCCGACGCGCGAGGCTCTCTCTCTTCTCCGGCACGCGGTCAGGAGGCTCCACGCCCCGGATCGCCGCGACCAGGTTCCGCGCCACCTTCTGCGCCATCCGCTCCCGCGTCGCCACGGTCGCCGACCCGAGGTGCGGCAAGAGTACGCTCCTCTCGGAGGCCGCCAGCCGCGGATGGATCTCGGGCTCGTTCTCGTGGACGTCGAGCCCCACGCCCGCCAGACGGCCTGACTCGAGTGCGTCCGCGAGCGCGTCCTCGTCGACGATCGGGCCGCGCGCGGCGTTGACGAGGATCGCGCCCGGCTTGAAGCGGGCCAGCCGATCGGCGTCGATCAGCCGGGTCGTCTCTTCCGTGAGCGGAAGGTGAATCGAGACGACGTCAGCCGCGCCGAGCGCCGCGTCGAGCTCCGCCCGGCGCGCGTCGAGCTCTCGCTCGATCTCCGGTCGCGCGCTCCGGCTCCAGTAGACGATCTCCGTCCCGAACGCGCGGCCCCGGCGCGCGACCGCCTCGCCGATCCTGCCCATCCCCAGGACGGCCAGCGTCGCTCCGGAGAGATCGAGCCCGAGGAGCTGGGTGGGAGACCAGCCCTCCCACGCGCCCGAGCGGGCCAGCGCGTCGCCTTCTCGGATCCGACGCGCGACGGCCAGGATCAGCGCCCACGTCAGGTCGGCGGTCGCCTCCGTGAGAACGTCAGGCGTGTGGGTCACCACCACGCCCCGTTCCGTGGCCGCCGACACCTCGATGTTGTCGTATCCGACCGCGCAGTTGGCGAGGACCACCAGGGACGGGAGCCGGTCCAGCCGCTCCTTTCCAATCCCGGTCTGGAGCTGGACGCCGAGTCCGACGACACGGTCCCCGTGGAGATCGATCAGGCGGTCGAGGTCGGCGTCGCCGTCGTAGCGCACGACTTCCGCGACCTCGCTCACGATCGCGAGCGGCGCGTCGGGCATCGCCATGTCGATCAGGACGAGGGGTCGATCGCTCACGTCGGATTCCTCTCCCGCCGGATGGCCCCGCGCGTTGCCCGGTCCCGCCCTCGGCGTATATTCATAGGCCCTTCCCGCGTGCGCCCTTAGCTCAATTGGATAGAGCGTCAGACTACGGATCTGAAGGTTGGGGGTTCGACTCCCTCAGGGCGCACCATTCTCGTCAATCTGAGCCCGATGATCCTCGCGCGCGAGCGACGATGACGATCGAAGACGACCAGCTGTGGATGGAGGAGGCCCTCTCGGAGGCCCGGCGCGCCGGCGAGCACGGCGAGGTACCGGTCGGCGCGGTCGCCGTCCTCGACGGCCGGATCTTAGGGCGGGCCGGCAACCGGACCGAGGAGCTCCAGGACCCGACCGCGCACGCGGAGATGCTCGCCCTGCGCGAGGCGGCCGCGGCGATCGGCTCCTGGCGGCTGACGGGCGTCACGCTGTACGTCACGCTCGAGCCGTGCGCGATGTGCGCGGGCGCGTGCGTGCTGGCGCGGATCGACCGGCTTGTCTACGGGGCCGACGACCCCAAGGCCGGCATGAGCGGGAGCCTCGCGAACGTGCCGGAGGACCCGCGGCTCAACCACCGGGTCGAGGTCGTCCGCGGGGTTCGAGCCGAGGAGGGCGGCGCGATCCTCACGGCGTTCTTCCGCGCCCGTCGGGGCTCCGCGGCGGACCCCGGCGCCGGTTGAATTCCGACCTCCAGCGTGCGAAATTACAAGATTTCCCGGAGGGGTGGCCGAGCGGTTGAAGGCGCCGGTCTCGAAAACCGGTATACGTTAACAGCGTATCGTGGGTTCGAATCCCACCCCCTCCGCCATTGAGACCGCAGGGCGTGACCCGAAGGGGCGCGCGATCGACGAGGAGCGAAGAAGGCGAGCTCGCTCGCCGGATCTCGCGGATCGTCGATCCAGGCGGGCCGCAGGCGCGCCGTGCGGTCTCGATGGCCAGAAGCCCCGCGGCGAGCGAACGGGATGGCGCCGAAGGCGCCCATCCCGACCCGCTTTGGCCGCGCCGACCCTGCCCCCTAGATTGTTCCCTCGCGGAGAGGTGTCCGAGTGGTCGAAGGAGCGCGACTGGAAATCGCGTAGACGTTCATCGCGTCTCGCGGGTTCGAATCCCGCCCTCTCCGCCATCCATCCGGCCGATCCCTA
>DATLFH010000062.1:0-6657 GCA_035524965.1 Gemmatimonadota bacterium | reverse complement strand
TCCGATCGGCTGGTGCGCAGTCGCCCCGCGCGAGGACTACCCGCGGCTCGAACGTTCCCGGATCCTGAAGCCGGTCGACGAGGCATCCGTCTGGTCGATCACGTGCTTCTTCATCGCCCGCACGCATCGGGGCCAGGGCCTCTCGGTCGCGTTGCTCGAGGGCGCCGTGGAACACGCCGCCCGTCAGGGCGCCCGGATCGTCGAGGGGTACCCGATTGAGCCGAACGCGCGCCAGGCGGACCCGTTCGTGTGGACCGGGATCGCATCCGCCTACCGCGCGGCCGGCTTCGTCGAAGTGGCCCGCCGCTCGCCGACCCGGCCGATCATGCGCCGCTCGATCTCCCCGCCGCGGCCCCATCGGCGCGCGAAGCCTCGGCGCCGCCGGTGACGGGCTCGAACCGCACGCTGCAGGGCGGTCCGTCCGCGTAGAGGAGATCGACCCGCCCCGCGGAGCTCCGACCGGGCGAGCGGCGAGGCGCGATCCGCCACACCGCCGCGCAGCGGGTCCCGTAGCGCCCCCCGTGAAGGCAGAGCGCGTCGTGGCCCTCCGCGCCGTGATCGGCCAGGATCGCCGCCAGGCGCCGGGCCAGCCCGCGGGGGGCCCGGCCGCCGAGGCGCGGCCGCGGCCAGAGGCCCACCTCCGCCAGCCGCGCAAGCGCCCGCGCGACCTTGGGCTCGCCGGCCGCCTCGTCCAGGGGCCGGTTCGTCACGACGTGGCAGCCCGGACCCAGCCAGCGAGTCCGCGAGCTCCCGCCGGCGTACTCGGTCACATGCAGGCCACCGGCGTCCCCCGCCACGAGGTTGAACGGGTTGTACGCCTCTTCGAGAGCCGCGACACGATCGGCCACCTCGCGGCCATGCCGCGCACCCAGCAGATCCAGGCAGAGAAGGCCCCGCGAGCGCCGCGCCGGATCGAGGTCGGGGCCGTCCCGGTTCGTGAGCCCTACCCAGACGCCCGCCTCGTTGGCCCCCATCCAGGTGCCTCCCGCCCGCTCGTCGCGCGGCATCAGGATCCGGAGGCCCGCGGGCCCCCCGCACCAGGCCGGCGGCAAGGCCGGTCGGTCGTAGGCCTCATCGCGATTGACCGCGACGACGAGCGGCGCATCGTCCCAGACGCCTTGAAACGCGATCAGCGTGCACACTGTGCGAAGACGCCGCTCAGCGATTGGCCGTCTTCAGCGGCCGTCTCACGACCAGCGACGGTACTCGTCCCACGTGTCGCGCCCGCGCATCCGCCGGAATCCGGCCAGGATGAGGACGCCGACCGCGAGATCGAGGACCACGAGGACGACCGCCACGGGCGAGACCGGCGCGTAGATCACATCGTGGAGAAACACCGCCGAGTACGAAAGGTAGAGGAGCCCGAGACCGACCAGGGCGAACCGCCCGAAGACCGACGGCTTGGCCCGCCCTCTCACCGCCTGCCGCACAACGGCCGCATTCTGGGAGATCGCCACGAACGGATCGTAGACGCTCCGATCGAGCGGCACGCCGCACTGCCCGCAGTCGGCGCTGACACCCGGTTGCAGGTACCCGCACTGATCACAGAACATCAGGGCGGCGTCGTCCTCGTATGTCGTCTTGTCGGCCATCTTCCCGTCGCCGGCTCATCGCCGATACTATCCAATATATCTCGCGCTACCGATTCGACTCGTAGAACCTGAGCCCGCCGCCGATGACCCCGACGAGCAGCTCCAGGTGGCCATCGCCGTCCAGGTCGCCGAAGACCGGCGCAGCGAGCCCGTCGATCGTCCTCCGGGACCATGGTTCGGTCTCGAACGCGATCTCGCCCGGCGCGCCCACGTTCCGGTAGACGACCACCTCCCCCGACTCGCTTCCGACGATCAGATCGGGCGCTCCATCGCCATCCAGGTCGGCCAGGGCGGGGCGGCTCCGGCGACCGACGTCGATCCCGCCGAAGTTGTCGGAGACGAGGACGAAGCGGGGCTCCTCGGGGGTGCCGTCGTTCCGCCACACGTTGATCTCACCCGAGGACTCCCCGGCGACCAGATCGAGATCCCCGTCGCCGTCGACGTCGGCCAGAGCCGGGGTCGCGTGGCTCCCCCGCGTCAGCTCGACGAGCGGGGTCTCTCCGCGCTCGAACCGGGGCTCGGCCGCCGTGCCGACGTTCTCGTAGAGCCAGATGCCCTCGTTCCAGGTCCCGACGATCAGGTCCAGGTCGCCGTCGCCGTCCAGATCCGCGAGCGCGGGGGCGTAGTGGAACTCGCCCTCGATCGGCAGGACCCCGCGCGCCCGCAGGGCCGGGCGCTCGACCGTGCCGACGTTCTCGAAGTGGTAGATCCGGCCGGTCCGGGGGTTATCGGGGTCGATCTTGTTGCCGACGAGGAGGTCGAGATCGCCGTCTCCGTCCAGGTCGCCGAGGGCCGGCACGCTCTCGCTGCCGATGTCGATCTGGTCGATGAGCCGGCGGGTGAGGAGCCGCCAGCCGCCCTCCTCGCGCTCGAGCCGGTACAGGTTGTCGGCCGCGGTGCGCGCCGGGTTGAAGGCCCCACCCAGGACCCCCACCACCAGGTCCAGCCGCCCGTTGCCGTCCAGGTCCCCGAAGGTGGCCGCGTTGTAGCCACTGGTCCGGAGCGGATCGCCCGCGGGAAACGGCGTCGGCTCACCGCGGAACGACGGAGCCTCGCACGTTCCCCGGTTCTCGATCAGGAGGAGCCCGGGCTCGAAGAAGTCTCCCCAGAAGAGGTCCGGGTCGCCGTCCTCGTCGATGTCGAAAAGGACGAGCGTATTCGAGCCGTGACGCGCGCTCGGCGTGATCTGCCCGATGATCTCGATCCCCTCGAAGCGGTCCGTGACGTGCTCGAAGACGGGCGCGCCGTCGAAATCCGCCTCCGTCGCCTCGTACCGCGTGACGGTGCCGTCCAGCCGGCCGAGCAGGAGGTCGAGCCGGCCGTTGCAGTCCAGGTCGATCACGTTGGGGATGCTCTGCCGGTCCGCGAAGATCGGCTCGCCCGCGGCGCTCCGGAGCGTGTCGACCAGGAGCTCGAATCGCGGCGCCGCCCTCCCTCCCACGTTCTCCCAGATCCGGATCAGACTGTAGGGCGCTTCCCCGAGCAGGTCTGGATCGCCGTCCCCGTCGATATCGGCGAAGCGAAACCACTCGCCGACGTCCAGGTCCTGGAACCGGTCGGTCCGCCAGACGAAGCGGCGCTCACCCGGCGGCCCCACGTTCTCGAAGAACATGATCGACCCCGAAGCCTCCTGGACGAAGAGGTCCAGATCGCCGTCGCCGTCGATGTCGACGAGCTGGGGGCGCGGGACATTGAAGCCGCCGAGGAAGGGGAATGCGAAAGGCTCGCCGTCCTCGTCCATGACCTCGAACGGATCGATCCGGCGCTCGTAGCCGGCGAGGATGCCGCTCGCGGGGAGACCGCTCGCCGGTGCACGGGCGCCCGCGGCCGGCGGGCCGGGAGCTTCGTCCGCGCGGCGGACCGCGCACCCGGAAAGAAGGGCGAGATTCAGTGCGGCGCAGAAGACAACGGAGAAAACCGGAAGCGCGGAGGTTCGCAGGCGGCGCACGGCGGGCCGGTGACTTGGCGCCGGCCGCGTCAGGGCGTCGAGCCGATCTCGATCCCCGCGGCGTTCGGACCCACTTCGAGGATCTTCGCAACCTCGAGGGTCGCCGCGTCGATGACGACCACGGTCCCCGCCACCGGATCCTCCCCGTCGGGCACGTAGCCGCCGCCGGTGTTGTTGTTCGAGACGAAGACCCAGCGACCGTCGGGCGAGGGTGCGGCGCCGTGCGGCTCGGCCAGGCCGCGGCCTTCGATCCGCGTGACGACCTCCCGCGCGTTCGCATCGACGACCGCCACCTGATCCGCCTGGTGGAGGGGGACGTAGATGGTGCGGCCATCCGGCGTGTAGGCTGGATGCCACGGCGCCCCGCCGAGATCGAGCGTCCCGGCGACCGCCGGCGCGGCCGGATCGGAAAGGTCGAGAAAGAGGAGCTCGCCGCTCAGCTCCCCACCCGCGACCATCGTCCGGCCGTCGGGCGACAACGCGAACTCGACGATCGTGTGGCCGCCCTGGCCTCCGTGCGATTCGTGGCCCTCGTGCGCCTCCCGGCCCTCGTACGCCTCCCGGCCCTCGTGCACCCCGTCGACCGGTTCGGTCGCCGCTCCCGGGACCTCGATCAGGTTCACGTCGCCCGTCTCGAGATCGATCGCCGCGATCCGGTTCTCCGCCAGGCTCGCGGTGTACGCCCACCGGCCGCTCCGCCCGATCGCCAGGGCGTGGGGACGCGGAAAGACGACTTCGACCTCCTCGAGGAGGGTCATGTCCGAGCGCCGGATCAGGGCCACGCTCGACGGCGGGCTCACGGCGGTCATCGAGCGGCCCACGACGAGCAGGTCGTCGGTCGGGTGCGTGACGATCAGTCCCGGCACCTCCATTTCGACCTGACCGACCAGGCGGTTCTCGTTGTCGAACTTGAGGACGCGGTTCTCGCCGATCAGCGTCACGTACCAGTGGCTCCCGTCGGGATCGACGGCGGTGTCGTGAGGCCTGGCGTTCGGGCCGAAGCCGAGTGCCTGCAGGTCGACGCTTTCGACGATCCGGGGGTCGTCGACCTCGATGATCGAGATCGACGCGCCGTTCTGGTTCGCCACGTAGAGGTAGGGCCCCTCGCCGGCCGGCCCGGTCTCTCCGCCGCCCGGCCCGCCCGCTCGGCCGGGCTGCCCCGCCCCGGTGGTGGCGCAGGCGCTAACCCCCGCGAGCACCGCGAGGAGGCTTGCGCTCGCGCTGATCACGCGCACGCGATCACACCCGCGCACGCGATCACAGGAGCGGTTGCGACCAGCCGCTCATGAGATCGGCGGATCGCCCGCCGGCCGGTACCGCAGCAGGAACAGTCCCTCGTCGCCGCTCGTGACCACGATGACGCCGCTCTCGAAGTACGGGTAGTTGCTCCACGAGCCTTCGAACCGCGGACCGTCGCTGCCGTAGGGGACGGTGTCGAAGTAGCCGACCTCGACCGGATCTTCGATGTCCGAGATATCGAGGATCCTGAGCCCGGAGACGTAGTTCGACTGGTACACCAGGTCGCCCTTCACGTACTGGTTGTGGTCGATGGCGGTCGTGTTCGGGTTCAGGTATTCGTGAATCACGACCGGGTCATCGAGATCGGAGACATCCCAGATCAATGTCCGCGTGTTATCGACGAGACCGCTCAGCTCGTCCAGCTCGTCGTCCATCAGAAGGTACTGATGGTCCTCGGTCAGCCACGCCTGGTGGGTGTAGCCGACGTTCGGATACTCGGCGACGGCGACCGCGACCGGGTTCGCCTTGTCGGTGACATCGGCGATCGAGAGCGCCGTCTCGTTCGACCCGAAGCAAATCTCGCGATCCCGATATTCCTCGTCCGGCCCGCGGTAGACGACGCACTGGGCGTCATGCGTGTAGCCCGTCTTCTGCCGCCCGGTCATAGGATCGGAGAAGCAGCCGGCGAACGTCGGGTTTCTGGGATCGCGGATGTCGATCATGTGGAGCCCGCCCCCGCACGTCTCGCCGCCCTCACCGTTGCCGACGGTGTAGGCGAAGCCGGTGTCGGTGTTGATCACGATGTTGTGCGCGCTGTGGATGCGGTCGTAGTGGACGTCCGCGGTGAAGGTCGCCGGCGCGTTCTCGATGTTCCGCAGCCGGGTCAGATCGAACACCTGCATCCCGTGCTCGCCGGCCCCATCGGCGACGATGAACGCGTGGTTCTCGTATACCTTGATGTCCCGCCAGGTCGATCCGGGGGAGCCCTCCGTCTTCGGAAGGTCGCCCAGGTAGACCGGACGCTCGGGGTCGCTGATGTCGACGAAGGAGGTCCCGTCGACCCGCCCGACCAGCGCGTACTCCCTGCCGCTCTCGGGGTCGGTCCAGCCCCAGATGTCGTTGAGCTCGACGCCGCGGCCGCCGCCCAGATCCCGGACGGGGATGAAGGCTACGAGGTCGACCTGATTGCAGTCGAACAACCCCGCATCGCCCCCGGCGCAGCTTACCGACTCCCCCACCACCGGCTCCAGCCCTGGGACCTCGCTCATCACGCGGGTCGTGAGCTGCCACTCGTCTCCGGCGCGCGCGAGGATTGCGGCGGTGCCGGCCCCGTAGTCGTCCCCCGCCATCCCGACGGCTGCGATGCCGGATCCCAGATCGATCGCGCCGGCGAAGCCGTCGCCCCGCTCGAGGTCGGGGATCTCGATCTTGACCGCCTCCCACCACGCGCCGGTCTCGCCATCCCGCCTCAGGCTGTACAGGCCGCCGCGACCCCGGTTCTCGCCGGGCGCGCCCACCCAGACTTCGTCGCCGGCGAACGCGAGCGAGGAGCCGAAGAACGACTGCCCCATACTCGCGAAGGGCAGGAACCGGAGCGCGGGCTCCCATTCGCCGGACCCCTCGTCCTGCTCCATGACGAAAACCGCCCCCAAGCCGCGCCCGTACGTCGGGGCTCCGATCAGGAGCCGGTCCTCGCCGGCCAGAATCTTCGCTCCGAATCCGGCCAGTGGTCCCGGTCCGGTCAGGACCGCCGGCTCGCTCCACCCTTCGCCGTCGCTCCGGAACACGTAGACGGCGCCGGCCGCCGAGTCGCGACCGGCCGCGGCCACGAACGCGGTCTCGCCCGACAGCGCGACCTCCCGGCCGAATCGATCCTCC
>DATLFH010000061.1:0-6018 GCA_035524965.1 Gemmatimonadota bacterium | reverse complement strand
GCTTGAGGCCGCTCAGTGTCGCGGCCCAGGGTTCGGCGTACTTGCTCACCCACCGATCGTGGACGAGCCGGATGGGGACGGGGTTCAGGAAGTGGAGCTTCTCGCGCCCGCGCTTTCGCGTCACGACGAGACCCGCCTCCTCGAGGACCTTGAGGTGCTTCATGACGCCGAAGCGCGTCATCGGCAGGCCCCTCTCGAGCGTGCTGAGGTTCTGCCCATCCTCTTTGAAGAGCCGATCCAGCAGACTCCGCCGCGTCGGGTCCGCGAGCGCCTTGAAGACCTCGTCCATGCGCCGCCATCATATGTGACCGTCTGGTCACCTGTCAAGCTCTGGTACCCCGTCCGCTAGTGACGAAGAGAACCTGCGGCATGATGAGATTCTGACGATCTGGCGCAGCTCTCTTGGGGTGCTCCCTCAACCAGTCACGGGCCTCGTCCTTGCCTCGTTCGCGGCGATCCGAAACAGAAGCAGGATCGAGAGCTCGACGGGCGCGTGAGAACCACTCGACACTTCGAGGAGGAGGTGCTCCGAAAGCGGCCCCTTCTCCGGCGCGTTTGGTGCGAGCGAGCACTCCAAAATCCGCTGCGACGAGAGGTCCAATCGGATGGCCGCATCCGTCACTGGATCTATGTGGAGGAACTGGGTAAGTATCTCCGTGTCGTAACTCTGGCGGATGGCGAGACCGTCCACACCGCGTTTCCGGACCGAGGTTTCCCCCAGGGCAAGAGATGAAGTTCTCTTATCATGCAGATACCGACTCGCTGTACATCGATTTGGCGGATCGACCGAGCGTCGATTCCCGGGAGGTAGCATCGGACGTGGTCGTCGATCTGGACGCCGAAGGTCGGATCGTGGGGATCGAGATTCAGCATGCCAGCGAGGTCGTAGATCTGAGTCGACTCGATGCGGAATCTTTGCCCGTAAGGGGCGCCTCTCGGTAAGGTTCGCAAGTTGCCGCCCTGGACGGTGAACCACAGATCGCCTCTGTCGGAGAAGATCAGCGTGTGCGGATCGCGGGCCGCCGGATCGGGCATGTCGTAGCGCCGAATCTCCCCGATTTCGGGATCCATGCGGCCGATGTGCGCGTCGCCGTTTCCGGCGTACCAGAGGTCCCCCTCCGGACCGACCACGACGTTGTGCGGCAGCGCCTCATCGGAGAGCTCGAAGCGGCGGAACTCGCCCGACCGGGGCTCCAGCAGACCGATGTAGTTGCCGCGCTGTCCGGCGAACCAGACCCGTCCCTCGGTACCCACGTAAGGATCGCGGGGACGGGTGTCGGCCCACGGAACCTCCCATTCACGAATCTCGGCCGAATCGGCCTCAGTGCGCTCCGCCCCCTCCGAGACGGGTTCGACGGCAACCGTTTCGTCGGCGGACCGACCGGTGGTCGCGGCAGCCTGCGGCCGGTCCTCGCAGCCCATCAAAACGGCCGCGATCGCGAGCATCGATATCCTCAGCATCTCTCCTCCCGATCAGCGCCCCGATCGGCCCTGCCGCCGACTTGCGTCACGCAATACATTGCGGTATCATTTTGTAGTGCAACAAGTAACCGGAGGTTTCCAGGAATGCGTACCGTCAGGGAATCCCAGCTCGCGAAAGACACGCAGGTGAGCGTCCGGATCTCCGGACATATGGACGAATGGTTGACGCGAAAAGCGGGCGAGGAGCGCTCCAAGGCCGATGTCGTTCGCTCGTTGATCGAGGACGAGATCGCGCGCGAAGCCGCCGCCCGGCTGACGGAAATGTTCGACGCCGCCGCCGCGGAGTTGACCGACGAGGATCGGGAGGACCGCGATCTGGTCACGGGCGCCTTCGCGGACCGGGAGTAGGTGAGCGCCGCCGACGATCGACCTCACAACCCCTCGCGCGGTCAGATCTGGGAGATCGACCTCAATCCGAAGCGGGGCCGCGAACAGCGAGGGATCCGACCCTGCCTCGTCGTTTCGACCGATGCGCTGAACCGGTCGAAGTTCGGCACCGTGATCATCTGCCCGATTACGACGCGGAAGCGCCTCGCGTTTCGCTGGCGACCCGGTCTTACTCCAGAGGACCTGCGCGTCCAAGCGGTCGGATGGCGGCCGCGTCCACACTGGATCGCTACGGACCAGATCGTCACGGTGGATACTTCCCGGCGGGCGCTCCGGCATCTCGCGACGGTAATCAATGAGGACAAGATGCTGGACGTCGATGATTCTCTGAGGATGCTTCTCGACCTCTGACCCAGTGAAGCGCCCCTGTCAGCCCGATCACGTATACTGCGCTGCATGACCTCCCAGTTGACGATCCCGCTCGAATTCGTCTCGAAATCTGTATCCCGAGCCGTGCTGCTTTCGCCCAACCGGGGTGTCGGCCGGGAGCTGCTGCGCTGCTTGGCGCTGCGAGAGGGGGGATGGGTCGGACTCGAAGTCGCGACCCCCGAGTCCTTTGCCCACGACCGGGTAGCGATCGATCTGGCGATCGAGGAACTCACGCTGGTCGACGAGCTGGATCGACGGGCGATGATCGACGAGGCGATCGACGTGGCGCTGGAGGGAGGCCCCCCGCGGTTCGAGGAGCTCCGGGAAGGCGTCGGCTTCCGCGACTCGGTGGCGAACGCGGTCGACGCGTTGCGGCTGGCGGGGATCGGGCCGGACGCGCTCCGGGCGGCCAGGCTCGAGGATCGCGAGAAGCGGGACGCGCTGGCCGAGGTCCTCGAGCGATACGAAGCGGGGTTGGCCGAGGTGCGACAGGTGGACATCGCGGACGTCTTCCGCCGCGCGATAGCGAATATCCCCCCAGGAGGCGAGGCGACGGAGGGGCGCTTGCGTCTATCACCATATCTCCGGACGCGCGGCCTCTCCGGGCGATTCGTTCGGCTGCTGGCCGATCACGATGCCGATGTATCGAGCTGGACGTCGCCGGCGGGACTGGAGATCCCGGCCGTGATCGGCAGGATATCGAGCGACGACGAGCCGCCCGGAAGACCGCCCCGCCTCGCCTTCCTCCACGCCGTCGCCGACGCGCCACCGCTGGGGCCCGACGACCCCGCGATCGAGCTCTTCGCCGCCGGCAGCCCGACCGACGAGCTCCGCGAGGCGCTCCGCCGCGCCGTCGCCGCCGGCCGGCGCTGGGACGAGATCGAGATCGTCGCCACGGACCCGGTCGCGTACGGCTGCGCGCTGGACGCTCTCGCCACGCGGCTCGGGATCCCGGTCACGTACGCGGTCGGGTTGCCGATCGAGCGGACGCGCCAGGGACGCGCGGCGGCGGCGTACCTGACGTGGATCCAGGAGGATTTCCCGGCCGCGATCCTGCGCCAGCTTCTGGAAGCGGGTGACGTCCGGCCGCCCGGCGACGACGCACCGTGGGGCGACCGGCTGGCGCGGCGGCTCCGCCGTCTCAGGGTGGGCTGGGGACGGGATCGATACCGCGAGACGATCGAGCGCCGGCTCCGGTGGCTCGACGAGGCGCCGGCCGAGCCGGAGGACGACTGGAGATCGGCCGAGGAGATCGCCGAGCAGCGCGCCCGCGAACGGGCCGAGCTCGAGACGCTCCGCGATCTGGTGGATCGCGTCCTCGCCGCGACGCCTCCCGTGCCGGACCGTCTCGGCCGGGGTGCCGGCCGTATCTCGCCGGCCGCGCTGGCGGAAGGGCTCCTCGCCTTCCTCGACTTCGTGCCGCACCGGATGCCGGTCGAGGCCGAGGCGCACGCGCGGCTGGTCGACCGGCTCGAGCGGATCACCGCGCGCCTGACGCGCGAGACCGCGTTCGGCTCGGCGCTCACGATCCTCCGCTCGCACCTGAACCTGCGGGTCCCCTCGCCGGGCGCCGAGGGGCCGCTCCCGTGGTCGTCGGCCGGCGGCGCGCTCCACCTCTCCGATCTGGATCACGGCGGCTGGACCGGCCGCCCGATGACGTTCGTCGTGGGGCTCGATGCCGAGCGGTTCCCCGGCGCCGGGATCCAGGATCCGATCCTCCTGGACGAGGACCGGCGCCGGCTGGACCCGGAGGCGCTCCCGACCTCGGCCGATCGGCTCGCCGAGGCGCGGTGGTCCCTGGCCGCGCTCCTCGCCCGGCTCTCCGGCACCGTCACGCTCTCCTACGCGGCGTGGTCGGCGAGCGAGGGGCGCGAGGTCGCGCCGGCGGCCGACCTCCTCCAGGCCTTCCGGCTTCGCGAGTGCGATCCGACGCTCGACTATCGCGCGTTCCACAGGGCGATCGCGCCGGTCGCCTCGCCGGTCCCCCGGGCGGGCGGGCGCCTGGACGCGTCCGACGTCTGGCTGGGCGCCCTGAGCGATCCCGAGGACGCGATCCTCCTGGCCGGCCTCCCCGCCGTACGCCGCGCGTTTCCGCGGCTCGACCGCGGGCTCGTGGCCCGGGCTGCGCGGGAGAGCCCCGCGTTCACACCTTTCGACGGCCGGATCGAGCCGCGCCCCGAGCTCCTCGACCCCAGGCGGAGCGGCCGCGTCCTCTCGAACAGCACGCTCGAGGCGCTCGGCGCCTGTCCGCTGCGCTACCTCTACCATAAGGTCCTGCGGGTCGAGAAGCCGGACGACCCCGAGCTCGATCCCGGCGCCTGGCTCGAGTCGCGTCACCGCGGAAGCCTCCTCCACGACGTGTACCAGATCGCGCTCGAGCGGGCCCGGGATCGCGGGATCGACCTCGCCGCACCCGCCTCAGCACCTACCTCCGCATCCGCCTTCTCCGAGCTCGCGCTCGCAGTGCTCCACGAGCAGGTCGATCGCTACCGCGGCAAGGTCCCGGTGCCGAGCGAGGTCGTCCTGCGGGACGAGGTCGCGGGGCTCGAGGCCGACGTCCGCTCCTTCGTCCGCATGATCCGGGAGCGGCCGCCCGACTGGATCGACGTCGAGAAGCGGTTCGGCTACGGCCGCAACGCCGAGCCGGTCGAGCTCGACGTACCGGGCGGGAGGGTCCAGGTCTGTGGCCGGATCGACCGCGTCGATCGGGAGGGCGACGGTGGGGAGGGCGAGAAGCTCGTCATCGTCGACTACAAGACCGGCTCGACGTACAAGTACAGCGCGCGGTTCGGCACCTGGTCGGGAGGCCGCCACCTCCAGCATCTCGTCTATTCCCGCGTGGCCCGGCTCCTCTACGGCCGCGAGGTATCGCGGATGGAGTACTGGTTTCCGACCGCGAAGGGCGAGAACCAGCGCGCGGCGTACCCGGTCGAGAAGCTGGCGGACGGCGACCGAGTCCTCGAGACGCTCTGCGAGACGATCGCCCAGGGCCGTTTCGTCCCCACCGAAGATGCGAACGACTGCACGTACTGCGACTACAAGCAGATTTGTAGAGTGCAGGTCAATCAGTGGAGAAAGATGGACTCCCCGCCCGCCGCTTGGGGGAAGGAGCACGGCCCGTCGCTCGAGGAATACGGGCTTCTCAGGTTCGTGCGGGGGTTGGACTCGTGAGGCAGCGATCGCCACGACCGCTGCGAGAGGTGATGTGATAATGGATTATCATACGGCGCCGGGAGTGGAAGGTCTCACGACCCCAGGGTCGGCGGCTCCGTGGCGCCTCCCGCGCGAAGGTCCCCTTCCCCCCGATCAGGCAGCCCGCGACCGAATCGTCGAGGACCTGGAGGTCTCGCTACTCGTCGAGGCAGGGGCGGGGTCGGGAAAGACGACCGCACTCCTGGAACGGATGGTGGCGCTCCTCGCAACCGGGAAAGCCGAGGCGGCGGAGATCGCGGCGGTCACGTTCACGAAGAAAGCCGCGGCCGAGCTGCGCGAGAGGTTCCAGATCGCGCTCGAGGAGGGGTTCCACCGCTCCCGCGGACAAGGCGACGACATCGTCGCCGAGCGGCTGGAGCAGGCCCTGCGCGAGATCGAGCGCGGGTTCATCGGGACGATCCACGCGTTTTGCGCGCGACTCCTGCGCGAGCGGCCGATCGCGGCCGGCCTGGACCCCGCCTTCCGCGAGCTGGTCGGGCCCGAGGCCGAGGAGCACCGCCGTCGGTTCTGGCACAAGTGGGTGGAGCAGCGGGGCGCGGCCGAGGACGAGGCACTTCCAGAGCTCGA
>DATLFH010000060.1:0-12023 GCA_035524965.1 Gemmatimonadota bacterium | reverse complement strand
GCTTCCAGCGGAGCCAGCTGTTCGCGGATCCACTCCCAGGTCGCCTGCGTCCTTGACGGGACCTCCTGCCTGGACAGCGCCTGGTCGACCCGCTCCGCGGCCGGCATGAGCGCCTCTCCCGCCGCCTCGACACCGGCCGCGTTCCCCGACAGTCGAACTGTCTGCTCATAGAGGCTCGCGTTGTCGGCAAATGCCGATAGTGCGAAGTAGAGCTCCATCTCCGCGGCGTCGTAAAGCCGGCGGGGATCCAGTCGCCCGCTGGGCGAGATCCGCAGCGCGTCCCGCCAGCGCCCGGCCAGTCCCTGAGCGCTCCGACGTACGGATCCGGCCTCGTCGGCCGTAAGCGCCAGCGGGCCCCTCAGCGACAGCCCCAGCTCGCGAGCCGTCCTGCCGTCCAGGTTCCCCGTCGCCAGGATCCCGGCGTCGATCTGGAAGGCGATCAGGGCCCGCTGGGTCGTCTCGCCGAGTTGGCCGTCGATCGGTCCCCTGTAGTAGTCGCGGTCGCGGAGTGCCTCCTGAGCCGCTCGGATCATCTCATCGGAAGTGTAGATCGTGAAGGCGTCGGGGGTGGGAGACGGTGCGCCGCGCGCGGTCAGTACGAGCCCTCGCTCGAGCTGCACGGCCAGCGACGTGCCCGCCGGAACCGTGACATCGGCGCCCTCGGAGAGGAGGCCGCCGATCGCCCCGAGGATACCGCCGATCGGATCGTCGCCCCGGCCCTGGCCGATCGCGCCGACGACCGCTCCGGGTCCACGCCGGCCGCCGACCAGCACGACCCGGGCATCTCCCTGGGCTTCGATCTGTCGCCGCTCGGCCGGGTCGGTGCTCGTCAACTTCCCCTCGATGGCGGTCGAGGATCCCCCCGGGAGCTCGAGACGCACAAAATCGAGACCGAGAACGCCCGAGGAGCGCTCGTCAGCGGGTCGGACCACCGTGACCGTGCCGATGATCCGGCTTCCAGCCGGAATCACGGTGTATCCCTCTACGCGCAGAGAATCGGTGACGGTCGTGCGTACGCTCTGGCCCTCGCGCGCGGTGCGGGACGAGAGCGCCTCGGCCGTTTGCACCTGGAGAACGGTGCCCTCGGGAAGGTGAACTCGCTGTGCCACGCCCGCCGCGGGAGAGGCGAGCAGGGCCAGGACTGGACCGATTACGAGACCGGCAGCGGCCGGCCGGTGGAGGATCGAGGTTCGCGGTGTCATGGGTACCTCCTGGAAGGGTGGTGCGGACCCGATTTCAGCGTACCTCATCCCCGGTAGCGATCCTGTAAGAAAGCCGACCTTGGACGCGTGCGACGTGCCGACCCTCGACGCTTACGGGCGAAGCTCAACGCGGAGGTTAGCCAGCGGATGGCGTGGTTTGTACAGGAGCACCGCGACCCCGCCGGGCAGGCTCAGCATGACGGTAATCCCAAAACCTTCATCGGTGGGATGGCCCTGCACCTCGATGCCCTTCGCCCGCAGGTCCCGGACCGTGGCTTCAATGTCGTCGCACATCAGGGTGAACTGGTGCCGAACTCCCGACTCGTAGGTTGGACCTTCGGCGGGATGCACTCCGAGCTCAGCCGGCGGCGCCATGACGGCGGGGCTGAAGTCTTGCGCCCCGACTGAAGATGTACAAGGTTTCGACGGGCAGCAACCCGCTGCCCGATCCGGCTCATCGCACAACTGGGACAAGGAGTCAGAGGAATGCTGAAGAGCCAACACGTGTTCCTAGGCGTATGTCTGTTCACCCTGATTGGAGTTGGATCGGCTGTGGCTCAGGATGAGACCCCGCCTGAGGTTCGGTACGTGACCGTAACCACCCTCGACGTGCCTTTCGGTGACCGCGCAGATTTCATGTCCTTCCTGGAGGAATACTTTCTCCCCGGAACGCAGCTGAATCCCAAGGTCCTGAACGCCCGCGTGCTGACTCACAGCTGGGGCAGCACGGGAGACCAGGTCGTGCTGGTGGCAGAGTACGCCACCTGGGCCGACATCGATGCGGACTGCGGGGCACCATGCGAGACGTACTTCGAGCAGCACGAGGCACCCGAGGAGGGGGAGTCCGGCTACGAGGAGTATCAGGACAAGCTGGCCCTGTTCAACAAGTATTATTCCAAGCATCAGGACGAGATCTACGTTACACAGATGCGCCGGGCGGTCGTAGAGGGCGAAATGCAGGGCGTGGTTGGGCCGCAACCACAAGAGGAAGAGGAAGAGGACTAGAACCAGGAGTTTCGCTTCGAGACGGCGGCGCCGTGGCTTTGGCCACGGCGTCGTCTCCTTCCCTGTAGCGCCCCGCGCCCCTTTCCGTACATTCAAGTCTCGACGCCTCCCGAGGGGAGGCAGTGAAGCCCATGCGCCCGACCGACGTCACCAACCCGAAGTATTACCATCGCGTCGTAGACTGCCAGTGGGCGTGCCCGGCCCACACGAACGTCCCCGAGTACATCCGCCAGATCGCCCAGGGCCGCTTCACCGACGCCTTCTGGCTGAACCGCGAGTCGAACGTCTTCCCCGGTATCCTCGGACGGACCTGCGACCGGCCGTGCGAGCCGGCCTGCCGCCGGACGCGGGTGGACGGGAAGCCGGTGGCGATCTGCCGGCTGAAACGGGTCGCGGCGGACCACCGGGATCCCGCGGACGACCGGCTGCCCTCGATCCCGAAACGGAAGAACGGCAAGCGGATCGCGCTGGTCGGCGCCGGGCCCGCGTCGCTCACCGTCTGCAACGACCTCATGCCGCTGGGCTACGAGTGCACGATCTTCGAGCAGCTCGCCCGTCCCGGCGGGCTCATGCGGATCAACATCCCCGCTTTCCGGCTCCCCGCCCGCGTCCTGGACGAGGAGATCGACATGATCCTCGATATGGGGGTCGAGGTCCGCTACGAGACGCCCGTGACGAGCCTGAAGGCCCTGCTCGACGAGAGCTATGACGCGGTCTTCATCGGCAGCGGCGCCCCCAAGGGGAAGGAGCTCAGGATCCCCGGGCGGGACGAGGGGGAAGCCAACATCAACATCGGGATCGAGTGGCTGGCTTCGGTCCACTTCGGCCACATCGAGGCGATCGGCGAGCGGGTGCTCGTGATCGGGGTCGGCAACACCGCCATGGACTGCTGCCGCACGGCCAAGCGGTTGGGCGGTCGGGACGTCAAGGTCATGGCGCGGAAGGACCGCCCCTACTTCAAGGCCTCTCCGTGGGAGCTCGAGGACGCGGAGGAGGAGCGGATCGAGATCGTCGTGAACCACTCCCCCAAGCGATTCGTCGTTGAGGAAGGCCGCCTGACCGGGATGGAATTCGAGGTCGGGTCCTGGCGCGAGGATGCGAACGGGCGCCTCAAGATGGAGGTCGAGGGCACCACCATCCTCACCTGCGAGGATGTCCTGCTGGCGATCGGGCAGGACAACGCCTTCCCGTGGATCGAGCGCGACATCGGGATCGAGTTCAACGAGTGGGACATGCCGGTCGTGGACCGGACGACGTTCCAGACGACCCGCGAAGGGGTCTTCGTCGGCGGCGACGCGGCGTGGGGGCCGGAGAACATCATCTGGGCGGTCGAGCACGCGCACCAGGCGGCGATCTCGATCCACAATTACGTGAACGGCGTGCCGCTGACGGACCGCCTCCCGTATGGGATGAACCTCGTCTCGGCCAAGATGGGGATGCACGCCTGGAGCTATCACAACGACTACAACCCGGCGGTCCGCCAGAAGATGGTCCACGTGGACCTGGCCGAGCGGTTCCGGGAGCTCGACATCGAGGTCGAGACGGGTTTCACCCCGGAGCAGACCGCACGCGAGGTGCAGCGCTGCCTCAACTGCGACATCCAGACCCACTTCACCGCCGACCTCTGTATCGAGTGCGACGCCTGCATCGATGTTTGCCCGGTCGACTGCCTCACGATCGCGCCGAACGGGGAGGAGGAGGAGCTCCGGGAGCGCTTGTCGGCGCCTGCCGAGAACCTGGAGCAGGCCCTCTACGCCTCCGAGGATCTGCCTCAGACCGCGCGGATCATGCTGAAGGACGAGGACATCTGCGTCCACTGCGGGCTCTGCGCCGAGCGCTGCCCCACGGCGGCCTGGGATATGCGGAAGTTCGACCTCCTGATCCCGTATGCGGGACGCCCGATCTCCGAGCCGATCCATCGACCCCTGCTGGAGATCGCATCGGTGGCCGCAGGGGGAACGGCATGATCTCCGCGGCCGACCGCGTCAACGACTTCGCCCTCAAGATCGGCACGGTCAACGGCACCGGGTCGGCCAGCGCCAACGGCCTCCTCATGCAGGCCATCTTCCGGATGGGCGTGCCGGTCACGGGGAAGAACGTCTTCCCGTCCAACATCCAGGGCCTCCCGACCTGGTACGAGATCCGCGTCAACAAGGATGGCTACACCGCGCGGACGCCCCAGTTCGACCTGATCGTCGCGATGAACCCATCGACCTACGAGCGGGACATCACCGAGGTGAGATCGGGTGGCTGGCTCCTGTACGACTCCTCCTGGCCGCTGGATGCGCCGCTCCTGCGGGACGACGTGACGTTCCTCGGGGTGCCGCTGGGGAGCCTGTGCGTGGAGGCGTTCCAGGGGGACCGCGAGCGGGTCCTCATGAAGAACATCACCTACGTGGGGGCGCTCGCCGCCTTCCTCGACATCGATATGGACATGGTCCAGGGGATGCTGGAAGAGAAGTTCTCGCGGAAGAAAGCCCTGCTGGAATCCAATCATACCGCGATCCACCTGGGCTACGACTACGTCCGTGAAAACTTCGACGCGCCCCTGCCGATCCGGCTGGAGCGGATGGACGGGACCCGCGGTCACATCCTGATCGACGGCAACACCGCCGCCGCGCTGGGGTGCCTCTACGCGGGCGCCACGGTCGGCGCCTGGTATCCGATCACCCCGGCCACGTCCCTGATGGACGCGTTCACGATGTTCTGCGAGCGATTCCGGGTCGATCCCGAGACCGGGAAGAAGCGCTTCTGCATCGTCCAGGCGGAAGACGAGCTGGCCGCGGCGGGCGTCGTCGTGGGAGCCGGCTGGGCCGGGGCCCGGGCGTTCAGCCCGACGGCCGGACCCGGAATCTCGCTCATGAGCGAGTTCATCGGGCTCGCGTATTACGCCGAGATCCCGATCGTCCTCTTCGACATCCAGCGGACCGGTCCCTCGACGGGGATGCCGACCCGGACCCAGCAGGGCGATCTCCTCCAGGTGGCCTACGCCTCCCACGGGGACACGAAGCACATCGCGCTCTTCCCGGCGAACCCCGAGGAGTGCTTCGCGATGGCGGTCCAGGCCTTCGACCTCGCGGAACGCTTCCAGACGCCGGTCTTCGTCGTGTCGGACCTGGACATCGGGATGAACGACTGGATGTGCCCGACGCTTCAGTGGGACGACGGCTACCGGCCGGACCGGGGAAAGGTGCTCAGCGCCGAGGAGCTGGAGCACATCGGAGTCTTCCACCGTTACCTGGACGGTGATGTCGACGGGCAGGGGAAGCCGGACGGGATCGCCTCCCGCACCCTCCCGGGGGTTCATCCCAAGGGAGCATACGTCGCGCGCGGGTCCGGCCATACGAAATACGGCACCTACACCGAGGACTCCGCGGAGTACGTCGAGGTGATGGAGCGGCTGACCCTGAAGCTGGCGAGCGCGGCGAAGGCGGTGCCCGAGCCGGAGATCCGCGCAGCGGGAGGGAAGGGCGGCAACGGGGCCGCCGGCGGGCGCCCGGCCCACGGCGCCGGTCCGATCGGCATCGTCACGATCGGCGGGTGTCGGGCGGCCGTGCTCGAGGCCGTGGAACGCCTGGCGGAAGAAGGCATCGTGCTCGACTATCTGCGCGTGCGCGGCTTTCCCTTCGACGATTCGGTACGGGAGTTCCTCGACTCCCATGACCTGAGCTTCGTCGTGGAGCAGAACCGGGACGGGCAGCTCCGCTCGCTACTGCTCCTGGAGACCGGGGTCGCGCCCGAGCGGCTGGCGTCGGTTCGCTACTACGGTGGCCTGCCACTCAGCACCCACCACGTAATCGAGGGGGTGACGGGGCGCCTGGAGGCGCGGGCGGGGGTTGGTGCACCCGTGCCGACGTACCCCGCGTAATCTTCAGAATCCGCAGTCGCCTTTTTAGATTGCGTCTGGGCTCGGGCATGGCCATCCGCGCCGGGTTCCGGATAGCCAACGGTGGTCGCGGCGATTAGAATCGTCCGGGCCAGGGGGTGCGGTCCCGGGTCCCGCCTGCGATGAGTCTTTCGCTACACAGCCAACTGGGGGAACCGCTTATGCGGAGTATGGTCATGGGGCTCTTCGGCGTCGCCACGGTTACCGTGGCGGCGGCCTGCAGCGCGACCACCGGGGCGACAGCGGGCTCGATGCCCTCGTCGCGCGTCTCCTCGCCCGATCAGGCGGCCCGGGCCGACAGCGTGCGGCACTCGTACACGCCCGCCGATGTGGAATTCATGACGGGCATGATCCACCATCATGGTCAGGCGCTCGTGATGGCCCGCATGGCTCCCACCCATGGCGCGAGTGGTTCGCTCCAGGTCCTCGCTGAGCGAATCATCAGCGGTCAGAACGACGAGATCGCGTTGATGCAGCAGTGGCTCCGCGATCGGAACGAACCGGTACCGGAACCCGCGCCCGCGGACATGGCCATGACGATGCACGGCGACGACCACGCGATGCACATGCCGGGGATGCTCTCTGATGAGCAGCTAGAGAAGCTGGACGCGGCCCGCGGCGGTGAGTTCGATCGCCTGTTCCTGACCTACATGATCCAGCACCACCAGGGCGCCCTCACCATGGTGAACGAGCTGTTCAGCACCTACGGCGCCGGGCAGGGCGATGCCATTTTCAGGCTCGCCTCCGACATCGGCGCCGACCAGGCCAGCGAGATCGCCCGCATGCGGTCGATGCTCCGTGAAATCATGTTCGAGACCGTGAACTCGCCATGATCGTGTTGTCCGCGATTCGCCCGTTCAACCTTTCAAAGGAATTGCTCATGCGCATGATTCCCCTGACGTTTCGCCCGGTCGCGCTGGCGACTCTTCTGGTTGCGCTCACCGCCTGCGCATCCTCTTCATCCGTCCAGACGTCTTCATCGCCGGGGTCGACGCCGGGTATGTCGACGACGACGACCGATTCCGATCCGCGCGTCGGGCTTCGCCCGGGCGGGATCGACGCCGAGCAGGCGATCTGGAATCTGCGGCTCCTGTCCGCCACCCCGGCGGCCAACCCGTTCACGGACGTTTCGAACTCCGATCTCGCGTTCATGGGTGACTACGCGATCCAGGGCAATTACAACGGGTTCCAGATCTGGGACATTTCGGACCCGGCCGAGCCAACCTTGCGGACGGGATTCTTCTGTCCGGCCTCGCAGAGCGATGTCTCGGTCTACCAGAACCTGCTCTTCGTATCGGGAGAGGGCCTGAGCGGGCGCATCGACTGCGGCGGCCATGGCGTGGCGGATACCGTCAGCAGCAACCGGCTGCGCGGGCTCCGCATCTTTGACATCAGCGACATCGACAACCCGATAAACGTCGGGAACGTGCAGACGTGCCGTGGCTCCCACACGCATTCGGTGCTGGTCGATCCGAACGACAGGGACAATGTCTACGTGTACATCTCGGGTTCGGCCGGTGTCCGCTCGCCGAGCGAGCTTCCGGGGTGCTCGGATGCGATGCCGGATGAGGACCCGAACACCGCCCTCTTCCGGATCGAGGTCATCAAGGTTCCGCTGGCCCATCCCGAGCAGGCGGCCGTCGTCTCCTCGCCACGGATCTTCGACGATCTCGAGCCTCCTCCCACTCACGGTGAGTCGGGGGCGGACATTGCCGCACGCGAGGCGGCTGTCGCCGAAGCGCGCGAGACGGGCGGCTTCATCGTGACGATCCAGGGCCGGGAGGAGGTCCTGCCACCGGAATTTGCCGCGCAGATGCTGGACAGCATCGTCGAGGCGCGAGGCGGCGCCGGCGATTCGACCGCTGCCGACAGCGCCGCGCTCCGCGCCGAGCTTCCCGGTATCATCGCGCAGATGTTCGGCGGCGACACTCGCCCGACGGGTCCCACCCAGTGCCACGACATCACCGTCTATCCGGCCATCGGTCTGGCCGGCGGGGCGTGCGGTGGCTACGGCCTGCTGCTCGACATACGCGATCCGGTCCATCCGAAGCGGGTCGCCGCAGTGGCCGACTCGAATTTCTCCTACTGGCACTCCGCGACCTTCAACAACGATGGCACCAAGCTGCTGTTCTCCGACGAGTGGGGCGGTGGCGGTTCGCCCAAGTGCCGCGCCACGGACCCGAAGGAGTGGGGTGCCAACGCGATCTTCACGCTGACCGGACACGAGCTGACCTTCGAGAGCTACTACAAGCTGCCGGTGGCGCAGACACCCGAGGAAAACTGCGTGGCACACAACGGATCGCTGATCCCGATCCCCGGGCGCGACGTGATGGTGCAGGGGTGGTACCAGGGCGGTATCTCGGTATTCGACTGGACCGACCCGTCGAATCCACGGGAGATCGCCTTCTTCGACCGCGGGCCGATGGATTCCACGGAGATGGTGATGGCCGGGTCCTGGTCGGCGTACTGGTATAACGGAGTGATCGTCAGCTCCGAGATCGCGCGCGGACTCGACGTCCTCGAGCTGACGCCGAGTGAGTTCCTAACGCAGAACGAGATCGACGCCGCGCGGACGGTGCATCTCGACTACCTGAACGTCCAGGGTCAGCCGCAGTACGTCTGGCCACCGAGCTTCGCGCTGGCGCGCGCTTATCTCGACCAGCTGGCACGCTCGAACGGCATGGCGGCGGATCGAATTCTCGACGCGCGGCAGGCGCTCGCCGCTGCGGAACGGAGCTCCGGGCAGGATCGTCGCGAGGCGCTGGCCGCGCTGGCGGCCCAGCTCAATGATGATGCGCAGCGCGCCGGTGACCAGATCAAGATGCGGACCCTGTTGACAGCGGTGGCGGACCTGGCCGACGCGGAGAGCTGAACGCCCGCCGGTTGGCGTGCGCTTCACAGCGCACAAGCGCGACCTTGGGCGCTCCTGGAGAATGCCAGCAGACACCATATTGGAATCGGAATGAGATGACCTCGATCCCCAAGCCCAAGATTCGCCACCCGGGCCTCCAGACGAACGCCCTGGGGCTCACGCGGCGCGACTACGAGGGATCGATGTCGACCCTGTGCGCGGGGTGCGGCCACGACTCCGTGACCGCGGCGATCATCCAGGCCTACTGGGAGCTGGACGTCGCGCCCCACCGGGTCGCCAAGCTGAGCGGCATCGGGTGCTCCGGGAAGACGCCCGCCTACTTCATGAACCAGGCCCACGGCTTCAACGGCGTCCACGGCCGCATGCCCGCCATCGCCACCGGCGCCAACGCCGCCAACCGGGAGCTCTCCTACATCGGGGTCTCGGGAGACGGCGACTCGCTCTCGATCGGGCTGGGGCAGTTCTGCCACGCGATCCGGCGGAACGTGGACATGCTCTACGTCCTCGAGAACAACGGCGTCTACGGGCTCACCAAAGGGCAGTTCTCGGCCTCGGCCGACGTGGGGTCCCAATCCAAGCGCGGCGTGCCCAACATCCAGCGTCCGATCGACCCCGTGCTGCTGGCGCTGAGCCTGGGGTCGTCCTTCGTGGCCCGAAGCTTCTCCGGCGACAAGCCGCAGCTCGTCCCGATCCTGAAGGCCGCGATCCGCCACCGGGGTTTCTCGTTCGTGGACGTGATCTCCCCCTGCGTGACGTTCAACGACCATGTGGGCTCGACCAAGAGCTACCGCTACACCCGGGAGCACGACGTCGAGGTCGCGCCTATCGACTACGTCCACCTCCAGAGCGAGATCACCGCCGAGTATGGCGGGGGCACGACCCGCGACGTGCGCATGCATGACGGCAGTGTCGTGCGCTTCACGAAGGTCGCGGAGGACTACGATCCCACTGACCGCGACGCAGCTTACGCCTATGTGCGTAAGCTCCAGGAGCGGGGAGAGGTGGCGACCGGGCTCCTGTATCTGGAGCAGGGACTTCCCGACATGCACGCGACGAACGGGACGGTGGAGCGGTCGCTGGTGGAAGTGCCGTTCGAGGATCTGTGCCCGGGGGCCGAGGTGCTGACGGAGCTGATGGGGGAGTACCGGTGACAGAGAAAGAAAAAGCTGCTCTTCCTTTCGAGTGGGTTGCGTAGCAGTCTTTCCTTCAACGGGGGAGGGTTCATGGACGATCGGCGTCTGCATCAGCCCTGCCGTTCTTCGAGCGGCACCGAACCCCGATCACGACCATCCTCAGCGACAACGGTGGCGAGTACTGCGGCCGGCCCGACACGCAGCTCGAAGGGATCGATGGTTTCATCGAGCGCTTCCACCGCACGCTCCTCGAGGAGCACCTTCGCATCCACGGCCAGACGAAGTGGTACGAATCGCTCGACGAGATGCAGAAGGACCTCGACGTCTACCTGGCACACTACAACACGAAGCGGACGCATCAGGGCTGCGGGATGAACGGGCGGACGTCCTTCCGCTCAAGGAGGGGATCCCAAGAAGACGAAGCAGGGCTCAAAGAAGGATCCCGCGAGAAGGGAGCTAAAGATGGCCGAGTAGCGATCAAATCCGGCAGGAGCAGTGTCAGGAAATTACTTGCTTGCACACTCGGTGGCGCATCGCGGACCCGGACTTCATTCGATGCTATTCTTTGCCGATCGAATATCCACTTCGGGCCAGGGACTTGCGAGTATCTCGCGTAGTTGCAGCAAGATCCAGCTTCAGCGGAGCCATGTCGCCTGGAGTGGCGAGGGGGCCACACTCATCGGAGCCTCAACCTCCGGCAGCAGGATTGTGCCTCGACCCCCTTCCCCCCCGCGGACGTCAATTCGCTCGCTGGAGAGCCATGTGATCCCGGAGCACCGAGTCTCAGTGAACGTATTCGTGGGGTGTGGTCTTAGGTGTCGCAGCCCATGCCTGCGGCGATGCCGATTCACCCGCAGGGCCTTCTCCTAAGGCCGAAGGCGGTCAGCTTTCTCCAGGCTCCACTCCATCGTGTTACCTGCCCTCGGAGGTCATCCGCGAATACGAAGGTGAGAACGAGATTCTCACCCTGACGTTTGAGATCGAGTCCCTGGAAAGCTTGTGCGCGATCGATATGCTCGATAAGGGCATCATGTTCGGGGGACACGGCCCAGGCCATTTACTGGAACATGTTCGCCGACCCGGATGTCGTGCCTAACGTCTACCAGCCCAATTTCGAAAACAACCCATCCGGAATTCGGATAGCATCTTCGGCCTATTGGTCATATCAAGGACAGATCGTCTTTGAGCCACCAGTCTCCTCCATCAAGCTATATTTTGATAGTTGTTACAACACCCGGTTCAGCGCTTTGAACCCCTTTGGTTTCGTCATTGACCAGGAGACCCCCTCTCCCACTCACGCCTGCGGCAGCTTGTACATTGATTACACGGATGGGCTGAAGAACTCGAGATCCCGGCTAACCCGGATCCACAAGGGCCGCCTATCAAACGTTCCCAGGTTGCATAATCAGCTTATGATGAATTACTGCACAATATCTGTGGAGTGATTTGAGACTATTATGAGATTCATTTGCCTACCTTCTACCAAGAGGAAGTCCTTGAGTTCACACCAGGCTCTTGTTCTTGTCGTCGGTGTTCTCTTGGCGCCCCGCGTGCCTGGGCCGGCCTTGTTACTAGAGGGGACAAGTTCCAGAGCGATCGAGATTTCGCTACCGAAGACTCTGTTGAAATCCCCTCCGGATTCCGTGCCGACGGCGGGCCTGCGGGTTCGTCTCGTAGCCGACGACCTGGCATCTTCCATGTCCGATGGCGCCGACGTGGCCCTGTGGATGAACCGGGGGAGCGATGGGAATGCGGCGCAGGCGAGCTCATCGCGGCTTCCGACCTACCATGCAGGTTCGGGCGGGCTCTTCGGCGGCCACGCGCACGTGGGCTTCAACGAAGGCAGCGACAACGACGAGGTCCTGGAGATCGCCGGGGTCTCCCAGCATGGCTCGGCGACCCTGATCGCGATCTTCAGCCAGGAC
>DATLFH010000059.1:0-8745 GCA_035524965.1 Gemmatimonadota bacterium | reverse complement strand
TGCCGGCGGACGGGGTCGTCCGGAAGGGGGCGAGCGCCCTCAACGAGGCCATGATCACCGGGGAGTCTAGACCGGTGAAGAAGCAGGAGGGCGACGAGGTCATCGCCGCGACCATCAACGGCGAGGGCGCGCTTCGCGTGGAAATCACGGGTACGGGGGAGAACACCAAGCTCTCCGGCATCATGCGGCTCGTGGCCGACGCCCAGAAATCCAAATCGAGGGCGCAGCACCTGGCCGACCGCGCGGCCCAGATCCTTACCGGGGTGGCCATCGTCGCCGGGGTACTCACGCTGGTGGTCTGGCAGTTCCTGGGCGCGTCCACCGACTTCTCCATCGTCCGGGTGGTGACGGTCCTGGTAATCGCCTGTCCCCATGCCCTGGGGTTGGCCGTGCCCCTGGTCGTGGCCATCTCCACGACCCTGGGCGCACGAAACGGCCTCCTCGTGCGGGATCGGCGGGGGTTGGAGGAAGCCAGGAACCTGGACATCGTGATTTTCGACAAGACGGGAACGCTCACCCTGGGCGAGTTCCGCGTCGTGGAGATGGTTGTAGCGGAAGGGATGTCGGAGGAGGATGCGCTCCGAATCGCGGCCGGGGTGGAGTCGGAGTCCGAACATCCCATCGCCAGGGGCATTGTCAGGACGGCGGAGGACCGGACACTCGACGTGCCTCCGGCGGACGGATTCCGGGCTGTGAGAGGGAAAGGTGTCGCCGCCTCGGTCGATGGGATCGACTATCACATGGGCGGCCCCGCGCTCTTGAAGGCAGAGGACGCGCAGGTACCGGAATCGCTTCGCAAAGCAGCCGAGGCCGCGGCCAATCGGGGGCAGGCCGCCATCTACCTGCTTCGGGACGGCAAGGCCCTGGCGGTCTTCTCTGTGGCCGACGCCATCCGCGAGGAGAGTCGCGAGGCGATTCGCGCGCTGCACGACCGGGGAATCGAAGTGGCCATGCTCACCGGAGACGCACAGGCAGTGGCGGATGCCGTCGCCACGGAGTTGGGCATCGACACTGTGTTCGCCCAGATTCTTCCCGAGGATAAGGCCTCGAAGGTGCGGGAGCTACAAAAACAGGGGAAGAGAGTGGCGATGGTGGGCGATGGGGTGAACGATGCCCCCGCCCTGGCCACCGCCGATATCGGGATTGCAATTGGCGCAGGTACCGACGTTGCGGTTGAAGCCGGACACATCGTGCTCGTGCGGTCCGACCCGCGCGACATCCCCAAGATCGTCACGCTGTCCCGCGCCACCTACCGGAAGATGCTCCAGAACCTCTGGTGGGCTGCTGGTTACAACATCGTCGCCATACCCCTAGCCGCAGGCGTGCTTGCCGCGTGGGGTATCCTCCTCATCCCGGCTGTGGGCGCGGTGCTGATGTCTGTGAGCACGGTGGTAGTGGCGATCAACGCCCAACTTCTCAAGCGGGTGCAGCTGTGACGATGTCCCATGCCGCCCAACAATCGGTGCAGCGGCCGGTGCTATCGCGCCGAACATCGAAGCCCGCTTCGCGAACGGCCCGCTCGAGCTCGAGAAGTCGCGCATGAGCTATCCCTGCCCTCATGCTGGCAACCGGACGCCGATCGCCTCTGCGGCGGAGGCGAGCCGGGGATGATCCAGTCCGATCGGACGGGGTTCGAGGAATCGCAACCGTTCACCCTCGATCCGGTCCGCGAACAGAACGACCACGTGCCATTGGCCGAAAAAGGTCGACCACCAGCGCAGACCGACGTAATCGCGCTCGTGCAATCGCCGCGCGATCTCCTGTGTGACGGATCGCTCTCGGGCCACCGTATCGTCCGGCCGGATGCCCTCGCGCGCGAGAACCCCGGGCTCGCATAGATCCGCGATCCGCTCCATCCAGGCGGTCGGGATCTCGACCTCGACCAGGGCGAGCGGGCGGCCGGATTCGTGCAGGTGATGCTCGCCGAGAGAGCGCCCGCGGTAACGCGCGATCTTCTCTGCGAGGGCATGCTCTGCCGATTCCGCGAGGTACAGGGCTCCTGCATGAAGATCGAATCGGCCGCTTCCCCGACCTTCTGTGATGTGAGAGGAGGAGAACGGTCGTCCCGGCGCGGCGCCGGGGTCCCAGGGGAATACGCGCCAGTGGAGCGCCGATTCGGGATCAGGCGTAGGCACCGCTCTTCTCGGCCTCGATGGCGGCGATCACCTCCGAAAGCCGTCCGGAGCGAAGGACATCGATCGGGCGGCGGTCGCTCAGATGGGGATTGAGGCCATGCAGCCAGTCGGGAATGACTCGGGTCTCCACGAATCCCATCAGCAACGACACGACCACGTCCAGGTCGCGGAGCCGCTCCTCGTTTCGGGGATCGACGGGCGCCCCCTGCTTCCAGCGGGAGATCTGGCTGCGATGCACACCCAACGCGCGTGCCATCTCGGCATCTGAGGCAAACGCGCGTCGGGCGGAGGCGTACCGCGCCCACACGAGAGCCTCCCCTGGAGCCCGCTGCGCGATCTCGACGGTCTCGCGCACGACGCGAGTAATCGCGCGCCGATAGCTTTCCGTGAGCTCGTACTCCTGGTCCTCCCGGAGCGGCTGGACCTTTTCCAGTTCGTCCGTGGCGCGCTGGAGCGCCTGTATGCTCGCGCGCGCGGTCGCGCCCGGCTCATCGGTCGCAGGTCGGTTGGTTCGCGCGGTCATGCAACAAATATGTTGCGCAACTCCGGGCTCAGCAAGGGGGCAAGCAGAGCAGGCATGCTTACATTGATCGGAGAGTGACCCGCCCGACCCTCTATCTCATCGACGGCTACGCGCTGATCTACCGGTCGTTCTTCGCCTTCGCGCGAAATCCTCTGCGGACCTCCGCGGGCGAGGAGACCGGGGCGGCGTACGGCATGGCGAACTTCCTCGTCAAGCTCCTCGACGAGCGGAAGCCGGACCATCTGGGCGTCGTCCTGGACTCCCGCGAACCCACCTTCCGGCACCAGCAGTTCCCCGACTACAAGGCCACGCGCGAGAAGATGCCGGACGACCTAAGGGCGCAGCTTGCGCGCGTGCAGGAGGTCTTCGAAGCCTTCCGGGTCCCCATGATCGAGGTGCCGCACGAGGAAGCCGACGACGTGATCGGAACGCTGGCGACGAAGGCCGCCGCGCAGGGGCTCGACGTCTACATCGTTTCAGGCGACAAGGACTTCTACCAGCTCATCGACGAGCACGTCATGCTCTTCAATCCCGGTCGCGGGGGCCTGGCCGCCGTCGAGGAAGAGGTCATCGACCTCTCCAACGCGGCCGCCAAGTTCGGGGTCGAGCCAGTTCGCGTTCCGGACATCCTCGGGCTCATGGGCGATTCCTCGGACAATATCCCTGGCATCCCCGGCATCGGGGCCAAGACCGCGCGGAAGCTGGTCGAGGAGTGGGGCAGTGTGGAGGCGATCTACGAGCATATCGACCAGGCGGGAAGCCCGAAGCTGAGGGAGCGGCTGACCACGTATCGGGAGGCGGCGCTCCTCTCCAAGGACCTCGTGACGATTCGCACCGACCTGGACCTCGATCTCGATCTGGAGACGCTGGCGACCCGCGAGCCCGATCGGGAGAAGGCGACCGCGCTCTTCGCCGAGCTCGAGTTCGTCAAGCTCCTCCAGCGGTTCGGCGGCCGCGAGGAGGCGCTGGACGCCGAGGCGCACTACGCGGTCGTCGACACGCCGGAGGCGCTCCATACGCTCGTCTCACGGCTCGAGAAGGCGGAGATGTTCGCGATCGACGTCGAGGCGTCGAGCCTCGACCCTCTGACCGCCGAGATCATCGGGCTGGCGTTCGCAACCGACCCAGGCCGCGCCTGGTACGTGCCGGTCGGCCATACGAGCGGGCGGAACCTGTCGCTCGCGACCGCGCTGGCGGGCTTGAAGCCTCTCCTGGAGGACCCCGAGCGCCCGAAGGTGGGCCAGAACGTCAAGTATGATCTGCTCGTGCTCGAGCGGGCCGGCGTCGCGCTGCGGGGCGTCGTCGCGGACACGATGCTCGCCGCCTACCTGCTCGATCCCGCGCGCAGAGCGTACGGGCTGGATCTCCTCGCGCTCGAGCTCCTGGGCCACAAGATGCTCACCTATGACGAGGTCACGCGCCCGGAAGGCCGGAAGGACCCGTTGCCCTTCGCCGACGTGGAGATCGAGGCCGCCGCGCGTTACGCCTGCGAGGATGCCGACGTAACGCTGCGGCTCGCCCAGCGGTTCCTGCCGGAGCTGGACGAGAAGGGTCTTCTCGACCTTTATCGGGAGGTCGAGCTGCCGCTGGTTCCGGTGCTGGCCGCGATCGAGCGCAGCGGGATAGCACTCGACCGTGAGTTCTTCGCCGCAATGAGCGAGCGACTGGCGGGGGATCTCGGGACGATCGAGCGCGAGTGCATGATCCTCGCCGGCGAGCCGTTCAACCTGAACTCCCCCCAGCAGTTGAGCGTCGTCCTGTTCGAGAAGCTGAAGCTGCCGGTCGTCCGCCGGACCAAGACCGGCTACTCGACCGACGCCGAGGTGCTGGAGGCGCTGGCCCTCCAGCACGACCTGCCGCGACGGCTGCTCGAGTACCGCGAGCTGGCCAAGCTCAAGTCGACCTACGTCGATGCCCTGCCAGCCGCGCTCCATCGCGAGACCGGGCGCCTCCACTCGAGCTTCAACCAGACGGTCGCCTCGAGCGGCCGGCTGTCGTCCAGCGATCCCAACCTGCAGAACGTCCCCATCCGCACCCCTCTCGGGCGCGAGATCCGGCGCGGCTTCGTGCCGTCCGAGCCGGGCTGGCTGCTCCTCGTCAGCGACTACTCGCAGATCGAGCTGCGGATCCTGGCCCACCTCTCCCGCGACGCCAACCTCGTCGAGGCGTTCCGCTCCGGGCACGACATCCACCGCCAGACGGCGGCTCTCGTCTTCGGTCTGGAACCGGAGGAGGTGAGCCCCGCGCTTCGCACCCGGGCCAAGGAGGTCAACTTCGGGATCATCTACGGGATGGGCGCCTTCGGCCTCGCCCGCCGGCTGGGGATCGCGCGCGAGGAGGCCGAGGCCTTCATCGAAGGCTATTTCGCGCGGTTCCGGGACGTCCGCCGGTTCCAGGAGGAGACGATCGCGCGGGCCCGCGAGCAGGGCTACGTGACGACGCTTCTCGGCCGGCGGCGCTACCTGCCCGAGATCCACAGCCGGAACTACAACATCCGCGCGTTCGCCGAGCGGGTGGCGATCAACAGCCCGATCCAGGGAACAGCCGCCGACCTGATCAAGATCGCGATGATCCGCATCCACGCCCGGCTGGCCGGGGACGGGATCCCGGCCCGTATGCTCCTCACCGTCCACGACGAGCTCGTGTTCGAGGTCCACGAGGAGTCGGCGGAGGCGCTCGGGTCGCTCGTCCGAAAGGAGATGGAGGGCGCGATCGCCCTCGATGTGCCGGTCGTCGTCGGGATCGGAACCGGGCGCACGTGGTACGATGCCAAGTGAGCGCGCAGCCGGCGCTCGCCCGGTCGAGCCTGGTGAGCCGGCCCCGTGATCACGGTCGGCCTGACTGGCAACGTCGCCAGCGGAAAGACGGCGGTCGCCGACCGCTGGCGCGCGGCCGGCGCTCTCGTGATCGACGCCGACCGGCTCGGGCACGCGGTTCTCGCCGGGGAGCGGGACGTGCGATCCGCGCTCGTGGAAGCGTTCGGCCCCGGCATCCTCGCCGCTGACGGCGCGATCGACAGGACCGCGCTCGGCGAGGCCGCCTTCGCGACCCCGGAAGGCACGGTCCGTCTCAACGCGATCGTCCACCCGCCGCTCGTCGATCGGCTCCGCCGGGCGCTCGAGCAGGCCGAGGCGGAGGGCGCCCCGCTCGCTGTCGTCGACGCCGCGCTCGTCTTCGAGCTCGGATTCCAGGAAGAGCTGGACCGGATCGTGCTCGTGACCGCCCCGCGCGAAGTGCGTGCGGAGCGGCTGCGGCGCGAACGGGGGATGGAACCGGCTCGGATCGAGAGGATCATGGCCGCCCAGCAGCCGGATATCGAGAAAGCGCGCGCCAGCGATTATGTTATCGTCAACGACGGGCCGATCGAGCACCTGTGGGCCAAGGCCGACGCCGTGATCGCGGCGATCCGGGCCGCGGGTGACACCCGCAAGGAGGGGAAGGCATGAGCGACAGCAATAATGGTTTCCTGGGAGGCGTCCTGCTGGGCATCATCCTGGGCGCGGTGCTGGCGATCCTGTACGCGCCCGAAAAGGGCGAGAAGATGCGCAAGCGGCTGGTCAAAAAGAGCGGCCAGCTTCAGGAAAAGGCGTCCGATGCGCTCGGGACCGCGGGCGACTTGATGGGGAAGGGCCGAAAGAAGATGGGGATCTAGCCTCTGCGGCGGGTCGGGCTGATCGTCCTCGACGGTTGGGGACTGCGGGACTCCCGCGAAGGCAACGCCGTCGCCCTGGCCCGGACGCCCGTGTTCGACGCGCTCTGGGAGAAGTATCCGAGCACCCGGCTCGACGCCTCCGGCCGTGCCGTCGGCCTGGCCGACGGGCAGATGGGGAACTCCGAGGTGGGTCACCTGACCCTCGGCGCCGGGCGGATCATCCGGCAGGATATCCTCCGGATCGACGAGGCGATCGAAGCGGGCGAGTTCTTCGATGGGGGCTGCTTCGCGGCCGCGGCCGAGCACTCCGCTCGGACCGGCGGGACCCTCCACGCGATGGGTCTCGTCTCGGACGGCGGCGTCCACAGCCATATCCGGCACCTGATCGCCCTGCTCGAGCTCGCCCGCCGGCGCGGGGTGGAGCGGGTGGCCGTCCACGCCTTCACCGACGGCCGCGACACCTCTCCCACCAGTGGCGTCGGTTTCCTCGAAGACCTCCAGGAAGCGATCGACGAGCGCGGGGTCGGGGCGCTGGCGACCATCGTCGGGCGTTACTACGCCATGGACCGCGACCGGCGCTGGGATCGGACGCGCGTCGCCTACGAGGCCCTGACGGAAGGCCGGGCGTGCACGATCACGAGGAAACCCATCGAGGCCCTCAGGAAGAGCTACGCGAACGACGTCACCGACGAATTCGTCAAGCCGATCGTCGTCGAGGGCACCCCGCGGGTGAAATCCGGCGACGCGATCGTCTTCTTCAACTTCCGCGCCGACCGCGCCCGCCAATTGACGCGCGCGTTCACCGATCCGGGCTTCGACGGCTTCGCTCGGGATCCGTTCGAGGACCTCTACTTCGCGACGATGACCGAGTTCGATCCGACCTTCGACCTCCCGATGGCGTTCCCCCCGCGCGCGCTGGAGGACGTCGCCGGTGACATCTGGGAACGGGCCGGATGCACCAACCTGCGGATCGCGGAAACCGAGAAATACGCCCACGTGACCTACTTCTTCAACGGCGGTCGCGAAGAGCCGTACGCGGGCGAGGAGCGGATCCTGGTGCCGTCGCCCAAAGTCGCCACCTACGACCTTCAGCCCGAGATGTCGGCTCCCTCAGTCAGCGACCGGCTGGTCGAAGCGATCCAGTCCCGTGCGTTCGACGTCTTCGTTTGCAACTTCGCCAACCCCGACATGGTGGGGCATACCGGCGATCTCGAAGCGGCGATCCTGGCGGTCGAGGCGGTGGACGGATGCCTTGGTCGCGTGGTCGAAGCGTTCCGGCAGGCGGAGCCGGAGGGAGCGCTCCTCATCCTCGCCGATCACGGCAATGCCGAGACGATGAAACACGAGGATGGCTCGCCCCACACGGCGCACACCACGAACCCGGTGCCGTGCCTCCTCGTATCACAGACTTTCAGGGGTGCCCTGCGCGAGGGGGGAGCCCTCTGCGACGCGGTGCCGACCCTGCTCGCGCTGCAGGAGATCGAGCAGCCCGTCGCCATGAACGGGCGCGATCTGCGCGAGGTCGGCTGAATCTCGCGAAGATCCTTGCCGATCTGGTGGCGATCGACTCGCGAAACCCCTCGCTCGTCCCCGGCGCGCCGGGGGAGGCGGAGATCGCGGACTACGTCGGCGGAGCGCTCTCGGCCATCGGACTGGAGGTCGACACCCACGAGCCGGAGCCGGGCCGGAAGAGCGTCGTCGGTCGGCTGCCGGGCGCAGGCGGCGGGCGGTCGCTTCTCCTGAATGCGCACATGGACACGGTCGGCGTCGATGGGATGTCGGCGCCGTTCGATGCGCGGATCGAGGGCGGCCGACTCTACGGGCGCGGCGCGTACGACATGAAGGGGAGCCTGGCCGCCTGCCTGACAGCGGTCGGTGCCATCGTCGAAAGCGGCGACCGGCTCGCGGGCGACGTCCTGATCGCGGCGGTGGCCGACGAGGAGTACGCGAGCCTGGGTACCGCCGACGTTCTCGCGCGCTACCCGGTGGACGGCGCGATCGTTACCGAGCCGACCGAGCTCGGCCTGTGCCTGGCGCACAAGGGGTTCGTCTGGATCGAGGTCGAGACGACGGGGCGGGCCGCGCACGGGAGCCGCTTCGAGGAAGGGATCGACGCCAACCTTCGAATGGGGCGCTTCCTGGGGCTCCTGGCGAGGCTCGAGTCGGAGCTGCGAGCGCGGACGCCGCACCCCCTCGTGGGGCCGCCTTCCCTCCACGCCGCGACGATCGAGGGCGGCACGGGGCTCAGCACGTACGCCGAGCGCTGCGCGGTGAAGATCGAGCGCCGGACCGTTCCGGGCGAGACCGTGGCCGGCGTCGAGGCCGAGATCGAAGCGCTCCTGGAGGCTCTACGGGCCGAGGACCCGGCCCTCGAGATCCGTTCGACGATCCAGTTCGCACGCGACCCGTTCGAAGCGGACCCCGGGTCGATGCTC
>DATLFH010000058.1:0-5906 GCA_035524965.1 Gemmatimonadota bacterium | reverse complement strand
GGATCGGGCAGCTCGCCGCGCTGGAACTGCTCGCGGGTGTACAGAACATCGGCGATCGGCATCCCCTCGGGTAGGTTCAAGGTCTCACGCAGCTCGCGGCGGTCGATCGCGAGCGTCAACGCCCTGCGGACCCTGGCGTCGCGCAAGGGCGGATGGCGCTGGTTCCACAGGATGGCCTTGGGAATGGACCCTCCGGGTTCGAGATAGCTGTACACCCGGAAGCGGGGATCGCCCTCGATTTTCAGCAGATCCATCGGCGGCACGTACGGCAGCACGTCCACGTTCCCGCTCAAGAGCTCGGTCACGGAAAGCTGACCGTACTTGAGCACGACCCGCTCGATCCTGGGCTTCCCACGGTAGTAGTCGCGGTTCACCTCGAACTCGGTCATGCCGCCGGCGAGTCGGCGGAGGTAACGGTACGGGCCGTTGCCGACCGGTCGAGCCCAGAAGTCCCACTGATGAAAATCCTCCGGGTCCAGCCCTTCCAAGAGATGTTTCGGGTAGAAGACCGTCCAGTCGTCCAACGGGCTTCCTCTCGCCTGCTGGTGACAGGTGATCCGGTACGTGCTGTCGTCGAGCACGGTGAGGGAAAAGGCGCCGGGCGGCACCTTCAGGACCGCTGGATGACTGAGCAGGTCCATCGTGAACTTGACGTCGTGAGCGGTGACCGGAACGCCGTCGTGCCACCGGACATCGCGGCGCAGGTGCACGGTCCAGTCGCGGTAGTCCGCCGAGCGCTCCCAGCGTTCGGCCAGGCGCCCTTCCAGCTCTCCCTCGTCGTTGCGGGCCACCAGTGGCAGGAACACGAGGAACTTCGCGTGCATGTCCCAGGACGGCCCGAATGCCGCCTCCTCGAAGTAGAAGACCGTGATCGTCGACGGGGCGCTGCCCGCCCGCTCGCGGCCGCGACCGCATCCGACGGCGAGCGCAAGCAGGCCAGCGCAGACACCCATCACGACCGCGGTCGTCCGCAGCGTCCGTAGCCCTGACGCGGCGCGGCGCAGCGCTATCGCGGCCGGTCCCGGTCGTCGATCCACAGATGCTCCATGTACCAGACTGGATCGGCCCGAAACGGAGTGCTGAGGCCCTCGAGCCGTCGATGCGCGATGTAGGTCTCGACGCGAGGATGGAGGAAGGTGACGGGCAGATCCTCACGAAGCAGCGCCGCGAGGCGCTGGTAGATCCGATCCCGCTCATCGGGATCCGCCAGAGTCAGCGACCGGTCGATGAGCTCGGATACCGCCCCGTTTGTGTAGCCAATCGGCGAGTCTTTGCCGAAATACCGTTCGAGCCACCAGCCGCTGCTGCGGAACTGTTGGAACGCGGCCTCGAACCTGCCGGCCCGAAGCCTTTCTCCGACGACGCCCCCACCGGCCAGCGGCTGGACCTCCATCCGAACACCGACGCGGCGCAGCTGGTCCTGGACGTAGACGCCCACTCCGTGAATCCGGCCGCTCCCGGCAGGATCGCCGTGAAGCGGAAAGCCTTCCCGCCTCGCTCGCGCACGCCGTCACCGTCCAGGTCGCGCCAGCCGGCGGCCTCCAGCAGCTCGCGTGCCTGGGCGGGATCGTAGGGCAACGGCTCCGGAAGCTGCCCGCGCCGGAGCTGACGATCCGTGTAGATCCCATCGACGACCGGGAAGCTCTCGGGCAGGTTGAGCACGCGCAGGAGCTCTCGCCGGTTGATCGCCAGAGTCAGGGCGCGGCGCACGCGCACGTCGTCGAAAGGGGGATGGGCATGGTTCCAGTAGATCGCCCGCGATACGAGCTCGAAGAGCCGGTGGTACACGCGAAACCGGGGGTCGTTCCCGAGCTTCGGAATCTGAGCCGGATTCGAGAACGTCACGGCATCCGCGCCACCGCCGAGCAGGTCCGTTAGCCCGGCCTCGTCGACGAACTTGAGCACCACCCGGTCGATTCTCGGCTTCCCGCGGTGATAGTCCGGATTGGCCTCGAACTCCATCATCGTTTTCGGAAGGCGGCGGACGAAGCGATATGGCCCGTTGCCGACCGGACGCTTCCAGAAGTCCCACTGAAAGAAACGCTGCGGCAGAAGATGGCTCAGCAGGTGCCGCGGATAGAACACGGTCGCCATCGCGAAGAACTCGGGATATCCGCCGAACCGGATCTCGACGGTCGCGTCGTCGACGACGGTCGTCGATTCGATGAAGCCGGGCCCGAAGTACTGGACATCCGGATGGCTCAAGGTGTCCAGCGTGAACTTGACGTCGTGCGCGGTGAAAGGCACGCCGTCTTGCCAGCGGACATCCGTTCGCAAGTCGTACGTCCACTCCCGGTAGTCCGGCGAATGCTCCCAGGCCTTGGCCAGGCGTCCTTCGAGCTCCCCCTCTTCGTTGAACCTCGCCAGGGGAAGGAAGAGAAGAAACTTGGCGGACATATCCTCCCACGGGTTCAGGACGTCCTCGACGCCGCAACAGTAGGCGATGGTCACCGAGCATCCGCCGGAGGAGGCGCGATCCCTGCCGCGGCGGCACCCGGCGGCGGCGAGAGCCAGGGAGCCAGTGCACCACTGCATGAACTGGCGGCGGCCGATCGGGCTGAACGGAGCGACTTCCGTAGTCATCGATCGCTCCGATCCTCCAGCCACAGCTCCTCCATGCACTCGGTCGGATCGGCCTGGCACGGACCGGAGAGCCCGCGGACGCGCCGATGGGCCACCGTGCTCATGCCGGGCACTGGGTGGAAGGTCATGGGCTGATCCGCCTGGAAGATCGGCCAGGTCTCCCGGTAGAGCCGGTCGACCTCGTCGGGGTCGATGGTGCGCTGCGCGTGTTCGAGGAGCGCGACGAGCTGGGGGTTGTGGTAGCCGATCGGGGAGTCTTTGCCGAAGTACTTGATGGGCCCGAAGCGCCCGCCCGGGAACCTCCGGAAGATCGCTGCCTCGAAATCGCCGTCTCGCACGCGCTCGTCGTGTGCGGCCGCGTCGTTCAAGCTTTGTATGTCCACTTGGATGCCCACGCGCCGGAGCTGCGCCTGGATGTAAAGGGCAGGCTTGTCGTCCCCCTCCGCCGCCGTTGTTCGCAAGGTGAACCGAAACGGCTGGCCGTTCCTGTCGCGCCAGCCGTCGCCGTCGGTATCGCGCCAGCCGGCCTCCTCGAGCAACCGTTTCGCCTGTTCGGGATCGTAGGGGAGCGGATCGGGTATCTCGCCGCGCCGGAACTGCCCCGCGGTATACGGCACATCGGTGATCGGCATCTCCTCGGGCAGGTTCAGCGCCTGGTGCAGCTCGCGGCGGTTGATCGCGAGCGTCAACGCCCTGCGGACCCTGGCGTCGCGGAGGGGCGGATGGCGCTGGTTCCAGAGGATGGCTTTGGGGATTCTGAATTCGGTGACTACGGGGCCGACATAGCTGTACACCCGAAAGCGAGGATCGCCCTCGATCTTCAGAAGATCCATCGACGGCACGTAGGGAAGCACGTCCACGTTGCCGCTCAGGATCTCGGTCACGGAAAGCTGACCGTACTTGAGCACGACCCGCTCGATCCGGGGCTTCCCCCGATAGTAGTCTCGGTTCGCCTCGAGCTCCGTCATGCTCCCCGTGAGTCGGCGAAGGTAACGGTACGGACCATTGCCGACCGGCCGCGTCCAGAAGTTCCACTGATAAAAGTCTCGCGGATCCAGCTTTTCCAGCAAATGTTTCGGGTAGTAGACCGTCCAGCCGTCCAACGGGCTTCCTTTCGCCTGCTTGTGACAGGTGATCCTGTAAGTGCTGTCGTCGAGGACGGTCAGAGAAAAGGCGCCGGGCGGCACCTTCAGGACCGCCGGATGACTGAGCAGGTCCAAGGTGAACTTCACGTCGTGGGCGGTGACGGGAACCCCGTCGTGCCATCGCACGTCCCGGCGCAGGTGCACGGTCCAATCGCGGTAGTCCGGCGAGCGCTCCCAGCGTTCGGCCAACCGGCTTTCCAGCTCCCCCTCTGCGTTCCGGGCCACCAGCGGCAGGAACACGAGGAACTTCGCGGGCATATCCCAGGACGGGCTGAACGCCGCCTCTTCGAAGTAGAAAACCGTGATGGTCGACGGCGCGCTGCCCGCTCGCTCGCGGCCGCGGCCACAGCCGACGGCGACGAGAGCCAGCAAGCACACGCACCCGAGCAGCCTGCGCGGCTGACGCTCAGTCTTCGTGTTCCACCCGGAGGCGGTCGGCGTACATGAACGGGTCGCGGGCGGCCAATCGATCGGCCAGCGCAGCTGCGACGTCGGGGAGCGTTATCGCGCGATGCTACCAGCTGGCGCGCATCGCCTCGACCCGCGTCGAGCAGCGCTGGGTCAGCACCGACTGAATTGATTGACTAAGTCAACCTGAATGACTAAGCTGTCTTGTGATGACGACCGTTGGAGTCCACGAGGCGAAGACGCACCTCTCCAGGCTGCTCGAGCGAGTCCGTGCCGGCGAGGAGATCATCATCGCCAAGAACGGCCGACCGGTCGCGCGGCTCTGCCCGCTCGAGCCGGCGCTCCGCCGTGCTCCCGGGCTTCTTTCGGGGAAGGTCGACGAGGCGTTCTCCGAGCCGCTGCCCGAGGAGGAGCTCCAAGCCTGGGAGCGATGAGATTCCTGCTCGACACCCATGCGTTTCTCTGGTGGTTGTTCGATGACCCCAGGATTTCGACGAGTGCCAGGGAGATCGTCGCCGATCCAGAGAACGACATCCTGATCTCGAGCGCGAGCGGCTGGGAGATCAGCACCAAGCACCGGCTCGGCCGACTCACGGTCGCGAACGAGCTCGTGCGCGATCTCCGGGGCTGGGTCGAGCGCGCCCGTTTTCGGGAGCTTCCGATCTCGCTCGCGCATGCGCAGCGCGCCGGCGGCTGGCACCAGGCGCATCGGGATCCCTTCGATCGCATGCTGGCCGCTCAGAGTGCGCTCGAAGAGCTTCCCCTGATCTCCCGGGACCCCGTCTTCGCGGCCTTCGGAATCCGTGTGATCTGGTAGGGGCGACGCGGCAGGAGACAGGGGCCGGCGTAGACCGAGACTCCCCTCGTAGAAGGCTCTCGCGCGCTCCGGCTTTGCGGTCGGTACGAAGGCCCGCGCACCGCCGGCCCCAGCGCTTCGACCACACCCGCCGCCTCGTGCCCGAGGACGGCGGGCAGCTCGAGGTCCTCGCCGCCGTCGATGGCGAAGAGGTCGCTGCGGCAGACGCCGCAGGCCTCGACCCGTACCAGGACCTCTCCGGGGCCGGGCGGGTCGAGGTCGACCTCGTCGATGGTGCCGATCCTCCCCGAAGCGTCGCCCAGCGTCGCGGCCACTGCTACGATCGCCGGCGTAGGGAGGAGACGATGACGAAGCAGAAGGCGCCCAGCACCTATCGAGACTTCGTCGAGCGGTTCCCCGAGCTCGGCCGCGCCTGGGACCTGGTCCGGAACGGCGAGTCGAAGACCCGCTTCGACGTCAAGACGCAGCGGCTGCTCAAGCTGGCCGTGGCGGTGGGTGCCATGCGTGAGGGCGCCGTTCACTCCGCGGTACGCAAGGCGATCGCCGCCGGCGCCTCGGCCGACGAGGTGCTCGACGTGGTCGCTCTGGCTGCCAGCACCCTCGGGTTCCCGTCCGCCGTCGCCGTCTTCACCTGGGTGCGGGAGACGCTGTAGCGGCCACACTCGCATCCAGCGCCCGCCTGCGCGACGCGGCGAGCTCGGGATGCTCGCCACAGTGACCGCGTCGTCAAGAGCTTTCTCCGGTCTCACCCGAGACGACGCAGTCGAGGGTGAAGCCGAGCCGCTCCCAAGAGAGGCCCCTGGCGTAGCCGGGCCCCGCTTCAAAGGAGCCGGTCGAGGAGCTCCTGCGGAACCCTCTCGCGCAGATGCGGATAGGCCTCCAACAACCGCGAGATGTCCGCCAGGTCCTTCTGGCGTTTGCTCGCGGGGCGCTCCGAGTCCAGGGCAGCCCAG
>DATLFH010000057.1:0-5379 GCA_035524965.1 Gemmatimonadota bacterium | reverse complement strand
GTGAACGTCCTCGTCCTGAACGGGCCCAACCTGAACCGGCTCGGGGAGCGCGAGGTCGCGATCTACGGGCGCCGCAGCCTGACCGAGATCGAGGCCGGCCTCGCGCCCGAAGCCGGCCGGCTGGGCGTACAACTAGAATGGGTTCAGTCCAACCACGAGGGGGCGCTGATCGACCGCCTCGAGGAGCGCTCCGGGTGGGCCGATGGCGCGCTCCTCAACGCTGGTGCGCTTACCCACACGAGCTACGCCCTGGCCGATGCGGTGCGCGCGTTCGGCAAGCCGGTCGTCGAGGTCCACCTCTCGAACGTCCATGCCCGCGAGCGGTGGCGGCGGCGATCGGTCCTGGCGCCGGCCTGCGCGGGCGGGGTGTACGGGTTCGGCGCCGACTCCTACCGGGTCGGGCTCGAGGCGCTGGTGCGGCTCCTGGCGCCGGAGGAGGGCGCGGGCCGGGGCGCTGGCAGGCGCGCGGGCCGGGACCCCGCTCGTTGAAGGACCCGACCGGGAGCGCCCTCCCCCGGATCGCCGTGCCGCCGCCGGGACCCGAAAGCCGGCGGCTCGCGGGCCTCGTCCGGCGCTTCGAGCCCGCTCCCGCCGCGGGCATCATCGACGGCCAGGTCCCGATCGCCTGGGCGCGTGCCCGCGGGGCGAACGTCGTCGATCCGGACGGCAACCGTTACGTCGACATGACCGGCGGCTTCGGCGCGGCGGCGGTCGGCCATCGGAATCCGCGCGTCGTGGCTGCGGTCGCGCGGGCGGCCGATCGGCTTCTCCACGGCCTGGCCGACGCCGCGCCCCATCCTGCGCGCCTCGCGCTTGCCGGAATGCTCTCGCTCAGGGGCCCGATCCGGAACGGGCGCGTGTACTTCGCTTCGTCTGGCGCCGAGGCGGTCGACATCGCGTTGAAGACGGCCCACCTGGCCACCGGCCGAGCCGGGGTCGTCGCGTTCGACGCCGGCTACCACGGGACGAGCCTGGGAGCGCTCAGGGCGACCGGGCGGCCGGCCTTCCGCGAGGGCGTCGAGGAGGCGCTGGCGCCGGCCACGCTGCGGGTGCCGTTCGCGGACTGCTACCGCTGTCCGTACCGGCTCACCTATCCCGCCTGCGGCCTGGCCTGCCTGGACGCGGCCCTCGCCGAGGTCGACGCCTGGAACGGCGACCTGGCCCGGCCGCGGCTGGGGGCCTGGATCGTCGAGCCGATCCCCGGGCGGGAAGGGGTGATCGTCCCGCCGCGCGGCTACCTGAAGGCGCTCGGCGAAGCGGCCCGTGCGCGCGGGGTCCTCGTCGTCGCCGACGAGATCCTGACCGGCGGCGGCCGCACGGGGCGGTGGTGGGCGAGCGGGCCGCTCGAGCCGGATCTCGTCACCGTCGGCAAGGCGATCACGGGCGGGCTCCCGCTCGCGGCGACGATCGGGAGGCCGGGCCTCATGGAGGTGTGGGAGGGAGCGGGCGAGGCGCACCACGCCACCACGACCATGGCGCATCCTGTGGCGGCGGCAGCGGCGATCGCGGCGCTCGGCCAGATCCAGCACCTCCGGCTGCCCGAGCGCGCCCGGGCGATCGGCCGCCGGCTCGGCGGCGCCCTCCGCCGGCTCCAGCGCCGGCATGCCGTTCTCGGCGACGTGCGCGGGGTAGGGGCGATGTGGGGGCTGGACTTCGTCTCCGATCGCGCCCGGCGGACCCCCGATCCGGCCGTCGCGCGGGCGGTCTCCGACAGCCTGGCCGCCCGGGGCTACCTGGCGCTGGCGGGCGGTCGCTACGGCAACGTGATCGTCCTGACCCCGCCGCTCGTCATCACGGCCCGCCAGGTCGACGGGTTCCTCGCCGCGCTGGAAGGCGCCCTGGCCGCGTCGGCATAGATCGCAGCGCCGGGATCGTCGCTGTCCGGAGGCCGAACCCTTTGACGCCGCACGGTGTTCTAGAAATGGATATGTTGAGACTGATGAACGTGGCGAGAATCCCGGGCCAGATCGCTTCGATCTCGCTGACCGCCACGCTGACAACCGCGCGGACCGCCACGCTGACCGCTGCGCTGACGGCCGCCCTGGCCGCCGCCCTGGCGTGCGGCGGTGGCGCGCCCTCCGGGAACGACCCCCGGGATCCCGGCGGCGACGCCCGGGTCTCCGTCCTCTGGGACGGCCGTTCCGTCGAATGGGGCGCCCCCGAGTCGCTCCGGGCGACCCTGAGCGGCGCGCCCGAGGGAGCCGAGATCGTCTGGCGCTCGCTGGACGACTTCTATCTCGGACAGCCGGTCGTGCTCGGCCGCGGACCGGCGATCACGACGGCGGTGCTCAAGCCGGGGACGACGACGGTGGAAGCGGCGATCGTCGCCGGGAGCCGGACGCTCGCCCGGGATGCCGCCAGCGTCACCGTCGGTTATCGCGAGAGCTGGAACGTGTCGCTGGAAGGCCACGTTCCGTACCCCGCCGGGACGGTGGGCGACGTGTGGGTGACGCAGGGCCACGCCCTGGTCGCGCGGCGCTCGGCGGGCGGAATCTCGATCGTCGATCTGGACGGGGCGATCCGCGAGGTCGGTCGCTTCACCGCCCCCGGCCTCTTCACGCAGGACGTCAAGGCGACCGGACCCGTGGCGTTCGTGTCGCACGAGGGGAACACGTACCCGAACTCGGTCACGGTCCTCGACCTGGCCGACCCGGCCAACCCGCGCCAGATCGCCGCCATATCCCGCGTCGAGACCCCCACCGCTCACAATCTGTGGATCGACGAGTCGACGCTCTATGTGGCGGCCCCGTTCGTATCGCGGCTGATCCACGCCTACGACGTCACCGATCCGGGATCGCCGCGGCCGCTGTCGACCCTCGCTTCCACGAACGGCAGCGCCCACGACATCCATGTTCGCGACGGGATCGTGTTCGGCTCCTTCCTGCCGCTCAAGGAAGGCCAGATCGGCGAGCTGGTCCTCGCCTCCAGCGACGTCCTGGCACCCTTCTCGTTCACGACCTATGGCGGCGCGTTCACCCACAGCTCCTGGCTGTCGATGGACGGGCGGTATCTCTACGTGGCCGACGAGGTGCTGAACGCTCCGATCCGGATCTTCGACGTGTCGAACCCGGGATCGCCCGTCCGGGTCGGCGCGTACCAGCCGCGGCTGGGGACGATCCCGCACAACTTCCAGGTCAGGGACGGGCGCCATGCGTTCCTGGCGCACTACAAGCACGGCGTCGAGATCGTCGATGTCTCGGAGCCCGCGGCCCCGCGGCTGGTCGGCTTCTACGATACCTATCCGGGCGCCCAGGCCGATGTGGCCGGCGCCGGTGCCATGAACGTGAGCTCGGCGATGGCGCTGACCCGCGACGTGTGCGAAGAGCACTGCCTGTCGCTGTCGAGAAGTCCAACGGCGCAGTCGATCTTCGATGGCGCGTGGGGAGTCCACTGGACGGACGACGGCCGGATCGTCGCCAGCGACATGGCTAGCGGGCTCTACGTGCTTCGCTTCACGCCATAGGGGAAGGGTCGGCTCAGCCTCCCTCGGCCGCGCGAACGGGGCTCCCGGCGGGCTCCTCGAGCAGGATCCTCAGCCGGCTGACCCGCATCCCGTCCAGCGCCTCGACCGTAAGCCGGCAACCCGGCGCCTCGATGACGTCACCGACCTCTGGGCGCCGTCCGAGCACGCCGAATACGTACCCGCCGATCGTGTGATACTCTTCATCATCGAGCTCGAGATCGAACCGCTCGTTCACGTCCGGTATCAGGAGCAGACCGTCCAGCAGCGCCTCGCGGTCGCCGAGCGCCTCGAAATCCGGCCACTCGTCCTCCTTGGCGCTCCGGACATCGCCGACGATCCGCTCGAGCAGGTCGCGCAGGGTCACGATCCCGGCCGTCCCCCCGAACTCGTCGATCAGGACGACCATATGCCGGCGATCGGCCTGCATGGCGGCCAGCAGGCGGAACACACGCACGGACTCCGGCAAAACGACCGGCGGCTGGAGGGCTCGCCGCAGATCGAGCGGCCCGTTCTGGCCCCCCAGGAGCGGCAGGAGCTCCTTCACGTTGACGACCCCCACGATGTTGTCGAGCGATCCGTCGTACACGGGATAACGCGTGAAGCCGTGGGCCTGCAGGGCCTGCTCGATCGCCGCCCGCGGCGCCGCCAGCGGGAGTCCGACGAGCTCGGTCCGCGGGACCATGACCTGGTTGGCGGTCAGGTCGGCGAACTCGAACACCCGATGGATCATGTCCTCCTCCTCGGGCGCGAGGACTCCCGCCTCCGTGCTGGCCGCGACGAGCATCTTGAGCTCCTCCTCCGAATGGACGACGTGGTGCCCGGCGGCGGCGGACTGGAAGCCGAACAATCGCACGACCAGGAGCCCGAGACCGTTGAGGAACTTGATGAAGGGCTTGAAGAGCATGAGGAACCAGTGGATCGGCACCGCGACGAGCAGGGCCGTCCGCTCGGGGCGCTGGATCGCGACCGTCTTGGGCGCCAGCTCGCCGAACACGATGTGAAGCGTCGTGATGATCAGGAACGCGACTGCCACCGCGGCCGCGTGCGCGGTGATCCAGGCAACCTGGTCCGGCAACCACCGGAAGAGCGGCTCCAGCATCGCGGCCAGAGCGGGCTCGCCGATCCATCCGAGGCCGATCGAGGCCATCGTGATGCCGAGCTGGGTGGCGGCGATGTAGGTGTCGATGTCCTGGGTCGCGCGACGGACGGACATCGCGAAAGGCCTGCCAGCGCGCACGAGCTCGTCGACCCGCGTGCGGCGGACCGTGACGAGGGCGAACTCGCTGGCCACGAAAAAGCCGTTCGCCGCGACGAGCAGCAGAACAGCCAGCAGCCGGACAAAGATGTCGAGACCGGATAAGCCAGGTTCCATGGAGGGCGGAAAGGTAAGCCCCGGGAGCGCGAAAATCACGGCCACAGGGTTGGCCGCACTGTGTTGACGGAGCCGCGCCCGCCGGATAGCCTCACACCATCATGCGGACCGACGAGCTCCTGCGGCGGATCGACGGCCTGGACCGGCCTATGCTCGACGCCTGCCAGGCGGCCGGCTGGGTAGCTCCCGAGGTCCACCTGGGTGGGGAGGACCCCCGCTGGTGGAGCGAGGCCGATCTCAACCGGCTCCGTGACATCGTGCGGCTCCACCGGGGCGGGCTGCCGCTCGACCAGGCGTACCGGCGAGCGCGCGAAGACCGGTTCTTCGGCCTGTGTCCCTGCGACTGGCGTTAGCGGCTTGCGGCCATCCCTGGCCAGGGGAGGACGATGAAGGTCACGATCGAGTACTGCTCCGTCTGAAACTACGAGCCGCGCGCGGCCAGTCTGGCTGCCCTGATTGAGCGCGAGATCAAAGCCGCGGAGGTCGAGCTGATCGCCGGCGGCGGCGGTGTGTTCGAGATCGCGGTGGACGGCGAGCTCATCCA
>DATLFH010000056.1:0-11894 GCA_035524965.1 Gemmatimonadota bacterium | reverse complement strand
CGTGAAGTTGTCGATGCGGGAGCGGTGTCCCTTGTAGAAGTAGCGGGTGGGTGGATTCGTGCGGTTGACCGCGCCGCTTTCGTCGAGCGGCAAGGTCGTGTAGGTGAGGTGGAACGTCTTGAGGACCGGGAGCCTTTCACTCGCCACGCCGAGCGCCACGGTCACGATTCCGAGAACCAGCGTTCCTGCCAGCCACCGACGATTCATCAGACCTCCGCGTCAGTTCTTGAAGCGGTAGGTGATCCGGCCGCGCGTCAGATCGTACGGTGAGAGCTCGACCGTCACGCGGTCACCGGTCAGGATCTTGATGTAATTCTTCCGCATCTTGCCGGAGATATGGGCGAGAACGATGTGGTCGTTGTCGAGTCGTACGCGAAACATAGTACTCGGCAGGCACTCTTCGACCGTGCCCTGGACCTCGATGACCCCGGCCTTGTCCGCCATGAGTGGAATCTAAGGGCCGCTCGGGAAATGAGACAAGCGCGATCCGCCGCTAGAATTCCACCGTCACCGCGAGCTGATACTGGATCAGCTCGATGTCGGACCGTGCCAGGCGCGAGTCGATGTCGAACTCGCCTTCATCGGTCACGAGCGAGCCCTCCTTGAGATACTCGACTTCGCCCCCCTGAAGCCACCGGGCCCCCGCGTCTACGTAGACCTTGACCGGCTCCCGCGGAGCGACCCCGGCCCGCTGGTACGCCGACAGGGTAGGCTCCGGTTCTCCCTGGTAGACCTTGACGAGCAGCCCGCCGCCAGCGCCCCAGATCCAGGCGCCGTCGTTCTGGTTCGTGTCGGAGAGGACCGTCTCACCGTCGAAGGGGTTCCGCAGGCTGGTCGTGGTGAAGAAGAACCCGTACCCGGCGGTCCCCTGCGCGTACGGTTGGATAACGCCGGTCGGAGCCTTGATCTGCAGCACGCCCTGGAGGAAGGCGGTGTTGTTGCTCGTGTCGACATCGACCCGGATGTCGGGGATCGTGGACGACAGCGCGGCCTGCCGGGCGGTCCCGCCGTAGGCCTGGAACGCGCCGCTCGCCCCGACGGCCACCGTCCGCGTCGGATTCAGCGCGTAGAGGTACGATCCGACGAAGCCGAATCCTGTGTCGGTGTTCTCGTCGAGCTGGCCGCGCGGGTCGCTGATCCCCAGGCCGGCGGTGACCTGGTGCTGTCCCGCCGCGGCGCCGGGAAGGACGAACAGGACGGCGATGAAAGCCGACTTGACGAGGCGCATGGGCGGTCTCTCCCGGGAAGAATGAACGCTGACGCGGATAATGGTACTCGCGAATCAGGCGGGTGTTCCGAGGACCCCGGGCGATGGAATCGGGTGCCGGAAAGCTTCTATCTTTTGAACGTCCGAACGCTCGGTCCCATCATCTGGGGGAAGTCATGCAGCGCGTCCTGACGATCTTCCTGGCCCTGTTCGGGCTTTCGACGGCGGTACGGGAGGCCGCGGCACAGGCGGAGGCCCAGGGGATCGCGCCGGCCGAGATGGCGCCGATCCGCGTGCCTTATACCTGGCACGTCCTGCCGAACGGCCTGACCGTGCTTCTTCACGAGGATCCCACGACTCCTACCGTCGGCGTCAACGTCTGGTACCACGTAGGATCGGGTAACGAGGATCCCGGCCGGACCGGCTTCGCCCACCTCTTCGAGCACATCATGTTCGAGGGATCGGGCCACGTGCCGGAGGGGATGTTCGATCAGTGGCTGGAAGCGGCCGGCGGGGACACCAACGGATCGACCAACACCGACCGCACGAACTACTGGGTGAACGTGCCCTCCAACGCGCTCGAGCTGGCGCTCTTCCTCGAGTCCGATCGCATGGGCTATCTGCTGGAGGCGATGTCTCCGGCCAAGGTGGACGGTCAGCGGGACGTGGTGAAGAACGAGCGCCGGCAGTCGTACGAGAACCGTCCCTACGGGATGGCGTTCCTGACCCTGGGTGAGAACCTCTACCCGCCCGAGCACCCGTACCACTGGCCCACGATCGGATCGATGGAGGACCTCTCGGCTGCGAGCTACGAGGACGTGGTCGGTTTCTTCGGCCGCTATTACGGTCCCAGCAACGCGAGCCTGGCGATCGCGGGGGATATCGATTCCGAGGAGACGATCGGCCTCGTCGAGAAGTGGTTCGGCGAGATTCCAGCGGGCGAGCCGGTCCCTCCGATCGATCCGCCGGCGGCCGTGGTGAGCGCGGAGAAGCGGCTGACCCTCGAGGACCGGGTCCAGCTCCCGCGGATGTACATGTGCTGGCTCACTCCGGCTCACTTCGCGCCCGGCGACGCCGCCCTCGATGTGGTAGCGAACGTCCTGGCGGGCGGCAAGAACTCGCGCCTCTACAAGCGATTGGTGTACGACCTGCAGATCGCGCAGGATGTCTCGGCGGGACAGTTTTCGAGCGCTCTGTCGTCCGAGTTCTGCGTCATCACGACCGCGCGATCGGGCCACACGCTGGAAGAGCTCGAGCGAGTCGTCCAGGAGGAGCTGGACCGGCTCGAAGCGGAGCCACCGACCGAGCGCGAGGTCGAGCGGGCCGTACACCAGTACGAAGCGAGCTTCCTCGACCGGCTGGAGCGGGTCGGCGGGTTCGGCGGCAAGGCCGATCAACTGAACGCCTACTTCTTCGCGACCGGGAACCCGGACTACTTCCAGGAGGATCTGGCGCGCTACCGGGCGCTCGACCCGAGCGACATCCAGGCGGCCTTGCGCTCGCACCTTCAGGACGACGCCCGCGTGATCCTGAACGTCGTCCCGGCCACCACCGAGGACGAGGCTCCGGAAGAGCTGACCGGGGCCGTGGGGCCGGCCACGACCGGTTCCGAGGCGCGATGAGCACCCTGGCGGGAGCGTTCACCGCGCGTGGGGGGCACAGCCCTGTGGTTGGAGCCTCCGCGGTCGTCGCGTTCTTGGCCGCGGCCCTGTTGGGTGTGGCGACGCTCCCGGCCCAGGCCCCCGACCGGAGCGAGCCACCCGAGCTGGGACCTCCGCCCGACTTCGACCTCCCGCCGATCCAGCGTTTCCACCTGTCGAACGGCCTCGAGGTCATGCTTCTCGAAAAGCACCAGGTCCCGCTCGTCCAGATCCATCTCGTGGTCGACGCGGGCTCGATTCGCGATCCCGAAGGAAAGAAGGGTCTGGCCAGCATGGCGGCGGCGATGCTAGATGAGGGTGCGGGCGAGCGGGACGCGCTCGCGCTGGCCGACGCGATCGATTACCTGGGCGCCGACCTCGGTATATCGGCCGGGGAGCACACCACGGTCGTCCGGCTCCACACGCCGTTGGCCCGGCTCGACCCCGCGCTCGAGATCATGGCCGACATCGCCTTGCGACCGACCTTCCCGGCCGAAGAGCTGGAACGGCAGCGGATCGAGCGACTGACGACGCTCCTACAGTGGCGGGACGAGCCGCGCGCGATCGCGGCGGTCGCGTTCGCGGAGACCCTCTATGGGGAGATCCATCCCTACGGAGTCCCGGCGATCGGGACCGCCGAGGGTCTCCAGTCGATCACTCCCGAGGACTTGAGCGACTACCACGCGGCCCACTTCCGGCCGGGGAACGCCACCCTGATCGTCGTGGGGGACGTCACGGGGGGGACCCTCTCGCCCCTGCTCGAAGCGGCCTTCGGCGCCTGGAACGGCGGGAGCGTAACGGCCGCGGGGCTGCCGGCCGCCGGTGTGCCGCCTGCCGAACAGGTCGAGGCCCGCCACGTGACCCTCATCGACAAGCCGGGCGCCGCCCAGTCGGAGATCCGGATCGGACGGATCGGTGTCCCGCGGCTGACCGACGACTACTATTCGATCCTCGTCATGAACACGATCCTGGGCGGCTCGTTCACCTCCCGGCTCAACCAGAACCTCCGCGAGGACAAGGGCTACAGCTATGGGGCCTTCTCGGCCTTCGACTTCCGCCCCGGTCCGGGGCCCTTTCTGGCGGCGGCCGCCGTCCAGACCGAGGTGACGGCCGAGGCGCTGACCGAGTTCATGAGGGAGCTGACGGGGATTCTCGAGGCGGTGACCGAGACCGAGCTCGAGCGGGCGCGAAACTACCTGGCGCTCGGATTCCCGCAGGAGTTCCAGACGGTCGCGGGGACGGCCGGCATGCTAGGCGAGCTGGCGGTCTACGACCTCCCCGACGACACCTTCGACCGGTACATCGAGCGGGTCCAGGCGGTGACCGTCGCGGACGTCCAGCGGGTCGCCCGGCAGTACCTGGATCCCGAAAAGGTCGCGATCATCGTCGTGGGCGACCGCGAGGTGGTGGAGGCGCCGATCCGCGCGCTCGATCTCGGGCCCGTCGAGGTGCGGACGATCGAGGAGGCGCTGGGTCCGCCGCCCGTCGTGAGCGTGCCGTAGCGAGCGGGAGCAAGCGCGAGACAGGGGGCGGGCTCGCCGCGGTCAACGATCGAGATCGTTGACCGAAACCCTCTGCTCCCGCTCGCGCTGCGCGACATACGCGGGCGACGGCGTCCCGGCCCGACGGAAGATCTCGACCAGCCCCGGCAAATACTGGTCGAACCGCCGGAAAGACAGCCCGAGATCCTTTTTCGCGCGTCCGTTGTCGAGGACCGACATCCAGGGGTTCGAGAACGGCGCGCAGGCGGGAAATACGCTCGCCGCGACCAGCTCGGCACGGGATCGGCGAACGAGCCGGGGCTCGACGCCCAGGATCGCAGCCAGCCGCTGGATGAAGTCTTCGAACGTCCACGCCTCGTCCTGCGCGATGTTGTAGGCGCGGCCCTTGCCTGCGGCGGATTCGACGATTCGCACGACCGCGTCGACGACGTCGGCCTGATAGACATGTTTGAGCTTGGGGCCCGGCTCGAGGGGAACCAGAAGCGGGCCACCGTCGAGGAGCCGGAGCACAGTGCCCTGGATCCGGGCGTAAGGGTCCCGTTCGCCGTGGATCATGGGAAGCCGGAGGCGAGTGGCGGGAAAACGCGTGGCGTCCCACGCTGCCTGGAGCGCGTCCTCACATTCCCGTTTCTCGATCCCGTACCGGTGTTCCGGGGCCTCCCAGGAGCCCGCCGGCGGGGGAAACCGGAGGGGTCCCGAATAATCCTCCTCGCGGGCGGGCGTGGGACACCCCAACCGGACCAGGTAGACCTGCCCGGTGGAAAAGTGAACGTAGTGACCGACCCGGCCGTCCAGGACCTCGACTGCGCCCCGGGTGTCGCTGCCTCGCATCGCGATCGTGTCGACGACGGCGTCGAAGGAACGGCCGCCGATCGCCCGCGCGAGCTCTGCGGGGGCGGCCCGGTCGCCGTGGAGCCGTTCGACCCGGTTCCCGAGCTCGTCCGGCGTCCGGCCGCGGTTGAACGTCGTCACCCTGTGCCCGCGCTCGACGAGCGCGACGGCGAGGTGGTGTCCGATGTTGCGGGTCCCGCCGATCAGCAGGACGTTCACGGTGGGAACAGCCGAGCTAGTACCGGGCGCCGATCAACCGGTAGGACCCGTCCTCCCAATCGAGCCAGAAACGGGCCGGCCGCGGGGCCCAATCGCCATCCGCCTGTCGCTTCCAGACCTCGAGGCTACCGTAGCGGTCGCGCGGGTCCTCCGCCTCGGGGACCGAGCCCGCCGGTAGCGGAAGCGTGATCCGGGGCTCGCGGAACTCTCCCTCGAGCTGTAGCGCCGGCTCGGGAAGGTCCCAGCGGAACCGGACCCGGTACTCGGCCGATCCGCCGAAATGGCGGATCCACAGGTCGTCGAAGACGACGACCGCCCGATCCTCGACGCGAGGGTCGTCGAGGGGGGAAACACGAGCGAACCAGTAGCGGCCGGTGAGATCGCGGCGCGCCTTTAGGCCGTCCAGGATGTAGCGCGCCGCCGCCGGATCCGAGTACTCGGCGGCCTGGACGACGGCGAAGAGCTGAGCGTCGGTGAACGACATCACGAGCTTGGCGCCCCAGTACCCGTCCCGCGCGTCGACGTTGTCGAACGCCGCATTCGGCATGTTCGGACGCCAGTCACCGGGGTCGAAGATGTCGGCCGTGTAGTAGCCGGCGGCGGCGGGATGGGCCGTGTCGCTCACCGACTGCCACGGCCGCTCGTACAGCCCAAGCGTGATGAGCCGTTTCCCGATCGCCTTCAGGTCGAGCTCGTTCTCGCTGCCGTGGCGAGGTGTCTGGGGTCGCACGGCGGCCGAGCCCAGCGAAGACCCGAAGTCGATCAGGTTGTGGCGCAGGTACCCGAAACGGCGCTCGTCCTCGTCCTCCGGGCTTGCCTCCGCGAGGATGAACATTTCCTGCGTGTTCCCCTGCTTGGTATCGGTCTGATTGAGCCACGCTTCCATGGCGTAGAGACCCCGCAGCTCGCGACGGTGCTCGTGACGCACGACGTCGTTCGGATCGTCCGGCCGGGTTCCCTCGTAGTTGAACCGCCCTTTCGGAATCCCTTCCAGGAACTTCGATGCCATCGCCCGGATCGTGCCATCGGGCGCGCGGGGAAACCGGGAGAGAACATGACGCTGGAAGATCTCCATCGTAAGCGCCCGCTCGTCCTCCTCGGGCGTTACCGCGTAGGCGACCGGTAGCGAGTCCTCGATGAACGTCGCGTCGAGATCATCCTCCAGAACGAGCTGCGACGGGTCGAGATGGAAGATGTAGTTCTCGGGGACGTAGTAGCCGGCCGCCCAGAAGAGGTTGGTCGCGATGACCTCCGCGCCGCTAGCGAGCTCTGGATAATCGGGCGGGTCGAACTTGACGATATAGACGTCCCCCCGGGCGTCCTCGAGGTTGAACTTTGGCGTGACGCCCTGGGGGTTGATCGACGTCACCGTCAACGGGCCCGAAGCATCGGGACCCTCGGTCGTTTGCGGCCCGCGGCGCACCTCCTCGGGCGTGAGCGGATCGACCGCGTTCCGGTTGACGAACCAGGTCGAGTTGACGACCTCGTCCATGGGATCGGCGTTGAGCGCCGGTCCCTCGCCCGTGAATGACTCGGCGATCGGACGGATCACGAACTGATGACCCGCGTCGTAGACGATCGGAACCTCACGTTCTTCGGGCTCCCAGATTGCGAGCGTGTCGGCCATCGGCCGGGGCGTGTACTGCCACGGACGCACCTGACCCGTGCCGCAGGCGGCGGATGTCAGGACGGTGAGCAGGATGAATGCGCGCATCGTCGGCTTCCTAGTAGACGTCGCTGAACCTGAAGTTGAGACGGGTGCCTTCGTCGCTTCGGGCGATCCCTACCCGGATCAGATGCTTTCGCGCTATGTAGACGCGAATCTCGGCGCCGTAGGAGTCCTCGTCGGTGAGGTCGATGTCGCCCAGCTCTTCTCCCACACCGCCCACGTCGTAGAAGATCGCCGTCTCGAACGCGCTGGCCCGATCCAGGTCGGGCGTGCTCTCCTGCCAGATCCGGTAGCGGTACTCTACCGTTCCGTAGCCTGCCGTCCGGTCCACGAAGCGCCACGACTCGTGGCCCCTGAGGTGCGTGGAGCCGCCCAGGGACGGCAGGTAGACGAACGGGATCACGTCCTCGTCGTCTTCGGGCTCGGCGGTGTCGAATCCGACCAGCGCCGAGAGGATGTGCCATCGGCTGCCGAGCGGAAGATGTCCCTGAACCTCGGCGCCGTAGGCGAGCCAGTTGAAGTCCTGGTCGTCGACGGATCGGTAGAGGGCGCCCCGGCCCTTGACCTTGACGCCCGCCGTCGGGTGGCCGGTCGCGTCCGTCAGGTCGAGCACGACATTGGCGTACGGTCCCCAGAGCTCCTGTTGCGGATCGAGGACGCCCGCGACCGCCGGAAACTCATCGATCGTGTCCTCCTCGTCATCTTTCTCGCCCTCGAAGACGAAGGATTTCTCGTAGCGCGCGCCGGCGTTTCCCCACACTCCGAAGCGAGGCGGCACGCCGATCTCGGCGCGGGCGCCGAACTGCTCCAGCGAGTAGTCGGACTCATCTCCCTGATCGGATTCGGGACCGAGGCCGAAGAACCGGTTCCGAGTATCGCGGTCGTAGAAGCCCGTCAGGCGCGCGTAAGGCCGCCTGGCGGGGTCGTTCAGGCCGACATAGGCGGTGTACTCCTGGTAGAGCCGCCACGTTGCCGCGGCGGTGAACCCGGCCTTGAACCCGGTCGGGTTCCGCAGATCGGTGTGCAGGCCGAATCCGAGGCCCCAGAAGCCCGACTTCGAGCCGAGCGAGCCGAAATGGTACGAGACATGCTTGGGGCCGCACGCCGCGAGCCCACCTTCGCCGGTGATCCCGCCGGCAAACGTGCCACACTTCTCCTGGAGACTAAGGGCGTAGCGGTAGTAAAGACCGTCCAGGAGGCGCAACGGGGCCGTCAGCACCTGCACGATCGGGTTCGTCTCGCCCTTTTCCGGCGCGCCGGGCGGGGGCTGGGGCCGGAGGGGGTGATCGGGCGGGAGAACCTGGCCCGTCGTGTCGGCGAGAGCGCCGGGCGTATCCTGAGCCGCCGCCGGAGCAGTCGCCGCCAGGATCGTGCCCAGAACGAGCAGGGCGATGAGCGCGCGCAGAACATTCTCCCGGATAGGAGTCAACCCGAGTCCGTGAGCGCCGCTGAAAATGACGGGCCAATGTATACACCTCCCCCGTCTCCGGTCTAGAAGGGGGCCCCACCACCGTGTCTGAGGCCGGCGGGCCAATCACCTCGCGCGCGGCGCGACGACAAGGAAGGCCGGAAAGATCCAAAGCAGCGCTGTCGATAGGATGGGGATGCGCCTGATGGTATCCAAGACCCTGTCGGCAAAGGCGGGATATCCGTACGCCGAGAAGCTGGGGAAGCCGACGCGACCCTCCGGGCCTATGGCCCTCACCGCCCTCTGGAGCTCCCGCAAGGAGCGGAGATGGACGCTTCGGTCGTAGCCGTCGAAGTCTCGCCGGCGCTTCACATACCGCGCCTGCCACGCCCTCGGAAGGTACCCCACCGCCCAGAGCTTGACATGTGGCTCCGGTCGGAGGAGGCTGTACCGATTAACACAGTCGCCGACGAACACGGAGCCGGGGGCAAGCACCCTTCCGATCTCCCTGCAGGCTTCATCCAGTTCGTGGATATGCTCGAGTACGTTCTCGGCGAGGACGAACCCGGCGCATCTATCGCAAACCGGGAGGCGCTGTGCGAACCCAGCCACGAGCGTCACGTTCCCCACGCGCTGCTCCTCGAGCGCCTTTCGGGCCAGGATCAGATCAGGAAGGCTGGGGTCGATCCCGATCACGGCATCAAATTGCTCAGACAGGGGCAGGGCCCCCGCCCCCACGCCGCAGCCCAAGTCGATCGCCAGCCCCCTGGGTTCCGATCCGAGGATCTCCCGTACCTGGCGTACGGCCATCTGGACGAACGTCATTCCCCGCTGCCCCATCCTCAGCCGATACTTCTCGTAAAGCTGTAGGAGCTTCGGGTTCCGCGTGGCGAAGCTCGGCGTCCGAATGCGTAGCAGATCCTCGAACCCGCTCTCGGGATATGCCTCGACCAGCGCCGCCACCTGATCGTGATCCTGCTGGCCCTTCTCACCGCGGAAGTCCGGAATTCCCAGCGGGGCGGGGATTCGGCGACCGCATTTGGAACAGGACCACTCGGATCCGCCGGCAATCATGGTCGCGTGGCAGTGGATGCAACGGAGAAAGGATTCGCCATCGAGGGAGCGGGGAATCATCCGATCGATAACCTAGGTGCGCGTGGGGGATCCAGCCAAACTGACCCACTGCCCTACCCCTCCGTCAATCGCTGGCCAACCTTCGCGCTTCGGCGCGTCTGCGAACCCAGGTGTATACTTCGGACGTGGAGATGGAGTGGGACTCTCGCGCAGCGGACACGCTGCGGCGCTTGCTTCTGCAGCTCGACAAGCGAGAGCGTGAAGGCCACGAAGGTCGGGCGCGTGACGCCGCGGAGATCCACGCGCGTGCTCATGGCCTGCGCAGCGTGAACCCCGACGCCGCCACCGTCGGTTTCGTCAAGGCCGCTTCCAGCGTCATGAAGCCGCAGGTCAAGAACGCCTTACGGCGGGTCGGGATCGACCCCGCCAAGTACGAGGACTTCTTCTAGCCACGGGTTGAAGTGAGCCCGCCGGCGGCGTACCTTTGGGTCCTTCCTGATCGCACAGGGGCCTGTAGCTCAGGTGGTTAGAGCGCACGCCTGATAAGCGTGAGGTCGGTAGTTCGACTCTACCCAGGCCCACCACCACATGGCCACACTTGATATTGGCCTCATCGGCTGCGGGCGGGTCGCGCAGAGCGTACACCTGCCCGTTCTGACGAAGCTGCCCGGCGTTCGCCTCGTCGCGCTGGCGGACCCCGACCCACAGCGACTGGAAGAGGCCCACCACCGTGCCCCCGGCGCCGTCGCCGTGGCGGATTACCAGGCCCTGCTGGAAATGGCGGCCGTCAAGGCCGTGGTAATCTGCGCGCCGAATGATCTCCACGGCCGGACAGCGGTGGACGCTCTGGACCGGGGCAAGCATGTCTATCTGGAAAAACCGCTGGCGACCACCCTGGACGAAGCCGAGCGCGTTCTGGCTGCCCTCGAGCGTGCCGGAGTCGTCGGGATGATCGGTTTCAACTATCGCTACAACAGGCTCTACCAGGCACTGAAGCGATGTCTCTGGTCGGCAGATCTTGGCGAGTGGGTCGGCGCACGCACGGTGCTGGCCGCTCCCGAATCGGCGCTCCCGGCGTGGAAACAGTTTCGCGGCAGCGGGGGTGGCGCGCTTCTGGACATGGCTTCCCACCACTTCGATCTGATCCGGTTCCTGTTCGAGGAAGAGATCTGCGAGGTCTCGGCGAGGCTCCGATCCCGGCGCAGCGAAGGCGACACGGCGGTCGTCGACGTGCGACTCGACGGTGGTTTGATGGTTCAGTCGTTCTTCTCGATCAACACGGTGGATGAAGATCGGTTCGAGGTCTATACGGAGCGCGCGAAGGTGTCCGTCGATCGCTATCGCTCGCTCGGCGTGGAAGTAGCCACCGCGGCCCCCGGACCCATTGCCGGACTTCGAGGTTTCGGACCTCTTTTGCGATCTCTCGGGGGAAGCCTCTACCTGCTGGAGAAGTACCGCGCGCCCGCCCATGAACCCTCGTTCCGCACAGCCCTGGCCGAGTTCGTAAAGGTCGTGAGGGAAGAGCGGCTCGGGAAGCCCGACTTCCAGGACGGGTATGTCAGCCTGGCGGTCGTTCTCGCCGCCGAAGAATCGGCGCGCGACGGCCGTGTCGTACGCCCCGCTCTGCGATGACCCGCGACTCTTCGCAAGCACCGCCTTTGCTCGTCCTCGGCTACGACGTTGGCGACCCCGAGTGGCTCCGGCGCTGGGCGGAGGAAGGAATTCTGCCGACGCTCGCTTCGATCATGGAGAAGGGGGTCTGGGGGAAGACTGCCGGACCGGACCTGATCACCGAGCACAGTGTCTGGGTTTCGTTGATGAGTGGAATCTCCGTGGGGGAGCACGGTTTCTACTACTACCGCCGGTTGAAGCCGGGCACGTACGAGTTGGAGACGATTACGGGACGTGAAATCCGCGCCCGGCCATTCTGGGCGCATGCCTCTCAGGGAAAGAGGGCGGCCATCATCGACGTCCCGCACAGCTATCCGCCGCCGGACAGAAGGGGCGCCGCGACCCTTCATCTGGCGGAATGGGCAACGCATCATCCGTACTTCGCGCCTTCGGCGTCACCGCCGGGCCTGCTCAGACAGGCGCAGCGCGTCTTCGGCCCGCAGCTCAGGATACCGGAGAAACTGGATAGCGGTCTTCACGACGATCGGCGGATCTACGGTCAGGTGCTCAAGCGGATCCCAAGGAAAGGAGCTCTATGCCGCCATCTCCTGGCACGAGATCGCTTCGACGTAGCCGTCGTCGTATTCGGCGATAGCCACCTCGCCAGCCATCAGTTCTGGGAGTACCGGCCGGAGCACCGGGGAGAGCGCAAGATCGATGACAGAGATGAGCT
>DATLFH010000055.1:0-3555 GCA_035524965.1 Gemmatimonadota bacterium | reverse complement strand
GGTGCCCCAGGTCAGCTCGGTCCTGATCGCGATGGTGGCGATCACGGCGATCGACGTCTTCCTGTATCGCCGCCCCAAAACCACCGGCGACGTGCGCTGGGGCAGGATGCCGGTGGTCTCGCAGTACGTGCTGATCTTCATTGCGGTGACCTTCACCTGGCTCATGGGGCTGATGGGCTACGTCCGGTCGGGTCTGCGCCAGCACTGGCATGTGTACGGGCTCATTCGCGATACCTCGCCCGACGCGTTCACGCCAACGCTCGGCTTCGCGACACTGGTGGTGTCGGTGACCGTGCTCGCGTTCTTTCTCTTGATCGGCTTCGTGTTCTGGCTCGCGAGCCTGCACGATCTCCCCGATTTCGAGCGGCGGACAGTCCAGTTGCCCCATGCGCCTCAGCTTGCGGCGGATGGTGACGCCGGGAGGCCGTCGTGACGGTCCCGCACTCGGTCAGGATCGCCGCCCTCGTCGTCGCGACGACGGCGTTTTATGGGTATGTCGGACAGTTGGTGCCTCAGCGGGAAGTGCAGCCGCCTGAGGAGATCGAGCTGGCAACCGACCTGACCACAGCCGACATGGTCAAGATCGGTGGCGAGCTCATGGTGGGCAAGGGACTCTGCATGACCTGCCACACGATCGGCCAGAGCGGGGCGCTCCGGTTCCCCGACCTCGATGGGGTCGCCGCCCGCGCGGCGAGCCGCGTTCCGGGCCTGAGCGAGATCGAGTACCTGGCCCAGTCGTTGTACGAACCCGACATCTACATCGTCCCGGGATTCAATCCGGGAATGCCGGTCATCAACAAGCCGCCGATTGGTCTCACCGATCCGGAGATCCTCTGCGTGATCGCGTTCCTCCAGACCCTTGGCGGCACGCCGACGGTGACGCTGCAGACCTCCCACCGCTACTACGAGGGCGCGCCCGCACCGGCCGGGGCGGGAGCCGCTGCAAAATGAACATTCCGGTCGTCCTCGCCGTGGCCGCCGCGTTCGGGCTCCTTCACTTCCGCCGGGCCAATCTGCTGATCTGGGCCGGCGCCTGGTGGGTGGGACTCTACGTCATCTTCCGATTTGGATTCAGCGCTCCGATTCCCGCCTCCGTTGTCTCGCTCTACATGGGCATCGTCTCGATTGCGATCCTGGCGTACGTCTCCTCCAGCCAGGAGCGTCGCGACGAAGTCTCCCGCCCGCTGGTGCGGCTCATGACGGAGAAGCGGTACACGCCGCTACTCATTGCAGCGGCCGTCGCCATACCGGCGCTCGCGGCCGCGAACGTCTACGTGCAGATGAACGTCCCGATCGAGCCGCCGTTCTTCCCGCGGACGGTCCATCCGGCATCGCCTACCGAGATCACGGCCTACGACAAGAAGATCAATCTCGACGCCGGAGAGAATCCCTTCCTGCCGCTCGCATCGTCACGTCCGGACGAGTACCGCAAACGTGTCGAGAATGGGCGCCGGGTCTACTACCAGAACTGCGTCTTCTGCCACGGCGACGACATGACCGGCAACGGCATGTTCGTGCACGGGCTGGATCCGATCCCGACCAACTTCGCCGACCAGGGGGCGATCTCGATCCTGCGCGACACGTATCTCTTCTGGCGGATTTCCAAGGGGGGGGCGGGGCTTCCCGAGGAAGCGGGTCCGTGGGACACGGCGATGCCCGCCTGGGAGAAGATGCTGACGGAGGAGGAGATCTGGGAAGCGATCCTCTTTCTCTACGATTTCACGGGCCAGAAGCCTCGCGCCAGAGAGGAGCACGGGAAGCAATGACCTCGCGCCTGACTTGGTGTGTCGCGATCCTGATCGCCTCGCTGTGCGCCGCGATGGCGGGACGGGCGCGTGCGCAGGGTCCCGACGCCGGGACCGAGACGCAGCGGGAATCGGGCAGGACGCTCTACCTCAAATACTGCGCGCAGTGCCACGGCGAGCAGGGGGACGGCGAAGGCTACGCCACCTCTCGCCTGCTCCCCAAGCCGCGGGATTTCACGACGGGCAAGTTCAAGGTACGGTCGACGCCCACCGGCGCTCTGCCAACCCACCAGGACATCGTCAACATCATCAGGCGGGGCATGCCCTACACATCGATGCCCGCCTGGCCCACCCTCTCCGACCGGCAAGTGTCGGACCTCGCCTACTTCATCAAGACCTTTTCCGCCGACTTCTCCAACCCGGAGAGGGTCCCCCAGCCCATTCCGCTCCCGAAGGCACCGGCCGTCACGGCAGAGTCCATCGAGATCGGGAAGCGGCTTTACGAGGAGACCGGCTGCGTCAAGTGCCACGGCACGGTCGGTCGCGGCGACGGACCTTCGGCTCCAACCCTCGTGGACGACTGGCGGCAGCCGATCCGCCCGGCGGACCTTGCGCAGAGCTGGACCTTCCGGGGAGGGTCGACCCGCGAGGATATCTTCCGGACGATGAGCACCGGATTCAACGGCACGCCGATGCCGGGGTTCCACGACGCGCTGACGCCCGAACAACAATGGGCGATCACAGACTTCATCGCCTCGCTCTCGGGGAGCAATGGGGCCGGCTATTCCAACCTCGTTGTCGCCAGGCACGTCCAGGATCCGATCGATCTGGCGAGCGGAGCCGCGAGCTTCGAATTCGCTCCTGTCGCGCGCTTTCCGATCGTCGGTCAGGTCATGGAGTCCGGACGCGCGTTCCATCCTCCCACGACCTCCGTGATCGTTCAGGCCGTCTACGATGCTGAGTCGATCGCCCTCCTCGTTCGATGGCACGACATGAGCGCGGAGACCACAGGGAGGAATGGGCTGTCGCTTCCCGTGCCGGCGGAGGAGGAGGAAGCCGCCCCGACCCCGGGCGGGCAGGCGCAGGCGCCAGGAACTGCCCAGCAGCCCGTCGACCCCTTTGCCGACGCCTTGGCCGACCCCTTTGCCGAGGAAGCGGCGCCTGCCGCGCCGACATCAGAGTTCTCCGACGCCGTCGCGATCCAGATTCCGTCGCAGGTTCCGACGGGCGCGCGGAAGCCCTACTTCATCTTCGGCGACGCCCAGAACCCCGTGGATCTCTGGTTCTTCGATCTGGCGCGGCCCGCTCCGCTTCAGTTCACCGGCAAAGGCAGCGCGGACATCGCGCCGAACGACACGGGGGATGTGACGGGTGTCGCACGCTACGACCAGGGAGAATGGTCGGTCATCTTCAAGCGGCCCCGACGCCCGACGTCGGGCGTCCTGTTGTCGCCCGGGGAGTTCATGCCGATCGCCTTTTCGGTCTGGGACGGGTTATCGCGCGAGCGTGGCAACCGACGAGGTCTCACGGCCTGGTACTCCCTCTACCTCGAGCCGGAAGTCGTCCCCTCGGCCGTCGGCCCGATGGTGAGGACGGCGCTGCTGATTCTCGTGATCGAGCTGGTTGTGATCGGCGTGGTGCGCCGGCGTCATGTGGGCAGTTCTGAGAGGACTTATGTACAAGAGCATCTACGTTCCAGTCGATAACTCAGACCACTCCAACCGCGCAGTCGCGTGGAGCCTGGCGTTGGGGAAGGCGTACTCGGCGAAGCTGGTCGGCTGCCATGTCTACGCGGCAAAGCTGCACGACT
>DATLFH010000054.1:0-6786 GCA_035524965.1 Gemmatimonadota bacterium | reverse complement strand
GCAATCGAAGCTGTAGAGCTGGCCCAGGAGCTTGATGTCGGCGGTCAGCGCGGTGTCCCCGGCGTGGTAGAGCACCTTGTCCTCGGCCTTGATCACGATCCCGCACGGGTTGGTCGAGTACTTCGGATCGGCATCGGTCATGGAGCCGTGGGCGGCCGGCACGAGCTTGACGTGCCCGAAGTCGAACTGATGACCCCCGCCGCACGCGAGCGCGTGCGCCGTGCATCCCTGATCGGTCGCGAGCTGGGCGAGCTCGTAGGCGGCCACGACGGTCGCGCCGGTCCGCTTCGCGATCGCCACCGTGTCGCCCCAATGGTCCCCGTGGCCATGGCTCACGACGATCGCGGCGACGTTCTCGATCGCGTCGGGGCCGATGTCGGCCTTGGGGTTCCCGGACAGGAAGGGATCGATCAGGATCTTTCCCTCGGTCGTCTCGTACTCGAAGCACGCGTGTCCGTGCCAGGTCAGCTTCGCCATTCGGCTCCTCCTTGAATGTCTCGCGGCCAGGTGCAGATCAGGTTCCGGTCGCCGTACGCCGCATCGACCCGCTTGACCGCCGGCCAGACTTTGTGGTCGCGGCTCGCCGGCACCGGGAAGGCGGCCCGCGCGCGCGAGTAGGGGTGGAGCCACTCGTCCGCGGTCACCTCCCGCAGAGTGTGCGGCGCGTTCTTGAGCAGGTTGTCGGCGCGATCGGCCGCTCCCTCTTCGATCTCGCGGATCTCCTCCCGGATTCCGATCATCGCTTCGACGAACCGGTCGAGCTCCGCCCTGGGCTCGCTCTCGGTCGGCTCGACCATCATGGTGCCGGGGACGGGGAACGAGATCGTCGGCGCGTGGAATCCGTAATCGATCAGCCGCTTGGCGATGTCCTCGACATCGATCCCCGCCGATTGGCGAAAGGGGCGCGTGTCGAGGATGCACTCGTGCCCGATCAGCCCGTGGGCGCCGGCGTACAGCAGCTCGAAGTGGCCGGCCACCCGGCGGGCGATGTAGTTGGCGCTCAGGATCGCCACTTCGGTCGCCTGACGCAGTCCTCGCGGCCCCATCATACGGATGTAAGCCCACGAGATCGGCAGGATCGAAGGGCTCCCCCACGGCGCCGCGGAGATCGTCCCGCAGGGCTCCGGCAGGACGCCCGCGGAAGGGGTCGGGAGGTCGATCAGCGGATGATCGGGAAGGTAGGGCGCCAGGTGCGCGGCGACGCCGATGGGGCCCATCCCGGGCCCGCCGCCCCCGTGGGGGATACAAAAAGTTTTGTGAAGATTCAGGTGGCAGACGTCGGCCCCGTAGTCTCCCGGCCGGCAGAGCCCCACCTGGGCGTTCATGTTGGCGCCGTCGATGTACACCTGGCCGCCGTGCTCGTGCACGATCGCGCACACGTCGCGGATCGAAGCCTCGAAGACGCCGTGCGTCGAGGGGTAGGTGACCATGATCGCGCCCAGCGTCGGGCCGTGCGCCTCGGCCTTCGACCGCAGGTCGTCCACGTCGATGTTCCCCTGGGCGTCGGTCCGGACGTAGACCACGCGCATCCCGGCCATGACCGCGCTGGCCGGGTTGGTGCCGTGGGCCGACTGCGGGATCAGGCACGTCGTGCGGCCCGGCTCACCGTGCGCGCGATGATGAGCCCGGATCACGAGGAGCCCGGCGAGCTCGCCCTGCGAACCGGCGTTGGGCTGGAGCGAGATCCGCTCGAAGCCGGTGATCTCGGCCAGCCCCTCCTCGAGCTGTCGGAAGAGCTCCAGGTAGCCGCGCGCCTGCTCGATCGGCGCGAACGGGTGGAGCCGCGCGAAGCCGTCCCACGTGATGGGGATCATCTCGGCGGTCGCGTTCAGCTTCATCGTGCAGGACCCCAGCGGGATCATCCCATGGACGAGCGAGAAGTCGCGGTTCTCGAGGCTCTTCAGGTAGCGGAGGATCCCGGTCTCCGACCGATAGCGATGGAAGACCGGATCGGCCAGGAACTCCGATGTCCGCGCGAGCGCGAGGGGAATCGCTCCACCGATCTCGTCCTCGGGCTCACCGCCGTCCATATCCGCGGCCTCGAAATCCACCCGATCACCGAGCGCTAACGACTCGAGGATGTCCGCGATATCGGCCGGCTTCGTAGTCTCGTCGAGCGCCACGCCGACCCGATCGGCGGAGATCCTCCGCAGGTTGATCCTCCGCTCGCGCGCCGCGGACAGGACGCCTTCAGACCCGCCCTCGACCTCCACGACCAGGGTGTCGAAGTACTCCTCGTGAACCACCCGGCAGCCCAGACGCTCCAGACCGGCGGCCAGGCGCCCCGTGAGGGCGTGGACCCGGCGCGCGATCCGAATCAACCCCTCCGGCCCATGATAGACCGCGTACATCGCGGCGACGACGGCGAGGAGCACCTGGGCGGTGCATACGTTGCTGGTCGCCCGTTCCTTGCGGATGTGCTGCTCCCGCGTCTGGAGCGCCATCCTGAGCGCCGGCTCGCCCGCCTGGTCGCGGGTCAGACCGATGATCCGCCCCGGCAGGCTCCGCACGAACGTGTCGCGCGTCGCGAAGAAAGCGGCGTGCGGGCCCCCGTAGCCGAGCGGCACGCCGAAGCGCTGGCTGTTCCCTACCGCGATGTCCGCGCCCCACTCGCCGGGCGGCGCCAGCAGGGTGAGGGCCAGGAGGTCGGTCGCGACGGTCACCAGCGCCCCGGCATCATGGGCTCGCTCGCAGAGATCGCGGTAGTCGCGGACCGCTCCCTCGGTGTCCGGGTACTGGACCAGCACGCCTGCGATCGGCCCCTCCGGCTCCCACTCCGCGACATCCCCCACGACCAGCCGGATCCCTCGCGCCTCGGCCCGCGTCTTGACGACCGCGATCGTCTGGGGATGACACCGCTCGTCGACGAAGTAGTGGGCACCGTCACCTTTTCCGGCGGCGGCAACGGAGAGCGCCATCGCCTCCGCCGCCGCCGTCCCCTCGTCGAGGAGCGAGGCGTTGGCGACCGGCAGCCCCGTCAGGTCGGCGACGATCGTCTGGAACGTGAGCAGCGCCTCCAGGCGCCCCTGGGCGATCTCCGCCTGGTACGGGGTGTAGGCCGTATACCAGCCCGGATTTTCGAGAACGTTGCGGCGGATGACGGGCGGCGTGAGGGTGCCGGAATAACCCAACCCGATAAAGGATCGAAAGACCTCGTTCTTTGCCGCCATGGCGGCCAGCTCGGCGAGGGCCCGTTCCTCGGGGACCTCGGCCGGCAGATCCAGCTCCTTCTCCAGGCGGATCGCGGCCGGCACGACGGCATCGGCGAGCTGGTCAAGGCTCTCGTAGCCGAGGACCTCCAGCATCGCCCGGATTTCGTCCCGCCGGGGTCCGATGTGGCGTTCGGCGAAGCGATCGAGCGGCGGGAGTGCGCCAGCCCGTGGGCCGGCGAGCACCGTCCGGCGCGCGCCGTCACGGGCGGGGCTGTACGTCATCCGCGGAGTCGACTCAGCCGGTGTGGGCGCGGTAGGCTTCGGCGTCCATCAGTCCGTCGATCTGGCCCGGCTCGGCGACCTTGATTCGGATCATCCAGCCCTCGCCATAGGGATCCTGGTTGACACGCTCGGGGTGATCCTCGAGCCCGCCGTTCACCTCGACGATCTCGCCCGCGACTGGCGCATAGAGATCGGCGACCGTCTTGACCGCCTCGATCGTGCCGCACGAGCCCTTCACTTCGACGGCGGTCCCGGCGGCCGGGAGCTCCAGGAACACCACGTCCCCCAGCTCCCCTTGCGCGAAATCCGTGATCCCGATCGTAGCCAGGCCGGCATCCGCGTCGAAGCGCACCCACTCGTGATCCTGGGTATAGCGCAGCTCTTCGGGAACGTTCGCCATGTCACCCCCGGGGATCGATCCGGCAAGAAGGAGCGACAGGTTAGCCAGCGCGCTACAGGCCGTCAACGAGGCGCGCGTCGCTCACGGAAAGACCAGATCGTGACCGGTGATCGGCAGGGCGGGTGGCTCGGTCGCGCGGATCCGGCGCGCCTCGCGCGAGCCTACCTGCGCGAACACGGCGGCCAGCGAGTCCTCGTAGACGACCGTCCAGGGGTCGGTCCGCTTCAGCAGGTTGTAGACCGGGGTCTGCCTCGACACCAGCGCGAGGTTCGTGTCGTGTTCCGTGAGCAGCCGGTCCCATTCGCCGACGCCGAAGAAGAACGCCAGGTTGGTGGCATATGCTTCCTCGCCAAAGACCGTCTCCCGCCTTCCGTCCCAGGAGACCATGATCTCCGGGGCCAGGTGCCAGATCGCGTACTCCCCCCAGTCGAAGTGGACCGCCATGTTCCCGCGCGCCCCGCTCGCCTCGAGGAGCCCGACCGCCCGGGCGGGCATCGGCAGCAGCTGGCCGTGGATCGCCGGTCCTCGCAGATAGGGGATCGACAGCGCGGCCATCGCGACGCCCCCGCCGGCGATCGCGAACGAGAACCAGCGCGGCGCCGGCCGCGTCGGCCGCGCCGGCCGAACCTCGTCAGCCGCCCGCCGCCCGAAGAGCCTGCTAAGGGGAGCGGCGCCGATGACGAGCGCGGCGAGAGCGAAGAGCGGCAGGTGGCGCACCGCCAGGAGCGGCATGACGGCCGTCACCGCGTACACGATGGCGAGAGGCAGTCCCGGCGGCGAACTTCGCATCAGGGCGCCTGCGCTGAGCCCCAGGAGGATCATGTACACCCCGCCCTCGAACGTCAGGAGCGGCGTGGGAACCCATTCCGTGATCTCCGGCCGGGGGATCGTGGCGGTCGTCAGCAGGAGATGCCAGAGTCCGACCCCCCATGGGTTCGCCAGCGTGGCGAGAAAACACAGCGAGACCGCGCCGAGCAGGACCGCCCCGGGCGGCGGCCATCCCGGATCGCCGCGGCCGGACCAGCGGGAGATCGACACCGCCGCAGCCCAGACGACCAGGATCCCGAGGCCCGCCAGGAAACCGCCGTGCAGGTTGACCCACAGTAGAAAGACCGCCGGCAGCATCCACAGCCGGCGCCAATGGCCTCGATCGGCCGCTTCGAGCGCCAGCAGGACGAGCAGGAAGCTGAGATAGGTGAACATCTGCGGGCGGACCGTCCGGAGGCCGATCGAAATCAGCGGATACGCGAGGAGGAGGAGGATGCCGGCGCGGATCGCGGAAAACCCGCGCCGCTGCAGATGAGTGAAGAGGAGGCCGACCGTCGCCAGCCCGACCACCATCTTGAGCAGCACCAGCCCCGTGCCTGCCGCCGCCGCCCACGCGGCGTAGAACGCCGCCTCGGCCAGCCACTCGTGGTTGATCCAGGGGCGCTCGCCCGACAGGTACGAGTAGGGATCGGCCCGGCGGAGATCGCCGGTCTCGAACAGGTCGCCGCCGAAGCGCACGTGACCCCACAGATCGGCGTCGGCGACCGTACGCGACAGGAAAAAGACGAAGCAGCCGAGGAGAAGAACGAGAATCGCCCGCTCGGCGAGCCGCTTCCGCGAAGTCGACGAGCCTGCGACCGGGGCCTGTGCTTCCGTCGAAGGTCTCACGGGAGAGCCGTTCAATGCAAGCGCCACGCCATCAGCGCGGGAGGGCGCGGAGATCGAGGCTCATCCCACACGCCGAAGTCCATCTCCGCATGAAGGTGATCGTCGGGTTGCTCTGCCAGCGTTCAGCGCGCGCCACGGCTTGCTGGCTGCAGCCCAGCCGCTCCCCAAGAGCGGCTTGGGTGAAACCCGCCCGCTCACGCATATCACGCAAGACATACCCGGGTGGATCCTCCTCCCAATCTGGAAGCTGCCCCCATTCACGAAGCGTCTTCCATTCCCGGTAGTCACGCGGCTTGCGGCGAACAGCGAGCGGCGACAGCGAAGGAAGCTGTCTTCTCGAACTGAATGCTCGAAAGACTCTCATCGAACGCTGCGTGCCCATTCCTCCACCCTCTCGATTCCAGGATCGACTTTCTCTGTTTGCGCCGCGAAGCTCCGCAGGGAACAAAGGGCCTCGGTCAGACCCTCCTTCCTCGCCAACTTATCCAGCCAGCTCGGATCCATCTCGGCACCACGCTCCTGCCAGAGCAAGAAGGCGTTCACCCCTTCCACGACGACCTTCCAGAACTTCCACGCCGCGAGCCGGTCGACGAGCAGATCCTCCGGTGCGAGGACGAGGACGCTCCATCTTCCGAACACCACGATATCGGTTCGCGTCTCGCGGTCGAAAGCACGCGCCGGAAGCTCGATGAAGATATGGCCTCGCCGATGGACCCAATGGCGCCCCGTTTTCACGAAGCCCACTCGCTTCAACTCGCGTTCGATCTCAGGTGGAATGTCCCCCACGAAATCCAGATCACCGGTCGTGTACGATCCCCGGGTATAGAGTTCCACGGCTGCGCCCCCCACGAGCACGGGGGCATCTCGTGCCGCGGGGTAGAGCCCTTGAAACCAGGCGGCGATCGCCGCCGTCCGCGCGGGGCTCGGCGGGAGCGCCTGGATCGTCTCGAAGGATCGCTGCGACATGAGGCGATTCTACAGTACAATCTATCGATTGTAAAGAAATACAATCTATGAGATGTACCCCCCCCCAGGGATCGACACAGGCAAAGAGAAAGAGAGGACTATTCTTCAAGACTTGCACCGGAAAGGAGCGGCCCGTGTGATTGCCGAAGGAACCGAGCGAAAAGGCGGCGGGGTCGAGATTCGCTCACTTCCGATCGGCTGGTGCGCAGTCGCCCCGCGCGAGGACTACCCGCGGCTCGAACGTTCCCGGATCCTGAAGCCGGTCGACGAGGCATCCGTCTGGTCGATCACGTGCTTCTTCATCGCCCGCACGCATCGGGGCCAGGGCCT
>DATLFH010000053.1:0-4072 GCA_035524965.1 Gemmatimonadota bacterium | reverse complement strand
TCCGGCCCCTCGATCCGATGGACCGCCGTCTCCCCCAGATGGACCGTTGTCGCGAGGCGATGGACCGGCGGCTCCACGAGACGGATCTCGATCAGATCGAGCTCGACGGCGGAAGGGTCGCCCGGACTGCCCACCCCATAGAACGTGAAGCCGACCCCCGGGACGAAGCCCCACACGTCATGCTCGCCTCGATGCAGCAGATCGAGAGTGTACCGCTCTCGCTTTCGGGATCCATTCAGTCCCCATATGGCGGTCAGATCGACCAGCTTCTCGGATCGCACCGTCCAGCAACCGAGGCCATCTCGGCGCGGAAGTGACGCGTCAGGACAGAGCAGCCTCTTACCCTCGAAGAGAGGCAGGTCCAGCAGGAGCTCGGGGTCGTCGACGAGGCCGACCAGCGAGTCTCGCGGGTCCCGGAGACGGTTCAGAGCCTCGTAGTATCGAGCGCCTTGCAGGAGGTAGAGGCGATCCGCCCCGATCTGGACCAGGAGGTAGGGCTGCCGTGACCTGCCCCGGCCGGTCGCAATGAGGTCGTGCGGATGACCCACGAGGATTGCGGCCCGCACGCCGGGGCGCTCGATCAAGTCGATGACTTCGGTCTCGAGCTCGACGCGCTCTTCATAGATCCGGCGTGAATAGCGCGGCATCCACCAGACCGTCCCCGCGTAGGTCCACGAGTTCCCGACCTCCAGGGGAAACGGGTCCGGCTGCGGAGCCGCTTGACCGGACAGCGGAGCCGCTTGACCGAACAGCGTTCCGGTCGTCAACAAGAGCCCGAATCCGGCGACGGCGACTGCGGCACCGGATCGCGACAGGATGGGTGTGCGATCCAGCAATGTTCCTCACTAAGAGAGGGCGCGCCTGGCCTGAGGCGCCGGCCCGACCCGTATAGTGCAACGATCGAGGCCTTCCGCGCAATGGTTGCAGGTGGAGAGGCGGGCTGTAAGAATTACCGGCCCTGATGGCCGAGTACGAAAGGCACACCTACGACGTTCTGGTCGTCGGGGCCGGCGGCGCCGGTCTCAGAGCGGCGATCGCGGCCTCGGCGGCGGGCGCGCGGACGGGTGTCGTCTGCAAGTCGCTCCTCGGCAAGGCCCACACCGTCATGGCGGAGGGCGGGATCGCGGCCGCGCTCGCCAACGTCGACGAGCGGGACGGCTGGCGTGTCCACTTCGCCGACACGATGAGGGGCGGCCAGTATCTGAACGACTGGCGGATGGCCGAGATCCACGCCCGGGAGTCGCCCGATCGCGTCCGCGAGCTGGAGGCGTGGGGCGCCCTTTTCGACCGTACCGCGGACGGACGCATCCTCCAGCGGAACTTCGGCGGCCACGCCTATCCCCGTCTCGCCCACGTCGGCGACCGGACCGGCCTCGAGATGATCCGCACGCTCCAGGATCACGGCGTCCACCAGGGGATCGACTTCCACATGGAGCTCACGATCACCCGGCTCCTGACGGCCGGCGGAATCGGAGGGGACGGGCGCGTCGTCGGCGCCTTCGGCTACGATCGCGAGCGGGGCCGCTTCCATGTGTTCGAGGCGCAGGCGGTCGTCCTGGCGACGGGCGGGATCGGCCGCGCGTACTCGATCACGAGCAACAGCTGGGAGTATACCGGCGATGGCCACGCGCTCGCCTACGAGGCCGGCGCCGAGCTCGCCGACATGGAGTTCGTCCAGTTCCACCCGACGGGAATGATATGGCCGCCGAGCGTCCGCGGGATTCTGGTGACGGAGGGCGTGCGCGGCGAGGGCGGGATCCTCGTCAACAGAGAGGGGCGCCGATTCATGTTCGACGACATCCCGCCCCTCTACCGGGACCAGACGGCCGACACGCCCGAAGAGGGCTGGCGCTACACCCAGGGCGACAAGGACGCGCGCAGGCCCCCCGAGCTCCTGACCCGCGATCACGTCGCGCGGTGCATCGTCCGCGAGGTCAGGGAGGGCCGGGGAAGCCCCCATGGCGGCGTGTACCTCGACATCGCGTGGATCAAGGAGAAGCTCCCCGACGCCGCCCGGCACATCGAGAAGAAGCTCCCCACCATGGTTCACCAGTTCAAGCAGCTCGCCGACCTCGACATCACCGAGCAGCCGATGGAAGTCGGCCCCACGACCCATTACGTGATGGGCGGCGTCCGTGTGGAGGCCGACAGCCAGATGTCGACCGTTCCGGGCCTCTATGCGGCCGGCGAGTGCGCGGCCGGCCTCCACGGGGCCAACCGGCTGGGCGGCAACTCGCTTTCCGACCTCGTCGTCTTCGGCCAGCGGGCCGGCGACTACGCGGCCGCGTTCGCGCGCGGGAACGGCAGGGAGGCGGTCGATCCCGCGCAGGTCGAAGAGGCCGCCCGGCAGGCGCTCGCCCCCTTCGAGCGGGACCCTTCCGCGGGCCAAACCGGCGAGGGGCCCTACCTCCTCCAGCGCGAGCTGCAGGCGATGATGCAGGACAAGGTCGGAATCGTGAGGACCGGCCCCGAGATGGAGGCCGCGCTCGAGGGGATCGTTGCGCTTCGCGAGCGGGCGGCACGGACCCGGGTGACCGGCAACCGCGAGTACAACCCCGGCTGGCACACCGCGCTCGACCTCCCGACATTGCTGATCGTGTCCGAGTCAGTCGCCCGCGCCGCACTCGAGCGAAGGGAGAGCCGCGGAGCCCACTTCCGCGAGGACTTCCCCGCCAAGGAGCCGGCGTTCGAGCGGACCCGTCTCATCCTCAAGAAGGGATCGGACGGACGGATGGAGCTGAGGGGCGAGACGCTGCCGGAGATCCCGGCCGAGCTCCAGAAGATCATCGAGGAGCACCGATAAGGAGGATCGAACGATGGCCAGCTTCGTGATCCTTGGTCGCTGGACGAGTCAGGGGATTCAGAAGATCGAGGAGGGTCCCAAGCGGCTCGACGAGGTGAAGGAGGCCTTTCAGGATCGGGGCGTCCAGACGAAGTCGTTCCATCTGACGCTCGGCCGCTACGATTTCGTGATGACCGTCGAGGCGAAGAACTCCGAGACGCTGGCCGCAGCGATCCTGTCGGTCGTATCGAAGGGGAACGCCTCGACCGAGACCCTGCGCGCCTTCACCGAGGGCGAGTACCGCTCGATCGTGAAAGAGCTTTAATGGCAGAGGCGACCTTCCGCGTCTGGCGCGGTGAGCGCGGAGCGGGCGAGCTCCGCGACTACTCGACCGCGGTCTCCGAGGGGATGGTCGTCCTCGACGCCCTCCACGACATCCAGGCCGAGCAGGCGAACGATCTCGCAATCCGCTGGAACTGCAAGGCCGGTAAGTGCGGGTCGTGCTCGGCGGAGGTGAACGGGATGCCGCGCCTGACCTGCATGACCCGCCTCTCCGACCTGCCGCTGGATCAGCCGGTCACGGTCGAGCCGATGAAGGCGTTCCCGCACGTCAAGGACCTGGTGACCGACGTGTCGTGGAACTTCGAGGTCAAGAAGCGGATCAAGCCGTTCCACCCGCGGCCGCCGGACGCCGCCGACGGCACCTGGCGCATGGACCAGGCCGACATCGACCGCGTGCAGGAGTTCCGGAAGTGCATCGAGTGCTACCTGTGCCAGGACGTCTGCCACGTCCTCCGGGATCACCACCTCCACGACCGCTTCGCAGGCCCCCGTATCTACGTCCACGTCGCCGCGCTCGAGATGCACCCGCTCGACGATGAGGACCGAATCGACGAGCTGCGGGAAGCGCACGGGATCGGCTTCTGCAACATCACGACCTGTTGCCGGAAGGTGTGTCCGGAGTCGATCACGATCACCGAGAACGCGATCATCCCGCTCAAGGAGCGGGTCGTCGATCGTCACTTCGATCCGCTCGGGAAGGTGGTCCGGGCTCTGCGGGGGGGCCGGCCGCGCGCCGCGGACCGGGTCGAACAGCCGATCGAGTAACGAGCGTCAGCCATCGAACGGACGGGGCGTCCGAGGCCTTTAGGTTCCGATGACGATGGCGATGGATCGCAGACGATTCCTCTCGAGCACGGGCCTGGCGCTGGCCGGCGCGGCATCTGCGGCGTGCGGGGTCGGCGTCGGCGTCGGCGGGATCGAGGCCCGGGACGGCGACGCCGCGCGCGA
>DATLFH010000052.1:0-12634 GCA_035524965.1 Gemmatimonadota bacterium | reverse complement strand
ATCTCGCCCGTCCCCCAGCACGAGACGTAGAGCCACCGGTCATCGAGCGACAGGTTGATGTCGCTGACCAGAGGCGGCGCGGCCCCGAAGGGCTTCAGCGCCGGCGGCAGGCTGTCGGGGTCGGCCGGCTCGGCCGGGATCTCGATCACCTTCGTCACGTTCCAGCGGCCGTTCCCGTTCGCCCCCTCGCCGTGCCAGAGCCAGATCGAGGACGACAGGTCCTCGAGCGAGATCACGACGCCGACGAAGCCGTAGGTCTCGTTCGGATCGTGGGAGGGGCGGAGCTCCAGCACCATCTGCTGCTTCTCGCCGAGATCCAGGGTCGCCCGATGGGTACGCCGGGCCAGGTCCCACACGTGGAGCCGGTGGCCGTAGCCGCCGCTCATCAGGATCTCCGGGTTCAGGCCCTCCTCCACCATGTTGGGAGTGCCCCATTCCGAGGTGATCATCGTGTCCCTGCCGAGGTGCCACCAGAAATCGTAGGACAGGAACTGGGACCCCCGGTCTGATTCCCACGCGCCCCGGACCTCGAACGTCTGGGGGTCGAGCACCAGGATCCCGCCCGGTCCGTCGCCGTCCGGCGCGCCGAGCGCGTTCATGTAGATGCCGTCGGGCCCGCAGTGCGACGTATGCAGCCGGGAGTAGCCCGACTTCCGGGCCACCTCATCGGCGTCGATCGTCTTCACGATCTTCGGGCGGGTGGGATCTTCCTTGACGTCCAGCACGTGGACCCGCGACGAGCGGAGCCCCGGCACGATCAGGTAGCGCCGTTCCATGTGCGGGTGCGGCGACGTGGGGCACAGGCACGACGAACAGGCGTTCCAGCCAAAGTGGTGGAGCTCGTCGCCGGCCTCCGGCATGGAGGTCTTCCCGACGATCGTACCGTACCTCGAGGACTCGGGGTCGACGTCGACGACACCGATCGCGTCCGGCTCGCCCTCCCATGTCGGGTTCATGAGCGTCAGGTAGGCGAGTCGTTCAGCCGGCGCCTCCATCGCCATCTTCGCGGTGGGGTAGAAGCTCGGGTCGGGCGTCATGCGGGGCATAGTGACCTCCATGGCTCGTGTCGCCGATTGTTCTCCAATGACCTCTCCATTCTACCACGCGTAATGGCTCCGCGTCTCGAAAGAATGCTGGGGAAGTCCTGAAATCTTTATGAAACCCGTCCTCCATCTATATTCGGGAGATCGTGATGCAGTCCGGCACGTTCGCCTTTGGTCCCTTCCGACTCGAGGTCGCGGAGAGGCGGCTGCTCCGCGATGGCGAGACCGTCCCGCTGCGGCCCAAGGTCTTCGACACGCTGGTGGCGCTCGTCAACCGGAGCGGAAGCCTGGTCGAGAAGGACGATCTGATGCTGGAGCTCTGGCCCGATTCGGTCGTCGAGGAGGGAAACCTCGCCACGACGATCTCGACCCTCAGGCGGGCGCTCGGCGACAGCCGCGTCGACATCAGATACATCGCGACGGTGCCGAAGCGCGGCTACAGGTTCGTCGCGGAGGTCCGCTCTCTGGACGGGCCTGCCGCGGCCCCCGTGCGGGCGTTCGCCCTGCCGGCTCCGCCCCCCCGGCAGGAGATCCGCTTCACCACCACCGCCGACCGGGTTCGGATCGCCTACGCCGTCGCCGGTGAGGGTCCGCCGCTGGTCAAGACCGCCAACTGGCTGAACCATCTCGAGTTCGACTGGCGAAGCCCGGTGTGGGTCCACCTGATGCGCGAGCTCTCGCGCGACCACACGCTGATCCGGTACGACGAGCGGGGTAACGGGCTCTCCGACTGGGACGTCGAGGACCTCTCGTTCGAGGCTTTCGTTCGTGACCTGGATTCGGTGGTCGAGGCGGCAGGGCTGGAGCGCTTCGCGCTCCTGGGGATCTCGCAGGGCTGCGCGGTCTCGATCGCCTACGCGATCCGCCATCCCGAACGGGTCACCCGCATGGTGCTCCACGGAGGGTATGCGAAGGGTTGGCGACTGCGGACCGATCGGGAGGAAGAAATCGGCTGGCGGGAGGGGTTGGTCGAGATGATCCGCACGGGGTGGGGGCGTGACGTGGACACCTTCCGGCGGATCTTCGCGTCGATCTACATCCCGGGCGGCACGCCGGAGCAGCAGCGCTGGTGGACCGAGCTCCAGAGGGTTTCGACCTCGCCGGAGAACGCGGTCCGGCTCCTGAAGACGCTCTCGACGATCGACATATGGAAGCTCCTGCCGGAGGTCCAGGTCCCGACGCTCGTGACGCACTGCCGGGGAGATGTCGGGGTGCCGTTCGACGCGGGACGGGCGCTGGCGGCGCGGATCCCCGGCGCCCGTTTCCTGCCGCTCGCCAGCGACAACCACCTGGTGCTGGAGCAAGAGCCGGCGTGGCCGGTGTGGCTCTCGGCCGTCCGGAGCTTCCTCGCCGAGGACGCGGACAGCGGCCGATGACCGCTCCGGAAGGGACGAGGCCACCAGCGACTGGTAAGGACGTCGCGGCCGAGGAGATCTCGACCCGAGCCGGCTTCGTCACCCTGGTCGGGCGGCCGAACGCGGGGAAGTCAACGCTGTTGAATGCGCTGGTGGGCGAGCATCTGGCCGCGGTCAGCCGCAAGGTCCAGACGACGCGGCACCGGATCCCCGGCTTCTGGACCCGGGACGAGGCCCAGATCGTCTTCGTCGACACGCCGGGCCTGCTCGACCCCACCTACGCGCTTCAGGAAGCGATGATCGATACGGCGCACCAGGCGGTGGAGGGGGTCGACGCGGTCTACTTCCTCGTCGACCACGACGCGCCGTCGGCGCGGGAGAGCGCGCTCCTCCACCAGCTCGAGGGGGCCGGTGTGCCGCTCTTTCTCCTCCTCACCAAAATGGATCAGGTCCCGCCCCCCCGGCTCGAGACGCGCGAGAGGGGATGGGCTGCTCTCACCAACTGGTTCGGACGCCACCGGATCAGCGCCCGGACCGGGGAGGGGATCGAACCGCTCCTCCAGGTGACCGTAGCGCTCCTGCCGGAGCAACCCTTTTTCTACCCCGCCGATCAGCTCACCGACCTCAACGTCCGCTTCCTCGCGGCGGAGCTCGTCCGCGAGGCGTGCTACGAGGAGCTCGGCGCCGAGCTCCCCTACAGCGTCCATGTCGAGGTGACCGAGTGGAAGGAGCCCGACGGCGAAGGGAACTCGACGAATATCCACGCCGTGATCCACGTCGAGCGGGAAAGCCAGAAGGGGATCGTGATCGGCGAGGGCGGCCGGTGCGTCAAGGCGATCGGAATTCGCGCCCGGCCCCTGATCGAGGCGCTCCTGAACAGCCCCGTGTACCTTTCCCTGCGGGTCAAGGTGCGCCGGAAGTGGTCCCGCCGGCCGCCGGATCTGAAGTTCTTCGGTTACCGGCGATAGTCAGGATCATGCTCACCGAAAGGGGTCAATGATGGCGCTCGACAAAGAGCTCCTGGACATCCTCGCGTGTCCCAAGTGCAAGGGGGATCTTACCTACAAGGAGGAGGAGCAGGCGCTGGAATGCCCCGCCTGCCGCCTCCGCTATCCGATCAAGGACGACATCCCGATCATGCTGATCGACGAGGCCGAGCCGTTTTGAGTCGAACCCCCGCGAGCGATATCGGGATCGAGGGGCGGATCCTCGACCACCTTGCCCAGGATGCGAAGCGGCCGCTCAAGCTCAAGGAGATCGCCCGCGGTCTCGAGATTGACGACGCCGGCTATCCCCGGCTCAAAGAAGCGCTCGCCCGACTCACCGACGAGGGCCGGATCTACCGCATCAAGCACCAGCGCTACGCCCTCCCCGAGCAGATCAGCCTCGTGGTCGGCAGGATCGACGCGACCAGGAGCGGCTCCGGGTTCGTGGTCCCGGACCAGAAGACCGGCGAGCCCGACATCTTCGTGCCACAGCACAAGCTGGCCGGCGCCACCCACCGCGACCGGGTGGTGGCGCGAATCGAAGGGCGGCGCGACGGGAGACCCGACGGCCGCGTCATCCGCGTCCTCGAGCGGGCGCGCTCGGAAGTCGTCGGAACGCTCCAGCGCAGCAAGCATTTCGGCTTCGTCGTTCCCGACAACCCGCGTCTCAAATTCGATGTCTACGTGGCTCAGGAGGACCTCAATCAGGCCAAGGAGGGACAGAAGGTCGTGGTCGCGATCGACGAGTGGGGTGACGGCGCCAAGAACCCAGAAGGCCGCGTTACCGACGTGCTCGGCTATCCCGACGACCCCGGCATCGACATCCTCTCGATCGTCGTCTCGCACGGCCTCGATCCGGAGTTCCCCCCCGAGGTGGAATCGGCCGCCGGGGGTCAGCGCTCTGACATCGAGGCCGAAGCGCGTCGGCGGACCGACTTCCGGGATCGCGCCTGCTTCACGATCGATCCCACCGACGCCAGAGACTTCGACGATGCGCTGTCGATCCGGCAGCTAGAGGGCGGCTTCTACGAGATCGGAATCCACATCGCCGACGTCAGCCACTATGTCGAGCCCGACGGTCCGATCGACGAAGAGGCCGCCGAGCGGGGGACATCAGCGTACCTCGTCGATCGGGTGATCCCGATGCTCCCCGAGAAGCTCTCGAACGACCTCTGCTCGCTCGTGCCGGGCGAGGATCGGCTCACGTACTCCGTGATCCTGACGATGGATGCAGAGGCTGAGGTGAAGGAGTACGCGATCCGGGAAACGGTCATCCGGAGCCGTTTCCGGCTCACCTACGCGCAGGCCCAGTCGTTGATCCGGGGCGAGCCCGAGGTCGCCGAGCACAAGTCGATCCTGTTCGACATCCAGACCCTCCGTCGACTGGCCAAGCTCCTCCGCGCGAAGCGCTTTCAGCGCGGTAGCCTCGACTTCGACCTGCCCGAGGCGATCGTCGAGCTCGACGAGGAGGGCTTCCCGATCGACATCAAGGAATCGGTGCGCCTCGACAGCATGCGGCTGATCGAGGAGTTCATGCTGCTCGCCAATGAAACCGTGGCGCGCCACGTATCACGCAGGAACGTGCCATTCCTCTATCGCGTCCACGACACGCCGTCTGCGGAGAAGATCGAGCGCATCCGCGAGTTCGTCGGCGCGCTCGGCTACCAGCTGCCCAAGCCAAAGGGGAGCCTCGACCCGCAGCGGTTCGCCGACATACTCCGCCAGGCCAAGGGGAAGCGCGAGGAGGAGCTGATCAACACGGTCATCCTGCGCTCGATGATGCAGGCCCGCTACCAGGTGGAAAACATCGGGCACTTCGGCCTGGCTTCCGATCACTACACGCACTTCACATCGCCCATCCGCCGCTATCCCGATCTGATCGTCCACCGCATCGTCAAACGCCTGGAGAACGGCGAGCGATGGAAGGACTCCGGGGCGCGCGATCGCCAGATCGCGAAGCTGGCCCACAGCGCCGAGCACTGCTCGGTCCAGGAGCGGAACGCGGCCGAGGCGGAACGGGACTCGATCGACCTCAAAAAGGTCGAGTTCATGGAGCGCCATGTGGGCGACGAGTTCGACGGCAAGATCAGCGGGGTCACGGCCTTCGGATTCTTCGTGCGACTCGACACGCACTTCGTCGAGGGGCTCGTCCATGTGAACGAGCTGGAGGATGATTACTACGAGTTCCACGAGGGTCAATACGCGCTGGTCGGGCGCAACACCGGCCGCCGGTTCCGCCTCGCCGACCCGGTGCGCGTCCGCGTCGAGAACGTGGACAAAGGGGAGCGCAAGATCGATTTCGAGCTGATCGAGAAAAAGGACAAGGGCTCCAAGAAGGAGAAAGGCTAGGCATGGTAGAGACGCAAGGGGCCGAGTTCGCGTATCCCCTGCTGCGCTGGATTCTGAAAGGGTGGTTCTTCCTCAGCGCCATCATCTTTCTCTATCTGTTCTGGATCGACGTCTTCGTCCATCGCTGGTTCATTCTCCTCTGGGCGCTCTTCAGCCTCGGGCTCGGCGCCTACGTGGCGCCCGCGATCCGTATCGGCCGGGAATGGCTCGGCGTCAAGTACCTGTGGAGCTACCGCCGGATCCCGTGGAGCCGGGTCGTAGACGTCCAGCGCACCGTATTCGGGGCGCAGATCATGACGGCCGAGCTGAACTGGGCGTATCGCGTGGTGGGTTATCAGTATCCGATGCCGCACGTGAACGAGCTCGTGACCGCCATCCGGCGCGGCATGCACCGGAGACCAGGCGACGCTTGACAGGCGTTCTGCGAAGTTGTATCAAGGATTTTCCGAACCGAACCTTCTCTCTCAGGAGGAGCCTTCGATGGCGAACGAGTCCGGCGGTGGCGGGAACGGGCAGGGCGGGATCTATGCCATCCTCATCATCATCGTCATCCTCATCCTGGCCGCCGTGCTGTACATGAGCGGGGCGTTCGGGGGGGGAGGCGACGGCGCGGATCTCGATGCCGATGTGGACATCTCGGTGCCGGAGATGCCAGGCGGCGGAAGCTAGACGATCGTATCGCCCTCGGGGGACGGATCGCTTCCGTTCAAGGATTCGAGCCAGGTTCGAGCAGGCAGCGGGACGCGACGAGCGTCCCGCTTTTTTCATCCCGCCTCGTCGCTCTCGTAACCCAGCACGGTGTTGTAGATCGCCCGGTCATAAAAGAGGCGCATCGCCTTCTGGACCTCGAGCTCCAGGGCGATCGAGAGCTGGTTTCCCTCGACCAGCCCGTCCCACAGATGGCGCTTGGCGAGGAGGATCGCGCTGACGACCTCGCTCAAGGGAAAGCCCTCGCGCCGCCGGTCGCGGCCGATCCTCTGATAATGGGGATCGATTCGAGGATCCCACTCGCCGCGCCGGAGCCAGATCGCGAGATAATGATAGAGAGCCTCCGTATCGCGCAGAAGCTCCGCCGTGTCGGCGTACGTATGATAGGTAGGGGTCGTCTCGTCGCGGCGGACATCCCGCAGCCAGGTCTTCACCCACTCGGGCGCGCGCCCGGCGATGTACGCCCCCAGGTTCGACCGGGGGGTGCCGCCGTACCTTCGATGCCGTGCCTGCACGATCCCTCCCGTTCTGCCCGCCGCCTCAGCCGCCGGGCGGTTTCGGGCCCGCGCTGCTCAGCAGCGCCGAGGGCTCGAAGGCGGTCTTCTCCTCGATCCCCGCTTCGACCGGAACGCGGTAGTTGCCGCTGAAGCAGGCGTCGCAATGGCGCTCCCGGTCGCCCACTGCGCGATACAATCCCTCGAACGACAGATAGGCGAGAGAATCGGCGCCGGCGTGCTCGGCGATCTCGGGGATCGTCAGGTTGGCGGCGATCAGCTCGTCCCGCTTGGGGATGTCGATCCCGTAGTAGCACGGGTGCCGGAGCGGCGGCGAGGCGATCCGCAGGTGGACCTCGCGGGCGCCGGCTTCGCGGATCACCCGGACCAGCGCCCCGGAGGTGGTCCCACGCACGATCGAATCGTCGACAACGACCACGCGCCGGCCGCGGATCACGCTCGTGACCGGGTTGTACTTGATCCGCACCCGGAAGTCCCGCACGTCCTGGCCGGGCTGGATGAACGTGCGGCCGATGTAATGGTTGCGGATGAGCCCGTGCTCGAGCGGAAGGCCGGTCTCCTCGGCGTAGCCCGCGGCCGCGGCGTTGCTCGAATCCGGCACCGAGAACACGCAGTCGGCGGCGGCGGGATGCTCGCGGGCGAGCTCGCGTCCCATCCGCCGGCGGGCGTCGGCCGCGCTCATCCCGAAGAGCACCGAGTCGGGGCGCGCGAAATAGATCTGCTCGAAGACGCACATGCACTCCGACTCGGCGGGTTGGTCCCGGAGGAGCTCGATCCGGCCGCCTTCCGTCACCTTGAGGACCTCGCCCGGTCCGACCTCGCGCTCGGCCTCGATCCCCAGGAGATCCAGCGCGCACGTCTCGGAGGCGAGCACGACAGCGCCGTCGGAGCGGCCGAGCGACAGGGGTCGGAAGCCGTGTGGATCGCGCGCGGCGTAGAGCGCATCTGGGGTCAGGATGAGGAACGAGTACGCGCCTTCGATCTGCTCCAGGCCGTGCAGCACCGCCCGGTCGCGGTTCGGCTCCCGGGAGGCCGCGATCAGGTGCACCAGGACTTCCGTGTCCATCGTCGACTGGAAGATCGAGCCGGCGCTCTCGAGCCGGCGGCGGAGCGTGCGGGCGTTCACGAGATTTCCGTTGTGCGAAACCGCCAGGAACCCGTCCCGGTAGTTGACGAGGAGCGGCTGGGCGTTGACCGGCGTCGAGGAGCCGGTCGTCGAGTAGCGGTTGTGGCCGATGGCGGCCGATCCGGGGAGCCTCTCGAGCGCATCGCCGCCGAACACCTCCGCCACGAGCCCCATCCCGCGGACGACGTGCGCGCGGCCCTCACGAACGGAGACGATCCCCGACGACTCCTGGCCGCGATGCTGGAGGGCGTAGAGACCCAAAACGGCCCAGTCGGCGGCGCGTGGACGGCCGATGACGCCGACGATCCCGCACTCGTCCCTCGGGCCGCTCACCGGCTCGACTCCACCCGGTCCATCAGCCGCGGGATCGCCCCGAAGTAGTGCTCGGCGAGGGCGGCGCGGCTCCGCTCCCCGACCTTCAACAGGCGGTAGACGCCGTCCGCGGCGATCCGCCCGAGCGGCCGAGCCGGCACCCCGCGCGCGGCCAGGAGGTCGCGTGCCGCCCGCTCGTCGGGGGCGGCGACCGCGACCACGAACCGCGCACCGTCCTCGCCGAAGAACGCGCCCCAGACCTCATCCGGTGGGATCTCCAGCTCGATGCCGGCCTCGGGGTCGAGCGCGAAGAGGAGCTCGGCCGCCGCCACCGCCAGGCCGCCGTCGCTCACGTCACGAGCGGTCCGAATCAAGCCGGCTTCGTTCAGCGTCCGCACGGCGTCACCATGCGCGCGCTCGGCCTCGAGATCGACAGCCGGCGCCCTCCCGGCGCACTCGCCCCCGACCTCCTTCAGGAACGAGGAGGCCCCCAGATGGGTTCCCTCGCCGCCGATCAGGAGGAGTCGGTCCCCGGGCGCGGCCCGGTCCGGCGGGATCCGGCGCTCGAGGTCGTCGATCACGCCCACCATCCCGACCGTGGGCGTCGGGTGGATCGCGCCGTTCCGAGACTCGTTGTAGAACGAGACGTTGCCGCTCACAACGGGGGTCCCCAGGGCTCGGCACGCATCGGCCAGACCGCGAATCGCTTCCGTGAACTGCCAGTAGACGGCGTCCTTCTCGGGGTTCCCGAAGTTGAGGCAGTCGGTGACCGCGAGGGGCCGAGCGCCGACCGCGGCCAGGTTGCGCGCCGCCTCCGCGACCGCCAGCGCCGCGCCGCGCCGGGGGTCGCAGTAGGCGTAGCGGCCGTTGCCGTCCACCGTGAGGGCCAGGCCGCGGTTCGAGCCCCGGAGGGAGAGCACGGCCGCGTCCGCGCCGGGACCGGTCACGGTCGAGGTCCGGACCTGATGGTCATACTGCTCCCAGACCCAGCGCTTGCTCGCGATCGAAGGCGACCCGAGCAGGGTTTCGAGCGCCGCCAGCGGGTCCAGTCCATCGAGCCAGCCGCCGGGCGGCGACCAGGCGTGGAGCGCGTCCACGTACTCCGGCCGCTCGACCTCGCGCACGTACCGCGGCACTTCTTCCGTCAGCGCGGCGACCGGGATCGCGCACACCTCGGCTCCGCCCTCCAGCACGCGCCAGACGCCGTCGGCGGTCACCGTCCCCACCCTCGTGCAGGGTAGGTCCCACTTCGCGGCGATCGCCATGAGCTCGGGCTCCCGTGCCTCACCGGCCACGACCAGCATCCGCTCCTGGGACTCGGAGAGGAGGACCTCATAGGCGGTCATGCCGGGCTCCCGGCGCGGCACCCGGTCGACGTCGATCTCGATGCCCGTCCCGGCACGGGACGCCATCTCGCTCGAGGAGGACGTCAGCCCGGCCGCCCCCATGTCCTGGATGCCGGCGGTCACACCCGATTCGATCAGCTCGAGGGTCGCTTCGAGCAGGAGCTTCTCGCTGAACGGGTCGCCGATCTGCACGGTCGGCCGGCTCTCGGTGGAGTCCTGTGAGAGCTCGGTCGAGGCGAGCCGACTCGCGCCGTGGATGCCGTCCCGGCCGGTCGCAGCGCCGAGAACGTAAACGCCGTTGCCGGGTTCGCCGGCGGCGGCCCGCATCAGCCGGTCGTGGCGGAGCACCCCCACGCACATCGCGTTCACGAGCGGGTTGCCGCGGTAGGCGTCGTCGAAGACGATCTCGCCGCCGACGGTGGGAACGCCGACGCAGTTTCCGTAATCGCCGATCCCCCTGACGACGTGCCGGAAGAGGTAGCGGACGTGGGGGTCGTCGGGCTCGCCGAAGCGCAGGCTGTCCAGGAGCGCCACCGGACGCGCGCCCATCGTGAAGACGTCGCGCAGGATCCCGCCGACGCCGGTCGCCGCGCCCTGATAGGGCTCGATCGCCGACGGGTGGTTGTGGGACTCCATCTTGAAGACGACCGCGAGGCCATCGCCGATGTCGACGGCGCCGGCGTTCTCGCCCGGTCCCTGCAGGACGTGCGGTCCGGACGTGGGCAGCTCGGCGAGCCACGCACGCGAATACTTGTACCCGCAGTGCTCGCTCCACATGAGGCTGAAGACGCCCAGCTCGGTGAAATTGGGCTCGCGGCCGAGGAGCTCGCAGATCCGGGCGTACTCCCCGGCGGTCAGCCCGTGGGCCTGGACCGCCTCCGTGGTGACCGGTGGCTCATGGATCGCCGTCGTCACGCGGCCGCCTCGACGAGCCCCCGGAAGACGCCCCGGCCGTCCTCCGAGCCCAGCCGGAGGTCCATCGCGCGGTCGGGATGCGGCATGAGGCCCAGCACGTTCCGCGCCTCGTTGACGATTCCCGCAATGTCATGCAGTGAGCCGTTGGGGTTGGACTCGGGCGTGCGCTCGCCGTTCGCATCGACGTACCGGAAGACGACTCGTCCCTCCGCCTCGAGGCGGTCGAGGACGTCGGGCGGGGCTACGTAGCGCCCCTCCGCGTGGGCGACCGGAAAGCGGACGACTTCGCCGGGGGTGTAGGCACGGGTGAACGGGGGATCGGTCGCCTCGACCTTGAGCCACTGCGGCCGGCACACGAACGTCGTCCGATCGTTACGCGTCAGCGCCCCGGGGAGGAGGCCGGCTTCTGTCAGGATCTGGAAGCCGTTGCAGACGCCAAGCACCGGGCCGCCCGCGCGGGCGAAGCGGACGACCTCCTCCATGATCGGGCTGAATCGGGCGATCGCCCCGGCGCGGAGATAGTCCCCGTAGGAGAAGCCACCAGCCAAAACGATCGCGCGGACGTGGCGGATGTCCCGCTCCTTGTGCCAGAGCCAGACCGGCCGCGCGGGCGCCACGCTCGACACGGCGTCCCACACGTCCTGGTCGCAGTTGGTCCCGGGGAAGCGGACGACGCCGACCGGCACTCGGTCGCTCACTCGGCGCCATCCCGCGCAAGGCGATACTCGTACCGCTCGATGACGGGATTGGCGAGGAGCCGCCGGCACATCTCCTCGACCTGCGACTCCAGCGCGGCCGAATCGTCCCCTTCGAGATCGAACGTGATCCATTTCCCGACCCGCAGCCCGCGGACCCCCGAATAGCCCAGCGCCTCGAGCGCGTGCTCCAGGGTGGCCCCCTGGGGATCCAGCATCCCGGGCTTCAAGCGCACGAAGACCTCGACCCTGGCCGTCACGGCGCCGGGGCGAGCGCGCGGTCCGTCAGCCGGCGGTAGGCTTCGAGATACCGCTCGGTCGTCGCGCGGACCGCGGAGTCGTGAAGCGGCGGAAGAGGCGGCTCGCCGTTCCAGCGCCCCGCCGCCCGCTCGGCCTCGAGAAAGTCCCGGATGGGCTGCTTGTCGAGCGACGGCTGGGCGCCGCCCGGCGCCCATTCGGCGGCCCGCCAGAACCGCGACGAGTCGGGCGTCAGGACCTCGTCGATCAGGAGGAGCGGCGGCTCCGTGCCATCCTCGGCCGGGCCCCAGCCGAACTCGAACTTCGTATCCGCCAGGATCAGCCCGCGCTCGGCAGCGTGGGCGCTACCCTCGGCGTACAGCTCCAACGAGCGTTGGCGCAGCTGCGCGGCCAGGGGCTTACCCACGATCTCCTCGAGCTTCCCGCAGGGGATGTTCTCGTCGTGCCCGGTGACGGCCTTCGTGGCCGGCGTGAAGATCGGCTCGGGCAGCTTCGCGCCCCGCTCCAGACCGGCAGGTAGGGGAAGACCCGCGACCGTACGGTCCATCCGATACTCGCTCCAGGCCGAGCCATCCAGGTAGCCCCGCACGATGCACTCGACCGGGAGCGGCGCGCAGCGCCGGCACAGCATGGCGCGCCCGGCGAGGTCGTCGCGGAAGTCCTCCAGGGCAGGGGCGCGGCCTGCGATGGCGTCGACCTGGGCCGTGATCCGATGGTGCGGTCGGGCCGCGGAGAGCCGCCCGAACCAGAAGTCGGAGAGCCCGTTCAGCACGCGCCCCTTCTCGGGGATCCCCTCTTCGAAGACGATGTCGAACGCCGACAGGCGATCCGTCGCAACCATCAGCACGTCGCCGTCCAGCGCATACATCTCGCGGACCTTTCCCCGGTGGAGGAGAGGCAGGGGCAGCGCCAGGCCGGTGATCGCGGCAGAAGACACTCGGGGCGCCATCACCGCACGAGGATCCGGGTGATCACGCCATCACGCTCCGCATAGAGGGCCAGCGGCTGCCCCGAGTCGAGCGCCGC
>DATLFH010000051.1:0-5403 GCA_035524965.1 Gemmatimonadota bacterium | reverse complement strand
GCGGCCGAGCGACCACTCGACCCACATCAGCGGGATGCCGAGGAGGACGAGCGACAGGAAGTAGGGGATCATGAACGCGCCGCCGCCGTTGTCGGCGGCCTGCACGGGGAAGCGCAGGAAGTTGCCGAGGCCGACCGCGTTTCCGGCCATGGCGAGGATCAGCCCGATCCGGGTGCCCCACCGCTCGCGGCCGGCGCTCATGGGAGTCGATTCTATCCGTTCCTACCAGGCGCGTCCAGCGGTCCTGGGGCCCCGCAGGCAGCCCGCGATCGGTTGTGCGAGGCCAACCCCCGCGGTATCTTTTCGATCCTTCCAGAAGGCCCGTGGGCGGCTAGCTCAGCTGGTTAGAGTGCCTGCTTGACATGCAGGAGGTCACAGGTTCGAGTCCTGTGCCGCCCACCATCAAAGAGAAGGCCTGACAGTGAGTTACGCTGTCAGGCCTTCTTCTTACGTCCGCAGTCTCGGTACAAGTGCGCAGAAAGTGCGCAGGCGAAGATGAGAAATCCAGGAAATAAGACCCGAGTCCCCCAACTCGCCGCGGAGGGAGGCTTTCCCGTCAGCGCCCGGGAGCAGGCTCCCAATCGCTTGTAGCACTTATATTGGTCAGATGCGCGCTCAGGGGGCTTTCCTCTTTAGTATCTCCCTCTCCCTCGCTTCCGTTGCGTGCGAGAAAAACTCCCCCGATCGCTTTGAGGTTCTGCTGGAAAACTCTAGCGAGGCGAGCGTCGTCTTCGTTTGGAGAGCTTTTCAAGGAGAGGCGGGTAGTGCAGAAGTGGCGTCCCAGACTACAGTGACAGCGCAGTTTTCGGGAACGATTGGGGGGGGGTACGGAAACAATCTTCATCCCGCCTTCTTTTTCAGTATTATGGGCGTCCCTGGTGAGATCATTTGTTTTTATCAGCGACCTCATGATCTAACGCCTCCGCGAAGAGTATCTTGGGACGGAACCGAGTTTCAGTGGCAAAGCTGGCCCTGCGACAAGTTCTAGAGCGCGGGGGGCCGAATGGGATTTGGGGGGCTCGCGGTATGCGCGGGCACCGGCCCGTAGCCACGTTCGGAGCGTGCGAACGCTGATTCCCGCGAGGGCCGTGGCCGTCTCGTAGTAGCACCCCGGACGAAGCGCGTCGCAGATCGTGTCCTGAACAGGGGCGGTCAGCTTCGTCGGGCGGTCGCCTGGCGAGATTGCAAGATCGCTGCTCCTTTTCATACCGGCAGAAACCTCTCATGGGGGTCGCCGCGAGCTGGCTGTGAGTGTGTAACAAAGTGGGCCAGTTGGAGTCCGGAATCATGCCGGATTGAAGGCAGGGCCGACGGAAAGACTCGGACCCTCCAGAGGAGAGTTCGGCAGATCGCCGGGAACTCGCTCCGTCGGTCGCGCTTGACATGCAGGAGGTCACAGGTTCGAGTCCTGTGCCGCCCACCATATCCCCCGGCAAAAACAGCAAAGGGACCGCGATCGTGTCCAGCTCGTTCATCTCGCTAGGACCGATGGCCCCGTCGTGCGTTCGATAGCCGGGGCGCCGGCGCGCCACCTGAACGGAACAGCCAGGGCACAGCGGGGGAATCGGGGCCTGTCATGCTGGGATCGAAGCCGCGGCAGAAGATCCGGTTCGGAAACCGGAGCTGCGGACGACCTGAGAGCCTTGGAGGCGAAGCGATGATCACGCGAAGGACGAAGAGTTTTCCATGGCTGCTGCTCCTGGCGGGAGTGGTGATGCAGGGGTGTGTCTGGCCCTTACGAGCCCCTTTTGAAACCAGCGCCCCGAAGGCGATTCCTCCCGGTGTCGACGGCCAGGTGGGACCTGACGGGCGAACCACCCTTCGACTGGACGGGCTGGACCTGCGAATAGAGACGCGGAATCAGCGACCGAAGGGGGTGGGACTCGTCTGGGTAGTGCCTTTTCCAGCCGTCTTTCCAATGCCAGCCTCGGCTGTGTTCGAGGAGCCGAATCCCCAACACTCGCGGCAACTCCTGTACCTGGATCTGCGCGCCCGCGAGCCGGGTTTAGCGTTCAATCCCATGGCGGTGTCCCTCGGGGCGCACAAAAGAACCGCCGCACCGCCCCTGGGCTACATCGGCCCCGGGCGCGACGGGGCAACCTGTACCGACCCGAGCGGAGGTGAGCTCGAGGAATCGACGGCGGACACCAGCTACCCGATCGAAGTCCGCGAGGGGTGGACCTGCTTCGTGATCGCTTTCCGCCTCTCGTCGTCCCCCGACATTCCCTTCGAGGTCGTCATCGCGGGACTCGAGCGGAGCGGCGAGACTCTCCCGCCATTGGAATTGAGTTTCGCGAAGCGCATGGGCCGGTCGTGGATGATCACGCCTCGCACCTGGCAGCCCGCGTCACTCACTCAGTAACGGTGCCCCGGGGAAGGGGGCGGCGCTCGGAAAATCTCAGGGAACGCCTGGGTCAGCGTCAGGGAACCGGCTCCCCCTACGATGCGTGGGTGCTCCCCGCACGAGGGAGCCCGAAGTCTCCGCCTGCCGAGAGGAACGCCATGAACGCCTGGACCCGACGCCACCCGCTTCTCCGCGCGGCCTGCGCCCTCGTCGCCGCGCTGTTCGTCGCTTGCCACACCTGGAGGGTCAGCGACCGGCCCGTGTCCCGGGTCCTCGCGGAAGACGACCCTGAGGAGGTCCGCGTAACGCTGGCGGACGGCACGACTCCGACCTTCCTGGGCCCGAGACTCGAGGGAGACAGCCTCGTCGGGCGGACCTACCAGGGCGGGCCGCCGCGGACGATCGCGCTCGCCGATATCCGGCAGGTGGAGGTTCGGAGGATCTCGGTGGCGAAGACGAGCCTTGTCGCCGTCGGGCTCGGATTCACGACGCTCGTCGTCGTAGCGGCGATCGCCGCGGCCGCGGAGGATCCGGCACCGCAGCCCGCGCAGACCTCCTGCCCCCTCGTCTACAGCTGGGATGGCCGGTCGTGGCGACTCGACTCCGGGACGTTCGGTGGAGCGATCCTCCCGAGCCTCGCCCGGACCGACGTCGACAACCTCGACCATCCGGTCCGCTCGCCGGAGGGGATCGTGCGGCTGCGCGTGGCGAACGAGCTCGCCGAGACCGACTTTCTCGACGCGGTCTCGCTCCTCGTCGTCGATGCCGAGCTAGGCGCGACCGTGAGTCCCGGGTCGGACGGCAGCCTGCACGCGATCCGCAGGCCCGTCGCCCCGCTCGTCGCGCGCGACCTGGGCGGCCGCGACGTGCTGCCCCGCGTGTCGGAGCCGGATGGCTGGGCGTGGGAATCCTCGCTGACGGCGGTCGGGACGGCGGAGGACCCGCGGGACGGGCTCGTGATCGAATTCGACCGACCCGCGGGGGCTGGCGAGGCCCGCTTGGTCGTCGACGCCCACAACACGCCGTGGGCGTCGTTCCTCCTGATGGAGCTCCTCCGCGCGCGTGGCAGCGGGCTCTCGGAATGGTACGCCGTGATGGACGCCGATCCCACCCGGGCCGGCGAGTTCTTCGGGAACCTCGCGCGCCAGGCGTTCCTCGAAGTCCAGCTCTGGACGCCCGCGGGCTGGGTTTCGCAGGACCTCGTCTGGGAGGCGGGGCCGGAGATCCTGAAGCGGCAGATCGTCCCCCTCGACCTGCACGTTGCCGGGTCGGGGCCGGTGCGCGTCCGGCTCCTCGCGCCGGCGTCCTTCTGGCGGATCGACCACGTGGCGATCGACGTCGGTCCGGAGGCGTCGTACACGGTCGCGTCCGTCGCGCCCGGCGCCGCCCGTGACCTCGCGGGTCGTGACGTCCGGATCCCGATCGTCACGGTCGACGGCGAGTACCTGGTGATGGAGACCGGGGACGCGGCGGAGCTCTCCTTCGAGGTGCCCGACGCTCCGGGCGGCACCTCCCGCACCTACCTTCTGCGCTCGACCGGCTGGTATCGGGTGGACGCCGGGCGTGCCGGAGCGCCGGACGCCGCCCTGCTCGAGCGGATCGAGCAGGAGCCAGGCGCGGTCGCGCGGATCGCGCGCGAGCTGCGCGATCGGGCGCTGGAGGCGCAACGGGTGGCGCGATGACGCGGCTCGTCGCGATCACCGGGGTCGGCGCGGTGACCGCCGCCGGCCCCGACGCAGCCCATCTGGCCGAGGCCCTGCGTCGTGAGCGGAGCACGGTTCAGCCATCGGCCGACTTCGACGGGCTCCCGGTGGGTTCCGCCCCCGATCCGCCGAGAGCGACCGACGCGCGCCGGCTGGACCGGAGCGCGGCTTTCTTTCTCACCGCCGCGGAGGAGGCGTGGCGCTCGGCGGGCCTCGCCGACCCCCCAGCGCCGGATCGATGCGCGGTCTTCGAGGGCTCCTCGCTCGGACCGATGGCGGAGCTCCTGTGCGTCCACCGCGAGCGGCTCGCGAGCAGCCGCAGCCCGGCTCCCCGTCCCTCCGATCTCGTCCGCTTCATGCCGGGGGCCGGCGGAGTCGCACTCGCGTTACGGCACGGCATCGAAGGGCCGGTGTCCCACCACTCGGCGGGCAGCGTCAGCGCGGCGTGGGCGATCATCCAGGCCGTCCGGGAGATCGAGTCCGGAGCCATCGATGTCGCCGTTGCCGGCGGCGGCGAGGCGCCGCTCCAGGAAGATTTGATCGCGAGCTTCGGCGCCGCGGGCATCCTCTCGCCAGCGCGGAACGGCGACCCGCCGTGCCGGCCGTTCGACCGCCGCAGGTCGGGGACCGTCCTGGGAGAGGGCGCCGGCGCGCTCGTCCTCGAATCGCTGGAGAGCGCCCGCTCCCGCGGGGTGCGGCCGCTCGCGACGATGGCCGGAATCGGCACCGCGGGCGAGGCGCATTCGGTCGTCCGCCCCCGGGCCTCCGGGAGGGGGGTGCGCCGGGCAGCCGAGGCGGCGCTTCGCGGCATCGACCCCGGCGAGATCGGCTGGATCAAGGCCCACGGGACCGGCACGGTCGAGGGCGACGCCGCGGAGTGCCGCGGCCTGGCGGCGCTCTTCGAGCGCCGTCTCCCGCGGATTCCTCTGACATCGCTCAAGCCGCTCTTCGGCCACTGCCTGGGAGCGAGCGCGGCCGTCGAGGCCGCGGCGGCGGTTCTCGCGCTCGCGAGCGGGCTCGTGCCCGCAACGCTCGGCAGCTCGGAGCCGGACCCCGAGCTGCCGCCATTCGCGCTGGCCACGCGAACGTCCCGCTCGGACGCGCCGGTCGCGCTCCTCCTGTCCGAGGGGTTCGGCGGGCGTTGTGCGGCGCTCGTCCTGCGCCGCGCGTGATCCCCTGACGGGCCCGGCCGCCGTCCACTACACGGCCCAGGTCGGTCCGCGGACATCCGTGCCAGGAAATGGTTCTTCTTCCTCTGCTCTCGTAGCTTGGATTTCCAACCCAACAAGAAAACTCGAGGCACGGAGGACGAGCGATGACCGCCAAGCTCCTCACCGAAGCGATCGGGACCTTCTT
>DATLFH010000050.1:0-2119 GCA_035524965.1 Gemmatimonadota bacterium | reverse complement strand
CCCCCGCGACTGCTCGCGCAGGTGTGGGAGGGTGAAGGGAAGGGAGCCGGCAGCGTTCCGGCCGACTGCGGCCCACGCGCCCTGCTCGAGGCGTCGGCGTACGTCGAGTGTACGACGTCGCACGCCGCCGCCTGGTCGGCTTCGACATGGTCGAGCTGCTCCCGCAGCCCGGGCAGCACGCGAGCGACTTCCTCGCCGCGAAGCTCGTATACCGGGTTCTGGCGGAGGCGTGGGCGGAGTAGTCTAGGGCGGACGACGGCCATCCCGGGAGGCTTTGCGCCGGAGTGGGTTATCCTATATATTTTTTTAGCTACCCCGAGAGTGGGGCGAGAGGTTCGATGCCACATCCAGCGCTGAAACAGGGATTTCGCGAGCTTTTCGACGTGGCCGCCGACGCCATGCTCGTCGTCGAGGCCCGGGGGAACGTGGTCGCCCTGAATCCGGTGGCCGAGCGGATCTTCGGCCTCAGTGAGGCGGAGCTGGTCGACGAGCAGCTGAACCGCCTCATCCCTCCGCGCTTCCGGCAGCTCATCCAGTCGCTGCAACCCGGACACAATCACGATCCGATCGCCCTTTTCGGCCTGCGGCGCGACGGGACCGAGTTTCCGATCGAGTTCAACCAGAGCCGTCTGGATACCGGCCGGGGGGCTCTCACGGTGGTCACGGTTCGCGACCTCACCCGGTCGCGAAGGATCCAGGAAACCCTGTACCGGGAAAAGGAACAGGCCTTCGTCACCCTGTCGTCGATCGCGGACGGAATCATCACGACGGACCGCGCGGGAACGATCACCTACTTGAACCCCACGGCGGAGCGGCTCTCCGGCTGGCGAACCACCGAAGCGCTGGGGCAGCCCCTGAGCACAGTGCTCCCCCTCGTTTCCGAGACGACGCGACAGCCCATCGAAGACATCCCGGCCCGCTGCTTGCGCGAAGACCGCACGGTGGATCTCGTCGGCGACGTGCTTCTGGTGCGGCGCGACGGGACGGAAGTGCCGGTCGGAGACTCGGCGGCGCCCCTACGCGACCGCAACGGCGCCACGATCGGCGTCGTCATGGTCTTCCACGACGTGACGGAGAGGCGCCGGACGATTCACGGACTTACGCACGAGGCGAGCCACGACTCGCTCACCGGCCTGATCAACCGGCAGGAATTCGAGCGGCGTGTCAGGCAGGTACGGACGGAGACGGATGGGGGAGAGGAACACGCCCTGTGTTACCTGGACCTGGACGGATTCAAGCTCGTTAACGATACGGCCGGTCATGAGGCCGGCGACGCGCTCCTCAAGGCGATCAGCAAGCTCGCGCACGATCATATGCGGAGCCGCGACACAGTCGCGCGACTCGGTGGAGATGAATTCGGCGTCCTCCTGGAACATTGCGCGCTGGCCAAGGCGGAGGAGATCGCCACCGGTCTCCAGCAGGCCATCGAGGATCTCGACTTCACGTGGCAGGATGAGGCCTTTCCGATCGGCGCCAGCATCGGTGTCGTGCCGATCACGCACACGAGCGGTGGCACGGTTGACCTACTGCGCGCCGCCGACGCCGCTTGCTACGCGGCCAAGGAAGCAGGCGGAAGCCGGGTCCAGGTCGGGGAGGCGGCCAACGGGACGCTGCAGGTTGCGGAGGACCGGCGGGTCCAGCGCCTGACCCGCGCGCTGGAGGAAGGTGGTTTCGAGCTCTTCGTCCAGCCCATCATGTTTTTGGGGTCCGAGACCAGAGCCGTCCCCCGCTGCGAGATCCTGCTGCGCCTGCCCGACGAGCGTGGCGGCGTGGAGATGCCGGAAGCCTTCCTGCCGCACGCCGCTCGCTACCGCCTCGTGCCGGCGATCGACCGCTGGGTGGTGAAGCAGACGATCGCGCGTCTAGCCGCGTGGCACCAGGACCACCCGGAGTGCGAGATCCCCATCTGCTCGATCAACCTGAGCGTCTCCTCGCTGGGGGATCTGGATCTCGTGCCGGCCCTGCGGGAGTACCTGGCGGAGTACAGGCTTCCACCGGAAGCGCTCAACTTCGAGATCAGTGAAGCCGCGCTCGGGAACTTCGCCCAGCTCGTGCGGCTCATCTCCGAGCTCCGGGCGGCAGGCTGCGGAGTCGGGCTGGAGGAGTTCGGAAGCGGGCT